>CAYSWV010000004.1:0-13992 GCA_964434865.1 uncultured bacterium
CTCCCACGCCAGGTGATGGTAAACCTGTCCAAGTTAAGATTCAAGTCATTGAACGAGCTTCTTGGCTACGAGCTGTCGCTGACGGTCAAACCGTATTTGAGGGAACCCTCCAACCTGGAACTGAACGTAATTGGTCAGCTGAACAATCGGTGACGCTGCGAGCTGGCAATGCAGGTAGTGTCTCAGTCACTTTCAACTCTGAAGATCTGGGAGTCATGGGGCAATTTGGTGAAGTCAAAGAACAAGTCTTTAAGACCCCCTAACCTTAAGGCAACCTCCAGATAACTAACTAAAGCTAGTAGAATAAATCACAACTTAGAGTACACTTGGGGTGTTTGCGACTCTGAGCGAGTGAGGCACCCATGACCAACTCCAATCATCATGATCATTTAGATCCGATATCAGCTGTTGTTCAAGTTGGGTTTTATACGGCTTTAGGATTAGCTAGAGTGTTGGTTGAACAAGTCTATCGTGCTCAAGAAAGTCAGATTGAACGAGAACGGCGGATCAAAAGTGCGACTGAACAAGCTCTTGACGATAATCTCAGTGAGCTTGAACGGCTAGGTGCTACTGTTGAAAACCAGATCTATGATTGGTCCCAACGGGTCTCATCACTACTGCGGCCTCGACCTGACTACTACGTCAATAGTGGCGCCCCTTTGCTACAGCCTTATAGTTTCGATGGTGTGAAACTTTATGCTTTTGTTTTAGAGGCCAAGCTTGAAAAGCTCAACAACCTCTGTCAAACTTACTCATCCATTTCAGGTGGAGATCTGGAGTACATTCCACTCACCAATCAAGTGATTTTAACGTGTCAAACCCTTGGAGAGACACAATCCGATACGCTAACTGATCGGAGTAAGGGCTTTTTTAGTCGCACCACCAACCTAAGATTCCAAGATCAAGCCTTGAATCCATCTGATCAGCTATCTGGCGAGACTCCTGAAGCTCACAAAATGAAGCGTTCAAAAAGCATCATGGAGATTGATGATGGTCATGCCTCCATCTTTTGGATACTAGCCCAGGCAGGTCGACGTTATCAGGGCCAGTTTAAGCCAGAACGGATTGTAGCCTGTCCTATCTATATGTTTTTAGATAACGTGTTGGCCCTGGTGGCTAGTCGAGAAATTTATGGATTTCCAGCGGAATGGGGTTGGTTTGATGTGGTGGAGGAGCAGGTTCAAGATCAACGTGAACTGAATTCAACAGCAGTCAGTGACGCTGAACTAGGTCCCCTTGATCAACTCATTCGCCAAGAAAACAGTATTCTGCAGCAATGGTCTCTCAATTGCTTAGGTAGAGAAAAGTATAAAGCACTGGAAGAAGCTAGTAAACGGCCTTTATTACATATTCGACAAGCCGACCCACAAGCCTCCAAATCTGTTCAAAACTTACTCTCATCTGATCAGTTGATCCAATCGTTGTATACCCCACTCAAGATTAATGATGACTATGTGAGGATGACACCTTCAGGGTTAGGCTACTCTATTGGACCCAGACAATATCTGCGAGACTATACGGTTCCATTCGTATTACTAAAGCAGTTCCGTGATTTGGCCCAGGGTCAGCAAGCTTGTTATCAAAGTGTCGTAGAAGCCAGTTGTCAACTTGATGATTTTTTATTAGCTCACCAGATCAATTGTGAGTATGAAATGGATCTTTATTGCCTAGAAAGTCATCCTATTTTAGAGGATTTTGGCTTTAAGATTAAAGACTTTGGCTTTGATCCAGACAATACCACTCAAAAAGAAACCGTTCCAATTTCAGCAGCTTTCTGGGTACATTTAGATTTCTCTATTCATGATGTTAAAACGATCTGGAAAAGCGTTTAACTAAAATCTACTGATCTGCTTTAAAAGATTTAGGGCATTCCTTAAAAATATATGGTTGCTATTGACAAAAAGGAGACGATCATGGCTCAAAAACAAGCACCTGACTGGGGAAAGATTTCTCTAGGCATTAGTAAAATGTTGTATGATTCCTTAACCAGTTTGGTTGCTCAACAGCAATTATCGCTAGATGTTTTGCCACGGCTAGGTCATTTGATTGATCTAATGTCAGAGCTTGAACAAAAGGGATCTCAGATTTGGCAAGAAGATTGGCTGGGATCTCTCTTTGAAAAGCCTAGAGTCGGTCGTCCATTTGTTGAACAGATCGGGAAACAAACATATTCAGCTCCATTTGCATTTGATGACACTCAGATGCATTCATTTGTTCTCCAGGGCAATATCACAAAAATTCGGCGTTACCTGGACCAGATGTTTAACGAGCCATCTCGAGGGGTGATTGAGTTTAGACCCATTACTGATCGGTTAGTGCTGAGTTTCCAAAAGTTTGATGATCTATTCTTTCTTTCACCAGAGGGTTACTATAAGGGGTTTAGCGAGGGCTATAACGAGTTTACACTTTGGATCTTAGCTCTAGCGGGTAAACCTAGTGGCTTGGGATTCTTTATTCCCCGATCATTGGTAGCCATTCCTGTGCATTTGTTTCTAGATAATTCAGTGGCAATGGCTACAGGTCGTGAGGTTCAAGGATGGCCCAAACAATGGGGCAGTGATATGCAGATACCGCCTTTGGAAATTGATCGAGATCCCACATCAGACTTTGAGATACCCTTTTTTAACCTTAAAGCCCTCGTGACAAAAGATACTGATCAAGATCCAGGCCTGTCTGGATTAAAGCGACAAGTGTTGATGAGAGTCTACAGACCCTTACATAATCTGATACCACTAGGGACCTACACGGCCCAAACTCGGCGTAATGTTGTCTATGCTGTTTGTGAAGCTCTTAACTTAACGGGAGATATTTCACAATTAAATAATCTGGTGGGACAGCTACTAGGTGATCAGGAACTCCATACTTCAGGCTATAGTTTTACCTCAATTGCCGAATATATTATGCAACAAGGTGTCTCTGTTGCCTTTCTCAAGCAGTTTCGAGATGCTCAAGATGGTCAAGTTGCTTGCTATCAAGCTATTGTGGAAGCTCCGTGCTATGTCCGTGAACTCAGTCACTTTGCCCAATACGACTCAGCTGGTTTCCACTTACTAATTAGGCGAGGTGATAGCCATCCGTTTATTCGCACCTTTGGGATTGAAATGCTCCCCCGTGAAAGTGTTGATCAAGACCTACAAACTAGGATGGAAGATCTGAGGACGACCCCCAATGCTGACAAACTTCTAGAACAGTACCGGAAGATGCAAACGGATCTCGAGCAGCTTACTGATGATATGAAAGCTATTAAAATTCTCCAGGTTTTTCAATTAGAATTTGATCTAATCGTGGGACACGGGACTCGCTCTTATCTTCTATCTGACTGATCATCTGGTTTTGAGGACGACTAGACAGAGAACAAGGTGGCCCAAGTGGCTCTCACTTTACCCAGAATCAGGTCTTACCCACAGGTTGACTCAGAGAACCGATCGCCATTTAATGAGATCCCAGTCCTTTTGAGGTCACCATGACAAGTCAACGCTTTGAAACCGATAGCATGGGATCCATTCCAGTTACTGCAGGTAAGTATTGGGGCTCCCAGACACAACGCTCGCTCACTTACTTTGCCATTGGTGATGACCTGATCCCTGTAGAAGTGATCCGGGCTTTTGGGATTTTAAAAAAAGCAGCAGCCTGGGTGAATTGTGAGTTAGGCTACTTAGACTCCGATCGAACGCAATGGATTTCAGAAGCTGCTGATGAAATAATCACCGGGCAACTCCTCACTCATTTCCCATTGAAAGTCTGGCAAACCGGTAGTGGTACCCAAACCAACATGAATGTTAATGAGGTGATTGCCAATCGAGCTATTGAACTAGCAGGGGGTATCCTAGGCAGTAAGACCCCGATACATCCCCATGATCATGTTAATCAAGGTCAATCTTCTAATGATACGTTTCCAACGGCTATGCATATTGCGGCTGTTGAAGCGATCACTCAACAACTCTTGCCT
Organism: uncultured bacterium; assembly: GCA_964434865.1. Lineage (GTDB taxonomy): Bacteria > Cyanobacteriota > Cyanobacteriia > Thermostichales > Thermostichaceae > CAYSWV01. The sequence continues at coordinate 3,950 of CAYSWV010000004.1, forward strand.
GCCGTCCAAAAGTTAAGAGAGGCTCTAGCTATCAAGCAAGAAAAGTTTAGAACCATTGTTAAAATTGGCCGAACTCATTTAATGGATGCGGTGCCGTTAACATTGGGCCAAGAGTTTTCAGGCTATGTAGCCCAGTTAGATAAAGATCTCAACCGTATTCACGCAACACTTCCCGATCTCTACGAGCTGGCCTTGGGGGGCACTGCTGTTGGAACTGGGCTTAATGCCCCGGTTGGATTTGCCGATCGCGTTGCTGCTAAAATTGCTTCATTCACAGGGTTACCCTTTATTTCAGCCTCGAATAAATTTGCAGCTTTAGCCGCTCATGACGCTATTGTGATGACCAGTGGTGCTTTAAAAACCCTGGCTTGTTCTTTAATGAAAATAGCCAATGATATCCGCTGGATGGGATCGGGGCCTCGTTGTGGATTAAGTGAGCTAACCTTGCCTGCCAACGAACCAGGATCGTCTATTATGCCTGGGAAAGTTAATCCTACTCAATGTGAAGCCATGACAATGGTGTGTATTCAGGTCATCGGTAATGATACAGCTATTAGCCTAGCGGGAAGTCAAGGTAACTTTGAACTCAATGTTTTTAAACCTATGATGATCTATAACTTATTGCATTCTATTCGTTTACTTGCGGATACATGTTCATCCTTTACCGATCATCTGGTGGTGGGTCTACAAGCTAATGTTGATCAAATTGAGACCAATTTGGCAAATTCTCTTATGGTAGTGACAGCGCTCAATCCTCATATTGGCTATGATCGAGCAGCTCAGATTGCCAAAAAAGCTTTTACTGAGTGCAAAACCTTAAAACAAGCTTGTGTAGAACTTGGCTTTTTAACAGAGTCTGAATTTGAACAATTAATTGATCCAGCTCAAATGGTGGGGGAGATTTAGGGGTGTTTGAGCAAATAGATTGCTCTGAGTTGGTCCATGAAGATAGGATTTCGTTCTATTGCCACTTTTGTATTAATTAATACCTTGGGAGGAGAGATCAGACTAGACCCCCTTAGTAAACAGGATTAGACTGGTGTAACCTAACAAAACGCAATATTGCAATAGACTTATTAAAACTGGAGTCACTGATAATGTAACTTGTAATACAAAGGATTTGAACTAAAGTTGTTTTATCCGCTCTCCTTCAGCGTTGACCTGCCAGATCGAACAGGGTAGAGAAGACCCCTTGTAGATTCTGGCTAATCGTTGTGCTTCCTCCAGCAGCAAGTGTCCTGTCCCTTCTTCCTGCTGAAACCCGGTATCAGGATTGATGCACGTTACTGTTAAAAGGTACCAACAATAGTCAGACATAGTGCTCCGTGGGCTGTGAAATAGGATCAACGTAAAATAATGTAACATTCCTGAGGTCTTTCACAAGTGATGGTTAATACATTGCTCGGGATCACTGTTAATTTGCTATCTCAGTAGTTGCAAAACATCACATGATATTTGAGATCGATCCGAGCTTAATGACTGATTCTTCTTGTGAATTCCACAAACTAGTTCTTTTAAGCCACCTGATAATTATTACAATTGACTTGTTTTTGTGTAGGTGAGATCAATGTAACAACTTATTTTCACCAAGTTTTTATGTCAAATTAGACTATACGGATAAAAACCTACAAACCATCCAGTATATTTACTTATGCCAAGACAGGTGCTTTAACAGGCTATTAGGACTATCAAACTGCCCTGTCTGTTCTCACATGTCAAGATAAGTAGTGCTGACTGGGTTAGCTTGGCCAGCTCTTGAGCGAATTAGCCAATAGAATAGAGTTAAAATCGGACTGTCTCGGCCTGGTGACTTGCTCACAAAGATTGAGAGAGCTATTCCTTACTGTTGGGGATCAAGTTCAAGTGACGACTGCTGATTGGGATACTTCACTGTATGAGAATAAACATAACTTTGTTTGGGAATATGGGAAAAACTTGATCGATATGCTGTCTCCACAACGGGGGGAGAGAATCCTCGATCTAGGATGTGGGACAGGACAACTGACCGCAAAGATAGGTGAGTCAGGGGCTGCTGTTGTTGGCCTCGATAGTTCATCCACTATGATCGATAAGGCCAAGACTCATTACCCTCATTTAGACTTCAGAGTTGGAAATGGAGAAGATTTTCAATTTGATACCAGGTTTGATGCAGTCTTTTCAAATGCTTCGTTGCATTGGATGAAAAGAGCGGATCGGGTGCTGCAATGTAGCCATGCCTGCCTCAATAGGAATGCAAGATTCATTGCTGAATTTGGTGGAAAAGGAAATGTGAGTACCTTTATAACATCTCTTGATGAAACTATGCTCGAACTCGGTTACGCTGTTGAAAGCTTATCACCTTGGTTTTTCCCAAGTATTGGTGAATATACATTGCTTATGGAGCAGTATGGGTTCCAGGTTTCTTTGGCAGAACTTTATCAACGACCCACTCCACTTGAATCGGGAGAGAGAGGTTTTCATGATTGGGTGCGGATGTTTGGGACGTCTTGGTTGAAATCCATACCGGATTCAAACATAGATAACTTCTTGGATAGATGTGCCTCAAAGATTAGAGACAGGGCTTTCACTGGTTCTCATTGGATTGCTGACTACTGTAGATTGCGGATCTATGCCATTAAGATTGGTGATGTGCCTTAACTCCGGTAAATAGTAGATCCCCTAAGGCCAAGACAACAGCGGCTGAGAAAGGGAATTCCAATCAAAGGGATAGGATGATAGGGAGTGATGACTCAGAGATCGGGCTAGGGAACGGGGGACTGTATGTGGCGTAACTACTACAATCTGGGTCGAACTTGAAGGGCCTACCGTACCGCAAACATTAACACCGTCACATAACGCTAACAGTCCAGGACCTGCGGTATACAAGCCAGCCCCGATCCCTTCCACCTCTCCATTAATCCCGTCTCCCAAATTACCCCCATCTAAGTCATAGACTAAACCCAGTAGATCATTGATATTCAATGCTGTGGCAGGCACCAAACTATTACCAGAGAAGGTTGCTTCAAATGCTAGAATTTCGCCGAAAAAAGACACTAACTGGCCGTCAGAATCAAGGTCTACTGCTGTAAAGCTCCCTTCTACAAAAGCATCGTCTTCAAACCCATCTTGACGGAAATTGAAGGTAAGGGGTGAAGTGCGTTGAGTTGAGAGCCTATAGTCACCTGTTTGTTGCTCTAGTTGTGAGGCGGCTCGAATAATGTAATCCACACCAGCTTCTACCTGGAAGATCAGTTGAGCTTCTGGAACCCCTTGGATCAGGGTGATGGGATCACCGGAAGATCGATCTATCAACAACAGCACTGGCGTATAAGCATTGGAAACTAAGTTCACTTGAATAAACTCACCAGGCTGGGTATCCACTAAGGCATAAGTATCACTGAAGACCGTGAGTGGAAAAGCCAAGGGTTCTAGCGGATCATTCGATGTCAATTCGCCCACTATCACATCGGGAACTGAAAGCTGAGGAACACTTACAGCATTAGCAGTGACTCTGAGATTAAAGGGATTTTCGTTAGTGTCATTGGTGTTGAACCTGATCTCACCGGTAATGGGGCCTAGCTGGGGTGCCGTGACCGTTAGATCAAAGATCTCGCTGGTGCCGGGTGCTATCGAAATACCTTGCAAAAGAGGAATCGAGGGCGTTAATGTGAAACTATTGGGAAGCCGCAAATTGCGCAAAACTAGATTACGAATTCCTGTATTTTCAATCGTTAACCGGCGAGTAAAAGGTTGCCCAACCAAGATCGAGCCTAGATCCACTCTCTGGCCATCCACAATTTCAAGGCCTTCTAAGACGACTCTAATTTCTGAAGCCGGAGCGGGTATCTGTTCACCTGGAATCACGGCAATGTCAGCTGCAGTAATAGAACTGCCTAACACTAAGTTAATCCCCAAAGCTAGTAAATCCCGAGTCCGCAGACTATCCGGCAGTAAAAAAGCAATATAAAGGGCAGCTACATCATAAATATCAGGATCGGTGACCCCCCTAATCGTGACGTAGTTGGTATTGATGGCATTAGGGAAAGGATCTAAATCGGCTGGTCGGTAGGGTTGTGACCGGCTGGGGTAGAGGATATTGGCAACATTTGCAAGGGTGTGGGGGGTGCGTAGATCGTCAGGTAATGTTGACAGTGCTGAGGCTAACACCACATCATCAAAGGTAACAACGGGAAAGTCATCTAGATAAATCAATTGAAGCTCGGAGGTTTTCTCGGTTACCACAAGTGTGGCCCCCGGGTACTCGGCTAGGACGGGATCAGTTTTAATATCAATGTCTGCAAAAGCATCTGCTAACGGAACTACATAGTTGCGATCATTTAACTGGCCATCCTCAGGCACCGCCACCCACTCTAGTCCCCATAAACTAATTTGATCAGCTAAAGGTGACTCATGCGACACATTAACTTCAACTAAACCCGCTGGTAGTCGAGTGGAGCTGGCTGGTATAGGCTGAGACTGATGGGGTCCCAATGATTGAAAGCTGATCTCTCTTCCACAGGACACCAGAGCGACTAGACTTCCTACTAAAACCCTGCACCACTGTCGTTTCAACGTCTCACTCACCTGGCTCATAAGGGCTTGAAAAGTAACTACACGGGGAGTATAGATCAAGTCATTCAAATCCTCTAGCTGAAGCCATCCAATTTTGACAAATTTGACAATTTGCAATAACCAGAATTAGCTAAAAAAAGTGCCTAAAATCAGTTCATCAGTAGAGGTTTCAAGTAAGCCCAGAGTTGTCAAAGTTACTAAGATCCCATCTTGGATGTTAATAGTATTAGCGATCAGATGGAAGACTTTAATACATCAGTTGGATCGATCCAGGGGTCGAGTTTAATAAGGTGGGTGCGGCGGACACCACTACAGTTTGAGGTAAGTTAACACCATAAGCTCTAAGCACTTGAAGGGTATGGGACCAGGCATTAGAGTCTAACCCCTCGGCGGGAACGGTTGCAAAGATTTGCTCCAGATCTAGAAACAGATAAGCTTGCTGGGCTGACGATCTTTTAAGGTTAAGGTTTTGCCAGTTTGAAGAGGATTTTAAAGTCCGATTACCCAGCACATGCTCCAAAGCAGCCAGAGATGAGGTTAGATAGAAGCGACCCTCGTGGTACAAATGGTAGGCTATCCCTTCTACAGGCAGCGGCTCCAGAACGTCAAGCTCCTGAAGCAAGCTATCCGGGTCATCACGCTCAAGATCAGGGGTGCCAGATTCAGTTTCAAGGGGATCGGCTTCGTCTTTAAACCCTTCTAACTGAGCAGGAATGGGTTGAGGGGCAGGTTGGGCATAGATGCCTTGTAGTTCAGACATTTGGGGTAGTTCAGCCGACTCCAACGGAACCGCCAGGGTTGCCTCCTTCACCCAAGCTATAGCCTCACCCCAGCTTTCGTTACTTAATGTCACCGGGATAGACTCTAATCCCAAAGTGGCTACCTTTTGATCTAAAGCTGATTGAGCCGCCAAACTCTCTGGATCAGCTTCGGCCACTAAAATCCAATCGAAAGATGACGGAGTATCAGAGGCTAGAACAGCAAAGCCGTAGCGGTTCATCCAACCCAAAAGATCTGGCTCCCAATTGAGGCCAGAGCCAGCTTCTAGATCTGAGATCCACTGACTGGGATTGAGTCCAAGCACCGAGTGAAGCTGCTTTAACCGCTGCCAATCGGGTAAAATCTGAGGACCTGTGACAGCAGCCAAGGTAGTTGTAGGAAGTGACTGGAAGAGTGGCTTTTTCTTTTTGGCTTTAGCGGTTGATTTAACCGGATTAGGTGGTGCTTCTGTTGGGGCTTCCCACTTAGCTACTGTATCAAGAGTTAGTCCTTGAACATTTAAATTAAAAGTTAAACCTAACGATTGCAAGATCGGCTGGTACGATTCGAGATCCAGATAAGCCCAGCCTAGTTGAGCCTCCGGTAAGGCTTGCAGGATAGATTGATAGCCTGGGGTATTCATTAGTGAAAATTGAGGTAGTTGCCAGGTATCAATAGCATCTCGAATGACGGCCGCCTGGTTAGCCATCAGCACATAATGATCTCCAAAGGCTGCCGCAACTAATCGAGTAGGTCTGGCTTCAGATTGAGTCGAAACAATTTGAATCCCTTTATAGGTTTCAATCTCTAGGGGTTGCTGATTGAGATCTTGGTGTTGCCAAATGAGATTGAGGGTGGCGTTAGATTGATCCACATCTTCAGTTGAGAGGGCCACTAAAAAGTTGAGCTGAGAGTTATCGGTCGAGTCATTGGGATCAGGCTGAGACAGAGCTAGTAGGATTTCATCACCTAGCCAAGGCTGAACTTCATGACTAAAGTCGAGATTACCCAGGGTGAAGAGATCGCCAATAGGACCAGGACCCTGAGCTGAGAACAGTTGTTGCCAGGCGCGCCGATTGGCCCGTCGTTGCTCAGGTGGCGTTAAGGCTTGGACCAACGATTGAACCTGTCTGAAAGGAGCTTTGAGCATCACAACCGCTGTGGCTGACTGAGGGATCAGCCGAATCGCTGCGGGGACTGAAGTGTGTTGCCGCAGTAGGGTCAGAGGACTTTGGGTTAGTAACCACGTCACCACCCCACCAAACATCAATACAATGATCAACATCGCTGCTACAGTCCCGCGCATGAGCTGACGTGGCGACATGGTGAACTCCTCACTGATTAATGGCAACTCGTGATGATTGTACTGCCCCAGATACCCTCTCGTTCCAGGTTGTGGCATCGTGTAACATTTCTGAACCCTGATCACCTGATCCGGTCAAGCATAGATCTTGGTGAGGTCCTGGCTTAGAATCATGAAGCTCATGTCATGCCAGATTTGACTGCTATGTCCAGCGATCCCTGTGATCCCAAGTCAACCTCAACAGGATGGGATGTCTTTACGATCGAGGTCAACCAACTGACCCCCATGATGAGGCATTATGTCGAACTCAAACGGCAGTATCCTCAGGCCATTTTGATGTATCGGTTGGGGGATTTCTATGAAATGTTTTTCCAAGATGCCCAAACTGTGGCTCGAGAACTGGAATTGGTGCTTACGGGTCGAGAAGCTGGATCGTTAGGTCGGATTCCCATGGCTGGGGTCCCCCATCATGCTCTAGAGCGCTATGCCGCCCAGCTGGTGAGTCGAGGCTATGCTATTGCTGTTTGTGAGCAAATGGAACCGGCTGAGCCAGGTTCAGGTCGTTTAGTCCGCCGCGAAGTGACCCGAGTGATCACACCCGGTACCGTCCTAGAAGAAGGCTTGCTACACTCTCGCCAGAATAACTATTTAGCGGCTGTTGTGTTGCTAGATAAGATGAGTACGCTACCCGCATCTTCAAAAGCAGTGGCCGGGACCCAAGCAACAACCATTGAATGGGGCTTAGCTTACACAGACATTTCAACAGGTGAATTTTGGGTCACTCAACACCGCGAAGCTCTCTCTCAGCGTCACCAACCCGATACGCTAGTTCAAGATCTGATTAGACTCCAACCTTCTGAAATTTTGTTGCCTGTGGATGAATTAGCTGGACTAGGCCTACTCCGACCCGGACAGCACTCGGATCGCCTGCCTCCAGGATTACCCACCCAGTTTTGCTACACCTTAAGATCCCAACGTCCCTTTTTGTTGTCAGAAGCCAAAGCTGAGATCTTACAGATATTTCGGCTCCGGTCTCTAGAGGGGCTGGGCTGTGAGGGGATGCCTTTAGCTGTGCGGGCGGCGGGGGGCTTACTGGAGTATTTACGAGAAACCCAAAAAGGGATTGATTTGCATCTACAACCGCCTCGTACTTACCAGATTACCGATTATTTGATGATTGATCCCCAAACTCGCCGCAACCTTGAGCTGACTCAAACCGTTCGTGAGGGCAGCTTCAATGGATCTCTGCTTTGGGCTTTAGATCGAACCCGCACCGCTATGGGAAGTCGGGCCTTACGTCGTTGGATTTTACAACCGTTACTCCAGCCGCATCGGATTCAGCAACGACAGATCACCATTACTGAACTGGTGGAAAACGGTCATCTCCGGACTCAACTCTTATCCCTACTAGGCAGTATCTACGACTTAGAACGCTTATCAGGGCGAGTGGGGTCAGGCACAGCTAGTGCTCGTGATCTAGTCGGTTTGGGTCAATCCTTAGATAAACTCCATGATCTGGCTAGACTACTGGAACCAGCTGAAACGCCTCTGCTCTGCCAGCTACAATCCGTTGATCCAGCCCTAGATCAGCTCAGTCAGCTCCTTCAACAAACCTTAGTCCCCTCTCCACCCTTAATCTTGACCGAGGGCGGCTTAATCCGAGCTGGTGTAGACCCAACTTTAGATCAACTCCGCTCCCAAGCTGATGACGATCGCCAATGGATTGCTAATTTAGAAAAAAGTGAACGGGATCGGACCGGTATTCAAACCTTAAAGGTGGGATTTACCAAAGCCTTTGGCTACTACATCAGTATCAGTCGGGCCAAAACAAAACAAGCGCCAGATAACTACATCCGCAAACAAACCCTCACCAATGAGGAGCGCTACATTACACCGGAGTTAAAAGAACGAGAAGCCCGAGTCCTCAATGCCCAGGTTGACATTAATCAACGTGAGTTTGAACTATTTCTAGAACTCCGACAAAAAGCAGGCCATGATGCTGAGCTAGTTCGATCAGTGGCCCAAGGTATTGCGACTGTTGATGCGTTGGCTGGCCTGGCCGAAGTTGCCGTTTATCATCACTATTGTTGTCCAGAGATCACCACTAATCGCACCCTCAATATTGACAAAGGCCGTCATCCTGTGGTTGAACAAACCTTACCCCCTGGATTATTTGTCCCTAATTCAGTTTTATTAGGTACACCCCAGTCGGCTGATCTGATTGTGCTGACAGGTCCTAACGCCAGTGGCAAATCTATCTATTTACGTCAAATTGGTTTAATTCAAATTATGGCTCAAATCGGATCCTATGTTCCGGCTGAGTTTGCTGAGCTAGGCATTTGTGATCGAATTTTTACTCGTGTGGGTGCTGTAGATGACATTGCCACGGGTCAGTCTACCTTTATGGTTGAAATGAATGAAACCGCGAATATCCTCAACCATGCTAGCGATCGATCATTGGTGTTACTGGATGAGATCGGTCGAGGTACAGCCACGTTTGATGGTCTCTCGATCGCGTGGGCCGTAGCTGAATATCTAGCCACAACCCTTCAGTCTCGAACGATCTTTGCTACTCACTATCATGAAATGAATCAACTGGCCGTAACCTTATCTAATGTCGCTAATTTTCAAGTGGTGGTGAAGGAATTAGACCATGAAATTGTCTTTCTGCATCAAGTCCAAGCAGGAGGGGCTGATAAGTCATACGGCATCGAGGTCGGTCGAATGGCAGGTCTACCTGATCCGGTGATCCAACGAGCACGGCAGGTAATGGCTCAGGTTGAAAAACACAGTCGGATTGGACTAGGATTACGGTCTCAGGGCCAAGATCTCTCCAAGATCCAAGCAGAGGACACCCCAAACGAGCAGATGACTTTGTTCGAATAATGGACTCAATAGTTTGGGTAGAAGATAACTCAAGCTCAAAATAAGGTTCTAGCTAGCTCTTAGCTTATGATTAGGAGTCGCTTTTGTGTCTTGTTCGTAGTGATGTGCAGGTTGTGAATCCTCATGGTCGAGAAAAGTGTAATGAAGGTGGTGGCTATGCGCCTTATGCCAGGAGCTGATCTGAAATCAGTCTTGATATCTCATTGCCTTGAGTCTGGAATCGAGGCTGCTTGTATTGTCAGCTGCGTTGGTAGCCTAAAGAGAGTTGTACTTCGTTTTGCAAACCAATCAGATCTGACAGTGCTGGATGATAAGTTTGAAATTGTCTCCTTGGAAGGCACTGTTTCTAAAGAAGGAGCACATTTGCATATTTCTATCTCAGATAGTGGTGGAAGAGTGCTTGGTGGACACCTTGCTGAGGGATCATTTATTTACACAACAGGTGAGCTTGTGCTTGGGGTATTAGAAGATATCCTATTCAAAAGAGAGATGGATCCTATGACTGGGTTTAAGGAGCTACAGATATTCAAAAAATAATTTCATC
>CAYSWV010000004.1:14092-27684 GCA_964434865.1 uncultured bacterium
ATGGATCCTATGACTGGGTTTAAGGAGCTACAGATATTCAAAAAATAATTTCATCCACACTGTTGGAATTGAGATCAATCTTTTCTAGTTCTGCTGTTGCTATCTCGTTACCTGTTGCGACTTAGCGTTGAAATTTGATAATTGCTTTGATTAGCAGTGATCCCAGGGTAATCATAGAGCATGATTTTAGCTAAAAAACGGCTAACACGATTAGCCTGAAAACGATCACATAATTCTTAGCTTTGGGCACATCAAAGTCGAGAGTACAGTTTCAATGCAACATAATTCTTTTTAAGAGACAAGTTAGCGGTGCGAATAAGCCAGCCAGTTCTTCCTCTTGAGTCCAGAAAACCATTGCATACCAGGTTTGAGGGCCGAATACTCCATCTGGATCTAAACCATATTCCTCTTGAAAACTCTTTAAAGCAGATTCAGTCTCTGAATCAAAGTGACCATTTACATTTCCAGCATAATACTTCAAGGATACTAGTGCATGTTGGAGGGTTGAGATGGATTCACCGTGATCCCCAAGCTGTAGGATCTCTGGTTCTAGCTTATGGAGAATTGCAATAGTATTTTCTTTCCCAGATCCCGATGAACTGATGCCATCAGGTACATTCATCACTCTGTCAGAAGTTGAGAGGACTAGTTTAGATGTCGGGTAATGAATACCACGGTAAAGCAGCTCTGTATCTTGTATGCCTATAGGCTGCCCTGAATCATGAAGCATAAAGCGTTGTCCCCGATCGGAGGATGTTGTGCTAGGAGAAGAATGTTGAGAGGTTGGTTGGTAGAAAACACCTCGGAAACAAGACAGCATAGTCATAGTATTTACTTGAATTCTTAGAACATGATATTGGTCCGAGCTTGAGAAAGTGCTGACTTATCTCACGGAGCCTCAGTGAGCAAAATCACAAAGCCCAATTTAGGATATCTTTTCTGCAGGTATGTCTGTATCAAGAGTTACAAAATTTTACTTCTCAGGATTGGGAACAAGACCTACGTCAATGGTGATTACCTCACAGATCTTCAAATTTACCTGTCTCATTACTGATTTTGTTATGGAAAGGAGGATTCTATGTTTAAACTTTCAGTGATTCAAAGTTGTCTTTGGCAGTCTACTCTTTATTTCAAGTTTTTTTGACCTCGCTAAATTAACAGTTGTCACAAATACTAATAGATTCATTCAATTACCAAGGGTGCTAGGGCTTCCCCTTTGGCCAATCCTCCGGTAACAATAGAGGCGAAGAGACTAACTTCATAGATCACATAATGTTATGGAAAGCACATATTTAATTGGATTAGGTTGGATCCTAGGTTTACTCTCACGCTTACTGCCTCAAATAGGGCCGTCTTGGGGCTGGGCTGTACCTATGATAGCTGGCTTAGCTGGGGCTATAGCATTCCGACAGCGGCCCCGATTAGCTCGAACCGTTTTAGTTGCCGGGGTGGTTTCCTTACTAGCCTGGTTCTACTTAGGGCTGCGGGCCCCGACGCCAGATGCATTGGATGTGAGCCGATTTGCACCGTCACGTCAGGCTGTTGTTGTGGGTCAAGTCCTTACCGATCCCCAACAAACTCGGAGTGGGCGGGAGCGCTTTTGGCTTGAGACTACTCAATACATACCCGAAGAGGGGCAACCTGAACCTGCAACTGGTAAGATCTACACCACCTTGAATCCTGATGTTATTGAAAATTTAGATATTCATCCCAGCCAAGTGATTCAAATCAGAGGTTCGCTATACCTGCCCAGCCCAGCTTCTAATCCAGGAGGATTTGATTTTCAGAAATACTTAGCTCAGCAAGGTGCTTTTGCCGGGATTAGTGCTTATGAGATTGAAGTAGTTGATCCTGGGCGTGATTGGGGTGGTTGGGCTTTGAGACGACGAATCCGAGGAGCTTTAGTCGATAGCTTGGGACCTACTCAGGGTGAACTCCTGTCATCCATGGTGCTGGGATCTAGAGCCGCCGAGCTGGACTACGATCTCAGAGATACTTTTCGCCGGGTGGGCCTATCTCATGTCCTGGCAGCTTCGGGTTTTCACGTCTCTCTTTTAATTGCAGTGGTGATCGCTTTAGTCAACTCAGCATCCCCTCGACAGCAACAGATTGTTGTCTTTTCGACTTTAGGCATCTACATTCTACTGACAGGCTTTAGTCCATCTGTGCTGAGAGCCTCACTCATGGGTGTGGCCGCTACTCTGATGTTGACTGAACCTGATTTGAAAAAGAAAGCTAAGCTTCAACCTTTGGGTGTGCTCCTGGTCGCAGCTATCCTGTTGCTGATCTGGAAGCCCACTTGGATCTCAGATATTGGGTTTTTGTTAAGTTTTGCTGCAACTTTAGGGCTATTAGTTAGTGTTGAACCTTTTACCAAACGGTTAGATTGGCTGCCTTTAGGGCTGGCTGTCCCGGTAGCGGTTACTCTCTCGGCCCAGTTATGGACGTTACCGTTACAAATGCTTTTCTTTGGTCAGATCCCTAACTATTCTTTGGTGGCCAACCTCGCTACCCTGATGTTTATTATCGTCTTGGCTGTGATTGGGTTTGGAGTCTGCGGGATTGCACTAGTGAGTCCAGCTACCGCCACGTTAGTTGCGGCCCCATTGCAGTTCATTATCACTCCCTTAATCAATATTGTGAGCTGGATCGGCAGTTGGCCCCGAGCCACCTATTACGTGGGTCAAGTATCCTGGGTTCAGTGTGCTATTTTGTACGGCGTCTTAGGTAGCATCGCCTTCTGGCCGTATTGGCGAGAGCGGGTCCGTTTAGTTGGCACGGCTGCAATTATGATCATGATTGTGTGGCTGCCCAACTTTATTCCAGGGCCATCAGTTCAAATTACAGCTCTGGCCACCCGACAAGCCCCAGTCATGGTGATCCAAACCCGGCGAGAAGTGATTGTCATTAACAGTGGATCAAGCAACACGGTTCAGTATACATTATTGCCCTTTTTGCGAAATCAAGGCATTGGCCATATTGATCATGCTGTAGCTACTGCACCGGAAGGTGGCCTCAATGCAGGCTGGTTAATGTTGCTCGATGAGGTTTCAGTCGATACATTTTGGTCGGGCACTACCGTTGAAGTATCTGGAGCTTACCGGGATGTGGTTGATAAGCTAAATTCCCGTAACGTTGAGTATCGGCAATTGCAACCCGGTGGACGCCTTACTACAAGTGATTTGATTGACCTCCAAGCGCTTCACTCCACCCCCTTAGTGTTGGGATTAGAAGTAAATGCTCAACCTACAGCGAATTGGTTACTGATCGGGACAGCCAGTTCAGGAGTCCAGTCTACACTTGTGGGATCAGTACCTGTCCCCATTGAATGGGTTTGGTGGGATGGTGGGGCTTTATCAGTAGACTTACTCCAGCAACATCAGGTGGCCGGGGGCATTACCACCAATGGATGGCAAGAAGAACTGCCCTGGTTTAGCAGCAGTGGCCGAGAGCTTTATGATACTGAGCGAGATGGAGCTCTAACTTGGAAACCCCCCAATCAGATTGAAACCCTAAACGTTGCCATTGACCAATGAGATTGGATCGGCCCAAAGCTGACTCGATTGCATCTCAGGGGTGACCAGTCGGGGTTTAATAATCTCAGCTAAGGCTTGAATGAAGGTTAGATCAGTATTGAGTGCAGGGACCTGGCGAAAGTCAGTAATGCCTGAGCCTTCGGCCAGATGGCGATACTCGATATTGATCTCTTGTAAGGTTTCGATATGCTCTGAAACAAAGCTGATGGGGACGACTAGCATTTGCTTCAAGCCAGACTCACCTAGTGTGGGAATGATCTCTTCGGTATAGGGTTCTAGCCATTTCAGGGATCCCACGCGACTCTGATAAGACAACGTATGGTTATTGGGCCGTTGAGTTTGTTGCCAGATCAATTTGACACAGGCTTCCATTTCTTGTTGGTAGGGATCCCCATAGATCTGAACATAACTCTCGGGAATACCATGAGCACTGAATAAGACATGGACCTGCTCAGGTTGCTCAAATTGATCTAGCTGTGTACAGATCGCTTGAGCCATCGCTTTGACATAGAGAGGTTGGTCATACCAAGAGTTAACGAGGCTGAGTTGAATAGAGGCTAAATCAGAATCTTGCTCCCAAAGAGCCAGTAAGCGCTTGAAACTAGACCCAGTCGTTGTAATCGAGTATTGCGGATAGAGGGGTACCACGACCAAGTGAGTAATACCATCAGATTTAATGTGTTGCACTGCCGATTCGATTAGAGGATGCCAGTAGCGCATACCTACATACACAGGAATATCAAAGCCTTCCGAGACTAACTGCTGTTGAAGAGATTGAGCCTGATCAGCTGTAATGCGACGTAATGGGGACCCCCCTCCAATCATCTCGTAGTTTTGCTTCGATTTTTTGGCTCTTGAGTTTGAGATCAACCAAGCAAAAACTGGCTGGAGCGAAGTGATGGGTAATCGGATCAAGTCAGGATCTGAAAATAAATTGTATAGAAAAGGCTGGACATCTGCCTGAGTCTCGGGTCCGCCCAGATTTAGTAAAAGTACTCCGCTCCGTTTCATATCCAGCAATAATCGAATAACAACTATATCCAATGTAAGGGGTCTTAACATTTTTTGCACTGATTCTCAGACTATATCTGCAGTTTTGAGTGGGTTTGCAGCATGAAAGCTGAGGCTAATCAACCATTTTGGTCGATCCCTTTCGGTCAATCCATTTTGGTCGATCCTTGAGACTTCTTGACATCTCTTAACAGATTCGTTAACTTAAGTGAAGGGTTTACATACTGTTACATTCAAGATTAGGAGTAATCATGCAAACTAACGAATCTAAGTTCGGCTTCACTTCATTTGCTGAAAAGTGGAATGGTCGTCTAGCTATGCTAGGTTTTGTTATCGGTGTAGCTACTGAAGTCCTAACCGGTCAAGGTATTCTTTCACAAGTTGGCTTAATGTAGTCACTTAGCTGGTTATTAATCTTTTTATTCCCCAGGTTCTTCCAGATCTTGGGGATTTTTAAACCAAAGACCTCTAGCTTCAGTGATAGAATTGAGATGGTGTCGATCTAACTTTGCTTGTAGCCCTTGTAAAATCTGTTTGGCTAAACTGGGCCCTTGATAAATCCAACCTGTATAGAGTTGAATAAGCGAAGCTCCAGATGTGATTTTTTCCCAGGCATCTTCAACTGAAAAAATGCCTCCGACTCCAATAATAGGCAGTGTTGAGTGTTGGTAGATAAACCGAATGATCTCGGTTGCTTGTTGCCGTAAGGGAACACCACTGATCCCACCTGCCTCATCAGTGAGGGGGCGTCCAGTCATTGGGACATGCGTTGTTCGCAGATTTTCACGACTTGTCGTGGTATTGGTAGCGATGATGCCGGACAGCTGATAAGTCTTAGCACACTCTAAAATGGCAGCAATATTGTCCCAAGTCAAATCAGGGGCGATCTTGAGGAGTAGAGGTTTAGCCATCTGATTTTCATCTTGAAGAGCACCTAGAATACTGCTGAGGCTGTCTGTGCTTTGAAGGGTACGGAGCCCAGGAGTATTTGGAGAGCTAACATTAATCACAAAGTAGCTGCCCCAATCTTTTAATTGCTTAAAGCTGGTTACATAGTCGAATGCGGCTTCAGTTAGAGGTGTTACTTTGGACTTACCGAGATTGATCCCAATGGGAATCGGTATGGTGCCATGAGTATAGCGTTCTTGTAGACGAAGAGCCATCGCTAGAGATCCCTGATTGTTAAAGCCCATTCGATTCAGACCCGCTTGATCTAAGGGGAGTCTAAATAAGCGGGGTTTAGGATTACCGGGTTGAGCTAGGGCAGTTATGGTGCCCAATTCAGCAAAGCCAAACCCCAAGCGATGCCACATACCAGCAGCTAAGCCATCTTTATCCAGCCCAGCAGCCAAACCAACGGGGTTAGGGAATGTTAGATTCCAGAGCGTTTGAGTCAGTCTGAGATCAGGAACGTTGCTATATGTTGACTGCAATTGTCCAGCTATCCAGGACCAGGGTATTTGGTGTTGGTAAGTATCGATTTGATTTAAAGCCTTTAAGAGTTGAACCTTAGCAAACTCAGGATCAACCTTTAACTGAGTAAATAATAGATGAGATAATAAGGTGTAGGGACTCAAAGTTGGATCCTGATCTCAACAACCTAAAAAAGGACAAATTGATATCTTTTAATCCGCAATTTTGCAGATGAGGGCTGGCAGCAAAATAAACCTATATGATTTTAGCATTGCCTGTGTGATCTTAGCCTTGATGGTAAAGTTAGGAGTATTGTCCACGTTATTGCTCAGACTATGTTGCTCAAAGGAGATCCGTCCGCTTACTTAACAATAGCTTGAGCTAGAAGATCCAGTTTTAAATGATCATTAGATATTGAAATCAATCGCTTGGAGTAAGAGGGTTGTACAGGTTGATTGAGTTAGACCAATTGCAGTTGGGCATCGTGAAAGATATAATCGGCTTGTTGATTAGCGCGTGATTTGATCATGGTAAATACTTATATTGGCATACCAGATATTCAGTATTTATCTCACTTAAAGGATGTATCATTTCAACCTATTTTTATTATGGGGATGCACCGATCTGGAACTTCGATTCTATACAAAGCCCTAGCTGCAACAGGCTGTTTTAATTACGTTCAAGCGTACCATATTATTGAGTATGATCGAATCTTGGCTAATTTTTTTGAGGGTGGGCAAGAGACTGCCATCCAAAAACTGACTCAAACATTCGAAGAGGCTGATCTAACTAATCGCTTAATTGATCAACTTGTTGTTAGTCCATTAACACCAGAAGAATATGGTTTTATTCTACTTAATGCTGAAACTAAAGGGTATGTTTGTACTGAAAATCTCTCACTCTTTACTGAACTCTGCAAGAAAGTGCAGCTGGTTTCAGCCCAGGATAAGCCCCTTCTGCTTAAGAACCCACCTTGTTTTCCAGAATACATGTACATAAAAATCAAGTTCCCTGCTGCCAAATTTATTTTCCTACACAGGGATCCAGTTTTTGTACTCAGTTCTCAATTGAAAGCTTGGCATGATTCCTTCTCAAAAGTTAACCCTTATTTTGCCTTACTGAGTAGCAAATATCATAACGCCATGACTGATTCTAAAAAGTTTTTGGAAAATGTTCACTCTACGCCTCTGTATGAAGTGGCCAGCAACACTCTATGTAAAATTTCGTTAATGATAGACTACTACCTTGATCATATAGGCAAACTGGGGGAATCAGAGTACGTTTCTATACGATATGAAGACTTGTGTGAGTCTCCTGCATCAACCCTCAAGACAGTCATGGACTTTTTGGAACTAACACCACAGAAAGACCCATTAGAAACGATCACTATTGAGTCCCGTACTTCCAAGCTCCTACCCATGGTTAAGAGAGTGAGACATCGAATCAAACGTCAGCTCAAGCCTTACCTGGACTATTGTGGCTATCAGTAATTTTTCGGATGCAATGATACAGTTTGCAGGATACCATTTATACCGTCAAGTATTTGATGTGCAGTATGAAACAATGATTTAGCTAGATGATCTAGTTAGATCGTTTGCTCCTCGGATTTCCGATGTTTACCACATGAATACTTGTATTTTTTGTACTGAGGCTTTTGGGTCATGTTTACTGAATACAAACCCTCACGATATACTCTCCCTGGTGGTATAGAGGTATACAGTCCTGATTATCATCTTGCTGAATGGACCTACCAGGAGCAACCTCAGTACTTCAGATATGGGATTAAGCTTGAATCTGATCATGTCATTTTTGATGTTGGTGCCAACATTGGCCTCTTTACAGTTTATGTTAACAACGTGTTAGGTAAGAATGTAGATGTCTTTGCATTTGAACCCATACCTTCTACGTACAGTGTACTCAGATTAAATCAAGAAACTTTTTGTTCTCCCAGAACTAGGATCCACAACTATGGGTTGGGAAAACAGACTGAAACAGTTAAATTTTATCATAGTCCCGTTGGCCATGTCCTATCAAGTCGGTATCCTGGAAGATTTGAGGAGCTGATATCGATCAAGGCGTTCAGATCCTACATAACAACCATTCCGACAGGGGATCGAGAAGAGTTACTAGAAAAGTTACAAAATCCCATAGAGCTTCAGTGTCCGATCAAAAAGTTATCAGATGTCATCAATGAGTATGGTGTCACAACGATCGATCTGTTGAAAATTGATGTGGAAAAAAGTGAGTTTGACGTTTTATTAGGTATTGATCCCGATGATTGGCCTAAGATCAAGCAAGTTGTAGCAGAGATTCATGATTTTGAGAATCATCTGAAGTTGACAGAAGCCTTATTAAAAGCACAAGGGTTTTCTCAAGTTATCTTTAAACAAGAACGAAATTTTAAGGGGACTGATATTTACATGTTGTATGCAACACGTTAGAGAATACCCTTATTGTTTGACACCTTTGCCTGATATGAAACACTAACAGGAACTGGACTAATACTGGTATGCTTCTAGCAATGCTGTAACCTGAATCCTCTGACTATGGTCAACAACGATAAGCCGTCAAGATACACACTCCGGAATGGTACAGAGGTCTTCAGTCCTACCTATCAACTGGCTGAGTGGACTTATCAGGAGCTACCTCAATACTTTAGATATGGGATCAAGCTGGAGCCTAACCAAGTTGTCTTTGATGTAGGTGCTAACATTGGTCTTTTCACTGTTTACATCAATAATGTGCTGAATCAGAATGTAGATGTTTTTGCGTTTGAACCCATTCCTTCAACATTTGACGCGCTCAAATTAAATCAAGAAACTTTTTGTTCTGCTAGAACTAAGGTCCACAATTATGGGTTAGGAAAACAATCTGAATCAGCTAAGTTTTATCATAGTTCTGTTGGGCATGTACTCTCGAGTCGTTACCCTGGAAGGTTTGAGGATTTGATTGCTATTAAAGAGATTAGATCCTATGTAACCTCAATCCCAACTAAAGATAGGGAGGAATTACTAGAAAAACTACGAAATCCTATAGAGCTTCGGTGTCCAATCAAGAAACTCTCTGATGTTATTCATGAATACACTATTTCAACCATCGACTTGTTAAAGATTGACGTAGAAAAAAGCGAGTTCGATGTTTTATTAGGCATAGACCAACAAGACTGGCCGAAGATCAAACAAATTGTAGCGGAAATTCATGACTTTGAAGATCATCTGAGATTAACAGAAGCCTTATTGAAAGCACAGGGCTTTTCTCAAGTTATCTTTAAGCAAGAACGCAAGTTTAGAGAAACGGATATTCATATGCTATACGCCATACGGTAAGGTATATCGTTCAGAAGAAATAGATCGGGATACTTGCAGCTAATAATAGTAGCTAAGGTGTCATGATCCATAAAGCTTGACCATTCTTGCCTTAACTAAACTGAGTAATCTTTCTCATGAGGTGAAAGGGTATGGTAGTATCCTACTAGCTTGTAACACCTTTCTATTCTGGCTAATTTACAATTTCAGCCGAGGGCCATAGCATGAATGACTTAGAGCGATACTTTATAAACAACGAGGGCCGATTAATCTGGAAATGGAGACATTACTTTGAGATCTATGAGCGGCACTTCTCTCGATTTAGGGATACTGACGTCAATGTTGTTGAGATTGGCGTATTAGAGGGCGGTTCTCTGCAAATGTGGAAACACTATTTTGGTCCGAAAGCTAAAATATATGGTATTGACATCCTGGAGAAGTGTAGAAAATTCAAAGAAGATCAAGTAGACATTTTTATTGGTAATATTGAGGACAAAGGGTTTCTCAAAATGCTTAGGGATACCATTCGAATTGATATCTTGATTGATGATGGCGGTCACTCGATGACACAACAGATCACTGCTTTTGAAGGTCTGTTTGATCATATCAGTGATCATGGAGTTTACCTCTGTGAGGATACCTTTTCTTCCTATCATCCTAGAGAGTATGGTGGCGGCTACAAAAAGCCAGATACTTTTATTGAATTTAGCAAAAATTTTATTGATTATATCCATGCATGGCACAGTGGTAAGGATTATTTCCCAACCAAAGCTGAGAAACTTCCTGCACCTGTTGAGTTATCCGTGTCAAACTTTACTCGCTCAGTTCATTCATTACACTATTATGATAGCGTTTTGGTGATAGAGAAACGCCCTATTGAACAACCTTACATGGTCTATTCTGGTAAACCACCCATGGCACTTGAAGCCGTTCTAAAGAAAATTGTGCATAATTACCGTGTTGAAGATCGTTTCTTTGCTGATTCCGCTATTGAAGCTCCTACTGTAGGATCAGAAGAGCCATCTTAAATCTAGAAATGAACCTGGGCTTGGCGGTATGACTCAGGATTGATCAGTATAGACATTAGAATCCATCGGGGTACAGTTTTCCAGAATCTTTTCGGCAGCTACATAAGCTCCATCCTGTTCGTCGTTGATGATGGTACCAAGCTCTTCTGCCCGTTGGAGCATGGTTTGAGTCAAGACTTGCTGGAGTGAGTGTTTCAAGGTACGAGCACTTAGATCTGTGCGTCTGAGGGTGAGCGATACACCCAGATTTTCAAGCATAGTGGCATTTTGAAATTGATCTCCCAGATAAGGCACAATGACCATGGGCCGCTTCGACCGTAGAGCTGTTGCACAGGTATTGATCCCGCCATGATGGACAACGGCGGCACACCTTGGAAAAACAATACTATAAGGAGCAAACTGAACACCCAGGATCTGGTTAGGTAAGTGAGGAGGGACATGACGCCCACAAAAAAAGAGTCCTCGACAATTGAGTTCTGCACAAACCTGAATAGCATCTTCAAAAAAGCCTCCTGCTACACTGACGGCATTAGTGCCTAAACCAAAGGCAATAGGAGGGGTCCCTTGGGTTAAAAAGGTGAGAATCTCTTCAGGACAGGGATCAGACAATAGCTTAGGAAAACCACAAACAGTTAACTTGGGAAATCGCTCAGATGCTGGCAGACTCAGTACTGGAGACCATAATCCTAGATGATTGTCAGCTTGCTGGATAGTATCTTCCCATATCGAGGATGTCCATTTGATCTCAAGTGAACGACAAATTTTCTTTAAAAGGACGTTGCATTGACGTAGTATAGCAAGCAATAATTTGCCTTTTTTATAGGTTTTTGACTGAGCTAAAAACAGAGCACCTGGCTGTGGAAACGTTACTGAATAAGGGATAGCTGACTTGATAGCGGCCCAGGCGGCTCCTACAGCCAAAAAATGAGCAATGACAGCAATAGGTTGAGTTTCTTCAATGAATTTTAAGGACAGGGTGTACATTTTCTCGGTACAAGGCACGCCCCAAGTGTACCAACCATGGCTGGCTGTTTTGATATGATCACTCCAATCACTACCATCATAGCCTGCTTCAAATGCTTCCTCTGTAATTGAAGAGGCAACCCTAGTATCACCAATAGAATACACTTCAAGGCCAAATTTTTCGATGTGATCTACCCACTGATCATTGACTAACAAGATAGAGCGTAGCCCCAAGCTTTTGAGAGCATGTGCAATTGAGATACTGGGTTCGATATCACCCAAAGTACCAATGGCTGCCAGAATAATAGTATGCATAATAACTAGGTCACCTAGACTACCTGATCAGACCATCTCAGCGCGAGGCATATAAGAATAGAACATCTGTCCCTTTAACAGCTCGATCTTGGTGAAACAAAATATTACTAAATCCATGGGTCTCTAGAAGCGCCTTCATTCGTGGCAGATTATCCTCAAAGTCATGGACCTCGCCGACAATCTGCTTGATTTTGGGCCAATCCTGGTCATCGATACCCAGAAGAACCCCTAATTCACTTTTCTCAACATCCAGCTTCAGTAAATCAATACGTTGAAGATCATGATCATGCATAACCTCTGAGAGTCGCTTGACTTGGCATGATAGTTCAACAGGGGTCTGTAAATTCTTGAGTAAGATCTCTTTAGTGGGAGCCGCCAATCGACTAAACCAAGCTTTCATCAATTTACTTTCCATCATTTCATCGTACCGGGGGTACATACTTGACCAGATAGAAATATCAGGAAAATAGAAAAACGTTACCGTCTTGGTTTCTTCAGCCAACCCAAAAGCGTGGGGTATGGTCCGTTCTGAGCAAAAGTGGGTGGAGTTAAGCTTTAATACCTCGAAGACATCTGGAATCGGTTCAAAAGAGTGAAGATCGACTGCTTTGTTTAAGATTTTATTAACGTAGACAGCAAAAGTACCGACATTAGCACCAACATCAAAAATGACATCATCGGGATGGATCTCGATCCCATGTTTGAAGTAGATTGACATCTCATTGTAGAGGCTTTGGAGGGCTCTAAAGGAGGTATTGGATGGGCCATAAACCTCCACACCATTACGCAGGGTAAACCTAGATGCTTGAGATGTCATTGTGTCTCTCCAGACCAAAACTCATATGCCCTTTATTTAATCACAAGACCCTGCAAGAGTTGAATCCCAGTAGCTTTGGCAAAAATCTTAAAGTGGTTTGGGATGCTGTTTAAAAAACTCCCAGATGGTCGTTGAAGCATCTACTAGAGTCGTATTTTTGCCCACTAACCATTGAGGCAGATTAATCTTAGATCCTGGCCAAACATGACCCCCACCGATCAGAGCGTATTGTTCAACACTAGTCCCTCGGGCACAGCTGGTATAAGCCACATGCTCAACTGGAATTTCTTCCTCATTGGCATCATCTGCGAATCGCTCCCGCGCTATGGCTTCAGGATTGCATCGGTTGCGTTCTCGCCAGTATTTCAAGGTGTCTGCAGCTGACAATAGGGTTACGGTAATGTCATCTTTGGTTCCACTACCCCCTTCATAGGGGACAAATTTGTCAGCTGTTCCTAAAAAGTTAATCACTGAAACCGGTTCATCATGATCCTGATTAATAATGTCTGGAATCATCGTGGCTGCAACCGGGCCGATGGCAGCAAAAAGATCGGCAGCTTCACAGCCTAATCTAAACGCAAAAAAGCCTCCATTGGAGACCCCGGTGGCGTAAATGCGCTTAGGATCTATGGTGTAAGATTGGCGGATCTCAGAAATAACGGCTCGGACAAACCCAACATCATCAATGGTGCTGTCAAATTTAGGGTTATTAATGCCGTCATTCCAGTGGGCATCAATGGCTTCTGGATACACAATGATTGTTTGATCATTATCAGCTAGGTCATGAAACTCGTTACGTTTTCCAGCCAGCCTATCAATGTTTTTCTGCTTACCACCATGCAGAATAAAGACTAAAGGCACTTGCTGTTCTTTCGAAACTGATGGAGGCACATAGTAGTAGTATTTACGCTCTTTATCCTGATGTGTCAGAGTCCCTTCTACAGCAACCGATTGAAATCTCTTAGCTGGTTTTTTCCCTTGAGCTACGGTTACCAAGATCAGTAAAACAATAACTAGTAGGATAAATACAAACATAACCTAGCTCAACTTAACAACAATACTGGCTACGGACCCATAGCTTACCCCTAGCTTACTATGTCTTGGGAATGCCCAGACTCAATTAGGCCCTAATCAGATGCTGACCCTATGGTATTAAGCTGACACGTATTAAGCTGACACGTATTGAGCTGACACGTATTGAGCT
>CAYSWV010000004.1:27784-80051 GCA_964434865.1 uncultured bacterium
GTATTAAGCTGACACGTATTAAGCTGACACGTATTGAGCTGACACGTATTGAGCTGAAATACAAACTGAGATGCTAATGGGTTTCTTGATCAGTTCCTTGAATAATAGAGAGGATTTGCTGTGTATACTCAACTTGTCGATCTGAGTGTAGCTCCAGAATGATGCAGCCACTTTGCCCCATATCACAAGACCACTTTAACCGTTACTACTTGCATGGATCGTCCTGCAATAGTTCCTTTAGTTTAACGATTGGGCAACAGCTTAACCCCGACTGGTTATCTCAGGCCTTGAGATTGGTGATGCAGAAGCATTTTACACTTCGATCTAAGGTCCACATTGATTTGAGCCAACCAGAACGATACTTTTGGCAAGAATTGCCGGATCCAAGCACTGCTGAGCAGACTGACTTACCTCTAGAGTTTAAAACCCTGAATTGTGCTGACTCAGACCTTACTGATGAACTTGAAGTTCTAGACAGTGTTCACCATGGCCAAATATTGAAGTTAGATGAACACCATCCCTTTAGATTGTATTGTATTAATTGGCAGAACTCTGTCACACATTTGCAACTGGTTACCTCTCACGTTGCCTTTGATGGGGTAAGTTTGGGTATCTTTTTCGATGATCTATTTAGTTACTACAATGCGTTGACGCGAGGCGAAAGTCCTACGGTTGAGTCATTACCTTATTCAGTTGATTGGAGCCAAATGTGGGGCGTTTCTATCAGCGCGCATGAAAAATACACGATGCAAAAACCTGTCCTTACTCAGTACCGTCTGCAAAAAAATCGATCGTTTGAGCAACACTTTGATGAACGGGATTGGCAAGCCCTATTTACTAGAACAGAAAATATGAGAAATAGAAAATTGAAACAGCTCTCCACCATGGACCAATCCACAGGACCTTTGATTGTATTTCCAAGATTAGTTCCAGAAGATCAGCTGGCATCTGTGAACCCTCATACAGAGCCAATTGCTTTAAAATATGCTGAATTTACTGAGGAGCAATCTGAAGGACTGAGACGGTATGCTAGACGATTTAATGCCACTTTACATGAGATTTTAAACTTGGCCTATTTAAAATGCCAACTCGATATTGCTCAACAACGGGGCGAACCCTTTAGGACCATCCGACTTTTATATAGTCTCAGCTCTCGCAATCTCTGTCAGGATCCTGTGGCTGAACAAGCTATCGGTAACTTTATTGCCTTCCAAGATAGTACTCTTGCTTACTCGGGAAGACAAGACGATTTACCGACCCTATTAAGCAAGATCAAGGTACATGACCTAACCAATGATGCCTTACATCCACTACTCAAGGGATGGTTACTCAAGGCTGCTATTCATGAAGCTGTCAAGGCTGATGACTGGAAGACCTATTTAAGTCTCTTTTTCAATCAAACGCAACAATACTTTCGCAATACAACATCCTTAATGACTGCAAGTATGGGTGTGTTTGAACGCAGTGTCAGGACCGGGAAGCTGGAGGTTAAATCCATCCGCTCCATACCGTTGACACGACGCTACTATGTGGGAATAGGCATGTTTAAAAAGAGAGTGACTTTGATAGCAGGTTATATCCCAGCCTTACTGGTAGCCAGGGATGTTGAGGAGGTTTGGCATCGAACCCACAGCTACCTACTAGCGTTTTCAAATTCGACCCTACGATGATCATGATTGAGTGCTATGTCAACCTGAGTGATCAAGCAGACCTATGTAAGTCCTATTTGAATGCTAGCTAACTTGATTAAGTCTCAAACAATACACCTTACGATGATATGAAAGTTAGTTGAAAGGCTTCAGTCTGGTGAGGACCCAGATCTGATCTATCTCATTAAACCCAAGCTTCAGTGCAAGATTGAGTGAGGCTGGATTGCTGTCTAAAGACCCCCAGACAGCTGACTTGCCTTTTGCGTTCATGACATGGATCAAACCTGCAGCAGCAGATCGTCCAAACCCACAACGTTGATGAGATTCAATGGTGTCAATCGAGATGTCCCATAAAGTCTCAGTCTCAGCAGCGACATAGCAAAACGCAACTGGAAGTTGTTGGTCAAAAGCAGCATAGATGTCCTTACCGTCTTCCTCGACCTTGGATAGATCGGTATGCAGTTCCTCAGGCAAGTGGGACAGGGCAGAGATCTCTCCAGGTTGCAGAAATCGACATGGATGCAAAGGTTGGTGGGTCAATAGACTTGGAGCCTTAAGTATAGAAGCTCGTTCTGGATTTAGCATTGCAAGATGGTGGTGTAGGTAATCTATGTTCTCAGGAAACGCCAAAATCTCATTACAGCTGGAAACTGCTGCATGCAAGTGATGCACCTCAGGTTTGCCAACAACAGAGCCAAGCATTACCTTGTCGCTCCATACGATATAGTTCTTAGGATCTCCTAAAAAAAGAGAGTCATCTCTGGCTAGTAAGTCTCGGGTTTCGACCCAACGAGGTTCATCCAGAAGGTTGTTGCGGGCACTAAGCCGTGTATCATCCATGGCTCTCACTCAGTAGCACTTACTCCATCAAATCCTGCTGTCCATTCAGATACATTAACCTCCAGGTTTGCCCCCCGCCGTCGTTGAAAAGCCTACTCTAATTATATTTGTTATAGGTTGCCTTACTGCTGCTTTGATTGAGGTTCATTCGTCACTCTATAAAGTGGGAAGAACACTTGAGGTGCCATGCTCATTTCCCACGCTTTTGAGGTCGAGTTAAGTCCACCCCATTTAGTACCTTACTTAAAACCTTTGAAGCTGATCAGTCAAAACATAAGGCTTTTGAGATCGAATTGTGGTACCATCTTAGCGCTTGGCTCACTCTCTCATCCTCTCCAACAGTTCTGGAATTCAAGTTATGAATGATTTAGAGCAGTACTTTGTCAGTAACCAAGAGCGCTTAATCTGGAAATGGCAACACTACTTTGAGATCTATGATCGTCACTTTTCCCGATTTCGAGGTACCGATGTTCATGTGGCCGAGATCGGTGTGCTTGAGGGTGGCTCCTTGCAAATGTGGAAACGTTACTTTGGTCCTAAGGCAAAGATTTATGGAATCGACATTAATGCCAAATGTAGTAAATATAAAGAGGATCAAGTTGAAGTCATTATTGGTAATGCAGAAGATAAAGGCTTCCTGAAAAAGCTCAGAGACGAGATCAAAATTGATATTTTAATTGATGATGGCGGCCACACAATGGATC
Source organism: uncultured bacterium (assembly GCA_964434865.1). GTDB lineage: Bacteria > Cyanobacteriota > Cyanobacteriia > Thermostichales > Thermostichaceae > CAYSWV01. The sequence goes on from CAYSWV010000004.1 coordinate 30,978, forward strand.
AGCAAATCACAGCATTTGAAGGGCTTTTCTACCACATCTCCAGTCATGGAGTTTACTTATGTGAAGATATTTTTTCATCTTACCAACCGAGACTCTATGGTGGTGGTTATAAAAAACCTGGTACCTTTGTGGAGTATAGTAAAAACTTCATAGATTACATTCATGCCTGGCACGTTGGTCAAGACTATCTGCCGCGGAAAACCAATAAGTATGACAGTGAAATCAATCGATTACCTGTCAATGAGTTTACTCGTTCTGTACATTCTCTTCATTACTATGACAGTATATTAGTCATCGAGAAACGGCCTATTGAAAAACCATTTATGGTGTATTCAGGCAAAGCATCACTAACCATGTCAACTCTACTTAAAACCATTGAGGCTTATCCTGCTGAACCTCGTTTTTTTGGTGACTCCACCTCTGATCAAGCAATGTCTGAGCTATCTGATAGTACTGGTGCTGGATCCAACCTCAGTGAATAGCCATTTATTAGGATACAACTATTGATTGGGTCATTGATAAAGTTTAGGTATAGTTGTAGCCTAACTCAGTTAAGTATAAAACACTAAGGAATGAACACTTACAAGGTATAATAAGCTGGGTACTTAAGGATAACTCTTTATGAAGACTGTTCTTCTAGCTGCCATTGGGACCTTAGGGGATATTGAACCCTTTATCTCTTTTGCGCATGCCTTCAAATCATTAAATGTCCGACCTATTTTAGTGGTTAATTCCCAGTGGGTTAATCATGTCCAGAAATTTGATCTTGAAGTTCATTCTATTGGTGATGTGATCCCAGTGTCTCCAACCACAGCAGCGAAGAAAGAAGCAGATCCAGCTTATGGTTATGGATTTTCAAAAATATGGCGTGATTGGGGCGTTCCCTGTACCGAAAAAACGTATAACTTAATACTTAAGCTTATTGAAGACACTCAGCCTTTCGCTGTGATTTCCCATTATCTCTCCATTGGGTCAGCTTGGGCGGCTGCAAAGGCGGAGCTACCTTATTCTATAGTGCTGCCTCAGCCTGGTTCTGTGGTATTGACACAATCTAAAGACTACAAAAAGGGGCCACTATTGCTAGCTGTACTTCGCAGATGTAATTTTTTCTTGAAAAAGACCTGCGAGGAGTTAGGTGTTGAATGGAGAGCCTCATTATGGGAAGACACCATCTACCAGGCTAATAGTCACCTTGGATTTTGGTCCCCGACACTGGGTATACCCTCTGCAGAGCGTTTTCCCAAGCTAACGGTATGCGGTTTCCCTGAACTTATGTCAGATCCTTGTCCCGAGGATGTTCAAGCCTTTCTGGATGAGGGTGAGCCACCTATTGCTTTTGGCTTAGGAACTAGTGCTGTTAATATTGCAGGCAGCTTTTTTCAAGATGCTATTCAGGTCTGTCGAGAGTTGGATTGTCGAGGTATCTTTTTCTGTGGCAACAACATACCTCCTTTTTTGCCTAACCGGATTTTAGGTGTTAAATTTGCGCCCTACAGTAAAGTTTTTCCTCAGTGCAAAGCGATTGTCCATCATGGCGGGATCAATACTTGTGCGAATGCTATCAAAGCTAGGCGACCTATGGTGATTGTACCTTACGGAGCGGATCAACTTCAGAATGCTGGCTTACTTGAACACTTTGGTGTCTCTATTACCTTAGGGCGTGGACAAGAGAATGTGAAAACATTGACCCGTTCACTTGAAAAGGTTTTAACCTCTGAATACCAGCAGCGAGCTGAAGATATTGGCTCAAAAGTCTGCGCTGAACCTGATGGTGCTTTAGTTGCCGCTAACAAGATTCTTGAGGACTTTGGGGGGCAACATCTGTCGGGAGAACAAACAACAATTTAGTCAGCTAGCTCTATACGCTAACTACATCTACCGCTATTGTGGAGATAACTTTCTAGGCTGACTTTCATGGTAACGATTCTGCTAGCATCTATTGGGACTTTGGGAGATATTGAACCCTTTATCTCACTGGCTTATGCGTTGCGTTCTTTGGACGCTAATCCTATTTTAATTGTCAACTCTGATAAGTTAGAGTATGTTCAAAGATTCGGGTTTGAGGCCTACTCTATTGGAGATACTTTTGATATTACTCAGCTGTTGAAGCAAGATCCCAGTTATATGGATCCAAGAAAGTTTGCTTCTGTCCGATCGTTTCGTGATGTTTTTGTGCCCTGTGCTCCTAAGATGCATGCAACTGTGCTGGATATTATTTCAAAAACGAAACCCGCAGCTGTGATTTCACACTCTTCATCGGTCGGTTCAGCATGGGCCGCTACTAGCCAAAATATTCCTTCCATTATGGCGTTCTTACAACCCAGTGCAACGGTGATCGGCCAATCGAAGCGACCAGGAGCATTGTTATCTATTTTACGTAGAATTAATTTTTTCTTTCGCCCTATCTGCCAGGAAATCGGGATCCCGTGGACTCCTTCGATCTGGGATGACACGGTTCATCAGTCTCAAATGTTACTAGGTCTTTGGTCGCCTACTTTTTTCAAAACCACTAAGGTGCATCCAGCTCAACTGTCTGTTTGTGGGTTTCCTCAAACTTATTCTACTGACTGCCCTGATGAAGTGACTCAGTTTATTAAAGAGGGTGAGCCACCCGTTGCATTTGGGTTAGGATCTAGCGCCGTCAATGTGGCCGGGAATTTTTTTGAAGATGCGATTCAAGCTTGTGAAGCCCTTAGTCTTCGAGGTATTTTCTTTGGTAAAGAGATCCCGGCTATTTTACCTACTTCCATTTTAGGGGTTCCCTTTGCCCCTTACAATATCGTCTTCCCATTATGTAAGGCTATTGTTCACCACGGCGGCATTAATACCTGTGCCAATGCCTTACGTTCAAAACGACCTATGGTTACGGTGCCTTTTGCTTTTGATCAATTTCAGAATGCAGCTTTATTACAATCGTTGGGGGTTTCTCTCACCTTACCTCGGGGAGAATGCAAAGCTAGAACCTTGGAATACTGTCTTGAAAAGATTACCTCGGATCCCTTTGTTGAGAAAGCTAATACTATTGGAACTCAGATCAATAATGAAACGGATGGGGCTCAAGTGGCAGCCGATAAAGTACTCAAAGCCTTTGCTTAGGATTGCTTCTGCCAAAAATTGATAAGGATAGATCGATCTCTTGTCACTGATGACCAATCATGCTTAACTAAGTCATAGGTTTATCCTATAAAGACTATGAGTATTGAAGTTTCAAGATACACGTTATCCGATGGCGTTGAAATTTTTAGCACAGATCTAGGTCAGGCGGAACTACTCCATAACGAGATGCCTTTCTATTTTAGATATGGTGTTGAAGTCAAACCTGGTGATGTTGTTTTTGATGTCGGTGCTAATATTGGCGTTTTTACTCTTTATATCAGTAGATTAACGCAAGGTGATGTTAGTATTTACGCATTTGAACCTATTCCCTTTATTTTCGATATCCTTAAGCGTAATGTAGACTCTTTTTCTCAAGCTAATGTTAAACTCTACGACTGTGGGTTAGCCGAGACCTCAAAGCAAACGACATTTTACTATTTTGATGAGGCTTCTCTATTCTCCAGTATGTATCCTCGCTACGATGAAATGATGTCTAGCAAGCATATGCGATCTATTTTCAGTAAGATGCCCGGTGAAGCTAGACAAAAAATTCTAGGATCGTTGGAACAGCCTGAAGAAGTGACCTGCCAAGTTAGAACCGTGTCTGAGATCATCCAGGAGAATCAGCTGGAGCGAGTTGATTTATTAAAACTAGATGTTGAAAAAGTTGAATTAGAGGTGATCCAAGGCATTACGACTGAAGATTGGCCTAAGATCAAGCAACTCACCGCTGAAGTGCATGATTTTGAGAATCGCCTAGTTCTATTTAAGGATATCCTGAATCAACAAGGATTTTCCCAAATTCATGTTCATCAGGTAAAAGGGACCAAAGGATCTGATGTTTATTACTTGTATGCAAAGCGTAATCCTGAATAAATCAATGGGTTAGGTTTAAGATAAATTGTTTATACTCAAACTGTCTATATTTCACTGGTATTCGGCCAAAAACAAGTTAATCCTTTAAATTAATCTCTGGTGAGATTCTGGTAAGATTCTGATGAGTTGCTGATTTCAGCTTATGGGTGATCTAGAAGAGGCTAAGTCTAGAGATTATTCTAGTAGTGTAGATCACATGCATTGGGGTTGATCGATAGACCAAGTTCCGATCCTTAGTGCAGTGTGCTATAGTGCCAGCGTGGCTTTAATCCCAGACTATGAACAGCACTCAACGTTTTTTGAATAAGATTCCGCAAGTGGTTTTTCCGTTAACCCTTGGCCTCAGTTGTTTTGCAATTCTCCAGAGTTGTCACTCGGATCCATCATCTGTTGTTAGCTTGGCTCCCACAGAATCTCAACCACTTTCTCTAGATAATCCAACTGTTGCTGGCCTTGTTCAATTACAGGTGACCTCCCCTGATGCGCCGGCTGACTTTACCTATAACGATATTAAGTTTGTTTCTATTCCAACCACCCAATCGGATACACAACTCTATGTGGCTAGCTTAGAGGATAGTCTTGCAGCTATTAAAAATTTAGAGGCTATTGAAATACCAGGCGTTGAGTCATCGCAGATCACGGTGAGCCATTTAGAGCAGACAGCTGCAACGACCCAATTGATTTATGAGAATAATCCGAATCTAGTGACCTTTGATGATGTTGTCCTCATGTTTGCAACATCTCAGTTACCTGAAGGTTTACGCACACCTGAAAATATTGTGGCTACAGCCAATACTTTATTCCCGACTCGCCCACTACCTTATTCAGCTCTTGATCTCAATCCTGTTCCAAGTGCCGACAACACTAATTTTGTCTCAGTTGGTCAACCATTGGCTCCTGATCTCATTGATGTAGCGGCTGTTTATGTAACACTCTTCTTACCTGCGGCCCTGAGAACGCCTGAAGCCATTGCAACTTCGATCAATACGGTATTACCCAGTGCTAATGTTCAACCTGAAGATATTATTGCGATACCAGGTGTAGCTCTACCTATTGAACCTGTCGAAATAGAATCCAGAGACTTTCAAATTGGCGATCCAAATACCGTCTACTTCGATAATGAAATTTGGAGTGAAGGCAACAAAATGGTTTGGATCTCATTGACCGAAGGTGAGGAAGGCAATCTATATATTAGTGATTTAGATCCTAACACCGGACAGTTGATTCCACCGGATGGTCGAGGTTTACTAGCGTCAGAAGAGTGTGTCTGTATTGGCAACGGCCCCGAATGGGGAGTAAGCGCTCAAGGGGGAGCAATTTATTACAATGCCTTCGGTATTGATGGTACCTTCCCCCAAATTTTTCGCACCTATGCTGAAGGCGATACCACCCCGACTCAATTGACTTTTGGAGCCAGCACTAAGGGTACAGGGTTACCAAGAATTGCTCCTTTTGCCCCTCAGACTAATTTAATATTCTTCCGAGCTACGTCTCCTACTGTTGGAGATGTTGTGACTCGCCTTGAAAATGATCTCTTTGGTCAGGCTACTCCTTTTCCTAATTCAGGGCTGGGTAGTTCTGGGCCTCGTTGGGTTCCGAATGAACAGCAGATTTTAACAACAGTGCTAGATGAAAATAATACGGTTCAAACGGCCCTATTTGATGTTGAAAGCCAAACGACAACCCAGCTAACTACAGATGAAGGTGATAAGTTGGATGCCTTTATTGTTGAGGCCCCTGAATTTAATGGCGAACAACTCTTGGCTACCCTGATCAATGTCCAAGAGATTGGTATTTATCGTGAAATTGGCGGTGCATGGACTCGCATTAATACGATTACGATCCCCATTGATCGACCCGGTAATGATGGCCCTACCTTCCTCTTTGGTATCAACTTTTTTACCTTTAAAGGGCGATCCTATGTTTCAACAATTGCAACTAAGAACAATGTTTGCAACCGGGATTGCACGATTGTGGTCCCATTAACCAATGATAGTGAGTTGTGGGTCTCTAGTTTTGATAGTCAGATCCAAGGGGAAGTTAGTGGAGACTTTACAATAGGACGAGTTGATCCAGAGGTTTACAATACTGGCTCGAAGTTATTCATCTCCTACTACATTGGAGGTGCAAATGCTGAGCTCAGGATGGTTGAAGTTGAGCTACCTGACTTCCGTTAATCTGGGGATGCTGTTTCTAGTGGTAGATCCTGGTTCTGAGTGTAGATGAATCCTAGTGCTCCCCCATCCTACCCCTATATGTATATTCTTACCTTGATGAGGAGACTTTACAGCAATACCGATGTCTTAACGGTGTTGATAACCTATGGTAAGTTAATGCAAGAAGACACCTTAACACTTTTGGCCAAACATTATGATGGAGCGTCTTGATCCAACAACGTTTGCTTTTTTTAATAGCTATCTCATTCATGGCAATTCACTTAATGGGGCCTCAAGTGCAAAGATTGGCGGTCATTTAAGGGAGGATCTCTTGACTGACAGTCTTAGGTTAGTCATGCAGTATTTCCCCACTATGCGATCTAGAATTCATGTGGATCTAGACTCAAAACACCGTTATTTTTGGCAAGAAATTGATGGGTTTTCTAGTCAATTACCCATAGAATTTTCGACAATCACTTGTGATGAATCAGACTTAGATAATGTATTAGATGAGATTGAAGAGACCTATATTAACAAACCAATCTTAATTGATCAGACTTTTCCCTTTCGAATCATTTGTACCTACTGGAAAGAGTCTTTTACTCACATTTTAACTGTGGCGTCTCATGTTCTAGGTGATGCCTATACAGGCTACCTGATATCGGAAAAGTTTTTTGAATACTATCAGGCTCTATCTGAAGGTCATACACCAGAGGTCGAGTCGCAACCTTATCCGATGGGAGATTGGGAAAAATTATTTAACTGTCATCTCTCGTCTTCACAAAAGGATCGAGCTCAGAGGATTATACTAGCTCAATATCGATCGCGTAAATATCATAATCAAGAGCGCTATGGAGATTATCGGGATTGGGAAAAAGTGACCACTCGGATGGAAGGCTTTTTAGCTCAGTTAGAATCAGTTAGCAAGAATGTTTCGGCTTCAATTGTAGAGCCTAACGTCTTTATGACGCCGATTCCTAAAGTTACTCCTCCAGATGAGCGCTCTCTACCCAATATTAATCGTCAATATGTCCATGTGTTTTCTCCAGAGCATTATGAAGGGTTGAGACATTTTGCTAAACTCTGTGGACGCCAGTACTCGGTGTACGACATTTTACAGCTAGCTTATATCCGTTCACAAATGGTGCTCGCTTTCCGATCTCAAAAGAACTTTAATTCGATCTCGATGAGAATGGCCATTAATTATCGTCATTTTATTAAAGCTAGCCAAGATCTATTGTTTATGCCTGGCAATTATGTAACTGGAAAAAACTTCAGTCTTCTAGCCACTTTTCATGACGACTTACCCATTGTATTGAAGCGAATTTGGACTGGACAGAACGATGCCTTTGATAGCCTTAAAACGAAAAGTTTTTTAAAAGTGCCTTTAGCGCGTTCCTACAGTTTACAAGCTGTCCAGGGAGAAGACTGGATCAATTATCTGAAAACTTTTGTTAGACCTAATACCACTATCCAAGGTCGTATGGCCTTAATTACAAATAACTTAGGGGTGTTAGATAAGTATTTGCGCTTAGGTAAGACGATCAATATTCAATCAATTAAGCTGAGAACCATGCTTTCAGGTGCTTTTGTGATCCAATTTTATGTGATTAGCAAGCATTTATATGCTACCTGTACTCACAATCCATCTTTGACTAATCCTGATGAATTAAATGAAGCTTGGAGCCTACTACTCAAATACATCGAAGCTTTTGCTACTTACCGGTATGATAAAACCGTCAAAGTTTGGTAATTAGCCTGTCTTTTCTCGAATTAGTTTGACAAAATCGTCTACACTATGTAGATTGGCTACTTCTCTATTGCCGATCTTAATATTAAACTCATCTTCAAAGGCGATTAAGATTTCTGCGCTATCGTAGCTGTCAGCTCCTAGATCTTCTCTGAAGCGAGCACTTTCGATCACTTCAGTGGAGTCAATTTTGAGTTGAGTTGCCACAATATCTCTTACCCGATTGAATATGTCATCAGTCATCCTTAATACCTCACCCCAATCCTATATTTAGATAACCGAATTATACCGTATTGCTTTCCCGAGAGCAGGTATGGAGCTAACTGACCTTACATAATAACTGAGCGCAAGGTTTTTAGATCTGTTGTTGGATTGCTAACAAGGAAGTCCAGGAGCTTAGTATAATTTGACAGCATTTCTTGTGCTTTTTCTTGTGTCAGCAGTACAGTTCTATAGGTTGCATAAAGAGTAAACTCATCTCCATAATCAATGATGTAAAAGTAGAGATCAAAGTTTGAGGTGGTGACCTGATCAGGGATCAACTCTCCCTTTAAATTGGCAAACTCGAATGTGGATTTAGGTGACTTGAAAAAGTTAAAGATGACACTTGCGGGTAAGGCACGCTTAAAGGCACGATTGTCCATCATGGTTTGGAATGGGATATCTTGATAGTTATAGGATTCTAGAAAATACTTGCGAATGCTAGCTACGATATCTAAAAAAGTAGGATTTGCAGTCAGATGTGTCCGGATCGGAAAAATATTATTGAAATAACCTATCAGGTAATCAATATCGGGATGATTTCGACAAGCCATGGGAATACTGACAATAATATCTTCTTGGCCTGTGTAGCTGTGAAGTAGACATTTATAGACAGCTAGAAACAGCATAAACAGGGTATATTCTTTTTGTTGCTTCTTTAAAGTTAAGATCGACTCAGCTAGTTGGTAGGAGAGGGTTAAGCTTTGCCTGGCACCAGTATAATCACTTTGAAGCGTAGGTGTATAGTTGGAAGGTAGCTTCGCTGCTTCTAGAGGTGCCGAAAAGTTTTGCATGAACTGCTGTAACCTAGCTTGAGTAGCTTCAGTGGATAGGGTTTGATTGAGCCATGCTGCATAATCAAGATATTGAATCGGTAAGGGTGCTAGTGCCTCTAGTGTGGGGAGAAGGCCTGAATAGTGGCTGTATAGAGTGATCAGTTCCTTCATATATAAGCCAAATGAGTGAAAATCAGTGATGATATGATGCATCGTTATTGAAACGGCATAGTAACTGGCTTGGGTAAACTGATAGATGATCACTCGAATCTGGCTAGGTTGTGATAGCTCAAAGGGCAGTTTTTGATCGTTGTAAATGAGTTCTAGGGGGTCAGAATCAGTCTCAATTACTTTGAGGATTGGATTCCAGCTGTCTTCAGGATGAATGGTTTGAATAGCCTCTTTACCTGCTTTGATAAAAGTCGTTCGCAAGCTTTCATGACGATTGACAATATGTTTAGCACTTTTGATCAAGGCCTCCATATCTAGATTGCCATATAGTTTGAAGGCTATGGATAAGTTGTAAACACTTGAGCCTGGGTAGAGTCTTTCGTGCCTCCAAAGACTTTGCTGGGATACTGAAATGAATTGAGTCTCGGATCGATTTGCGGGTGCAATAGACTGTGAGTGCTGTTTTAATGGGGTTTGTTGGTTTATCCATTCGATGATTTTGGGTTTTTGCTGGGTTAGTTGGGCTTTGATCGATGGGGTCACGACACCTTTGGGTGCTTTGACAGCTAGGTTGCCATCCTTGACACTCAGTTGGATCCCAAGTTGATTCAGGGCTTGGATGAATTCAGCTGTGCTCAACTGATCTAAGTTGACGAGTTTAGGCTCTAGTTCAGGCTCTAATGTCATAGAATAAACTCCTCGCTTTCTGCTTCATCTTCAACGGGACTAAAGTTGGCCATAGCGAGTTCAATAATGCCATTTGCTGAGGTGCCGTCTACAAAGCGGGGAATAGGAAGCACGATATTAGTGTCTCGGATAATTTGGTTGCGGAGTTCACCAGCGATCAGTGAGTCAACCCCTAGTTCAGTTAAAGGGATCTGAAGATCGAAGGCATCGGCAGCCTTAAACTTTAAGCTCTTGGCGATCAGATTTTTGATGTAGGTTGGGAGACTATCTGCAGTCCATTCGGTGATTTCAGGTTGATCAACATCGGTTGCCTTTGAAACCTGGTTGGGTGTTAGGATCTCAAGTAATGGACCTAAGCTGGTTGCTTCATAGGCTTGACTGAAAATAGTCTGATCCATGGGTAATACAGCAATCTGAGCTTGAGGAGCTTGCAGGAATTGGCCCAATAACTCAAGCCCTTGGTTACGATTAATACTACCCATTCCTCCCAATGCTAAGCGAGATTGAGCTTGATCTTTGAGTCGGGCGGCCATGCCAACCTCAGACCAGGGGCCCCAATTAATGCTGATAGCTGGTTGAGTGTGTTGCTGCCGATAATGGGCCAAGCCATCCATAAAGGCATTAGCAGCTGCATAGTTACCTTGGCCCGGAGATCCTAGCAAAGAGGCTGTTGAGGAATAATAGATGCAAAAATCTAAGTTCAGTGACTGCGTTTGCTGATGTAGATTCCAGCTGCCCCACACTTTAGCGGCCAACACGTTTTCAAATCGCTGCCAATTTTGTTGGATTAACATGCCATCATCTAGAACCCCTGCTGTATGCACAATTCCCTTGAGTGGTGGCATGGATCGCTCAATTTTGGCCATGATTTGTTGCAGATCAAGCTCACTTGACACATCTCCTTGAGCGACCTGAACCTGGACTCCCGTTTGGCTCCATTGATCAATTAGACTCTGAACTTCAGGGTTTGGGAGGTGTCGTGACATTAGGACCAGATGCTTGGCTCCCTGAGCTACCATCCATTGACTTACTTCTAGGCCCAGCGATCCCAGGCCCCCTGTGATCAGATAGCTGCTAGTTTCGTTAATCGAGAAAGACTTGGGTTCAATGTCAAGTGAGTCAAGTGACTTTAACCGCAACCCGTACCGCTGTTGGCCTCGGTAAGCCACCTGTCTTTCAGCATCATGGGTGATGATCGCTTGCCACAAGGCTTGGATGCCGCTTTCGTTAGCTGTTGTCGTTTCGGTAGCTTCTAGATCAATGAGCTGACAGTTGAATTCTGGGTGTTCTAGTGCAATGACCCGACCTAAGCCCCAAAGACTGGACTGTTGCACTTGCAGATTGGCTTCTAACTCTTGAACTACCTGCGAACTTTGGGTGACTAGCCTCAGATTTAAATGAGTTTGATCTGATTTGACTAACGCTTGGACCAAGTTTAGTACACTGCCACACCCTAGTTTTTGAGCTTGGTGCAGACTGTTTAGAGATAATGATTCAGGAGTTGCACTATCTAGGCTCCAAAGATGAATGGCCCCTTTCCACGATGACTCTAATTGACAGATGAGATCGTAATCTTGGGGTTCACTCAGCCTGATCTGCCATTCTTGGTTGTTAGATAGGGACTGATACTGATCACCCCAGTATACTAGGTAACAGGATGCTCCTTGTTGCCTTAATTGCCTAGCAATTTGAACACCAATACCGTTCTGATCAGCAAAGATTAGCCAATGACCATTAAGATCAGCAGTCCTTAGATCCGAGGTCTGAGCCACTAATTGCCAGCTGGGATGATAGAGCCACTGGTGCGGTGATTCAATGGTTGCTGGCCTTAACGCCTGGAGTTGAAGTTGGTGATGGTGAGTGAGTTGTTCAAAGGCTCGATGGATAGTCTCTAACTGTTCAGCAGTAAAGTGATCTGATTGTGCAATACAGTCGATAAGAGCTTGAATATGGCTTTGGTCGAGTAAGTTGACGATCTCTGTTTGAACGGTAGCTGTCTGATGGGGGGGCGGCGATTCAACCCAATAGCGTTGTCGTTGGAATGGATAGGTGGGCAAACTGGTGACTTTGTGGCGAGGATAGTCTCGATCAAACCCTTGCCAGTTGATCTTGACACCGCTGATGTGTAACTGAGCTAAGCTATCTAGCATTTGCTCCCAATCTGAGCGCCCTTGCCTGAGACTTGGTAACCAAAGACTCTGATCCTCAACTAGACATTGTCGGCCCATCCCCAGTAGTACAGGCTTGGGTCCTATCTCTAGATAGATCTCCACCTCTTGCTGCTGAAGTGTGGCCATACCCTGAGCAAATTGAACAGGCTGGCGCACATGCTTGACCCAATACTGAGCTGAGGCAATGTCGGCTTCAATGAGCTGTCCTGTAACATTAGAAACAAGAGGGATCTCTGGCTCTGCGTACTCAATTTGTTGAGCTACATGTTCAAACTGCTGCAAGATGGGATCCATTAAAGGCGAATGAAAAGCCTGAGACACTTCTAGAGCTTTAGTTTTGTAACCCTGATCTTCTAACTCTTGAGTAATACCTGCAATAGCCTGAGCTTCTCCTGAAATAACGGTGCTCTCGGGTCCGTTAAAGGCTGCAATCGCTACCCACTCAGTATGGGATGCTAAAGCTGTCTTGACCGTTTCTGCATTAACCATGACTGAGACCATGGCCCCATTCGCAGGGAGGTCTTGCATGAGTTTGGCTCGAGTTGTAATCAGCTTTAAGCCATCTTCTAAGCTAAAAACACCAGCGATACAGGCGGCCACATACTCACCGACACTGTGACCCATCAGTAGATCAGGTTGAAGCCCCCAGCTCATCCATAATTGACACAAGCTATACTCCAAAGCAAATAAGGCGGGTTGAGTGTAGACCGTTTGACCTAGAAGATCTTGGTCTTGATTTGAATAAAGCACCTCTAGGAGTGAATGGTCTAGGTAGCAATCTAGAATCTGGGCACAGTGATCTAAGGCTTGTTTAAAGGTCGGTTGAGTGTTGTAGAGTTCTTGTCCCATGCCTCCATACTGAGATCCTTGACCCGTAAACAAAAAAGCAATTGTGTCGGGTGCTTGCTGAATCACACCTGAAATTACGGTTGGATCGTCACTAGTGCGACTAAAGGCGGCTAAAGAATTGATGAGATGCGGTTTTGAAGAGGTCGGGATCGCTAAGCGATGGTTAAAATGAGATCGCCCTGTGGCGGTAGTAAAGCAGATATGCTCGATAGGGTCGATAGTCTCAGAGGTCTTCAAATGGATTTCAAATTGGTTGGCTAACTGTTTTAGGGCTTTGGCGGATTTGGCAGAGAGTGTGAACAAGTGCAGGGGACGGACAAGATCTGATACAGAGGTAGGTTGGAGGGGGGCTGCTTCCAGGATGATATGAGCATTCGTACCACTGATCCCGAAAGAGCTTACACCAGCAATCTGAGGCGTTGCCCAGGTGGGCCAAGGCATCACTTCAGTGGGGATGGTAACTGAGAGACTATCCCAAGGAATATAAGGATTTGGGGTTTTAAAGTTGAGATGAGGTGGAATTTCGCCATACTTCATCATTAAAGCGACTTTGATCAAGCTGGAGACCCCTGCTGCCCCTTCCAGGTGGCCAATATTGGTTTTGACAGACCCCACAATGAGGGGATGGTCTTGGCGCGCTTGCGATAACCCAAAAATGGTATCTAGAGCACCTAGCTCGATCGGATCGCCTAAGGATGTCCCGGTCCCATGCGCTTCAATATAGCTAACCTGTGTTGCTGAAAGCTGGCAGTTTTCCAAGGCTTGTCGAATGACTTTCTCTTGAGCTCGACCATTTGGGACCGTGAGACCGCTACTTTTACCATCATGGTTAACCGCTGATCCTCTCACAACAGCCAGGATCTGATCGCTATCGCGGATCGCATCTGAAAGCCGTTTGAGGACTAGAATGCCACAGCCTTCTCCTTGACCATACCCATCTGCAGAGGCATCAAAGGTTTTACAACGGCCATCTGGGGATAGAGCTTTGAGCTGGCAGCGACCAATAGTGCTAGTGGGGGAAAGGATGAGGTTAACGCCTCCGGCTAAAGCTAAGTCACTCTCACCCGATCGGAGGCTTTGGCAAGCTAAATGCACCGTAACCAAGGAGCTAGAGCAAGCCGTATCGAGCTGAACATTAGGACCTTGCAAGCCAAGTAAAAAGCTAATCCGACCTACCGCGACACTACGAGTAATTCCGAGTCCATAGTAAGCATCGGTTGATTGAGCACTTGTTTCTCGACATAATTCAGCATAGTCATCAGTACAAATCCCGACAAAGACCCCTGTGCGAGAGTCGATCAGTTGATCAGGAGACTGACCTGCATGTTCTAAGGCCTCCCAACTTACCTCTAGCAGTAGTCGTTGTTGTGGATCAAGGCCCTCGGTTTCTCGGGGAGAAATGCCAAAGAAAGCAGGATCAAATTCATCAATAGGCCCTTTGAGAAAGCCACCTTGATAGGTGTAGGTTTTTCCAGCTTGACCAGGTTCTGGATCGTAATAATCTGAGTAAGACCATCGACTAGCTGGCACTGGAGTGATAGCCTCCATACCCTTTCGCAATAACTGCCAGAAGGCCTCTGGAGTCTCAACACCACCTGGAAAACGACACCCGATCCCAATGATGGCGATAGGTTCATAAGATAAAGCTTTGACCTGAGCCAGTTCTTTCTCTAATAAGCTGATCTTATCTGAGGCTGCCTTCATTAACTGGGCATAATTTGGCTTTGACTGACTTGCCATCCGTTTAGCTCTCCATACTTAGCCCTAGTTGTTGAGCAAGTTGACTTGCAATGATATCTTCATCATCCAAGTCAGGTCCTAAATCATCCCCAGCTTGGTTCTGGTCGTCCGTGGTTAGTCTATCAGATGCCGTTGGCTTTGACAGTAGCAGGGTTGAAAGGTGTTCAACTAAAGCGTCAATGGTTGGATAATTAAAGGTGAGCGTAGCTGGTAGTGAGCATTGCAAACTTGACTGTAATAAGCTTCTAAGTTCAACTGCCATTAGAGAATCCATCCCCTGATCAGCAAAGCCGACTTGACTATCAATCCGCTCAATTGAGGCAACACCCAGGACCTTAGCTACCTTTTCTTTGACATGATCGATTAAGACTTTCCGGGCTTTTTTGGGAGGGAGTGATCTTAACTGCTGCACCAGATCGGGTTCAGTAGTTTTTAGGGTTTTGTGGGTATCTGGTAATACATACTCTAATAATGTCTGCTCAGCCATAGCTGGGTTTTGACTCAAACAATCAGACCAATTCACGGCTACAACGGCTAATTGCGGGTGTTTTGAGTCCAGTAAGTCATGCAACACCTGTAACCCTAATTGGGGCTGGATCTCACTAAATCCTTTACTACTGACTCGGGCTTGGTCTTGGGATCCGAGCCGGGCGGCCATGCCAACCTGTCCCCAGGGTCCCCAGTTAAGGCTTAATCCTGACTGATGGTGTTGTTGACGATAATGAGCTAAGCCATCCATAAAGGCATTAGCTGCAGCATAGTTGCTTTGGCCCGGTGATCCTAAAAACGATGAAATTGAGGAAAAACAAACAAAAAAGTCTAGGGATAAGTGGGCGGTTAGTTGATGCAAGTTCCAGCTACCAGCGATTTTGGGTGCCATCACTTTTTCAAACCGATCCCAGGATTGACGAACTAAAACCCCGTCATCTAAAACGCCTGCAGTGTGAATAATACCTCGTAGGGGTGGCATCGATTGTTCAATTGCCGTCAAGATTGTTTTGACATCGCCTGGATTAGCCACATCGCCTGGAATCACTCTGACCTCAGCGCCCTGATGCTGCAATTGATCGAGAACAGGTTGTACTGCTTCAGAGGGACTCCGCCTTGACGTTAGAACGATCTGGTTAGCCCCCTGATCAACCAGCCACTGAGCGATCTCTAATCCTAAAGCCCCCAGACCTCCCGTAATTAGATAGGTCCCGTCCTGGCTAATAGGAGTTGTGCTGGTTTCAATGGGGTACCAGACTCGCTTCATTCTGATCCCGTATCGCTGATGGCCACGGTAGGCTACTTGATTTTCAGTATTGGCCGTTTTCAGGTCTTGCACTAGCCATTGAATTGTGTCTTCAGTGGGTTGAGGATCGAGATCAATGAGCCGACAGTTCAATTCAGGATGTTCTATAGCAATAACTCGGCCTAGCCCCCATAAGGGTGTTTGCTGAAGTTGCAGTGGTGTAGCAGTAGGTGTATCCAAAGATTGTGATCCTTGAGTAATCAAACAAAGCTGGGGGATCGAAGCAGCCTGCAATGTAACTAGGGCTTGGACTAAATTCAGAACACTGCCACAGCCCAATTGTTGCGCCTCTTGCAAAGTGGTCAGGGTTAAAGTTTCAGCATTTTGGCTATCCAAACTCCAGCAATGGACTACTCCTTTCCAGCTTTTTTGAGATTGACACAGATGTTGATAATCACTGGGATCTGTCAGCCGGATCTGCCATTGTTGGTCATCAACGCGTTGATAGGTTTCGCCTTTGCTGACACGTACACACCTCTCTCCCTGTTGTTCAAGTTGATCAGCTAACTGAGAACCCAAACCCTGTTGATCACAAAAGATCAGCCAGTGACTCTCCTGATCAGCTGGTTTGAATTCTACAGATTCTGCTTTAATAGGATGCCAGCTCAAGTTGTATAACCACTGATGTGAAGCTCGGATTGAGTAGGGCACTAGTGTTTGTAGCTGCTGCTGATTCCAGCGTTGTAGATCAGCTAGGGGCATCTGAATATGCTTTTTGGCACTGAGGAGAACATAGCTCGCCAACCCCTTGCGTAGAAGTCCCCCTAACTGGTTGTAGGACTGGAATCCTGCTTTAACATTCTCATCTCGATTATTCCGATAAATGGCCTCTAGGTGCTCATCAAAGTTGGCATCATAGAGAAAGTTAGCAATTTCACGACTGATATCAATACACTCTATAATCTGAAGTTGATTTTGGCTGAGGTGATCAATCCATTCGGTCTTAGTAATGAAAAACGATGAACTTTCAAAATGTTCAATAGCAAAATCGGCGTTGGAGATAAAATCAGCTAAGACTAGGTAGCCCTGATCCTGAAGATGTCGACCAATATTTGCAAATAGTAATGTTTTGTTCAAGATATGATGAGCGACTTCAAAGCCGAAAACCAAATTATAATCATCTGGAAACTCATCAGCTGCACTATCTCGATTATAGATTTGAAGCCGATCTTGTAGATGGTGGGTTTTAACTTTGGCCATGCCAACTTCCGCTTGTTGACTGGAGATAGTGTAGCCATTGAGTTGAAGGTGGGGGTACTGCTCTGCGAGTGAAATTAAATCAGATCCATAACCACACCCAATATCTAGAACTCGATGACAAGCAGAAAAATCAACGTTAGCAAAGAGAGTAGCACGCATCTCCTTTTGAGCCTGTTGAATGCGTTTAACAAAGTCAGGATACGCTCTAGGATCGGAAAACGCTTGAATCCAGGAGAAACCAGGCAAGATATCTGGAAAAGGACCAAAGGTTAAAAAGTAGTCTTCAAAGGCTTGGGGATCATCACTCTGTCCCCAATCAACAGTGAGCGCAGCGACGGCATCGTAATAGTCTTGAGCAACCTGTTGCTGCTGTTGTAATTGCTGTTGATGATCTTGGGTCAAGAGGTCAAGGGCCTGCTGAATGGTTTCTAACTGATCGGGACTAAATTGATCAGAGTGCTTAACTTTAGCCAGGAGTTCAGTGGTTTGACCTTGATGCAGCCACTTCACAATGTCGGTTTGAGGTTGAGTAGTCGGGGACATTGACCCTGTGAGAACAGGCTGAACCCAATAGCGTTGACGCTGAAATGGATAGTTAGGTAGCCCTAAGACTTTACTCCGAGGATAGTCATGATCAAAGCCCTGCCAGTCCAATTTAATTCCAGTAGTGTAGAGTTGCCCCAGACTCATCAGGAGTTGTTGCCAATCGTCAGTTTCTGCTCGTAATGAGGGCAGCCAGACCCCACCTGAATCTGGTAAACACTGCCGACCCATACTCAGTAAGATCGGTTTAGGGCCACACTCTAAGAAGATAGTGATACCCTGTTGATCAAGGGCAGTCATACCCGCTGCAAAATTGACAGTTGATAAAATATGCTGACACCAGTAGTCAGGCGTTGCTAGGGTGGTTGGGGCTAATTGGCCAGTGACGTTGGAAATAAGGGGGATTTGCGGAGATTGGTAAGTAACTTGTTGGGCGATCTGGTTGAATTCGGCAACTATCGGCTGCATTAAGCTGGAGTGAAAGGCATGGGAAACCTGTAGAGGCTTACTGACAACACCTGCCGCTTCCATCTGGTTCACAATTACGTTGACAGCAGTTTTAGGACCTGAGATCACAATGCTTTGAGGCCCATTGATGGCAGCTATAGCAATATCTAGATCGGGGTGACTCGCAATAGCAGCCTTCACATCCTCCAATGAGGCCATCAGTGAAGCCATACTGCCCCCAGTGGGAAGCTGTTGCATTAGCCGTCCCCGAGTGGCGATTAGTTTTAACCCATCTTCTAAACTAAAGACTCCAGCTACACAAGCGGCCACATATTCCCCTACACTATGACCCATCACAACAGCGGGTTGGATTCCCCAAGATGTCCATAGCTGGTAGAGAGCATACTCTAGAGCAAATAAGGCAGGTTGAGTGTAAACTGTCTGATCTAGTAGAGTGGCATCTGCACCGGAGGCATACAGGATATCAAGCAAAGGCCGATCTAGCTCTGACTGCAGGATCTCAGCACACTGATCAAGAGCCTTTTGAAAAGTAGGCTGTGTCTGGTAGAGTAGGTGCCCCATACCTGGGTACTGTGATCCTTGACCCGTAAATAATAAAGCTAGTTTGGAGGGCGAGTCTTTGACTTGATCTTGAAGGATCCCTTGGGCATTAGAGTGTTGATCAACATAAGCTTGAAGTTTTTGCTGTAGATCAAGATGAGTTTCAGTCACAATGGCTAAACGGTAAGGGCAATGTGATCGTCCTGTGTTGGCAGTGTAGCAAATATCTTCTAGCTGTGTTTGAGGATGATGGTGTGAGTAAGTGATGTAACGATTAGCTAGATCTCGTAGTGCAGGTCCTGTTCTGGCTGAAAGTGTGAGCAAATTGAGCGGTCGTTTTTGGGTCAGTATTTCAGGCTGAGGTAACGGTGCTTCTTCTAAAACAATGTGAGCATTGGTGCCACTGATCCCAAAGGAACTAACACCTGCTATCCGAGCTTGATCACCTCGAGGCCAAGCCTTGGCTTCTGTGGGAATATCAACTGGTAATTCCGACCAGGGAATGTGGGGACTAGGGTGATTAAAATGGAGGTGAGGGGGAATGGCTTCTCGGTGTAGCATCAGGGCCACTTTCATCAAGCATGACACCCCAGCCGCTGCCTCCAAGTGTCCAACATTGGTTTTACAGGATCCCACCATTAGCGGTTGTTCTGACGAATGACTCGGACCAAACACAGCCCCCAAGGCATTCATTTCAATGGGATCGCCCAAGGCCGTACCGGTCCCATGAGCTTCAATATAACTAACCTGAGCGGGTTTCACCTGGCCAAAGGCTAAAGCTTGCTGGATCACTGCCTGCTGAGCTGGTCCATTAGGTACGGTTAAGCCACTACTAGGGCCATCATGGTTGACAGCCGATCCTCGAATTACCGCCATAATGGTGTCACGATCAGCTATGGCATCGGAGAGCCGCTTTAAGACAACTAAGCCACAGCCCTCTCCCTGACCATAACCATCTGCTGAGGCATCAAAGCTTTTGCAGCGCCCGTCTGGAGATAAGGCTCTCAATTTACTACGACCCACAGAACCTGTTGGGGTCAAAATGAGGTTAACACCTCCAGCTAATGCTAGATCACATTCCTTAGTTCGTAGGCTTTGACAGGCCAGATGTACGGTGACTAAAGAACTTGAACAAGCCGTATCAATCTGAATATTAGGACCTTGTAAGCCCAAAATGTAACTAACTCGACCGGTGGCAGTACTGCGGGTTGTCCCATTCGCGACATACGCCAGATCTTCACTGACATCACTCTGGCCACACAATTCTGCATAATCATCCGTACAGATCCCAACGAATACACCTGTTTTGGAAAACTGCAAGCTATCAGGGGCATAGCCGGCATGTTCTAGAGCTTCCCAGGCGACTTCCAGTAATAGTCGTTGTTGGGGATCTAGATGAGTGGCTTCTCGAGGCGCAATACTAAAGAAATCAGCATCAAACGTATCAACCGGAGTTTGTAGAAACCCAGCTGAGCGAGTGTACATCTTGTTAGGGGCATCCGGGTCAGAATCGTAATACTCGTCTACAGACCATCGATCGGCGGGGATCTCAGTGATTGCATCTTGACCGGTATAGAGTAAGTCCCAATACTCGTCTGGAGTAGTTACCCCCCCTGGAAAGCGGCATCCCATGCCAACAATGGCAATCGGTTCTCGGGCTGCATATTCAGTAGCCGCCAACTTAGCCTGCATGGTTTCGACAGCTTGGAGGGCTCGCTTGATCGGTGATAAGGGTTGATCAGGAGTTGCAGTACTCATAGGCTTAGTCCTCCATAGCTTCTAGCTTTTTGAGCAAAATGGCTTCAGCATCTTCATCTGAGAGTGTATCTAAGTCTGTCGCTACCATCTGCTCAGAGGGGATTAACCGATCAGAGCCATCAGTATCGTCTAGACTTGAGTCTGTTCCCCCAATTTGTCGAACCAGGTAGTCGGCCAACCGCTGGGCTGTGGGATAGTCAAAGGCCAAAGTAGACACGATCGAACACTTGAGATTAGTTTGAAGTGTATTCCGTAACTCTACCGCCATGAGCGAATCCATGCCTTGCTCATTAAACCCTTTGATCGGGTCTACATCATTGAGACTACTGAGACCTAAAATTTGGGCGACAACCTCACGGATGTGATCGACCAACACAGGAGACCAGGCCCCGGGTGGTAACGTTTTGAGGTGATCCAATATCCCAATTTGAGTCTCAGGTGGCGTGGGTGCATCTAGACCTAAGGTCTCTACGATCTCAGAGAGAAGCGGATCAGACCATTGGTGTGGAAAGAGTTCTGAAAACTTCTGCCAGTTGACTGGGATCACGCCTACCTGAGCTCGAGGGGTGGTGAGTAGATCACCTAAGATGTCTAAACCTTCCTGAGTCCCAATGGTTTCTATACTTTTTTGCTCAAATCGAGATTGATTACGAGCGGCTAATCGACTCGCCATACCGACGGCAGCCCAGGGACCCCAATTCAGACTGATCCCCGCTTGAGCATGATACTGACGGTAATGGGCCAGGCCATCCATAAAGGCATTAGCAGCCGCATAATTCCCCTGACCAGGTGATCCTAGGAAAGAGGCTGCTGAAGAAAAGCTAATAAAGAAGTCCAGATTAAGATGTTGAGTATGGCGATGTAAATTCCAGCTTCCCCAAACTTTAGGCGCCATGACGGTTTCAAAGCGCTGCCAATCCTGTTGCATTAACACTCCATCATCTAGAACCCCAGCTGCATGAATGATCCCTTGTAATTGGGGCTGTATAGACTGAAGCATGGATTTAACCTCAGCTTCATTGGCAACATCACCTTGAACAAGCTGGATCTGGACTCCTTGGCCTCTCAATTTGTCAATTACAGTTTGGGCCGTAGCTGTTGGTGAGCGACGTGACATGAGCACTAGATGTTGAGCCCCCTGGTTGGCAAGCCATTGACTCACTTCTAAGCCTAATGATCCTAAACCACCTGTGATTAAGTAACTCCCAGTGTCTCGAATAGTGAGGTGGTGATCAGCGGTTGGATACCAAACTCGCTTCAGTCTGGCTCCGTACCGTTGCTGATGCCGATAGGCAATTTGTTGATCCTGGATGGGGCTATTGAGATCCTGCATAAGCCATGCCACCGTACCCTCTTGATCCTCTGGGTCGGCATCGATCAGCTGGCCGTGTAAATCAGGGTGTTCTTGCATAATCACACGACCTAGTCCCCATAGCGGCGCTTGCTGCAGATTCAGAGCTTGACTAGCAACAGCTTGAGATCCGGTAGTGACTAGTACGAGTCGAGCGGTTGGATGGTCTTGCTTAACTAGAGCTTGAACCAGATTTAAAACACTACCACAGCTTAAGCGTTGAGCTTGTTTCAAACTATCCAGATTCAATGTTGCTGGGGCTTCAGTATCTAAACTCCATAGATGAACAATCCCTTGCCAGGATCCTGGGCTAAGTCCACATACATGCTGATAATCGGCAGCCTGATCAGGCTGAATTTGCCATTCCCCTTCACTCACTTGTTGGCGATCATGGCCTCGGCGAACCACAACACAAGTATTGCCTTGCTGGGTTAGGTGTTGAACCAGCCTTTCAGCTAGACCAGTTTGATCGGCAAAGATGAGCCAGTGGCCTTGAGAGGGAGGATCCAGTTGAGGCTGAGGTACCAGCGGCTTCCAGGCCAGTTCATATAGCCATTGCTGAGGGGAGCGCACTGAATAGGGAATTAAGGTTTCGAGTTGCTCAGTATTCCAATGCTTGAGGTCTTCTAGAGTCTTGTGGCTTTGCTTTTTAGCGGTCAATAGAATGTAACTGGCTAGCCCTTTACGTAGAAGTCCTCCTAGTTGGTTGTATGACTGTAACCCCGCAATCAAGCTTTCATCTTGACTACTTTGGTAAATAGAGGCAAGATTGTCATCAAAATTAGCATCATCAAGAAAGTTGGCGATCTCATGACTAATATTAATGCATTCAACAACTTGTAGGTGATTTTGGCTCAAATGCTCGGCCCATTCGGCTTTGGTAATAAAAAAGGATGAACTCTCAAAATGTTCAATTGTAAAGTCGGTATTGGAGATAAAATCCGCAACCACCAAATGCCCATTTTCGTTGAGGTGACTGCCAATATTTGCAAACAAGGCAGCCTTATTCATGATATGGTGAGCCACTTCAAACCCAAAGGCTAGATCATAAGTGTGGGGATAATCATCAAGAGCACTGTCTCGATTAAAGATGTGCACTCGATCTTGTAGGTGATGAGCTTTGACTTTCTCAAGGCCGACCTGAGCTTGTTGGGCAGAAATCGTGTACCCATTCAGACGTAAATGAGGATAGGCTTCAGCCAAGCTAATTAAATCTGACGCATAACCACAACCAAAATCTAGTACGGTCTGACAAGCCGCAAAATCAACATGGGAAAATAAGATCCGCCGCATTTCTTTTTGAACTTGCAGAACTAGCTGCACATAGTGAGGATAGGATGTTGAGTCTGTAAAGACCTTGATCCAAGAAAAGTCAGGTAGCACCTCAGGAAAGGGACCAAAGGTTAAGAAGTTTTCTTCAAATGATTGTGCTGTTTCTCCAGTCAGATCTGTGGTTAATGCGGCTACTGCGTTGTAGTACTCTTGAGCTGCTTGGCCCTTACTCTGTAACTGGAGTTGATGGTGTTGCGTTAGGATGCTGATGGCCCTGTTGATCACCTCTAGCTGGTCAGGGACAAACTGATCGGATTGTTCCACAAGCTGTTGTAAGGCTTTAGTATTGTTGTAATTGAACCAGTGGATGATCTCTGTTTGAGGTTGAACAGGTTCTTGGGGTGGGAGTGGGGTAGGCACCCAGAAAGATTGACGTTGAAACGGATACGTAGGTAATCCAGACAGCCGCTGGCGAGAATAGTCTTGATCAAATCCAGACCAATCAACTGTTACACCTCGAATGTAGAGATCGGACAAACTAGTCAACATTTGCTGCCAATCTGAGTGTTCAGGTCTGAGAGAGGGTAGCCAGACACTGCTAGTATCATCAGGCAGGCAGAGGCGACCCATACCTAGCAAGGTCGGTTTAGGACCACACTCAAGATAGATCTGATAATCCTGCTGGTGTAGGGTAGTCATACTGGCAGCAAAGTTAACCGGAGACATGATGTGTTGACACCAATACTCTGGAGTTGCTATGGCACCGGTGGCAAGCTGACCAGTGACATTAGAAATTAAGGGGAGGTGGGGTTGAGCATAAGTGATCTGCTGTGCTACTTGTACAAAGCGGTCCACCATGGGCTGCATCAGTGAAGAATGGAAGGCGTGGGATACCTGTAAAGGTTTACTTTTGATCCCTAACTGAGTAAGCTGTTCAACCACATGAGTGACTGCTGCCGTTGGCCCTGAGATCACTACACTTTGGGGCCCATTAATGGCTGCAATAGCCACTTGAGGTTGAGTTTGCAGTGCAGTACTCACTTGCTCTACAGTCGCTAGCAGTGATACCATACAGCCCCCAGCAGGCAGATCTTGCATGAGGCGACCCCGAGTGGCGATTAGCTTCAAGCCATCTTCCAAGCTGAAGACACCAGCCACACACGCTGCTACAAATTCACCTACACTATGACCCATTACAGCATCGGGTTGAACGCCCCAAGATTGCCAAAGTTTGAAAAGTGAATACTCTAAGGCAAATAAGACTGGCTGGGTATAAGCTGTTTGATCCAATAGTGTAGGCGTAGTAGCATATAGTAAGTTGATGAGAGATTGATTGAGGTCAGGCTGTAATAGCTCAGCACAGTGATCTAAAGTGGCTTTAAATGCTGGTTGTGTTTCATATAGTTGTTGCCCCATGGCTGGATACTGAGAACCCTGACCTGTAAATAGCATGGCTAGCTTGGGTGGCTCAGTGCTGTGTACCCGGTTATGGTGGATACCAGAATTGAGTTGGCCTTGGGTAAACGCTTGCAGCTGTGATTGGAGATCTTCACGGGTTGCGGCTACTACTGTGAGTCGGTAGTCATACGATAGTCGACCTGTATTAGCTGTGTAACAGATATCTGGAATAGCTTGGTGAGGATGAGCCATTATATAGTCACTATAATCCTGCGCCAACTGGCCTAACGCCGCATCCGTTTTAGCTGATAATGCCAGCAGATGGTAGGCACGATCTGGAACCGTAGAGGAGGGGACAGCCACTGGCCTAGCGGGAGCTTCCTCCAAGACAACAAAGGCATTGGTGCCTGTAAATCCAAATGAACTCACCCCAGCACACCGACGATCAGGTCCTGCCCAGGCAATAGTCTCGGTGGGAACTTGTAGCCATGGCTGCCAATCAATCCGAGGGTTGGGATTCTTAAAGTGCAAGTGAGCTGGAATCTGTTGATATTGAAGGGCTAGTACAACCTTGATCAAACCCGAGATCCCCGCTGCTGCTTCTAAGTGGCCAATGTTTGTTTTAACTGAACTCAGCCAGAGGGGTTGCTCGGAGTCCCGATTCTGTCCAAAGATAGCCGCTGCTGCATTGACTTCAATGGGATCACCTAGTGATGTTCCGGTACCATGAGCCTCAAGATAGGTTAACTCAGAGGGTTGGATCTGAGCTTGTGAAAGAGCTTGTTGGATCAGCCGCTGTTGAGCTTGACCATTGGGAACGGTAAGACCACTACTAGGACCATCTTGATTGACTGCGCTGCCCCGAATTAAGGCTAGAATGGGGTCCCCATCTTGCTGAGCATCTGATAAGCGCTTGAGGATGACTATGCCACAGCCTTCTCCTCGGCCATACCCATCAGCTGCCGCATCAAAAGTCTTACACGTCCCATCGGCTGCGATCATTCTGGCTTTGGAGGCACCAATATAGGAGTTGGGGATCAGATGTAGCTTGACTCCACCTGCTAGGGCTGTCTGACATTCTCCTAGCCGTAAACTATTACAAGCTTGATGGACTGCCACCAATGAAGACGAACATGCCGTGTCTATAGTAATAGCAGGTCCTGTGAACCCAAAAGTATAGGCCAAGCGACCGGCTGCGGTAGAAATGTGAGTCCCTGTCCCCATATAGGCACCCAAGGGGCTTGTCGGATCCTGTTGGATATGTTCAAGGAGCAATTGTTCATAATCATGCCCATCAACCCCAATAAACACACCAATCGGTGCTTCGGCCAGTCGAGTAGGGGCTTGTGCAGCTTGCTCTAAAGCTTCCCAGGCCACCTCCAGTAGTAGTCGATATTGGGGATCAATAGTGATCGCTTCTCGAGGGGAAATCCCAAAAAATCCTGGATCAAATCGGTCTACTTCATCCACAAAGTGGCCATAACGAGTCAGCATTTTTCCAGGGGCATCTGGATCTGGATCATAATAGGTCTCGATATCCCACCGTGTAGCAGGAATCTCGGTACAGGCACTCTTTCCTTGGGCTAAAAGTTGCCAGAATTGCTCTGAATTATGGACACCTCCAGGGAAACGGCAGCTAAGACCGATCACAGCTATGGGTTCATTCAACTCGATTCGTTTTTGTTGGGGTTGCCCTGAATGATGGGTATCCAGCTTCAATAGGTTGTCACGAATGTAATAAGCTAATTTTTCAATATTGGGATAATCAAAGGTAAGGGTAGCGGGCAGTGAAGTGTCTAACTGTTGAGTTAATCGAGTTCTGAGTTCAACCGCCATTAAAGAGTCCATACCCAGTTCAAAGAAGCCTGTGGCCGGATCAGGTTTATCAGAATCGGGAAGTCCCAACACTTGAGCCACTTGCTCTTGGAGGAGGTGTCGAAGGAGCTTGACTTGTTCAGCATCTGAGGCTGTTTGCAAGCGTTGATGCCATTGAGACTGAGTTGTCTGGGGAGTTGCCAGTGTAAGGAGGTGCGGTGCAAGTGGGGCTAGAAGCTGCTGATCCTGATGGGAGAGGTGTTGACTCAGTACTGCCCAGTCAAATGCAACAACTCCCACTTGACCCTGAGTAACCAGTAGCTGTTGTAAAACTTGTACTCCCTGGGTCACTGTAATCATCTTCACGCCCATACGGCTAAACCGAGCTTTCAACGTGGCCGCCATACCCGCGTCATCCCATGGTCCCCAGTTCAAACTCAATCCAGGTAGCCCCAGGCTATGGCGATACTGACACAACCCATCCAAAAAGGCATTGGCAGCTGCATAATTGCCTTGAGCAGCATTACCTAACAATGAGGAAATTGACGAGAAGCAGATAAAGAAATCTAAATCTTGATCCCTTGTTAGCTGATGTAGATTCCAGCCCCCCTGCACTTTAGGTTGCATAACCTGGTTGAAACTATCCCAGCTAAGATCGGCTAAGAGACCATCATCTAAGATCCCGGCAGCATGAATAACCCCTTTCAAAGGTGGTAGTGCTTCGTAAACTTCAGACCAAGCTTGAGCTAAGTTGGACCAGTTACTCACATCGACTCGCAAAATCTGGACCTGAACTCCTAAATCTTCCAACTGGGTTACCACACGTTGCTGATTGGGTTGAGTGATACCCTGCCGCCCTAACAAAACTAGATGACGTGCCCCTGCTTCTGCCAACCCTAAAGCTACTTCAAGGCCTAACGATCCGAGTCCCCCACTAATCAGATAGCTGCCGGTTGTTGCTGTGATCGATCCTGGAGCTACTGCAGATCGGTACTTAATTAAGTGAGGTTGGTAACGAACTGTTTCACGATAAGCCACTTGCTTGCTGGTATCTTGGTGGAGAATTTCTGCAACAATGTGATGAGCTGCCTGGCTGGGATTTGAATGGCTTTCCAGATCAATTAAGCCACCCAACAGGTCCCTATGCTCTCTGGCAATGACTCGTCCTAACCCCCAGAGTGGCGTTTGTTCCACTACTACTGGAGTAGTCCCTACAGCTTGCGCTTGTTGAGTCACAATCCAAACTTGAGGCTTACTCGCTAGATCTCGAATAGGCTGTTGATTAAGTATTTGAATCAGATGCAGTAACGGATACAGATAAGTGTGGTAGTAGGACGCCCAATCTCGCTCAGAGGATTGATCACCCAGTTGCCTACCCCAGAGATAAATAACACCATAGAATGGCAATGTTTGATGATGAATTAACTCTGCAATCCGTGACTCCAGATCAGTATGGGTTGCGGGATCACTGAATAAATGAGCCTGATGGCCTTGTTCTATCAGGAAGTGACCGATCTCAGTAGCTAAATCCGTTTGATCTGAGAGCAAGAGCCATTGACCTGGAGGCAGCAACTCTGCTGATGAGGGAGGTAAGGGTTGGGGATACCACTCTAACTGGACTAAAAGATCGGCCAATGACGTCTGAGCGATCTGGTGCTGATGGAGTTGGGCAATCTGTTCTAGCACTTGATCGGCGGTGAGGGTTTCTGAGGATGATCCCTGAGTATGTAAGAGTTGTAGGACAGCCTGAGTATTACCTTGTTGTAATAGAGTTAGAACTTCAGATGTATTCTGAGATAAATCAGGCCTGGGATCTAACCAATAGCGTTGATGTTGGAAAGGGTAGGTGGGTAGGTTGATGACACGTTTCGGGCGATATCCTTGGTCAAATCCGGCCCAGTCAATTGTTAACCCCCTAACAAATAACTCACTTAAGCTTGTCATCAGTTGCTGCCAATCATCTTGCCCTAGTCGCAAAGAGGGTAACCAGACACTGTTGGTCTCAGGTAGACACTGCCGTCCCATACCCAACAGGATTGGTTTAGGACCACATTCTAAAAAGATCTGACATCCCTGCTGATCAAGCGTAGCCATACCCGCTGCAAAGTTGACTGGCTCCAAGATATGCTGAGACCAGTATTGCGGTGTTGTCACTTCAGTCGTTGCCACTTTTCCAGCATTTGTGAGAAGTGTGATCTCTGGAGGAGTATACTTGATTTGAGCGGCTACTTGTTCAAAATCAGCCACCATTGGAGCCATTAGAGGCGAGTGAAACGCATGAGAAACCTGTAACGGCTGACTCTGAATGCCTTGACTGACTAGTTGGGCTACAACAAGTTGAACTGCCTCAGCTGGGCCTGAGATCACGGTACTCTGGGGGCCATTTATAGCAGCAACAGCTACCCCTGCATTCTTGGCTATAGCAGCTTTAACGTGTTCAAGCGAGGCCATGAGGGAGACCATGATCCCCCCTGGAGGTAACTGCTGCATTAGCCGGCCACGAGTAGCTATTAACTTCAGCCCGTCCTCTAAACTAAAGACTCCAGCCACACAAGCTGCTACATATTCGCCCACACTATGGCCCATTACTACAGCAGGTTGAATCCCCCAGGACTGCCAGACCTGATACAGTGCATACTCTAGGGCGAATAAGGCTGGCTGGGTGTAGGCAGTTTGATCTAATAATGGGTTGTCTTGAAATAATATCTCTAGTAATGGTTGATCTAAATAGGCAGTCAGAATTTCTGCACATTGATCCAGAGCGGCTTTGAAAATAGGGTGTGTGTCATAGAGGTGCTTTCCCATACCCACATATTGAGATCCTTGACCTGTAAATAACATGGCTAGATCAGGTAGAGTATTCCCCACTTGATTAACTCTACAGTGACTACTCTGTGGATCCTGCTGCCACTGTCTCAGCTTCTCAGCTAAGGTGTCGTGAGTGCTGCCCGTTACTGCCAAGCGATAGGTCCAAAAGGATCGCCTAGTATTTGCACTATGACAAATATCGACTAGATTGAGATCACGATGGTGCTCTAGAAAAGTGGAATATCTCTGAGCCAACGCCTGTAAGGCCATCTCAGTTTTACCTGAAAGCGTTAACAGTTGAATGGGTCGGTTAGCGGGTTCAGAGGTTTCTAGATCAAGCGTTGGAGCCTCTTCAAGGATAATATGGGCATTGGTGCCACTAAACCCAAACGAACTGACACCTGCTATCCGTTTTGCGTCTGACTGGATGGCCCAGGGTGTTAGCTGTGAGGGAATGGTAACTGGGATTTGATCCCAAGGAATATGAGGATTGGGCTGCTTAAGATGAAGATGGGGTGCTATGGATTGATGCTGCAGTTGTAAGACAACTTTAATTAAACCTGCCATGCCAGCTGCACTCTCGGTATGACCCACATTGGTTTTGACCGATCCTACCCATAATGGATGTTGCTTAGAGTGGCTGGAACCAAACACAGTTGACAGGGCTACCATTTCAATTGGATCCCCGAGTTCTGTACCGGTGCCATGGGCTTCGATATAACTCACTTGAGCTGGATCAATCTTGCTGTTTTGCAAGGCTTGGCGAATTACTACCTCTTGAGAAGGTCCATTAGGTACAGTTAAGCCGCCACTTGGCCCATCTTGATTAACTGCCGATCCGCGAATGAGAGCAAGTATAGGATCACCATCTTGTTGGGCATCAGAGAGTCGCTTCAGTACTACAACTGCACACCCTTCTGAGCGGACATAGCCATTGGCACTGGCGTCAAAGGTTTTGCAGGACCCATCAGGTGACAACATACCAGCTTGATCAAAGACTACACTTAGATCGGGAGATAACATTAAGTTGACACCAGCTGCCAGTGCGAGATGACACTCTTGCTGACGTAAACTCTGACAGGCTAGATGGACAGCTACTAATGACGAGGAACAGGCTGTATCTACTGCTAAACTGGGACCTGTTAACCCCAGTACATAAGAAAGCCGACCTGCTGCTGTACTATGAGCATTGCCAGTACCCATATAGGCGTCTGTGGTTTGGGATTTAGCAATGACCTTGATATAGTCTGAAGCCCCTATACCGACAAACACGCCTGTCAAGCTTTTGAGGAGTGTCTGGGGAACTATCTGAGCATGTTCAAGCGCTTCCCAGGTGACTTCCAATAAAAACCGTTGCTGGGGATCTAAAGAGGCAGCTTCTCGAGGTGAAATGCCAAAAAAGGCTGCGTCAAACTGGTCCACATCTGCTAGAAAACCACCTCTTCGGGGGCTATTGATTGTCAAACGATGGAGTGGAACCTCTGTAATGCCATCTTGACCCTTTTGCAGTAAATGCCAGAAGGTATCTGGATTATCAGCACCTCCCGGAAAGCGACATCCGATCCCGATCATGGCAATGGGTTCGGTCTGAATTTGCTCATAGG
Organism: uncultured bacterium; assembly: GCA_964434865.1. GTDB lineage: Bacteria > Cyanobacteriota > Cyanobacteriia > Thermostichales > Thermostichaceae > CAYSWV01. Next base: position 61,562 of record CAYSWV010000004.1, read on the forward strand.
TTTTGAGTTTGGCTTGCAACTCATCGATCTTGATGAGGGAATTTTTGAGTAAAGCCCGATAGTCTTGTGGGTTGCCAGTACTACTCATAGGTGTTATCCCTCCGAGATGGATGATAATTTTTGCGCCAACAGATCTGCGAGTTCATCTTGGGTCAGATCATCTAACTCATCGGCTGGGCTTACTTCGGGTGTATCGCTTAATGGCTCGGCTAGCTGTAGGATATCTTGTTTCAGGTGAGTGGCTAGATCCTCAATGGTAGGGAAATCAAACATTAGAGTCGAACGCAGGGATTGACCCAGGTTAGTTTGGAGTCGATTGCGTAGTTCCACTGCTAATAACGAATCCAAGCCTAGATCAAATAAGCGCTGTTGTGGGTTAAGGCTTTTGGGATCTGAGAGACCTAGAACTCGGGCCACCTCTTGCTGCAGATACTGCCTGAGAAGTTTATCGCGTTGTCCTGGTGGAGCTATTTTGAGTTGGTCTACAATGGGAGCTACTGAAGTTGTAGTTGGTTGAGTTTCCAGAAAGACATTGAGCAGTGGCAAGGTTTGATGCTGAGTTGCCTGAGCAAATCTGGACCAATCTACAGCCATCACAACTAGTTCACTCATGTCTTGAGTTGAAGAGCTTCGTAATACTGTTTCTAAAGCCTGACAGCCAGTTTGGGGTGAAATAAACTTAAAGCTTGATTGCTTGATCCGATCCTGCAGAGCTGCACTCAGACGTGACGCCATTCCTCCGGCTTCCCAAGGTCCCCATTGCAAGCTTAGGCCCGCCAGTCCTTGTTGGTGACGGTATCGCATCAGTGTATCCATAAAGGCATTGGCCGCTGCATAATTACCTTGACCAATATTACCCATCACGGCGGCCACTGATGAAAAACACACAAAGAAATCCAGATCAGTAGCTTGAGTCAGCAGATGTAAGTTCCAAGCCCCTAAGACTTTTGGCTTTAAAACTCGTTCAAACTGCTCCCAGCTCAGCTGTTTTAGCATGCTATCGTCTAAAACCCCCGCTGCATGAAGGATTCCTCGCAACGGAGGAGATTGAGCTTCAATGGTGGCTAGTGTTGCTTTAACTTGAGCAAAATCAGAACTATCCGCTAGTTGAACCTTAACTGTTGCTCCAGATCGTTGCATCTGCTCAATGAGCTGTTGACTACTCTCAGGGGGAGGGGTCCGGCCCATCAGAACAAGGTGTCGGCAACCCTGTTCGATCAACCACTGAGCTAGGTGTAATCCAATAGCCCCCAGCCCTCCAGTTATGAGATAGGTCGCATGCTCCTGTACTATTGGCTGGGTAGCCGGATGCTCAGGGAACGCAACAACGACTTTCCCTACGTGCTGACCTCGTTGCATTAATCGAAAGGCATCTACAACTTGATTAGTTGAATAAAGGTGGTATTTCAGAGGTGTTAAGCTACCTGCTTCAAACTGCTGTTGCAGATGTAGAAATAGACTTTTGATGAGCTGTGGGTCCTGTTGAGCAACTTCACCCAAATCAAAGGCATGGTAGGTAAGGTCAGGATGCCGGTGCTGGACCTCTTGATCACTCCATATTCCAGCCTTGCCAATTTCGATAAACCGGCCTTGGGGAATTAGCAGATCTAAGCTTTGGGGTATAGCGTCTCCGGTTAGGCTATTCAAGACAGCATGGACCCCTTCACCCTGGGTTGCAGCTCGAATGTGATCCGCAAACTCTAAGGTGCGTGAGTTAAAGATATGTTGAATTCCTTGAGATTTCAAAAAGTCCCATTTCCCTGGGCTGGCAGTGGCATAGATATCGGCCCCAATGTGTTGAGCGATTTGAACAGCAGCTTGACCTACTCCCCCAGCAGCTGCATGGATCAAAACCCGCTCACCCGGTTGAAGCTGAGCCAGTTGTTTCAAAGCATAGTAAGCGGTCAAAAAAACTAAAGGGATGGTAGCGGCTTCTGTTATCGTCAAACGTTCTGGCTTTTTGATCACAAAATCAGCTGGGGTGGTGACGTAACTACTAAATGCCTCTTGTTGCAGGGTTAGCATCACCTCATCACCCACCCGGACATGATCAACTCCAGTACCCAGAGCCACAACTTGGCCAACACCTTCAAACCCAAAAGTGAGTTGCTGAGGATCGGTAATGCCTAGATGGTTGGCATAGTAGTCTTTGAGGACACCTAATGTATTTAAAACATCTCTAAAATTTAAGCCCATGGCTTGCATTTGTACTTCAACTTCACCTGCTTGAGGAGACCGACGAGTCATGGGTTGAAACTTCAGGTAGTCTGGTGAGCCATAGTCCACCAAACGGAGCTGACAAGGCTGATCAGCATCAGATTCTAGACCAAGTTGTAACCTTGAGTTCGCCCCTAAGTCTCTCTGACGCTGTAGTCGGGGAACCCACCGTTGATTCTGGCGGTAGGCCACCTGATCATCACTAGAGGGTAGGGTGATCTCACTGAGGACAGACGCTACATTTACCTCATCAGCGGCCTCTGGATCGAGATCAATTCGTTGACAGTCTAGATCAGGATATTCAAGTGCGATGACTCGACCTAATCCCCATAGTGAGGCTTGTGCAGGTTGAACCAAACTTTGATCTTGATGAGTAACTTGAGCACCTCGGGTTAGCAGAACCAACGGAAGGTTGTGGAGATGATTGATCTGTTGTAGTGCTTGGACAAGGTGTAAAATACTACCGCAGTCTTGGGCTTGCCTGGCGAGCAGACGTTCAGGTTGGCTGTCTGGAATCTGGAGAGGCTCTAACGACCAGAGATGAATAATGCCACTGATTTCCCCCGTTTGCTGAGCACCAACTTCTAAGAGTTGTTGGATATCTGCTGGATTGAGAGAATTGATCTGAAATTGATAATCACTAAGCTGTTTAAAACTTGATCCAGGGACAACCTGAAGGCAATGACACTGCTTGGCTTGTAATTGCTCAATTAATCGTAGACCCACTGCTTCAGTGATTGAAAAGACTAGCCAGGTACCTGTAAGGGTCCGAGAAGGGCTAGCACTCTGATCGGAAACTTGCCAAGCTATGGAATAAAACCAATCACTTAGATCAGGTTCTGTCAGCTGAAGGAGGGTTTGCTCATCCATCTGGCGTAATGTAAACCCTTGCGCTTTTGCAATCACCGACCCAAGTTCATTCACAACGATAAGGTCACTTTTCCACTGATCACCGTTGTGCTCCTGTAGAGTAGCCTGAATCCAAACGGTGGAACTGGCTGGTTGATACAGCTCTAACCGCTCTATACCTACAGGAACTAGAACAGGGGGATCAGAGTCGTTAGTGGCAGAAGCCGCTACCATTCCTGATAGTTGAAACCCTGCATCCAGCAAAATAGGATGAAGTTGATACCACTCGGGATTAGATATGACAGCTGGTAGCTGAGCTTGAGCCATGCCCAGATTGGTTGAGGGTAACCAGACTTGTTTCAATGATCGAAAGTTAGAGCCAAATTGAATTCCACGTGAGTGACCTGAATGCTGATACAGAGCTTCAATATTTAGTCCATGATCTTGAGAAGGCACCCAGGTTTCTACAGCAATAGGGGCAGGCTGACTACCTAGAGATCCTACTCGCAAAGATCCTGATGCATGGGTTGTCCACCTGGAGGTCTCATCTTCAGGGGCAGGAGTTGAGCTGGCAATTTCAAACAGATAGGATTCCTGATCAGAGGGGGTTAAGATTAATTGAATAACTGTTTCAGTAGTGGGCGAAAGCAGGAGTACTTGTTCAATGGCTAGCCTTTCGATTGAAAGACAGGAGGTTTTAAACAGTTTTGCTCCTGCTGCCAATACAATCTCTGCATAAGCAGCTCCTGGTAAGATCACTTTATCGTCAATACGATGATCAGCTAAGTAGGCTGGGTAATTAGCACTCAAAATAGTTTCAAAGATAATAGCCTGGGTCTGTCGAGCTAGCTGTAATCGTCGACCCAATAGGGGATGATACCGCTGCCTAGATCCGATAGGGTGCCAGTGAGCGGGGGGGAGATCAACCCAGTACCGTTGCCGTTGAAAAGGATAAGTGGGTAGAGTCACTTTCTGCCGTGGTGGATAACCGTGATCCAATCCCTGCCAGTCAAGCTTGACCCCTCTAACATACAGTGAACCTAGCGCGCTCAGCATTTGCTGCCAATCATCTTGTTCCAGTCTCAATGAAGAGATCCAAGCAGCTGATGATTCGGGTAGACACTGCCTTCCCATCCCTAATAAAACAGGCTTAGGCCCACACTCTAAATAGATCTCACAGCCTAACTGATCTAGCGTTGTCATCCCAGTCCAAAAGTTAACAGGTGCGAGGATATGCTGACACCAGTACTCGGGAGTAGCGATCTCGGTGGATACCTCACCGGTAACGTTTGAGACTACCTTGATCTGAGGCTTAGTATACGTCACTTGTTGGGCTACTTGTCTAAAGACATCGACTATAGGCTGCATCAACGGTGAATGAAATGCATGAGAAACTTGGAGAGGTTTACAGACAATGCCACTTGCCTCTAACTGGGTGACAACCTGCTGTACAGCCTCTGCTTTGCCAGAGATCACAGTGCTTTGAGGACCATTTAGAGCTGCAAGGGTAATGTCAGAGTTGGCAGTCAGGACTGTCTTAATCTGCTCAACCGGTGCCATCGTGGATACCATGATCCCACCTGAGGGTAACTGTTGCATCAACTGTCCCCGAGCTGCGATCAGTTTGAGACCATCTGCCAGACTAAAAACACCAGCTACACAAGCTGCCACCAACTCACCCACACTATGGCCCATCACTACTGTCGGTTGAATGCCCCACGCCTGCCAGACCTGATACAGAGCATATTCCAAGGCAAATAGAACCGGTTGGGTGTAAGCCGTTTGATCTAAGAGGTGCTCATCAAGCTCGTCTGTATACAACAGGTCTAATAAGGGCTGATCCATCAATGGTTTTAACAGATCGGCACACTCATTTAAGGCATTGTGAAAAATAGGTTGAGTGTCATATAGACTGCGGCCCATACCCTTGTACTGCGATCCTTGACCAGTAAACAGGATAGCAACCTTGGGTTTATGATCGCCTACAACCTGGCCGGTGAGGATGGCCTTGTTGATGTTTCCTTGCTGCCACTGTTTAAGCTGATGTGCAACGTCTTGGGAACTAGATGCAATGATAGCTAGACGATGGCTCCAATGTGAGCGGCCTACGGCAGCCCCAAAGCAAATGTCGGCTAGACTCTGATCAGTTTGAAGACAGGTGTGTTCATAAGTCGCTGCTAGATCTAGTAGAGCTTCTGGAGTTTTGCTTGAGAGAACTAGCAGATGTAAAGGCCGTTCAGGAACATCTAATAAAGGTTTTGGAGATGGCGGAGCTTCTGCTAACACAATGTGGGCATTCGTGCCACTAAAGCCAAATGAACTGATCCCAGCTATGCGTGGGGCATCTGAATCAAGAGTCCAGGGCTGTAAGCAGGTGGGTATGGCAATAGGAATCTCACTCCAGTTAATATGGGGGTTGGGTTCGGTAAAGTGTAAGTGAGGGGCCAGCATTTGATGCTGCAGCTGTAAAACAACCTTGATTAAACCTGCGATACCTGCTGCACACTCACAATGACCAATGTTAGTTTTCACAGATCCCACCCTGAGGGGAGACTGCTGGGTATGATTTGAACCAAAGACAGCAGCTAAAGCACCCACCTCAATGGGATCTCCAAGGGACGTGCCTGTACCATGAGCTTCGATATAACTGACTTGAGCTGGATCAACCTGGCTATGGTGGAGCGCTTGCTTAATGACAGTTTCCTGAGCGGGCCCATTCGGTACTGTCAAGCCACCACTAGGACCGTCTTGATTTATCGCTGATCCTCGAATCACGGCTAGAATATGATCGTGATCCCGTTGAGCATCAGAGAGTCGCTTCAGAACTACCAGACCACATCCTTCAGACCGAACATAGCCTTTAGCCGTGGCATCAAAAGTCTTACACCGGCCCTCTGGTGATAGCATACCAGCTTGGGAGAAGACAACACTAATTTCAGGTGACAGGATTAAGTTAACACCGGCTGCTAGCGCTAAGTGACACTCTTGCTGACGTAGACTCTGACAAGCCAAGTGAACAGTTACTAATGACGACGAACACGCAGTGTCAACAGCCATACTGGGACCTGTCAAGCCTAAGGTGTACGACAAGCGACCTGCTGCAGTACTGTTGGCGTTACCCGTACCCACATGAGCATCCTGAATTTGGGCTCGATCTAACAGTTTTAAGTAATCAGATCCCCCAATACCAACAAACACCCCTGTCAAACTATTCAATAAACTGATAGGGGGTATTTGAGACCGCTCCAAAGCTTCCCAGGTGACTTCCAACAACAGACGCTGCTGAGGATCTAAAGCGATGACCTCACGAGGTGAAAGGCCAAAAAAACTAGCATCAAAATCAGCTACGCCATCAACAAACCCCCCATACTGATTGGAGATTTGATTGGCCAGTTGATGGGGATCCCAGCGTTGACTTGGGACTTCTGTGATGGCATCGCCACCCCTTTGCAGTAGGTGCCAGAAGGCCTCAGGACTATCAACCTGCCCTGGAAACCGACAGGCCATCCCAATGATCGCAATGGGTTCAGTTTTGGCAGCTTCGACTCGTTTGAGCTTAGTCTGCATGCGCTTGAGCTCAACAACCGATTCCTTGAGCAGTGCTTGGTAGTCTGGATTGCTCATATGTCCTCCCGAACCTCTGCCAAAGTCTGTGATAACATAGCCGCTAGATCTTCAGCAGATAAATCTTCAACCTCAGCCCGTGTTTGTTCAGCCTGGGTTTGATCAGGGCTAATTGGAGCTGCATCAACCTGAGCAGTTGGAGAGAAGCCCAGTTCTGCTAGTAAGTGGACCACTAGTTTCTCAAGCGTAGGAAAGTCAAAGAGCAAAGTTGATCGAAGTGATCTGTCTAGGTTGCGTTGTAGGCGGTTTCTCAGTTCTACCGCCATGAGCGAATCTAAGCCGAAGTCAAATAAACGTTGTTGTAACTCAATGATGGATGGATCAACAAGACCTAACACTTTCGCAATTTCTTGTTGAATATGATGGGTCAGCAGCTGTTCTCGATCAGCAGTAGCAGCTGACTGGAGCTGGGTCAGAAATTCAGCAGTTGAGGTTGAGGCCCGTTGTTGGATGAGGAATTGCTCTAAAAAGGGAAACTGAGCTACTGATCGATGTTGGGAAAAGGTGGACCAGTTGATCGGCATGACTGCGACTGTTGGGACCTGTGCACCTAAAAGCTGGCTCAAAACATCTCGCCCCAACTGATGAGAAATAAACTGAATTCCGGTTGCTTGCATACCCTCAGATACTCGACCTTGAACACTAGCGGCCATACCTGAGGCCTCCCAAGGTCCCCATTGCAGGCTCAAACCTGGTAAGCCTTGACGATGACGATAGTGCATAAGTGTATCCATAAAGGCATTGGCCGCTGCATAGTTGCCCTGGCCGATATTTCCGATCAATCCTGAAATCGATGAAAAGCAAATGAAAAAGTCCAAATCTTGATCCTGGGTTAATTGATGCAAGATCCAAGTGCCATAGACTTTAGCCTGCATAACCTGCTCAAACTGTGGCCAGCTCATCTGTTGTAGTAAACCATCCGCTAAAACCCCTGCGGCATGAATCAAGCCTCGCAAGGGTGGTAACTCCTGCTTCATTTGGTTCCATAACTGCTTGACCTGAGGGAGATCCGTGATATCTACTAATTTGATAGTGATCTGGACTCCAAGCCGTTCAAGCTGAGCAATTCGATTATGAGCTTCATCGGTAGCTGGACGCCGACCCACCAGTACCAAATGACGACAACCTTGGTCAGCTAGCCACTCCGCCATTTCAAGCCCTAGAGATCCTAAACCGCCTGTGATCAGGTAGCTAGCTCCAATCTTGATGGGCTGAGGTTCAGTCTGAGGTAGAGTAACGACAACCTTACCTAGATGTTGACCTCGCTGCATCATCCGGAAGGCCTGCTTCACCTGTCCAAGTGAATAAATCTGGTGTTGCAGAGGTTGAAACTCCTTTTGCTCGAAGACCTGCTGCAGCCAGGCTAATCGCTGTTGAATGAGTTGAGGCTGGGCCTGGCTCACTTCACCCAGATCAAACGGGTAATACACGACATCAGGTCGGTGTTGATGAATTTGAGCCTCACTCCAAATCCCAGCTTTACCAATTTCAATAAACCGGCCACCTGGACCTAAAAGCTCTAAAGATTTGGGAATCGTCTCACCGGTTAAGCTGTTTAGCACAACATCAACCCCAGCCCCTTCAGTAGCAGCTTTGATCTGATCAGCAAACTCTAGGGTGCGTGAATTAAAAATATGTTGAATTCCTTGAGACTGCAGAAAGCCCCATTTGCCTGGACTAGCAGTGGCATAAATATCGGCCCCAATGTGTTGAGCAATTTGAATAGCAGCCTGACCCACGCCTCCTGCAGCCGCATGGATCAAAACCCGCTCACCCGGTTGCAATTGGGCAAGTTGGCTCAAGCCATAATCTGCGGTTAGGAAGACTAGTGGAATGGTAGCTCCCGCCGTAAAACTCAAAAAGTCTGGCTTTTTAACCACCAAGTTCGCTGCTGTAGTGATGTAGCTACTGAAGGCATCCCCAACTAGAACTATCCAGACATCATCCCCTACTTTAAGATGAGAAACCTGATCACCCACCCTGACAACAGTACCTGTACCTTCAAAACCAAAGGTTAACTGACTAGCTTGAGAGATTCCTAATGTTTCAGCATAATAGTCTTTTAAAACGCCCAGAGAATTCAAAACATCTCTAAAATTAAGCCCCACTGCCTTCATTCTGATTTCTACTTCATTAGCGTTAGGGGGACGCCGTTGGGTAGTAGCTAAAGTTAGATGATCCGGAGATCCATAGTCCGTTAATCTTAGTTGGTACGGTTGAGTTGTTGGGACTTGCAACTGGTCATTCTGAGTGGAGGATTGACGATCATGATAAGAGGTTAGCCTGGCAACATAGCGCTGGCCTTGGCGGTAAGCGATCTGCTTATCAGAGCCACTTGACTTAAGTTCGGCCTGAATGACTGACAAGTTAGCTGACATCTCGCCTGCCGGATCGAGATCGACTTGGTAGCATCTCAATTGGGGATATTCTAACTCAATCACCCGCCCTAAGCCCCATAGAGGAGTTTGCTCAACCTGAATAATAGATTGATCTGGTTGGATAGCTTGGGCCCCTTGGGTCATAATCCACACTGACGTTGAAGCTGACAACTGAGCTGTATCTAACGCCTGAATTAGATGGAGGACCCCGCCACAGCCCCATAATTGGGATTGTTTTAACTGTGTTGGTGTCAACTCAGGGATCGAGTTGTGCAAGGCAAGATAGATGATCCCTCGCTCAAGGTTAGACTCATGCCAACAGGTTGACAAGAGCTGGTGAAGATCGTTGGGATCAGCCGGGTTGATCTGATAGTGAGATGGACTCAATTGCTCGTAGCTTGATCCCATAGAAACCTGTATACATTGGCTACCCTCTGCTTGCAGCTGTTGGATCAATGGTTCACTCAAACTGCTATTTGTCCTGAAGATTAACCAACTTCTGATGGCGTGTTGTTCAGATTGGGATGGCTGTAGCTGCCAGTCAACGGTGTACAGCCAATCTTTCAAATTTGGTGCAAACAACCGCTGTAAACTTTGGTGATCAACCCGACGTAGGGTAAAGCCCTTGATCTTAGCTACTAGAGTTCCGGCCTCATCAACTATCATCAGATCACTTTTTAGGCTATCCTCTAACCTCTCACCTTGAAGAGTGGACTGCACCCATAGCTTCGATCCAGCAGGTTGATACCACTCCAATCGGTCAATACCTACTGGGATGTATAACGTGTCAGAGGATTCAGATGGATTGAGTGCAGTGCCGGCCAACTGAAAGCTAGCATCCAACAAAACAGGATGGATTCGATAGCGATCTAGCTGAGAAAGTCCGACGGCTGTGGGTAATTGAACTTGAGCATACCCCTTGCCTGACTGAGTCCATACTTGATGAAGAGCCTGAAAACAGGGACCAAAGGTGATCCCCTGTTCTTGGGAAGTCTGATAAAAAGTAGATAAATCTATGATAGAGCCTGAGGACCAATTCTCACGGTTTAGATCCAGTCTCTCTGCTACCAACGACTCCACTTTGAGTGTGCCTGAGGCATGAACCTGCCAATCTGATCCCTGTGACGATCTTAAACTAGCAATCTCAAAGCGATAAGACTCGGAATTCAAAGGGCTAAGAATAATCTGGAGGGTAGTTTCTTGGTTGAAATCTAATACTAGGACTTGCTCAATTGAAATGTTTTCTAAAACAAGTGAGTTAGCCTTTAAGGCTGTTGTGCCAGCTACTAACGCCATTTCAATATAGGCTGCCCCAGGCAAGATCACTGTTTCTTTAATCTGATGATCAGCTAAATAGGCTGGATTGTGTGCACTCAGATGGGTTTCGAAGTACAGATCTTGAGATGGCCCAGCCAAAACTAACTGATGATTAACCAATGGATGCAACGTTACCTTAGCTTGAGCCTCAGGTTTATCGTGGGCTTCCACCCAATAACGCTCACGCTGAAAAGGGTAAGTTGGCAGGCTCACTTGCTGTCGATGAGGGTAATCTTGATCCCACCCTGCCCAATCTATTGAGCATCCCTGCACATATAATGTAGCCAAACTTGTCAATAGTTGCTGCCAGTCCTGTTGAGGTGGTCTTAATGTTGGTAACCATACCCCTGTATCTTCAGCCAGACACTGACGACCCATACCTAACAACGTTGGCTTGGGCCCACATTCCAGGAAGATATTACAGCCCAGTTCCTGTAAAGTGGCTATACCTTGAGCAAACCGAACCGGAGACAGAATATGACGGCTCCAGTACTCTGGTGTGGCTACTGCAGCGGTAGCGATCTGACCGGTAACATTCGAGATCAAATCCATTTGTGGCAGAGCATACGTAACCTGTTGAGCCACTTGGTCAAACCCAGGCACCATAGGTTGCATCAGGGGAGAATGAAAGGCATGGGAGACCTGTAATGTCTTACTTTTGATCCCCTCAAGTTCTAATTCATCAACCACAGCTTGGATATCAGCAGCAGTTCCAGAGATCACCGTACTCTCAGGCCCATTGACAGCGGCTATGGAAACTGTGGCTGACCTAGCCTCAATAGCAGCCTTGACACGTTCCGATGCAGCCATTAAAGCAACCATAACCCCATTACCTGGCAGTTGTTGCATCAACTTACCGCGAGTTGCGATCAGCTTCAAACCTTCTTCCAAACTAAAGACTCCAGCCACGCAAGCCGCCACATACTCGCCCACACTGTGACCCATTACAGCTGTAGGCCGGATCCCCCAAGACTGCCAGACCTGGTACAGAGCATACTCTAGAGCAAAGAGGGCTGGTTGGGTGTAAGCGGTTTGATCTAGGGTATCAGTGTTGCTATCAAGTCCATAAAGGATGTCAACCAACGGTCGGTCTAGATAGGGCTTGAGGATCTGACTGCATTGATCTAAAGTTGCTTTAAAAGTAGGTAATGTCTCATATAGTTGACGCCCCATACCCACATATTGAGACCCCTGACCTGTAAACAAAATAGCGATTGTAGGTGACTCTTGAGCTTGACCCAGTACTACGTTTGATTCGGAATTTAGTGTGTCAAGAGTGGTTGTCAGATCAGCTAGAGAAGCACTTATAACAGCCAATCGATGTTTAAAATGAGTTCTGCCAACTGCTGCCGTATGACAGATATCACCTAAATCAAGTTCGGGTTGATGGTGTAGCAGAAGTTCACGGTAACGTTGAGCGAGTTGAGAGAGTGCTGTTGGTGTTTTGGCAGAAAGTGGCAGCAGGTGTAATGGTCGGTCGTGCTGGGGTGCCACATTAGCTATCTTAGGAGCCTCTTCCAAGATGACATGAGCATTGGTGCCGCTAAATCCAAACGAACTAATCCCAGCCAGACGAGATTTTGCCGTATCTTGGCTCCAATGGGTTGCTTCAGTGACGACTTTAACTGGCAGTTGATCCCAAGGAATGTAAGGGTTGGGAGTTTGAAAATGGATGTGTTGAGGGATCTGTTGATGGGTGAGAGCCAAAACCACCTTCATCACACCAGCCACACCAGCTGCAGCTTCTAAATGCCCAATATTAGTTTTCACTGAGCCTAACAATAGTGGCTTTTGCTTTGTATGACTAGAGCCAAAAACGTCCCCTAATGCGCCAACTTCGATTGGATCGCCTAATGAGGTCCCTGTGCCATGAGCTTCAATGTAATCAATTTGTTCAGGTTTAAGACCTCCTAAACTCAAAGCTTTGCGAATAACAGCTTCCTGAGCTGGTCCATTGGGTACCGTAAGTCCTCCACTACGGCCATCTTGGTTAACAGCCGATCCTCGGATCACAGCTAAAATGCGATTGCCATCTCGTTGAGCATCCGTGAGCCGCTTGAGGACCAAAATGCCACAGCCTTCTCCACGAGTATACCCATTAGCGGCCGCATCAAAGGTTTTACACCGATCATCCGGTGACAACATACCTGCCCGACAAAAGACGATGTTAGTCTCAGGGGACAAAATCAAATTCACACCTCCCACCAAAGCCTGATGGCATTCCTGCTGCCGCAAGCTTTGACAGGCTAAGTGAATAGCTACCAAAGAGGAGGAACAAGCGGTATCCACTATCAAACTCGGACCTGTAAGACCTAAGAAAAACGAAAGCCGCCCGGCAGCTGTTGATAAAGCTGTACCCGTACCTAAATAGGCCACACTCTCGGGTTGATCCATCGATTTAACTCGATCGCGGTAATCATTCCCACTAATCCCAATAAAAACACCTGTTAAACTATTAAATAATTGATCTGAACTCATATTGGCATATTCAAGAGCCTCCCAACTCACCTCAAGCAACATCCGTTGTTGTGGATCTAAGGTTACTGCTTCACGAGGTGACATTTCAAAAAAAAGTGGATCAAAGTCCTCAATGGGTTCTTTAAGAAAGCCCCCCCCACGTGTATACATTTTGTCAGAGACTTCAGGATCAGGATCATAGTACTTTTCAAGATCCCACCGATCAGCTGGCACTTCTGAAGTCCCTGGAATTCCCTGACTTAAGATTTGCCAAAAAGCCTCAGGAGAGGTAGCCCCACCGGGAAACCGGCAACTCATACCAATAATAGCGATCGGTTCTGACTGAGCCTGCTCTAGGGCTTGAATTTTAGCTTTAGCTTGACGTAACTCCAATAAAGCTTTTTTGATAATTGTTTCTTGATCTAGAGCTGGGGATGCACCTTGAGTCATGAGTTGATCGTTCTCCTATAGATCTAGGCTTTGAGCATCGTCAGAACCTCATCTTTAGAGAGTACCTCTATCGAGTCAATTATGTCATCATTTCCCCAAGAACTAATTGGCTTGATGGCTTAGATGTGTAGGAGGCTACTTTAGCCTTGGATAGCCAGATTTAAGTAGATCTACTAGCAGTCCTCTGACTAGGAGCTTAAAGAGATCAATAAGCTAACGATAATGGCGTTAAACTTTGTAGCACCCGATTGAAATTCAATATAGTCTTCATGGTTGGCTAAACAGCCATTAGTGAACAGCGGTACTTGACCTGTTGATTACACTGATTCAAGAGATGCCTGATTTGAGGTATCCCCAATTGCTTCAACTCTGGGACTATTGTGAAGTACTGGTTTAAATACTGATGGTAAAGGCTTTCTTCTTGATCCACTGTTAAGTCTGGTTCAACTTGAACAATATAATCATAGTCTTCAATGATCCGATTTTTGCCATTACAGTTGCCAGCTGTTAGATCAACGCTAATGGATAAATAGTTCAGAAAGCAATGAGTTTGAGGAATAAAACTTAACCCGTATGGTTTAATGATCGCATTGATTCCGGTGACAATATCATCATTCAGCCGATAAAACCCTAGGTTTTTGTACACTGGGAGACCTAGCTCAGCTGCCAAACGAGCCATCACGCCATGTTTTGTGGTGCATGTTCCTTGCCTTTCCTCAAATAGAATGATCGAATCCATTGTGCTGGAGTTGGGTCCATAAGTGAGTTGCTGAGTCCAGTAGCAGGCTTCATGGAAAGTCTTGATGCCCTGCTCCATAAACTTCTCGGCAATAGGACCAACCGATTGAATCTCGACATTTGGTAAGCAGTGAATAGGATCCATGGCGGGCTGTAAGCAGCAGGGAAAACCCTGGAGATTTTTATCCCTATTTTACCCCCAAATTATCTCTAAACTGCTCTAACATGGCCCAACCTTACAACTATGGTAAAGTAGCTAAGGATCGCTCAACCCCTTGGCATAACTAGAAAGGCATAACTAGAAAAACCCGGATATTGAGTAGAGTTGCAAAAACTAAGCGGGCAGTGGGAATCGAACCCACATCTTCAGTTTGGAAGACTGAGGTTTTACCACTAAACTATGCCCGCAACATAAGCTTTTGAGTAGGGTTTTGAGAATGTAATCTGGTCGAAACAATTAACCAGAAGTTGATGATAGCATCAAATGTACCTAGCTGTGCAAGTGATCTGACCTCAAGTCCAAGATTTTTAGACTCAAGGGTCAGAATTGGAAGTCTAACTATTGTAAACTTTCTCAATTGTTGGGATAGCTGGTACCATTGCCTGGTAGTCTAGTTAGTCTGGAACTTTCTTGCAGAGGCTTTATTGGAGCACGATCATGGCACGGATGTACTACGATGGCGATGCCAACCTTGAATTTATTCTTGACAAAACAGTAGCGATTATTGGCTATGGTAGCCAGGGTCATGCTCATGCCCTCAATCTAAAAGACAGTGGTGTTAATGTTGTTGTTGGATTGTATGAGGGCAGCTCCTCTTGGGCTAAAGCTGAAGCAGAGGGACTCAACGTCAAAACCGTTTCTGATGCCACTGCTGCCGCCGATTGGATCATGATTTTATTGCCCGATGAGACCCAAAAGCAGATCTTTACATCCCAGATTCAGCCTCATCTTCAAGCTGATAACGTTCTTCTTTTTGCTCATGGGTTTAACATTCACTTTGGCCAAGTGATTCCTCCACCCGATGTGGATGTGATGATGGTGGCCCCTAAAGGTCCAGGTCACCTAGTCCGTCGAACTTTTGCCAACGGTGAAGGCGTTCCTTGTTTATTTGCAGTCAATCAAGATGCCTCTGGTATTGCTCGTGATCGAGCCATGGCTTATGCAAAAGGGATTGGTGGCACT
Organism: uncultured bacterium; assembly: GCA_964434865.1. Taxonomy (GTDB): domain Bacteria; phylum Cyanobacteriota; class Cyanobacteriia; order Thermostichales; family Thermostichaceae; genus CAYSWV01. Next base: position 76,775 of record CAYSWV010000004.1, read on the forward strand.
CGAGCAGGTATTTTAGAAACTACCTTTAGAGAAGAAACTGAGACGGATCTATTTGGAGAGCAGGCAGTTCTCTGTGGTGGTCTCACAGCGCTAATCAAAGCTGGATTTGAAACTTTAGTAGAAGCCGGTTATCAGCCTGAGTTGGCTTATTTTGAATGTCTCCACGAAGTCAAACTAATTGTAGATCTTGTGGTTGAAGGCGGTTTGGCTAAAATGCGCCATAGTATTTCCAACACAGCAGAGTATGGTGACTATACCCGTGGTCCTCGTATTGTTAACGAGCAAACTAAAGCAGAAATGCGCCAGATTTTAAAAGAAATTCAAGCAGGCCAGTTTGCTAGAGAGTTTGTACTTGAAAACCAATCCGGACGAACAGGAATGATCGCCATGCGACGACAAGAAGCTGAACATCCTATCGAAGGCGTGGGGAAAGAGTTGCGAGCTATGTTTAGCTGGCTTAAGCCTCAAAATTAGGAAGGATGATCAACCTCAAATGTACTAGAGAAGCATAGTTTCCAATCTCTAGTGTCAGTGTGTGGCCAAGATATCATTAATAAAGTCCTGCGGGGTTGGAAGATTGACCAACTCCTTACACTTCTGTTTCATGATTGTTTGAATGACTTGGGCTTGCTCCACTAATAGATCTAGAGTCAGGTCCTGAGAAATATCTAGATAGGTGGGGGGAGATCCCATATAGTAGTTGTCGGTGCAAGCTTGAAGTATGCTTTTGATGCCCCAAATGATATGGCCTTCATCAAAGAAAAACATGGGTAAACAATTTGCAATCCGCAGTACCATTGAATTAGTAGAGACATTCCAATAAAATACGTACTCTGCTTCTAGCATTAAGGCAAAAAAGAGCATATAGGGACAAAAAGTTAACAACGTGATCCCATGAGTGGACGTCAGTCGCTGGTTAATACCCTTGATACAAGTCTCTGGCCCTAAAAACACAGCTTCTCGACCCGCTTCTAAAGCCTGACAAAGCTTACGCACAACTAAATTAATAAAGACATCCTCATCATATTTTTTTTCACATTGAACTTGGTAATCAGCAGCAGAAATGACAAAAAGCCAACGAGGTTTACCTGTAGAGTTTCCTCTAACTCTGCGACTATTGGTTTCTAATTCAGAGGCTGATAAGACAATATTAGGGTTATAAACGGATCGGCAAGCATGATCAGCAGTATCATGGGTTTTAGCAATCGGCAAAGGATAGTAATGGGTAAAGGTCTTGAGGAGTTGATAAGTTTGGCCTGTACTTTCAAGAAACCATTCTTTAGGCGGAAAATCCTCACTAAAATCAGACTCTGACAAGGTAGGTACCAAACCTTGGAATGGATCACTAACAATGATTTGGCACCCTAGATCTTGGCACAGTTGGACAATTTGAGTTAATTCTTCAAAGGTGAACCGCCGCGTCAGCGTAAAAAGATAGGCAGAGAACAGAAATACGATATTAGGGTGGAGATTTTTTAAGTGAGTTAAAATATCCTGAACAGAACGATAGATTTTTGTTTTTCCTGGCAACCCCATTTTGTTAGTGGCGTAGAGTCGAGCTGGAAGCAGTAGTGTAGATGATTGAGCAAAAGATTGCCCCTTCAACAGGTATAAAGTGTTTCCAATTTCACCGTAGTCATCTGATAGTAGAAACACAAAATTAGCAGTCTGGTCGATTTGAGCAGCCATGGCAAGCTAAGTAAATAAGATAACATTAAGGTACCTCGATCATACCGCAAAATACTCAAGTTAATTTCAAACCAGGCCCGAAACTCTTACCTGCTAGCAGCAACGGCTGGAGTCATCTTAATCATGGGGATGGCTCAGGATCCAATCCATCACCTGTTGAGGATTAGCAGCTGCTTTTAAGCGCAAGAGCAACTGATCGATAGCCTCAGCCTTAACCCCAATGAAATCAACAGCCAGTCTAGGATCATCCAAGGGTTGTAGTGGATCCAAAATAGTGGGTTCATACCCCTGATAATAGTGTTCAACAGCTAGGCTATAAAGGGGTTGAAAGTAACGCACCATATGGCCAGGATCAAAGAAGAAAACAGGTAAGTAGTTGATGGTTCTAACTAACAGTGAATTCGACAAAATATTCCAGAAAAAAGCATACTCAGCTTCCAGAAGTAGTGACATAAAGACGTTATACGAGCAAAAAGGGATCAGCTTGATTTTGGAGACCACTGGACAGATATCTATCAATGCCTGAATACACTCAGCCGGGGCAATCACGACAGGCTGACGTCCTGCTTTGAGAGTTTCTTGTAGTTTACGGCTTAAAAGGTGAGTAAAGTCATTAATGCTATTGATCCGGTATTGCAATTCTAATTCAATCTTAGAAATGACAAAAAGCCAGACTTTATAGGGTGCGTTTAGATCCTGCGTAAACTGGGGGTTAGGAGACAGTAAACTAAGGTTAAAGAAGGTAAGACTAGGTGACACACTTGCACTCTTAAGTTGATCAGACGGATAGGTATAGAGATGAGGTCTATCTTTAAGCAGCTGAAAAACAGCCAGCCAAACCTCTAAATACGACTGTTGCATCCTAGCTAAGCGTTTAAGTAAGTGCTCATCAGGTACATTGAGAGTCCAGGCCAGAGCTGTTTTATGGTTAGCAAACGGATCCAAATCTGCCTTTTTTAAATCTGAGAAAAGACCTAACAATGGATCATCAGTAACCACATGGCATCTCATCGATTGAAGTAACTTAAGCAACATTGCTAAATCACTAACTAGAAACAAATTGTTACTGCAAAAAAGATATCCTGTAAATAAAAAAACAATGGTGGGCTTAATAGCCTTGATTTTGGTAATAATATCTTTGATCGTTTTCCATTGAAAGACTTTACCGGGGAGTCCATAGCGATTAGTGGTATAAAGCCGAGAATGAAGCAGCAGTGTTGTAGATCTAGCAAAAGGTTGCCCTTGCAAAAAATAGACTGTATTACAGATTTCTCCATAGTCATCAGAGAGAATAAATAATAAGCGCAGCTCTTGAGAACTTGTTGGCAGAGTCATGAGGTTATGGAAAAAATCATGGTTGAGATAGTAGTACCATAGCTGGCTGCACTATTACTATTCTTGAGGGCAGCTTGACACCAGATGGCTCTTTAATGAATAGTTGTGCTTAAAAATTGGCCCCAACTCTGGATAAAGACGCTTTGAGCAACTTCCCAACTCTTCTATAGGCTTCTATAGGCCTATCGTTAAGATCAAGCAATATCAGCTAACTGTAGTTTCGATGCTATGTAGTTTTTTACACTGTGTTTTT
>CAYSWV010000004.1:80151-151534 GCA_964434865.1 uncultured bacterium
TTTTTACATTGTCGGGATCATTGACAATTAACCTTACTGTACTAAGGTTTACTCTGACTGAGATAGTCTAGTGGGTATAGTGTGAAGAGGACACCCATGCGCTGCTTTATCCTAGCTCTTGGTACTCGTGGTGATATTGAGGTTTATTTGGCCTTAGGTAAGGCTTTACGTTTACAAGGCCACCATGTAGTTATCGGGACATCCCCATTTTATGAATCACGAATTCGGCAGCTACAGTTGCATTGGCTTCAAGTGGGTCATGGATCTTGGGAGGAGCACGTTGCCTTGTTGCACACCATGGAATCTATTGAAAATAAAGCAGAGCGACTCCGGTACTACTTTGAACATTGGTTACAGCCCCAACGGGATATGTCTCTTCCGGCGATTGAGGCTGAAGCTCTGCAAACGGATTATTTCATCACCAACACTTTGATCAGGATCCGTCGCAATCAGTTTAAGCTGCCCGGAGCTGTTGTGATCTATGACTTACTACCAACTGAGGAAGAAGTTCTTGAGTACCGCTACATCAATCTCTATTCATCTCAGCTATTGGAATCAGACTATAGTCACCACCCAACAAAACGCTCCCTCATCTTGACAGCTTTAAATCGTAATCTAATTGACCCCAAGCATCAATGGCCTGATCTCTTTAATTTTACAGGGTTTTGGTACGACGAGACTGTCTGTTCAGATTGGCAACCTCCTACTGACTTAAAACAGTTTCTGGCCGCAGGGGCCCCACCAGTTGTACTGACCATGGGATCAATGGTGATGTTTAATGTGACTCGATTAGTTAAGGTCTTTATTGAAGCTTTACAACAAATTGGCCAACGTGGGATCATTGTAGGCGGTTGGGCTAAACTCAATGAAGTTCAACCCGCTCTTGGCGCTAAAGTTGAGTGGGTCCACTACGTATCAGAGGTTCCCTATGATTGGCTATTGCCACGAGCTAGCTGTTTAATTCATCATGGCGGCACTGGAACCATTGGCTGTGCTTTGAGAGCTGGTAATCCATCAATTTTACTTCCCCAATTACCCAATCAGGAGTTATGTGCCCAACGGCTGATTCAACAAAAACTAGCTGTGGATCGGTTTGATGTTCATACGTTAACCTCTGAGGCACTTGCAACCGCCATCAAAACAGCCATTACAGATCGGGCCTATCGCAAAAGTGCTTTATTCTGGCAGTCTATTGTCCAGAGTGAACATGGAGTCCAGACTGCTATTGAATTAATCAAAGTCCATTGGGATTTTTTGAAATCAGATGGATCAACCTGGACAGGGCCGCCTCATTTTGTAGACTGGTAGACTGATATAGAGCACTGATAAATCTGTTTTACGGCATAGGAGCAGCCAGATTATGTTGGTACCTTTTCAAAAAACAAACCGATCAGCTTATCTTAATTTTATCCAATCCAAGTACGAAATGTTTAGGGGGCAGGTGCAGGTACAATCATATCCTTACTACATGCTGGTTGAGCCCTCCGATTTTTGCCAACTCCGCTGTACAACCTGTCCCACAGGGTTAGAAAACGAGGCGCGGCGACATCAAGGTACTACCTATATTTCCCGCGAAAAACGTGAAAAACTGAGCCTTAGCCTACTTGATGCCTTCTTGGAGGAAGTAGGCGAATACCTCTTTATGATTGTGTTCTATAACTATGGAGAACCCTTTCTCAATCAAGATCTGCCTGAAATTATCCGTAGAGCCAAAGCTTATGACATTATTACAGATATTCATAGCAACTTATCGTTACCCCTATCAGATGAGCGGCTAGAGGCTGTTCTAGTAGCTGGGGCAGACTCTATTTGTGCTTCTATTGATGGATTTACCCAAGAAACCTATCAAAAACACCGTGTCGGTGGCGATATTTCCCTGGCCAAACATAATTTAGAGCGGCTGGTCAAGATTAGAGATCAACTAGGTTTAACAACTGACATTGTGTATAACTTTTTAGTTTTCAGTTTTAATGAGCACGAAATTCCCCATGCTCAGAGATATTGTGCTGATCTAGGTATCCGACTTAACCCCAGAGACGCCTTTATTCATGATCCAACTTGGCTGCCCAGCTATCGCAAGCATGAGCAACCTATTGTCTTAGATGAAGCGTTGCAGCTGCCTCCAGGGTTTGGCCACTGGGAAAATGGACAATCTCAAGCTTGGAGTCCATTACCTAATCTACCTCTACAACCTCAGCGTTGCGCCTGGCAGTATGGCTACTCGATCATGTCATCAGGTGGCAAACTAGCGACATGCTGTGCAGTTCCTCATGATAAGAATGACTTAGGTACCTTTATCCCTGGCATCACTAGCTTTAATGAAGCCTGGAATAGTGATCAACGACTGAGCTCTCGAGCTGCCTTCAGCCAGCAGCTATCGTCTTTGCCCCATCCTGTTGAAACGGTTTGTACCCAGTGCCCAGTACCTTGGAAAGTGATTCACCACCTCTACTCTATCCAAGACTTCAAAGTATTAAGCCAATTTTCTAAAGCTTTTAAAGGAGGTGAGGTCAAGATCAGAGCAGCTCTGGACCTATTCAGCAAATGTCGCTACAAAGTGCCTCTGACCCATTTTGATCAGGATGAGATCACGTGGCCAGATCGCATTTTAGGACCGGAAGAGAATGATGGTATTGCCAAATTTGTTGACTTTGTTGAGAGATTCTTGAGCCATGAGTTTCCGCCTAGCCAAACACTCCATAAGCTAGATGTGACCGTAAGCTAGTTCCTCAGCAGCCCACCAAGCCGGGCAATGATGATAGACACCTCGGGTTGAAGCATCGTAAAGTTGCTTCTTGATCTCAATAGGAAGATGCATCTCTGTTGTGTTCACTTTCTCAGAGTACTCCCACTCTGGGATCTTAGAAATATCCAGAAACTGACCAAAGATTGTCTTAAAATCAGACTTGAAAAACTCAGTTCTGATAAACCATACATCTCCTGTTTTTAATAAAGACTGGGGCAGATACTTATTGACATAATAGTCAGCATGATTCTGAATACCGATTGCTTCATAAAACTTTCCTTCTAGTAATAACTCTGGACGATGCGGAAAGTCAGGTCGCATTTTAACCGAAAAGTTATACCGACTTTCTAACCAAGCAGGCAAAGTCCGAAAGGAACAAATAATCCGTCGAGATCCCAATTTAAATGAAGGGTCACGCTCCTCTCGCTCAGCAATAGAGTCATGCCATAAGACTTCAGGGCCGGCATTGGGTCCCCTCGGATCTTGATGAATATCTGCTTGATTAGCAAAGTATTTTTTGAATAAGTTAGCCACTTTAGTTCCTGCACACTTAGGAAAGTGAAGCCAGACAAAATCCTTGCTATAAATCATTAGTCACTCCAACGCATCATGATGCTAACTTTTTAATTAGACTAGCAAATGATCCCTAGTTTGGAGACTTGAATAGTGGGAACTATCGGTATAGATTAGGGCCATGAACAACTATTCAGCATTAGAGACTACAGAAGCCTACTAGCCACCTACGTAAACTCCACAACCTGATCCATCTTTTTAGGTGGTATTGTGATAGCAAACCTGATTGAGATCATGTGGTATGGCAATCAATTCACCCCCATTTAAGGGTCGGGACGATCAATGGGAACCCCATATGCTTACCCAAAAAAACCTGGCTATAGCGACAGAAACTGAAATTGAAAGAGAGTTGATGGCCTTTCAAGAGCGGTTAAATCGTTGGTGTCAGCGACGATCTGGCTGGACCCAAGACCAAGCTATCATTTCTGTTGAAACTCCTGTTTTTAAGGGGGGCTGGTTAATTCCTTGCATCGAGTCCGTTCTACAGCAAACCTCATCTCAATGGACACTAGCCTTGTTTTGGGATCAGGGTGATGTTTTAGCTAAGCGTATTCTCAAAATCGTTGAGCTATCTCAGCATCCCCAGCTTCAAGTCCAATATGCAACCGAAAACCTAGGTATTGCCAGGTCACGTCATTTTCTCACCAGGCATACAACAGCGCCCTGGTTTTTACCTCTAGATGATGACGATATTTTACCCCCTCAAGCAATTGCTGAGTTTGTGAGCTTTATTGAAGATAAGCCTCACAGTGGTATCGTTCGGGCGCGGCGGCAGTTTATTGATGAATCGGGGTATTTAATTAATGAAGACGACTGGTTTCCGTTTGAACCTCGTAACTCCCAATTAGGTATGACAACGGATATTTATAATCACTCACAACCTTATCTGATCAGTCGTAAAGCTTATCATCAGACTACAGGCTGGGAGGGGTTTCCAGACTTTTTCTATGCAGGGGAAGATTGTGATATTTTTCTGAAAATTGAAGAAGTGGCACCGATTGAACTCTTAGATCAAGTCCTCTATTATTATCGTCAAAATCACAAGCGTACCAGCCATCAACTCCAACAAGAAGGTGCATTTGAGATGTGGCGGCGATTAGCAGATAAGACCATTCAACGTCGCCAGTTGTCCATCAAGCGGATCAATCGTCAACCTCCCTATCAGTATACGCAGCGATAACAGCTCTAGCAGACACGTTGTATTAGTGCTTACCTATGGGATTGCTACAAACAGCAAGATCACATCTAGCCGGTTTTCACTGTGTATGATTCGAGCTATTTATGAAAGAGAGCTTTCCTGTCTTCAGTGTTAAGATTCATGAATTAGCTAAAGGTATGCCTAGTTTTTTGAATTTTGCAGCTCACCCAGGTTTGAGGCAATCATGTATCATAGTACTCTAAAAAAGGAGACATTATTATCATTTACAGCCTGACTAAATTAAGATAATTTGTCCCAAGGTCAGCTAAGGTCATAGCTAATGATAGTCAGTGAGAGTTTTGTATGGATGCATGTTCCAAAATGTGGGGGTACTTTTATTGATCATATTTTGCAAAAGTATTATTGGGATCATCCTACTATTCAGTTCGATGACTATTCAGGCTCTGAGACGATCTTACGGCATGAGTCAGTAGCCGCACGGCAAAAAAGGTTAAGTATCAATCTAGGATCTAAGATTCGTATTGCCAACTTTAGGCGATTACCCAGCTGGATCATTAGCTTAACCCAGTTTCGCAAGTCTACAACCGGTATCGAGACTCCAAGAGAGCTATATACTAAAGGTCAATTTCTGATGACTCCCAATACTGTGATCAAAGCAGATCAGATTTTACAGAATTATGAGCCTATTCGCATGAGCCGTTGGATCAGACTTGAGTTTCTCAAGCAAGATTTCTTGGCTGCCTTCTCTGACTTAATGGATATATCTATGATTGATGATGATACTTGGCTAATTAAAGTTAATGAAGCTCATTATAATAAAGACTTGAGGTACTGGTTTAGCCTAGAGGAATTACAACACCTTTACAGTGAGAATCCCACATGGCGTGATCTAGAACTTAAATTATACGGCAGTTTGATTGACTCGGAAATACCTGAGTTGACGCTTAGATCTACATAAAAGACATGATATTAATTAGAACTACTGATAATTTGCTCAACTACTTGTTGTGGTGTTGGTGATTGTTTTAAGCGAGCAATTAACGTATCTAAACTATGAGGTTTGATCCCCCGATGCTCTAGTAAATCAGCATCTGTCAGAGGTTTAGTTTTATCGAGAATAGTGGGCTGACACCCCTGATAGTAGTGATCAACAGCCAAGCCATATAAGGGGTCAAAGAAACTAACCATGTGACCAGGATCATACAAAAAGACAGGTAAATGGTTGACGTTTCGTAGCAGCAAAGAATTAGATAACATATTCCAAGAAAAGACGTACTCAGCCTCTAGAAGTAGCGAGAGAAACAATTTGAACGGACAAAACGGGATGAGTTCAATTCCCTGAGTTGAGGGTAATACTCTAGTAATGGTATCGATCAGATCCTGTGGTGCAATCAAAATAGGTTTTCGGCCTGCTTGAAGGGTTTCTTTGAACTTCTGAATCAAAAAGGATACAAATTCACGTTCAGACTGAGACCGACATTGCGTCTCCAACTCCACCTTGGAAATCACAAACAACCAGTGGGGCCGAGTTGATGGTGTTGACCGCTTAACAATTTTATCAGGCAGTTGGGTCATCACTGGGTTATAGAAGGTTACACAGGTCGTGTCTGCATTACTCTTAAGTTGATCAGACGGATACGTATATAAATGAGGCTTATCTTTGAGTAGCTGAAAGACGGCATTCCATACCTGTAAAAACCATTCTCTAGCCTCTTCTAGGCGCTGTTGCATCAATTCTTCAACCCGCTTGGCCTCAATACTAAGTTGATTAGCCAAAACATCTCGATCGTAAGACAAATGAATCTCAGATTTCTTCAAGGTTGTGATTAAGCCTAAAAATGGATCATCTGTAACAATGTGGCAGCCTAAGGTATTGAATAAATCTAATAAGGTTTTAAACTCTTCTATCGTAAACAGTTCGTTACTACAATAAAGATAGCCTGTAAATAGAAAAACAATAGTAGGCTGAGGTGATAACTCTTTAACTTTGCTAACAATATCTGAAAAACTATCCCACTTGTAAACTTTGCCAGGTAGCCCGTAGCGGTTGGTGGTGTAAAGCCGTGAATGGAGCAAGATCTGGCAATCTTTAGCAAAGGGTTGTCCTTCTAAGAAATAGATCAGGTTACAGATCTCGCCATAGTCATCCGAGAGCAAAAATAGCAAACTAGGCTTTTGAGAGTTAGATAAGTCTGTCATAGCTAGGATTACCAATCATGTTTTTGACATTACCATAGACTCAACATCTGCAATCAATCAACACTCTAGATTTAGTCACTGGAACGGGTATAGGACTTAGCGACCTAACTAGTTTAAAATCTACCGGGGCCTGATAAATTAATCTAGAATGAGGAGGTCTGACTCAGGGGTAACACCTATGAACCTGCTCCAGTCATTAAATCTATACGAACAATCTCAGATTGATCTGGAAGTGACCTCTGCGTGTAATGCTGTGTGTCAATTCTGCCCCCGGGATGTGATGCCTGATACCAGCCGCTTTATGGAGATTGAGCTTATCGAGCAGCTCGCTGATCAAATTCGGAACCGCCAAAGCCCCCCTCACATTACCCTCTGTGGCATTGGTGAACCTACTCTCCATCCTCAGATTGAACAGATTGTTGAGATCTTGGCGGCGGCAGGCGCTTCCCTCAATATGACCACCAATGGCAGTCGGATGACCGTCGATCTGTTTGAAAACCTAGTTGACAAAGGAATTAAACAGTTTAATTTTAGTTTAAATGCTTTAACAGCAGAGACTCATGCAACTGTGATGAAGATGAAAGGGTTTGACCGGATCACTCAGTCTGTTGAGGCTGTACTGAAAGTCAAAGGTGATCGATATCCCAGAGTGGTGGTCATCCTAAGTTTGGTGGTTTGCAAACAGAACGAACATGAAATAGAGGGATTTGTGGAGAAGTGGCGGTATTCTAATGCTAGTCAGATTTGGCTGCATCCTGTCAATAATCGAGCGGGTCTGCTTACAAATGCTATTAAACCTATCAACCTTATTCCTTATAAAAAGAAGTATGAAAATGATGGACGGGTCTATGTGGATATCTATCAGGCATTGAGCACCGAGAATCATATTTGTCCCATTGTCCAGTCTCTTAACTTTATTTCAGCTGATGGTGAACTACGGCTGTGTGCTATGGACTATCGTCGTAGTACGGCCTATGGCAACATTAAAGACTCAAATTTAAAAGATATGTTTGATAGTAAGATGAATTCCTATATCTATGGTGAGACCAGTGATCTATGCTTGGGTTGTGATTTTTGCCCCACAACTTCCCGAAATACTCGGAGAAAAACCAGAGCGTCAAGCCCCAAAGTGAGGTAGACATCAGCTTCGTAACTTATCCTGCTAATTTAGGTTTGACCCGGTTTAAAATTTGAGTTACCACCTGTTTAGTTTGTCGTAAAGTAGTATTCTCAAGCCAATTAAACCGATTGAATATAGCAGTGTTATTAATCGAGAGATCGCTTAGCTTTGCCTCAGCTAGAGAAACATGCTTTGCTGCCTCTTCTAATTGACCCATCTCAATGTCTAGTAGGGCAAGGTTGGCATAGGCTTCTGGATTATCCGGAGAGTGGGCAATAGCTGCTTCTAATTGGGTGCGCGCGCCCGCAAAATCACGTGTGACTTTGAGTTTAAGGAAAAAACACAGCATCTTGGCTTTGTAAAAAAATGAGGATTCTTGCGGATATTGAACAGTAATTCCGATCACATCTTGATACTTACCTTCCGCCGCTAATTTTTGAATATCATAAACTGAAACATAGGTACAATAGGGATCTTGAGTGCTCAGCTGGTTATACTGCTCTAGCCAACGTTGACTCTGCTCGGTGGAACTAAGGGATAGTTCGATTTCAGATGGCAGTGGCTCTTTAATATCCAAATGCCTCATCATAGTTTGAAGCACTGATTTGTCATCATGGATCAAGTCCTCATAGTTAAGTCTAACGACCTGGATATCATGCTGACTGAAGAAGTCTTGCCAATTTTGATCTTGAGTCTTGATCATCGAATAGGTGTCTGCAATTAAATAGTAGTCAAATTGAGGTTCTGGAGCCTGACTTAAATTTGAATATTGGACCCATTGTTGCGCAATCACAAAGTCAATAGCCTGTTGCAGTTTATTCTCTGTTTGCAGCCAGAAATAAGAGAGATTGGGTAAGTACTGTTCCAGGATTTGAGGCGCATCTAAGTAGGATAGTTCAGGTTGGCGCTTGCACTCATCTAAGACAGTTGCTAAATCAGACCATTCCAATTTCAGCCCATAGATGCCATTAGGACTTTTATAATCCACTCTAATCCGAGGCAATAAGTCCGTATACCTTATATGTTCTTGTTGTAGGAGGACATTTTTAGGTTGTCCAAAAATCTGGGTACTATCTAGCACATCACAGACTTGAAGGCTGCCAGCTGTAGGCGTTGTGCAAATCAGATAACCTCTATTGACTGGCGGAGAAAAAGGCCCAAGAGACAGAGAATCGACAAGCGGTTCTTCAAGGATACGTTGAATCACATCCTGGGGCGAACAGGCCTCACCTAAACGTACTTTCAACTTCTGTAAAGAGTCATTCGATACACCAACATACTTGATTAAATCAGGATCAGCTAAAGATTGGTCCCACTCAAGATAAACAGGAGGCTTTCCTTGATAGTAGTGCTCGACTGCTGTTTCATAAAGCGGTCTGATAAACCGGGCCATGTGTCCTTTATCAAAGAAAAAGACTGGAAGCTCATTAACGTGTCTTAGCAGTAATGAGTTAGATAAAATATTCCAATAGAACACATATTCAGACTCGAGTAACAGGGATGTAAACCGACTGTAGTTGCAGAATGAAATCAAAAACCGCTCAAGGTTGGGAACTCGCTGTTGTAATAGTTCAAGACAAGCAGCGGGAGCAATAATTTGAGGAAGGCGATCAACTTGTAACGTCTCTTGAATTTTCCGGGCTAGAAACGCAATAAAGGAAGCTTCGCCGTACAGCTGTGTTTGAAGTTTATACTCCGCATTAGATAATATAAATAACCAATTCAATTTATTAGGTGCAATGGGCCAATCTGCTGATGTAGATATTTCGATAAGGTGCTGATTAAAGAACGTTATTGAGTGAGTTTTGTTATTCTGATCAAGAGTTAAATGTGACGATGGATAGGTATACAAATGAATAAAATTTCGTAGTAAATCATGAGACCGATGTAACATTGAGGCCCCATAGGTCTGTGCCATCCTAATTTCTTTCCTATTGATCATATCAGCTGATAGAGTTGAGTTCTCATATAACGGATCTAGCATATCTTCAGTGATAGAGGCTGTTGTGCCAAAGAATGGATCATCAGTAACAACGCGACAGTTGCGTGTACACAGTAAATGTACCAGTGCTTCAACCTCATTAAAAGTCAATAGATCATTACCACTAAATAAGTAACCTGTTAACAAAAATACGATGTCTGGGTTAAATGCTTCGATAACAGTTATAATATCATCCAATACCTGCCACTGATCGGTCTGTCCTGGCAAGATATCTGAATTTGTTTCAAATAATCTTGAGTGCAAAAGAATACAACTGTTTTCAATGAAAGGCTGTCCCTTTATCAGATACATCAGGTTACATAACTCACCATAATCGTCGGAGAGAATGAACAACAACCTAGGGTGAGCTGATATTGAGTCTACTTCTTGAGCTATGGGATTCAAGCTTTCATTAACTTGCATTCAAATAACCTCGTAAGACAATAGAGCTTGATGATTACTGAGTTGATGATGGTAAGCCAAAGTCTAGCATAGTCATCTCACCCGAGTGAGCGCAACTGCAAATTGAGCATGTGTGAGTTCTATAGATCAGTTGGTACGATCACTCACCTGCACAAATAGGGAGACATTACTGCTATCTTTAGTAGTGATCCTTTAGTAGTGATCCTTTAGTAGTGATCCTTTAGTAGCGATCAGTCGTTCGTTGATCTTGGCTAAGGCTGATCCTGTAAGACGAGATTTTACCTGGGTGTTAAATGTTCACTTCACAGCCGTTATATCCCGTTGACCCGTCTCAAGGGTACATCATTTGCTCAACTCCTAGAACGGGCAGCACATTGCTATGCCACCTATTTGAGAAAACTCATTTGCTGGGTAAACCAGAAGAAGCGTTGACAAGTGTCTACCGTCAATTGAAGGGAAATATTGACTACCTGGATACGTTCAAAATGGTGGCGAGAGACTGTGTTGGCCCCAATGGGGTTTTTGGAATTAAAGTGATGTGGCCTGATTTTTCTAATGCCTGGCACAGCATACAGCTTATGGATCGCTATAAAGATCTGACCTACCATCAATTTCTAGAACACTTTTTCCCAGGATTAAAATACATCTGGATCCGTAGATATGATCGTGGCTCCCAAATGATCTCGCTACTAATTGCAGAACAAACTCAATGTTGGTCCGTAAATTATCATGGTGACTTAGGTGGTGAGGCTACGTTTGATTTTTTCCGAGCTCACGATCTAAGTACTGTAATAGAGAGCCATGAGCAAGAATGGCAGCGTTTTTTTGAAGAGCATCAAATTCAGCCATTGATACTTTACTATGAAGATCTAATTAACCATCATAATCAAGAGTTAAAACGAGTTTTAGATGACCTTCAGATTGACTATCCTCCCGATATTTATATTGATCAGCTACCCTTAAAGAAACAAGCGACCCCACGCAATAGTGAGTGGTTAAACCGCTATTGGTCAATGCGCAATCAAGAACCTTACTGTTATTATGCTTCCTTGCTAGAGATTTTTGACATGATCCAAACAGGACGTCTGCAAAGCGTTTTCTCTCTGATCCATCAGTTCCCTCAAGATGCACCTACTTACTACAAAGTTCTTATTTTATCAGCTAGCCTACATCTTAATTACACTCATGATCTGGTCGAAGCAGAAAAGACTTTAAACCAGGCAATCGACTTTGATCCTAACAAAGCTGAAGCTTTTGCCTACAGAGCTTTATTACGTTGTCAACAACATCGACTTGATGAAGCCAGCAGAGATAGTCAGATAGCAAAATCAAACCTTGAGATCTCTGAGGAGACTGATATAGAAGATATCAATGCATTGATTAATCAGGTAGAGCATAGTCTTTCAGAAGCATTTCAATAGTTAAGCCTAGTCAATGTATAGATTGTAAGCCTCAAGCTAATCCATATTTTCTAGAAGAAACACCATTTTCGATAGTGAGTCTGTTAAGCTGATCTAGGTTATCGATATGAGTAGGATCAATGGAATCTATCAAAGTTTTATTTGTCGTTTCTAAAGACTTTGGTGAATTGGTGACAATCTTTGCCATACTCCAAGGCAGTGCCTTTAAAAATCAGACCCTTGTATTGCTACCACCTAATTTATATCAACTGAACCACGATTTCTTACCAGGATCTACGTTTTGCTACAACTCCCTTCGAGATATCGTTAATATTGTAAAATCAAATCCTATGATCCGATGTGTGTTTTTAATGTCTGGTTATCTATTTTTACTTCATGAATTGTTTAGCATAAACGACTTGTCTGAATTGGTTACTTTATTACAGGCTCAAAACTGTCAAATCATCACCGAAGATCCATTTTTAGGCCTCCCATCCCGATTCAACTCTGAATATATCGATGCAGTGCAAAATCCATCTAAGCAAACTGTCATGAAACAACTGGCCGCCTCTTTTGATATTCTCAAGACTTCACATCATATGTATTATACTCCGACGGAGCATTTAGAGCTGTCTAATGCTATCCCCCATGTAACTCATATATTTAATCCAAATGTTATTTTTTCTGCTGAAACAATCAATAAAATGACTCATAACCTATGTAGTAACTACAAGGCAAATCCTGATAAACATCGGTGGTTGTTCATTCTTTCAACTGAAGATTATTTGACTTTTGTTAGAGATAATAAAACAGAAGAAATGGTTACTCTTATGCTTGGAATACTCAGTTTAACACAACAAGCTGGGAGACAACCCATTTTTATCGGACCTTCTAAACTTTTAGATGCTATCTCAGAAAAAATGGAATCAATGCGACATAATATTAAAACAATAGCTAACCTTTTAGTGGATCTCAGACTGATTTCCTATTGTTCATTCTCAACTTTTCTGATGTGGTTGTTAGATGCTGAGCATACATTTTACTGGAATCGGGTATCAGCTTCATATTATCTACGATTATTAAATCAGAAATCTCTCTTCTTTCTTGGCAAAGGCCATGTATCCTATGTTTTTGAAGAAATATATGATCTGTTCATTCAAACCTACTTTCATGGTCATGAGTTAGGACTAATCACAAAATTCCAACTTGCTATTATTGAACAGATGGCGTTAGAACAAAACCAACTGCTTAGATCCATTCGTGATTACTATCAACAACAAGCTGTCACACCAGACCAATTGGTTAACTTAACTTTCTAGCCTAAGCATAATTTAGGGAGTCTATGGGAGTTACTCATCTAATTATTCCTCTTCAAACAGGGTCAATTCAGCCAAACCAAAAGAGTACAATTGTGCTAACTGTTTTTTCCTTATGATTAGGTAGCCAGCAGATGAAGAAATTAGTCATCTTTGGGATTAAAAATTTTGCTATGATAGCACACCATGTATTTACTCATGATAGCGATTATACTGTAGTGGGTTTTACTGTGGATCGTGAGTATCTCGAAAGCCCTACATACCAAGGATTACCGGTTATTCCGTTTGATGAAATAGGTCAACACTTCCCCCCTGAAGATCATGATGTATTTGTGGCTATTGGTATTGGCAAAATTAATAGTCTTCGATCGCAAAAAGTAGAGGAAGTTAGAGCTAATGGATATCGTTTAGCTTACTATATTAGCACCCGATCGCATGTACCTCCTGATTTAAAAATTGGACCTAATAGCATGGTTATGGATGGAGTGACTGTACATCCCTGCGTGCACATAGGACAGAACACCGTGATCTGGAACTTATCTTTAATTGCGCTTCATTCTCATATCGGCGATCATTGTTGGATTGCTTCTGCCAGATGTGGAGAACAGATTATTTTAGGTGATTATAGTTTTGTCGGTTTCAATGCCACTATACGACCTGGTGTAGTTGTTGGTAAGAGTAATGTCATTGGAGCTGGGGCTTTGATTCTTCGAGATACTAAAGACTATGCTGTCTACAAAGGGCATGAAACGCAGCCCTCCCGAGTACCTAGCTATCGCCTTCGCTGTCTCTAGATATCTACAGTTATCTACAGTTAGCTATAGTTATTTTGATCTGTAAATATCCGCACCATGCAAACAAAACGGTAGACAAAAACAGCACGGGCTTAAATAAGCTAGATCGATTGGTGTTTCAATCTAACGGTGAGTTTAGCTGCTCTTTTCCAAGTTTTTTTTGCGACCTATGTAAGCTGGACATTTTTCACAAACGGTCTGTTCTTGGGGAACTATTGAGGGCTGCCTTAAACTTTTGAATAATTGGCGAGCAGAGCGGTATCGACTTCCGTTCCACACTTGCTCAAATGGAGTATCTCGTACCTGGCCAAAATCTTGTGACTGGTCAAAAGCACCGTGAATACAGCATGGTGATACTCCCAAGTCAGCATTGATGACAGCCATGCTATAAAGCCATTTACAGGAAGGCCCCGCAAACAGTGTATTTAAAGCAGGATGGGAATACTTTTCCGAGGTTTCTAGATTTGGATCAAAGCCAGCATAGCCTCTAACTGCACTGAAAACCATATCATAACGTTTAGCTAGCTCACGGGTTTCTTCTACGCGATGTTGATTAAACCGAAATACTAAGTAACTCCATATAACTAGAGGTTTTGAGGTGTTGAGCCGCTTTTTAGCCGCTTGTAAGAGTTCAACATTGTCTAATACTTGCTGTAAATTGCCTCTAACACGATACGTTTCATAAGTTTCTTGATCGGGACCATCAATTGAGACACTCAGAACGGATAGATTAGATCGGACAAGAGCTTCAGCTTTTTCTTCATCAAATGGAATATTAAAATTAGTGCATACAGTAGTTCTGATATTATGCTCTTCACAAAGACGAATCGCTTCAAAAGCCTCTTTGTGTAATAAAGACTCTCCCCAATTATGCAGATCAACTTGAACAGCATAGGGACCTAGATCCTTTAATAGCTTCTTAAACTTTTCTAGAGGCATCATTGAAGGCTTACGACCTTTAAGACCTTGACCTGTTGGGCAATGAGGGCAACGCAAATTGCAGATATTGGTTAATTCTAGTGTGATTTGATAGGGGCGCGCCCAAGACGTTTTGGTATTGAGTAACCATGAGATCTGAGCCAAGTAATAGTTAATTAACTTACGAAACGTCCAATACTGTTTGGGAATAGTCCATGGATAGTTCAAAACAGGACCAAGCATAATAATCTGTCGCTTGAGCGCCATCGGTATTACTGGCAGTAACCTGACAAATAGTTTTAGAAAGGTCTGACGTATCCGCAACGACAAAGGTAATGTCATGTCAATGGCCCTCTCAATGGAGTGTTTAAGATCATAACTTGAGTTCCTGCATCAAGATTTAGATGGGGCTGAGCTTCAAAAAAGGATCTGGGGTTTAGTACAGAGACTTATAAGTGATTTTGAGAGCTTCATAACACTATCCAACATAACTCAAATTAGAATTCCAATTCGGAACTGAGAACGTATCTTCTTTTTGATCCGCTCGATAAAGAATATCTACCTGGACTCTGACTCCGTAGCACTCTTCTTCGTCTGACATACCAATGACCTAAGTAATAGTACCAGCAGAGAGCTTGCTCATCTTCTGTGATCCTTGGTCTATAAAGAATTAAGAGGTTTACAAAGAGTAGGGGAGTGTTAACCCCAGGCGTTTTCATATGGTTACTCGCCAAAAAGCCACCATTAGATCTCTTTCGCGCTGCTGGTCTGACGTCTGACTGTGATAAAGTCACGAAGAATCAACTTCTTTTTCAATATAGTGAAATCTGAGCATAACGAAATTCTTGACATTGAAGAACGTCTCCGCATTGCCATGCTAACGAGCAATGTGGCTGAACTTGATAGGCTCATTGATGACCAGCTTTTATTCGTGGGTCCAGACGGTAGTGTTTATTCCAAAGCTGATGATCTTGAGTTGCATCGCACAAGCACGACACAATTTACACGTATCGATCTGGTTGATGTTCAGATTAAACAGTATGAGTCAACTGCGGTCACACTCGTTTTAGCCAATTTAGCTGGAACATTTAAGGGATCAGCTTTCGGGGGATATAGTCGCTATACGCGCACATGGGTATTGGGAAACAAGGGCTGGCGGGTTGTATCTGGCAGTGTTTGTGCTGTAGCTGCTCCAACTTAGCCTGATCAAAATTGCTGGGTAGTTTGGGCGTTTTACTCATGGAGGTGAGAACAGATCTTCGTCATCTCAACTAGTAAATGGCAACCCAATCATGGCAATAGCAATCAGACTCACTAGATCGAGTACAGTGATTAAACTGGGTTAAGATAGCAAGCTTTGGGTATGACTATGTTGGAATGGATTCACAGTTTGGCTCTAAGTGATAGCTGGGTTGGGATTCAAGTCTGTGGGATCGCTGTTCTTTCTGTACTGTGGACTGAAGTGATTCGAGATATCCGTCATTGGTTAGCCCATGTTAAGCCTAGGTGGTTCCCCAAGCATCAGTTGCATCATCGGGTCTTTCGACAAGACCTAAGCGTGTCAGATCCAGATCTCTATTTTCAAGCCCATTGGCATCATGATGTGCCTGAAGCTATCACTATGCTGGTTGGATCTCTTCTGCTCACCCTAGGCCTCTGGTGGGTGGCTCCCCTGAGTGGTCTGGGTTCAGCTATTGGTATTCTTTACTCAGGCGGCTTCTTAATCACAGGGTGGAGTCGAGCTCATGGCTGGTTGATGGCGACTGATCTCACTCACAAGGCAGGTCCGTTTACAGAAGTCCCAGGACAATGGTGGGTGAATCGCACTTATCATTGGCGCCATCATTTTGACGATCCCAACGCTTACTTCTGCGGCATGGTTACCTTGGTGGATCAAATTATGGGTACATGTGTTTCTCTCAAAGGCAAAACAGTTGCGATTACGGGTGCCTCTGGCACGATGGGTCAAGCTCTGGCGGTAGCACTCTTAAAAGCCGGGGCTAAAGTGATTCCTATCAGCTCTCAAAGCCAACCTATCATACTTGATCAAGAGGGTACTTCAGTCTCTTTAGATCCTGTCACTTGGTCTGTTGGCCAGGAGGCTGATCTGGCTACTCTCTTTGAATCTATTGATATTTTGATTTTAAATCATGGCATCAATGTCCATAGTGATCGCACACCTGAAGCCATTAAAGACTCCTATGAGGTTAATGCTTTTTCCAGCTGGCGACTAATGGAATATTTTTTCAAGACGGTCCAGACCAATGAACACATGGCTTGTAAAGAAGTCTGGGTCAATACCTCTGAAGCTGAAGTGATGCCTGCGGTAAGTCCCTTATATGAGCTGTCCAAGCGTACCCTAGGCGATCTAGTGACTCTACGTCGATTAGATGCCCCTTGTGTAATCCGCAAACTGATTCTAGGTCCGTTCAAAAGTAATCTAAACCCTATTGGGATTATGTCAGCTAGTTGGGTTGCCAGGCAGATTGTCGCTCAAGTGAAACGGGATCGTCGTAATGTTGTTGTAGCCATTTCACCGTTGACTTATCTGTTAGTCCCCCTGAAAGAGAGTTTAACGTCAACTTACTTTAAGCTATTTTCCCGAGCTGAGGTTCAACCGACTCTTGAGTCTACTGTGACTTGATGCAGCTAATGCCATCTAAGAGGATCAACCATTTCAATAGTGCTACCATGACCTTGCTGAACCTATAGCGTTCAAGTGAGACAAATGTATACAGGGTTTACCTGTCATTGGTTGAATGAAGTTGATCAACTCTGGACGGGTCAACTGCCAGAGGATCTGTGGCCAACATCAGAGGCTTTCACTCAACTTTGGGATCTTCATCCTGAGGACTATCACACTATTCAAATGCTGGGAAAACCAGTGAAAACTCCCCGCTGGCAGCAGGCCTATCATAAAACTTATCACTATTCTGGAGGGAGTAACCCAGCCTTACCCGTTCCACAAGAGTTGCTCCCCTACTGGGACTGGGCCAAATCAGTGATTGATCAACGGCTAAATGCCCTACTGCTAAATTGGTACGAGGGGCAATGGGGTCACTACATTGGCAAACACCGAGATAGCACAACCTTCTTAATTAAAGGCTCACCCATTGTGACACTATCCTTAGGTGACAGGCGAGTGTTTCGGCTCCGACCTTGGCAAGGTAAAGGCTTTTTAGATTTTCCGGCTAGGCAGGGAACAGTGTTTGTTATGCCCTATACCACTAACTTGAGATGGACCCATGAGGTCCCTGCGACTTCAAAATGGCAAGGTCGACGGATCTCGATCACGTTGCGGGCTTTTCGTTAAGGTAGGGCTAAGTCTTTAGATACTCAATGAGGTACTACCATGCAACATCAATGTCAGGGTACACTGAGCCATTTGCTCAAAACTACATCACTGTTAGGTCTATTGACTCTTGGCCTTCATGTCAGTCTATTGGTGATCAGTTCTAAACCAGGCCTCACTCAAGTTTTAGAAGGCGGCTTGGAAACTACAATCGTGACGATTTCAGGGAGCTGGCGGAATAGTGTAACTGGAGGCTGTTCAATCATTGAGCAAGAGGGATCAGCAATTACAATTCGCAACTTTACAACGAGTGGAGTTGAATTCTCTCAAGGGATCGGCACGATCGAGGGACGAGTCTTGCAAACAACCCACCAAAGTAGTTTAGGTACAGGAGAACGAGTAACGACCCTATTGAACCTCTCTCCAGATGGTCAGCTAATGTCGGGTTTTTGGGAGAATCAACTGGGGCAACGGGGCCCGTTAGAATTGAGAGCGTTTCGCTCATTTGAAGAGAGAGCAGCCTGTCTGAGTGGAGATCGACTTCAGCAGCTTTAACAGTGCCTAGATCAGTTCAGCAGCTCGGTGGCATGAAGAGTTGTGACTGACTGAACTGATGCCTGAACCTGAGCTAATGTGGACCTGATCTCATACCTGATAGTGGACTAATAATCAAGCGCTATTTAACAGAGATCCTGGACGGTAAAGGCGGATTCTGGGTAGGAAAATCGCGTAACCTGTAGCTATATTTTAGCACTACCTTAGCTAGTCAGAAGAGGCTCCCTGTTATGAAGTTGAACAAAGCGATGGTATGGGCCCTGACGGCTCTAGTCATTGGAGCTTGTCGAGGGGCTTCTTTAGAATCTAACGCCGAACCACAGGAGGCTCAAGGTCCTCAAGCTACTCCTGTTCAAATAGCTGAAGTGGGCACCACAACCATCCGCGATAGTTCTACCTTTATTGCCAATCTGGACTCGCGACAAGCAGCGACTATCCGACCCCAAGTGAGTGGCCAAGTGACTGATGTGTTGGTTCAACTGGGGGATACCGTGGCAGCGGGAACACCTTTGTTCACGATTGATGAATCCATTCAACAAGCAGCTTGGGCTAGTCAACTAGCAGCGGTCAATGTTGCAGAAGCTAACTTAGAAACAGCTAGGGCTAATCTAGAGGCGACTAAGGCTGATGTTGCTGCCCGAACGGCAGACTTAGACTTTGTTCGGTCCAAGATCGAGCGAGAGCAGGAACTCCTTGAAGAAGGAGTCATTTTCGAAGAACAACTGGAAGAAACTACTCGAGACTTAGCCCAGTCAGAAGCCAGATTAGAAACTCTACAAGGTCAGATTAGAGCTCAAGAAGCTCTGATTGCCCAAGCGGAGCAAGCTCTAAGACAAGCTCAGGCCGAGGCTAAGCAAGAAGAAGTCCAGCTCCAGTACTATCAGGTCAATGCGCCTGTTGCAGGTACTGTTGGAGATGTTGTCACCAATGCTGGAGACTACGTTACACCTCAGAGCCTCCTGACCAGTATTGTTCAATCCAATCAGTTGGAGGTTGAGATCAGCATCCCCTTAGATCAGGCCCCTAAACTGCAAGTAGGGACTTCGATTGATCTGTTGGATGAACAGAACCAGGTAATTGAAACCAGTCAGATTTCGTTTATTTCTCCGGAAGCTGATCCCGGCACGCAGTCGGTGTTGGTCAAAGCCACCTTTTCAAATGCAGCGGGTCTGCGGACTTCTCAATTTATTCGCACCCGAGTGATCTGGAGTGAAGCTCCAAGCTTGGTGATCCCCTTTACTTCAGTCTCAAGAATTGCTGGACAAACATTTGTTTTTGTGGCTCAACCCACTGAAGATGCCTCTGGATTGGTGGCAACACAGCGACCTGTGCAGCTAGGTAAGTTACAAGATAATGACTATCAAGTTCTAGGTGGATTGTCTGAGGGCGAAACGATTGTCACTTCAGGCTTACAAAAGATCTTCGACCAAGCTCCTATTGTTGATGAAAGTTTACTTCAACCTCCTGCAGAAGCTTCTCCAGGCTAAGTTGAACTTGCACCTTGATCCTATCGATCCCCGAGATAAGTTATGTTCGTCAATACGTTTATCCGTCGTCCTGTTCTGGCCACTGTGTGTTCGTTAATCATTGTGTTGTTGGGGATTGTCTCTGCTACAGCATTACCGATTGACTATTACCCAGAAGTGACCCCCCCTCAAGTGTTAGTTCGAGCCACCTACACCGGTGCTAGTGCTGAAGTAGTAGAGTCAGCTGTCACGAATATTTTGGAACAGCGGATCAATGGTGTGGCAGGCATGAAGTACATTACTTCGGTTAGCTCTAGTGATGGTAGCAGCCAGATTACCACCACTTTTGATGCCTCCAGGGATCTTGATGAAGCCTCTATCGATGTCCAAAATCGGATTTCTCAAGTTGAAGCTCAATTGCCAGATAACGTGATCCGTAACGGGATCGTGGTGGAAAAGTCAGGTGGTAGCAACATCATTCAGTTCGTTAGTATCTCCACAGAATCAGGTGAATATGACACATCTTTTTTAAGTAATTATACTGATCTATTTATTCGAGATACCCTCAGACGTATTCCTGGGGTTAGCAATGTTCAGATCTTTGGGGAACGGCGCTATGCCATGCGAATTTGGCTAGATCCGAATAAGTTGGCTACCCGAGGCTTAACGTCTGAAGACGTCGTAGGAGCGATTCGCTCTCAAAATATCCAAGTGGCGGCAGGACAAGTGGGGCGACCCCCGGCTAATCAGGAGCAGCTTTACCAACTCAACGTCTTGGCTGAAGGTCGTTTGGAAACCACTGAAGAGTTTAGTGACATTATTCTCAAGGCTGACCCCGATGGGGCCCTAGTGAAGTTAAAGGATGTTGCTCGGATTGAATTAGGGGCCGATAGTTACGACACCTCGTTTCAGTTTAATGACCGTGATGCTGTGGGTATTGGGATTACTGCTTTATCAGATGCCAACACACTGCAGATTGCTCAGCAGGTGCGGGAGCGGATGGCTGAATTGGCGGTTAGTTTTCCACCTGGTATGGTCTACAGAATCCCCTACGACACCTCTAAATTTATTACTTCATCGGTCCGAGAGGTGATCCAGACCCTGATCCAAGCCATCTTTTTGGTGGTGGTGGTGATCTTTGTCTTTCTGCAGGATTGGCGGATTACCCTAATCCCCACGATTACGATCCCAGTTTCGCTGATGGGTGCCTTCATTTTTATGAGATTCTTTGGCTTTTCCATCAACACGTTGACGATGTTTGGGATCACATTGGCGACGGGTTTGGTGGTGGATGATGCCATCGTAGTGGTAGAAAATATTACCCGCTACATCCGAGAGGAAGGCTTACCCCCCTTTAAAGCAGCGGCTGTAGCTATGCAAGAAATTGTAGGGGCCGTTATTGCCACTACGCTAGTTCTATTTGCCGTCTTTTTGCCGGTTGCTTTTTTCCCAGGTACCAGCGGTAAGATCTACCAACAGTTTGCCCTAACAATTGTCTTTGCAGTGGGCATTTCTACCTTTAATGCCTTGACGCTCGCTCCCGCTTTATCAGCCTTGATTATTCAACCTCAATTTAAAAGTAATTGGTTTTTAGGCAGTTTAGAGTGGGTCATTGCTTTATTAACCCGGATTTATCGAGTGCTGTTGGCTTTTATTGTCAAGCTTCGCTATTTGGTAGTTCTATTCTTTATCGGCTGCTTAGGGCTTACTTATTTATTATTTCAATTAGTGCCCTCGTCGTTTGTGCCAGTTGAGGATCAAGGTTACTTTATTACCTTTATTCAGGGGCCACCCGGGGTCTCGCTCAATTACACGCAGCAGGTGATCGAGAAAGCCACCTCTGTCTTACGGCAGAAACCTGAAATTGAAGATACCGTGGCGGTGGGGGGCTTTAGTTTTAATGGATTATCACCCTCAAATGCCCTCATCTTCTCTACCTTAAAGCCCTGGGATGAGCGCCTCCAGTACGAACAGACAGCGTCAGGAATTGTAAATGGCTTATTTGGGCCCTTTCTGGGGGGCATCAGTGATGCTTTAGTGATCCCCATTGAACCCCCACCGATCCAAGGCTTAGGGACCGCAGGTGGCTTCCAGTTTCAGTTACAAGGTAAGGCCATTAATGACTTTGATACCTTGGAACAGGTGAGTAAGACGCTGTTCTTTGTGGGTAACCAACAGCCTGCAATGCAGATCAATCCACCTACGTTTTCAGCTGGGAGTCCTCAGCTTAATGTCCGAGTTGATCGAGAGAAAGCTGAGATATTAGGGGTGCCTCCTCTTAGCATTTTCAACACTCTACAGACTTTACTCGGTTCAACCTTTGTCAATAATTTTGATACCTTTAATCGCAACTATCGCGTTTACGTACAAGCCGATCAAGCCTTTCGAGATACACCTGAGGATATTAATCAGTTTTATGTTCGCTCCCAAACTACCCAGGATATTATTCCGCTGAGCAACTTAGTGGATGTGGATGCCATATCGGGTCCTTCAATCATCAATCACTACAATTTGTTCCGCTCGGTAGAACTACAGGGATCTGCCTCCCCTGGTTTTAGCTCAGGACAAGCCATTAATGCCATGGAACAGGTGGCCACTCAAGTGTTACCTCGGGATGGAATGGGCTATGAGTGGACTGGGATCTCTCTAGAAGAGATTGAATCATCAGGGCAAGCCGTCATTATTTTTGGTTTAGGGTTGGCCTTTGTGTTCTTGATCTTGGCTGCTCAGTATGAGAGTTACATTGATCCGTTCATCATCTTACTAGCAGTGCCGCTAGCTATTTTGGGGGCCTTATCAGGGCAGTACTGGCGAGGCTTGCAAAATGACATCTTTTGTCAAGTGGGTCTAGTTATGCTAATTGGATTAGCTAGCAAAAACTCCATTCTTATTGTTGAATTTGCGAATCAACTACGCAGCCAGGGGCTCACCATTGTTAAAGCGGCTGTGGATGCTTCAGTGATCCGGTTCCGAGCCATTTTAATGACAGCATTCAGTTTTATCTTGGGGGTTTTACCACTAGCCTTAGCGACAGGAGCTGGCTCTGCTAGCCGCCAATCTTTGGGTACAGCGGTAGTGGGTGGCATGTTAGTGGCCACATTGTTGAGCTTATTTATTGTTCCAGTTCTCTACATTGTGATCAAGTCAGTACAAGACTGGATTGTTCCCCACCGGCAGTCCATGGAAGGCGAGGCATCATCACTGGAAGAACTTCCTCTACCGCTAGCCACTCAAGATCAAACGCCATCAAGTGAGCTCAAGGGTGATCTAAATGGACACTCAAGTGAGCTAACCAGTACTCCGACCAGTACTCCAAATGGACAGTTAACCCAGGATGCCTCCAATGGCCATGCCCCTAACACGCAAACGGCCACCGATGAGATCCCTACCGATGAGCAGGCCGAATCTCAGTCTATTGGCAAAGGATGATTTGGAATCCAGAGGGTAAAGGTAACCCATCCAGCCTCACTAGTCACAGTGATCTGGCCTTGCAATTCAGTGATAAGTTGTTGAACTAAGGCTAATCCCAAACCATTGCCACCCTGTTTCCATCGATCAGATTGGGGAACCCGATAAAATTTCTCAAAGACCTTGGGGAGTTCAGTAGCAGGAATCGATCCAGTATTTGTCACCGATACTCGGATCGTGTCTGTGTGCTCCCAAGCTGTTTTAATCCTGATCGTACCCTGGGGAGCTGTGTATTTAACGGCATTATGAAGGAGTTCGTTGAGCACTCGCCCTAAACACATAATATCGGTATTTAAAATCCCTATTCCAGACGGAATATCGCTGATCAGTTCCACCTGTTTGCCTTGGCAAGCCGGTTCGATGGTCTGAATCACCTTTTGTAACCATGGGTATAGATCAACTGGGGTAATGGCAAGCGAAAACTGATGAGTTAATTGTTGAATGTCTAACAAATGATTCACCAGCTCAATTTGACGTTCACATTCATGTAGAGCTAGTGTGTGGTACTCCTGCTTCTTTTCATCACTTGGAGCCACAGCCATTAGTCTCAGAGCCATTCGGATATTTGATAGAGGGGTTCGTAATTCGTGGGATAAGGTACTAATAAAGTCGTTTTGGAGTTGATGGTGTTGTTCAAGTTGCTGAACCTGAGTCATCACTAAGTGGTAGAGTCGGCTATGCGTGAGACGGAGGGCACATTGTGAGCTAACCCATTGCACCAAAGCCAGGCTTGAGTCAGTGAAATAGTGTTGACCTAGACTGCAAAGCCGAATTTCACCCACCACAGCCTGATCCACGATTAAAGGACAAATTAATTCGGTCTGTGATCTAGATGCTAAAGGACAATAGTGGATGATGTGCCCTTGCTGGAGCTGATCGACAATCACTTGATCTCTGTCATACATGTCGACTCGATCAGGCATCGGCTGAAGGCAGGAATGCTCATAAAGACAACAGTGAGGCTGACTATTCAACCCATCAGTCAGTATGCCCCAACATTGATCAACCTGTAAGTGATGGCCTAGGGCCTGAACTGTAGAGTTTAAAATTTCCTGATCATTTAAGGTTGTGCTGATCTGTTCTAAAATCGATTGAGCCAAGGTATGGTAAGAACGCTGTGAAGTAACCTGATAACAATGGCTGATGTCGGTTAATGTGCATATCACCTGTTTAATTCTGCCATCTGGATCTCGTTGGGGTGAAGCGTTAACTAGTAACCACACTGAATCCTGAGAGGCAGGCCGGTCAACCTTCATCACAACATTGTTAATAGAATTAGCGATAACATAGGGAAGCGGAAACGTATCAGCTGGCAACGGCTCCCCTTCAGGAAAACTAACTCCCCAATTCGGCTCACAAGCAGCTTGCCCCTGCAATTGATCTTGAGTGAGGCCTAGGAGCTCTAAAGCTTTAGGATTACTGAACCAAATTTCAGCCTGAGGACCTTGGAGTACAACTCCAGTAGACAAATCCTGGAGCAGATGATAGAACTGGCCTTCACTAGTCTGGCGAGACAGCGGTTTAAAGTCTGCCAATAGGAGTGAACGCTTATCCTGATCGATTCGATCGTAAGTCATCAGAACGGCCCTATTCCAGTAGAGATTCCTAAGTTTCGATAGTCCAACTGTTATCTGGGTGGGGCAATAATCTTATTTGACTAGTTTTGTGTTTGGCTCTTCTTGTTTCTCAAGTGTCTAACACTATTTGTCTAGTACTTTAAGGTTATTTGTCTAGTACTTTAAGACTACTTTTCGATCTCAGACCCAAGATCATCAGAGGTTAGCAACATGAGCATACTATCACTCTTTTTTGAGAGTGGGTTGAGATTTCAACTGGAATGCCTCCAATGAACACAGATGGGTCTGGCCTTGGAGAATCAGATCAGCGGTGATCTGAGCCGTAATGGGTGATAATAAGACGCCATTGCGATAATGGCCTGTAGCTAGTACAACATTCCGGTGTAACGGAGAGAATCCTAGAATAGGTGCCCGTTGGCCGGAGGGTCGAGGTCGTTGGCCTGACCAGTGAGATCGTAATTCAGCTTGAGCTAACTCAGGACAAAGCGTCAAAGCCTGGTTAACCAGATGTTGGAATCCACTGAGAGTGGGTGAGCTAACCTGAGCTTCAAATTCAACTGTTGCCCCAATCCACAGCGATCCATCAGCTAATGGCACAAGATGGCTATCACCTTGAGTAATGACTGGCTTCAAAAGAGTCGTGGGTGAGTAAACCTGAACAGCTTGCCCTTTAACAGGTTGAACAGGGATTTGAAGATTAAACAGTGATCCTAATCCAGCACTCCCTAAGCCAGCTGCAATCACCACAACCCCTGCAGATATAGTCAGATGGCTAGTATAGACAGCATTAATGCGATCAGCCTGAATTTTGATTCCTGTCACGGGTTGATGAAATTGAAACTGAGCTCCATAACTACGGGCAGCTTCAATTAAGGCATGGGTTAAAAGGCGCGGATCAATTTGGCGATCTTGAGGCGAATAGATCCCACCTGCTGCACAATGGAGCCCTGGCTGTAATGTGTTGACTTCATCTATCGTTAAGTAATGAAGATGATAACCGGCTTGTTGACGATGAGACACGACAGCTGACCATTTTGAAGCTTCATCAGGTTGGAGCAGTCTTAAAATGCCATGACGATTAACCGGTAAACATCGACCCAGACGATCTTCAAGACGTGGGATCCAACTCTGAAAGTGCTGAAGACTTTGCAATCGTAAATTGACCCCTTCCCCATCTAACTGTTGGCTGATCACAGCCATGAGTACACCTAATGATGCTCCGGTGGCTCCTTGACCTGGATCTTGAGCATCAACGACCAGAACCGATAACTCAAGTTGGGCAAGCTCATAAGCAATGGCAGCTCCCACAACACCACAGCCGATAACTACAACATCACATTTCATGGACTATAACTGAAAAACATCTGGCCTGATAGATGATATCTATGACCCTCATCTGAAAAATCATCTTGCTGGATTCTAACATTTCCATGATGATGATAATTGTAAACATCGAAATCAGCTTAAAATCATCACGGCTTAATGGAGGTCTTATGGTTTACTTATGGCTTATTATCTTTGGCTGAATGAGGCTGGCGTAGTGATTTAAGACTTTTCAAGCTGATTGAGATATGGCTATCAAGATTATTTTAACAAGAGGGTTAGTTCAGCACAGGCTCGGCCAGATCTAAGTTCAAGTCCAGGGTCTACCCAGTGAAGATTAAGGTTTGCTTGCCACAATCAGCGCATCTATCTGTTGTGATCTACTTAGCTTTGGAGACCACTTATGCAAGTTAATGAGGCTCTTGAAGTCTTGGATCAGATCTTGGGGGCTAGTTTACGAGATCTGCATAGTCAAATTTTTCTACAGGTTTGGCAGGGTAAAACCTATGCTGAGATTGCTGACGAGCTAGGTTACGAACACGGCTACATTCGAGATTTGGGATGTGAACTCTGGCAGCAGTTATCTAGGGTTATACAGAAGAAAGTTACTAAATGTAATGTCAGAACCATGTTGCGTCAGTATGCTCAAGCTCAGGCCCCAGCTGAACACTATCCACCTTTAAAACTGTCTTGGCTCCCTCAGGTTAATCTGAACTCACTAGAACCCTTCTCCACTAACACGCTTAAGTTTCCCAGTGGTCCTGTTGGCTTAGATAGTGCCTTTTATATTGAACGGCCCCCCCTTGAAGTGGAAGCTAAAGCCGAGATCCAAAAACCTGGTAGTTTACTCCGAATAGAAGCCCCTCAACAAATGGGCAAAACATCACTGGCTCAGCGGATCCTAGCTTATGCAAGAGACTTAGGTTTTTACACAGTTACTCTAAATTTTCAAAAAGCTGATCAGTCCTGCTTTGGCAACTTAGACTTATTCTTGCGCTGGTTTTGTAGCTGCATTAGTCATACCTTAGGTCAACAACCTCAGCTAGACCTCTACTGGAACTATACTTTGGGCAGTAAAGTGAGTTCTACCGATTATCTACAACAGCATATCTTAGAAGCTATCGATCGGCCTTTAGTGTTGGTCTTAGACGATCTGAATCAACTTTTCCACTATCCAGACCTCTGTCAAGATGTATTACCTCTCTTCAGAGCCTGGCATGAAGATGCAAGCGACTGTGAAGTATGGCAAAAGCTGCGCTTGATACTGGTGCACGATACCAAAGCTTACAGCCCTCTCACAGATACCCGATCACCGTTTAATGTGGGCCGACATTTACAATTACAACCCTTTAGCCCAGAACAAGTTCAAGATCTAGGGCAGCGGTATCACTTAGAAGACATCTCCGAGGTCTATCAGCTTGTTGGTGGACAACCCGCTCTAGTTCAAATTGCTTTTTATCACTTGGCTACAGCAAACATGGGTTTACAGTCACTGTTACAAAACGCTTCAACCTTATCTGGTATCTATAGTGGTCACTTACGCTCGATCCTAGCTTTACTGGAGGAGGATCCTAACTTGGTGTATGCTCTAACAGTTCTCTTATACTCTTCAGAATCGCTGGGGCTAGATGCTTTAATCCTCTACCGATTGGAGAGTCTAGGTTTGATCACACTTGAAGGATATCGAGTCAAAATTAGTTGTAATCTCTATCGACAATTCTTAAAGTCGCAACTAGAGAAAACTACTCAGATTGTGGGAACCGATCAACCCTACTCCACGCTAGAAATGAAACGAGTAGCCTAAACAAACTCAGACTTTAATCATAATTGACTTAATCTAAATAAATACAATCCAAATATGGCTTATAGCCTAAAATCTGATTTATAAAGCCCGTAAATCTTCTGATATCAATGTTTTCTAATAGACTTAGCCAGCTCCTAGGCTTATGCCTGGTGATCGGATGTAGAACATCATCCCCATCTGTCTTAACTCCAGTAGGTCAACCCCTCAAAACTGATAGCCCCGTGGCATCTGCAGTTAGTGTAGAAGCAGGTTCTGTAAAGTTATTTGTGGTAGATTCGGTGCCGTTACCTGATCTGATTTCACTGCAAGGACTGACATTTGTAGCTCAACCAGACACCTTGAGTAGTGATCTGACAGCTCGTACTTATATAGCTCAGTTTGACGATGCCCTCAACGATCTTGATACCCGTGAGCTGTTTATTGAGGAATATCCCAATGCCATAGTCTCAGCTCAGGAGTCTACCCATCAGATCTATTTAGGTGATTTTCCAGCAGTCACCTTTGATGACTTCGTTTTGACATTTGCTCTGTTAACGTTACCTGAAGATTTACGACAACCTCAAACCATTGTAGATGTAGCGAATTTACTTTATAACAGTCGCTCTCAACCTTTTACCCTTGAAGATATAGATCCGATTCCCTCTTCTTTCAATACCAATTACATAGAATCTGGGGAGCCTAGTCCTGATCTTTTAGATGTAACAGCCATCTATGTTGCTTTGTTATTGCCAAACGACTTGCGGACCCCTGAGATCCTAGCTTTGTTTATCAATCTAGTTGTGCCAGGAGCTTCTGTTACTACTGACAACGTAGTGGTCGTTCCTGGGCAAGCGATTCCAACCACGCCTACATCGGAATGTGAAGCCATTGGCCTGCCAAATGTGACTTACCTAGAACATGAAGTATGGTCTGATGGGGCCAAGCTGACTTTCATGGATTATGACCGGAAGGTGTGGGTGGCCGATATTGATCCATCTACTGGACGATTGATCCCAGAGGGCGGCCAGGGCTTATTCGCAGGACAAGGAGGTATCGCCTATCCCAATAGCACTAGTGCCTACGCTCAAGGCAATCCAGTTGAGTTTTTAGTGAGTGCTCAAGGTACATCCGTAGTTTTTGAAGGACAGGATAGTACTGGTACACCTCAAATCTTCAGTACTACGATCGATCAGCCCAACCCTCAAGCCGAACAGATCACCTTTGGTTCTGAACATGCCTTGAATATTACCAGCCGAGATCCCTCATTTTCATCAGGTTACTACATCTATATTGAAGATTATTTCAATCCGTTTACCTTAAAAACAGTCGCCCAGTTTGAAGATGACTTGCCTTTTCAGATCAATATTAGAACACCTAAGTATATCCCAGGAGAAAAATCAGTTGCTTTTCGTCGCAAGGTTGGATCCAATACAACTATCTCGAAATTAAATCTTGTCACTGGGAATGAAACGGTGATTGTTCCAGATGCCGCTGATCCTTGGAATATCTATTTTCTTAACGCTGATGAGTTTAATGGGGAACAGGTGGTGATCGCTCAAGAATTAGGTAGTAATCGAGTCAACCTCTACCGCCGTCAACCTGGTAACCCCGATTGGACCCTGTCACAAGTCTTCACGATTGGCTCGGGAGCCGCTAATAGCCAAAATTTTATTCCGATTTATAACCGGGAGTTGTTTAATTACCAGGGGGGCACTTATTTCTTTACTCAAGTTTTTGGAAACCAGGATCCTAACGATGATGGTATCTGGTTAACCAAACTAGATGGAACTATCAACTTTAAAGTGGCATCATCTCCAGTTGATCAGCCATTGATTGATCCAGAAGTGTTTATTTCAGACACTAATGAACTGTTTGTTTACAGTAGTTTCAGTCCCACCGATGTGGCAAACTCATCCAACCTTATTCCTAATGACCTGATCAAGTGCAAGATTAGGCTCCCTTAGTTGAGTTCAAAAGCCTGGTATATCACACGGTTAGGGATCAGTCATTAAATCAAACGCTCCAGTCATGACTTTTAGCAAAACTTAGAAACTGCTCTGTAATATCTAACACTTGTGATCGTCTCCATTTTAAGCCAACCTGACGAACCAGGTGTAGATCAGCCAGGGGCACATAGTTCAGGCCAACAATGCCTTGCCAGATAGGCATAATACTCACTCCCATACCAGCTTGGATTAAGGAAATGACCCATTCTTCATTATTGGATGAGTAGACAACATGAGGTTCAATACCAGCCATCTCAAATAATTGCGGGTTTGAGCGCCAAAATTCACAGTTAATCCGTTCAATATAAGACTGTTGATCAAGTTGGGTCAGTTTAATCCGTTTAGATTGGGTAAAGGGGTGATCTGTAGGAACAGCCAGTGCTAAGCCTTGCTGAAATAGAAAGAGGGAGGTATCAGGTTCATCATCATCTCTGAGCCAGGTTAGGGCCAGATCAATGTCTCCCTTATCCAACCAATCTTGTAGATCTTCTAAATACCCATTACAAAGTTCAATAGCTACATTGGGATTATAAGCCCGAAAAGCACCAATTACATCGGCTAAATTGACACTACGGATCGTATGTAAGGTACCAATTTTTAAGGTGGGGTAGGCTTTAAAATTCTCTAGGTCATGGAGAATTGATTGGTAATGGTCTAGAATATTTTGAGCTTTCTTTAAAAAGAACTGGCCAGCAGGTGTGAGTAAAACCCGACGTTTACCACGCTCAAACAAAATAACACCCAATTCCTGCTCTAATTTTTTGATCCCTGCTGATAAAGAAGGTTGAGAGACATACAGTCGTTCAGCTGCTTTGGTAAAGCTACCGGTCTCAGTAATAGCAAGGAAGTAACGGATCTGGTAAAGGTCCATGCGGGTTGTCAGTAACTACGCCACATTCTACCCTGGACCTCTCTCAGTCCTAAAAGGAGTCGTCATAAGGTAAGCTGCATTAGGCTGAACTATGGCAGGTAGGCACGTGACTGGTGACGAGCACATTACCCAATTAACCCAACGAGGCGTGGTCGAAATTTTTCCAGGTGGCTCGGGGTCCCTAGCTGAGCAGCTGCGCCAATCTGATCGGCCCTTACGAGTGAAATTAGGTATTGATCCAACCCGGCCAGACTTACATTTGGGTCATACCGTTGCCTTGCGTAAGTTGCGCCAATTTCAAGATGCAGGCCACATAGCCCTCCTGTTGATTGGAGATTTTACAGCCCAAATTGGAGATCCTACAGGTCAATCAGAAGCTCGACCTCGCTTAACGGCCACCGAAGTTGAGGAAAATGCTAAAACATACTTAGCCCAAGCCCGCCAAATCTTAGACTTTGAAACCCCAGGCCGCCTTGAGATCAAATACAACAGCAAGTGGCTAGGGGCTTTAACTACATCTGAGCTGATTGAAATCCAAGCCCAAATGACAGTCGGGCAAATGCTAGCAAAAGAAGACTTTGCCAATCGCTATACCTCAGGTACACCCGTTTATCTACACGAATTCTTATACCCTTTACTCCAAGGCTATGACTCTGTTGCTTTACAAGCGGATATTGAACTCGGTGGCACCGATCAAAAATTCAACTTGCTCACAGGTCGTGATTTACAAATCTGGAAGGGGCAATCACCTCAATTTGGGATTTTACTACCTCTTTTAGAAGGGTTAGATGGCTATCAAAAGATGTCTAAATCTAAGAATAACTACGTGGGCTTAACCGAAGATCCACTCACAATGTACTCCAAGCTAGAAAAAGTCCCGGATCATGTCATTGAACATTACTTTGAACTTTTAACAGCCCTTAGCCTAGAGCAGTTACCTGACAATCCTCGGGAACGCCAGATCTTATTGGCCAAAACCATTGTGGCTCAGTATCATTCTGACGCAGCTGCTGCTGAAGCCGAAGTGACCGCTCGATCGTTGGTGATTAATTTTGATCCGAGTGAAGCTTCATCAGTTCCAGAGTATAGTCTGGAGGAGCTTACCTTTCCAGCCAAGCTAACCTACCTTTTAAGAGAATCAGGTCTTTGCAAGAGTGCGTCGGATGCCCGTCGTCAGATCAGTAATGGAGCTGTGAAGTTAGATGGAGCCAAAGTTGAAAATCCAGATACTGAGTTTGGTGATCCACAAGAGCTAGTGAATCGAATTTTACAAGTTGGGAAGAAAAATTTTCGGCGCTTAGTTTAACAGATCACCGATGCTCAATCTCATTACTCCATCTCAATCTTTGGTGATAGCGGCCATTTGGAGGCTGCCACATTGAGAACAATACACCATCGTGCGTTTGCCCACTGATTTCGCTTTCCAGCGGATGCCACCTGCCTCCCAAACTGAACGGGACCGACCACAAGTACAGCATTGGATTTGCCAAGCTAAAGACTCTGCCTTCATATCTTCAGCCCAGGATTTCGGTAAAAGAGCCATGAAGAGCCGTTGAACTTTGCTCATTATACTTTGCTCATTATGTTGACTGACGTACAGTTGCTGATCTAGTTTAGCTTACTTGAAAGCCACTCTCAGACTGTAATCTAAGGTAAAGTCCCAGTGATCCAGCCACGATCTTGAAAGTAGTTGACATTACTCTTGGAGGTTCAACAGCTCGAGGGCCAGGTGGACTTGTTGTAATCGTTGCTCCTGGGAGAGTCGATGCATGTAGCACTCTAGCACTACAGGTACTTGATCTTGGGCCCGCTCTTGTACCCACGCTAATCCAAATGTTGCTGGGATCAGGGGTTGATGACTATCCGTGTGACCTGCATTAGCTGACACATGGAGTTCACCAATATGGGGATAGGCTTGTAACCGTTTCCAGGTTGCCTCATTTAAAGATCCCTGACATCTCTGAATATGAATATGTGAGACATCCACAGCTAACCCTAACTGCAGATCCATAGCCCACTGTAAATCCAGATCATCACCAAGATAGTACCCAGGATACATCGTTTCCAGCAGTAGACCCTGATAGATCCCTTGTTCTGCCAGAGTGGTCCAGTTGGGCAGAGCCTCTTGTCGTTGTGGGGGATGAACAGACTGGGACGATACCCAACACTCACCAGTAGGCCCCCAAACCCGTTGTCGCATCGCACGCCAATGAAAACCATGATGACGCCGGATCTGAACCGACTGACGAGTTAACCAGGCTTGAAAATTGGGAGTTGGAGCATTACCAGGTGTGAGCTGAAGTCCTTGGACTCCTAACCCCAAGAGATCACTAGCGGCCGGCTGCATCTCCCGACCCTGTAGACAGCTCAAAGCAAGATACAACATAGACTTAGATTAGATCGTCAATTTCCTTGACTTCAGGCTTAAATTAGCTATACTACAATCATAATACAAAAGACTAATTATCTAGGGGTGATCCGATGAGAAAGTCATTTCGCCAAGGGGATGTTTTGCTGATCCCAGTCGATAAAGTCAAAGGCAACCGTTTATCTCATCTAATTTTGGCCAGAGGAGAAGCTACCGGTCATAAGCATCAGATCACAGCTGGTGAGGCAATCATGTATGAAAACGTAGGTGTGCTTTATCTAAAGGTAGTCTCTCACACCGCAACTTTAACCCATGAAGAGCATCGTTTAATTCAAATTCCCCAAGGATCTTGGTTAGTGCGAATCCAACGCGAATATGATCCTCACAGCGAGGATAGTGACTACAACCCCACAGGATGGAGATATGTTGCAGATTGAATACCAGTTACAGCCCAAGCAATTGGACCTAGCTCCTAAATATCTTGATCATTG
Source organism: uncultured bacterium (assembly GCA_964434865.1). Classification (GTDB taxonomy): domain Bacteria; phylum Cyanobacteriota; class Cyanobacteriia; order Thermostichales; family Thermostichaceae; genus CAYSWV01. Next base: position 113,981 of record CAYSWV010000004.1, read on the forward strand.
GAGAAATCTGGCTCGGGCCACCCGTCCTCTCAACATTGAACATACCGAAGCCATGCTAGGGCTGCTATATGAGCGTTTGAAACTACCTCAACCCAAAATCCATTTTTTTCTAGGCCCTTTAGCAGCTCTTGAGAACTTTGATCTCTCCTTTTTTGGGCAGCCCACGGTCAATGTTGGCAAGGCCATTGAAACTGATCTGAAGCAGCAACTGGGATTGTCTACCTGGGGAACGCTGCGGCAAACATTGTATACACCTTTACATGATCAGCTCTGGCAGCAGACCGGTTGGTGGATCTATCGGGACCTGTATGAATACGGTTACGCCTTATGGCACGATCTCAATGCTGGGTATTCCTCTCACCGCCCGTACTGTAACCCTTTGCAACAAGCCCAACCTACTGAGTATTTAGTAGCTACAGCCTGTTGGTTTGACTTTTGCTACTCCGTTTTAAAGTGTGAAGATCGGTGTCAATTGTGGCCGCTTTATCAGTGGCTGGTAATGCAGTGTGGGTGGCTGTGGTTGTATGAATCAGGGTGCTTGGTTAGTCAACGCCCAGTCGATCTACAGTTTGATGAGCAAGATCGGCTACAGGGTGTTGGAACACCAGCTATTCAATTTGCAGATGGCTTGTCAATCTATAGTTTTGAAGGTATCCGATTACCCCATAAGTACGGTAGCCTGTTTCCCTCTCAATGGCAGCCTCGTTGGATCCTCCAAGAAGATAACGCTGAGCTCCGACGGATCCTGATTCAACAGATTGGCTATGAGCGAATCTATCAAGAGTTAGGGGCTGAAGAGATTGATGTGTGGGAGGATTACACCTTAGTCAGACTTCAGCCGTTTGAGGATAATCGGACTCCGATTCAGTTAGTGGTCATGACATGCCCGAGTACAGGTCATACTCATGTCTTACGAGTTCCACCCACGATGACCTCTGCTAGAGATGCGATTCGTTGGATCAATTGGGATCTAGATCCGACTGCCTTTAAAGTACAAACCTGATGGAGACCTAGCATGGAAGGACTCTGTACCAGTATTCCAGCTGATCACTTACGGCAAACCATTTTGGATGATTGTGTATGAGCTTATTTTACACTAGTGTTCAAACTGATCAACTACGGCAACAGATCATAGATGAAACTGTGGTCCCAGTAGTGACAACAGTATTTCAAGATTACTCACAACTACAGTCTGCTACTCTCTTAGTGGCTCAATATTGGTCTGACAATGCGCTGGATGAAGTCCATGCAAGTATTTACTATTCTGTTTTAAAATACCCTGATCTTGAGATGATGAAGCAAGGTCTCAATTGGGGGGAAGATCCAGTTAATCGATCCATCTCTTTGTGTGCTGAACTCTATAAATTAACTTACCCTTTAAGCACTCCATCCTTTAATTTGATCTCAGCTTTTGCAGCTTTTTGTCAGGAAGGATCTCATCAAGATATGGAATATGGAGAGATCTATACCCCCTATGCTATTTTCCAACGACGTGAGCAATCACTTGAAGTCAAGATCATAGGTGAGATGGCTAGACCTTGGCTAGATGGAGTGACACCCGACTACTGGGATATTTAGAACTTTGCTGTGTTGAGTTTAGCTAACGTTTTGAAACTACGTTGAAAATGAGTAGGCCTAGTAATATCACCATCACTACAACTGCAGCAATCCAGATAGTTGGGATGTCACTGTGCCGTAGTGCGATCGCATGGTAAGCCCAGAGAAACACTAAGACAAAGGAGACATCTCGAAAAATCACGGCTATACTTCCTGCTACGATACCGCCTACCCCTAGCATGATTGCTGTCCAGACCACATCGCTGAGGCCCCAGCCCCCCCAACCTGCTGCGTAAAGAGCGCTCGCTATGTTTGTAATAGTTGCCACTGAGATCCAGGCTGTGTACACACTAAGGGGAACCTGCACCAGCCACCGTTGCTGCCAGGACGGGGGTTCCTTGCCGATCCCAAGGTTGGGGTAAATACTCAACAGTGGCAGCAGAATCCCCAGCATCGGCACAATCGAGAGGGTGATCAACTTCAGAGTAAAACAAAAAATCCAAATGACTTGAGCGATACAAGCCACAATTAGCAACTTATTGATACGCCATTGGTTGGGACTGCGCTGCTGAGTTGGCTGTAGCTGATAGATGCCATAGGCAATGAGTCCAATATAGATCAGCCCCCAAATCACAAAAGCGTAGTTAGCCGGGGTAATTAACACTCCAGCCAGCAATGTATTGGAGATCTCTCCCACGTTCTGGCCACCTGGAGGAAAGATATTTGAGAGGGTGTTTACCAACAAAGTGGCAATGATAGCGATGACAGTTGCGATCGCAAGGCCCCGCCTAGATTCAGAATGCTGCATAGTCAGTGAGCTGGCTCTAGATAAAATTAGGGTTGAGCGCTGAATAATGGAATTAGACAGTGTCTACACATCTGACTCAATCCACCTTAATCCTAACCATCAAAGCTAGTGTGATGAGATAATGAGCTAGAGAGATTTGCATTTGCAGAGGCAGTTGGATGATCGAGCAGATCTTGGCCGCCGCCAACCGGCTAGAGGGTAGATCTCATAGAACACCCCTCACTAGCTCCCATACCCTAAACCAACTGTTGGGGGCTGACATTGTGTTTAAGTGCGAGAATTTTCAAAAAATTGGGGCCTTTAAGTACCGAGGAGCCTACAATGCGATCGCTCAGTTATCTCCTGAAGAACTCAACCGGGGCATCATTACCTATTCATCTGGAAATCATGGACAGGCTGTTGCTTGTGTGGGCCGTGATCTCAAAGTGAAAACAGTCGTTGTTATGCCCAATAACGTTAGTAATGCTAAACGGCTGGCGACTCAAGGCTATGGTGCTGAGGTGATCCTTTACGATCCGAACCAAACGACACGTGAACAAGTGACTACTTCCCTCCAGGAGCAGTATGGGTACACGGTGATTCCACCTTTTAACCATGTCCATGTGATTGCAGGCCAAGGCACCGCCGCTTTGGAATTGATGAATGAGGTCACGCTAGACATGTTATTAGTCCCTTGTGGGGGAGGTGGGTTGCTAAGTGGATCGGCGATTGTGGCTAAATCATTGCATCCTCACTGTAAAGTCATTGGGATTGAACCTGAACTGGCTGATGATGCCACTCGTTCGTTTCGGACTGGTGAACTACAAAGTGTGAAAAATCCACCTACCATTGCTGATGGGACTCGTAGCGCTTCGCTTGGATCTCTGACCTTCCCGCTGATTTTGAACTATGTGGATGATATGCAAACGGTATCCGAAGCAGCTATTGTAGAGGCCGTTCAATTTTTATTTTATCGGCTGAAGGTCGTTGTTGAGCCCTCAGGGGCTCTAGGGCTAGCTGCTCTTTTAAGTCGTGTTGTTCCAGCTCAAGGCCGTATAGGTGTGATCCTGAGTGGCGGCAATGTGGATGCTGCGACGATGTGTTCAATTTTGGAATCCGGTATTTAACTCTTTGTGTTTAGCTATTGCATCACTCGTAACTGTTCTTCCCGCCGGATCAGGCTATCACACAAAACCTTAACAATATAGTCTTGGAGGGCATGGGATAGATCAGGGTGAGCCTGCTTCATAGATTGAAAAGCGGTAGGAGACAGATAGAGCAGGTGGGTTTCAGTATCTGTTACTACTCGCGACGAGAGCGGTTCTTTTCCAAAAAAACGCATTTCGCCTAAAACATGGCCCTGGGTGCAGGTTTGCAGACGTTTAGTCCGACCATCTTCAAAATCCAGTAAAACACTCACTTGACCAGCTGTAATAAAATAGATCCCAGATGAGTCAGATCCCTTGGCAAAAATAGGCTGATCACAAGGTAGTTGCAGGGGATCAAGATAAGTCAAAAACTGTTGAGATTGGATCTCAGTCAGCATCACCTGGAGTGCCTCGGGTAAACTTTTAACGCTCTCAACCCGATCATCATCGACACTTGATAGGAGCTGACTTTCCATAGGCTCCGCCCAATTTTGAAGGAGTTGAGTCTCTGCCCACTCCAACGCCCGATCCATATCTGGAAAAACGTGGCAGATTTCTCCAGGTTCAAAGCCCTTACCTCGCACTAGTCTCTCTTTAAAAGGTTCAGATAAATTAGTCAATAAGAGTTGGAAGTGTTGTTGCTTAGCTAATTTAAGGATCTTACCCATAGTTGATACTGCAGAAGCATCTAACCCCTTAACTTGCTTGAAGTCCAGCACTAAATAACTCAAGTCTGCAGGAGTGTGAGATGAGGCTGCATCCGATCCTTTCAAGGCCCGATCACAGATATGCTTGAGCAAATACGGAGCAGTACCAAAAAAGATAAACCCTTGCAGTTCAATTAAATGAATACAGTCTCCTTGTTGAGTTAGGTATTCCTGCTGTGAGGAGGATCGCCCCACATTGCTGCGAGTTGAGTCACCTGAGTATGTGGCTTTGATCACAGCTAATTGGCTGTAGGCATAGGCAAAGTGTAAGACCGTTAGGAGAAATCCCAAACCGATCCCCTGCAGTAACCCAAATTTTGCCACCGTGATTAACATCACAATGATGATGCTGTAAGAAGCCAAGGTTAATTGCGACCACCCCTCCACTAACCATTGGATAAAGAGAGAGATCCCTAAATAAAGGATCAAGCTCCCTAAAATAGCCTGAGGGAGATATCCCAAAAAAGAGGTTCCTAACCCCAACACAGCGATGACAGGGATGAGAGTAAACACACCCGTTAATCGATAGGGAGCTTGCATATCATGAGCGAGCACCGTGCTGGGTAATGCTTGAGTTCCTACCATCCCAGACAGTAAGCCCGAGCTGAGATTGGCACAGCCCACAGCAACCAGTTCCCGATCCAGGTTGAGATCTCGACCAATGGCTAGTTCAATCGCGTTATTACTAAGTAACAGAGACAAAAGGGTGACAATAGATACAGTTAGCATGCTACCCATCTGAGTTCCCAAGACCGACCATTGCACCTGAGAGAGTGCCTGGGGAGTCAAGAGTTGTCCCATACCATGGGTTCCGCCAGAGAAGATCTGCAACAACAACCCCGCCTCTCGAGCTTCGCTTAAACTGGTGTGAGTGATCGCCAAGGCTCCATAAAAAATCCCGGTAGACAGCAATAACACAGTAGGGATCACCATAAAATGCTGGATTTTTCTAGAGGCAGCTAACAAAATGAGGGCAAAGCCTACACCGGGTAACCATCGCAATAGCTCATCGGCTTGAACCAGCATGGGTAAGGTTTGAAAAGTTAACGGCAGATCGGTAGTGATCTGGATAAAACCACTCACCAATAGCCAGCCAGTACCCACCATAAACCCACCTACAACTGGGTAAGGAATCACTCGAATCCGGTCACCTTGCTTCGTCAAACCCAGAACTAGAAACAGAAGCCCTGTAAATATTGACACCAAAGCAATAGCCGCAAGTACTGTAATCAATAAAGTCTCTGGGGGAGCTTCGGCCTGTTTCAGTGACTGAGCAATGGATTTAGCCAAAACAGCTAGCAAGACGGTAGGAGCCGCTAGGGGTGTCGCAATCATACCCGGATAGGCACTCAGTAATGCCACCACCACGGCAATAATCCCTGTACTTAACACCGTCATCCCAATACCAACCGGGATTTGATCAGACAGGGGCCAAACAAAAATCAAAGTGGCATAGGAGATAGCCCGAATTACCCCAATCATTCCAATCACTAAGCCTGCGATCAGACTTGAGACTAAAGTGTTTAGATTTAAAAAGGGATGGGATAGCGTTGAGCGTTGATTAGAAGAGTCACTCGTTGTGGTTTGCGTCATCGATCCAAACACCAGAGACTGACAATCTCACAAGTTTCAGACTGTATAGCTGTTAGTGTAATGGATCTGTAGTCTTAAATACCATCAGCTTGACAGTCTCTGGTGTGGTTTGAACAATGACAGCATTAATAGGTTAGGCCAGGCAAGCAGCTAGATCACGTTCAGGGGTGGTAATCGCCTTAAGACCATAGGTTTCGGATAAAAGCTGCAGGACATTGGGTGAAATGAAGGCTGGTAACGTTGGCCCCAGACGAATGTCTTTGATCCCTAGGTGTAACAGCGTTAGCAATATGGCTACTGCTTTTTGTTCATACCAGGAAAGGATCATAGACAATGGCAGCTCATTGACCCCCACATTAAAGGCCTGGGCCAAAGCGATCGCAATTTGAATCGCTGAATAGGCATCATTACATTGCCCGACATCCATCAGGCGGGGTAGTCCTTCAAGCGTACCTAAGTCTTGATCAAAAAAGCGAAACTTACCACAAGCTAACGTCAAGACAATGCAATCATCAGGGACTTTTTCAACAAATTCAGTAAAGTAAGTGCGTCCTGGCTTGGCTCCATCACACCCTCCCACTAAAAAGAAATGTCGGATCTTGCCCTGTTTGATAGCTGCGATCACTTGGTCAGCCACGCCTAAAACAGCATTTCGAGCAAAACCCACCATCACTGATTGATCTGGAGCAGCAGTGGTAAATCCAGGCAGCGATAAAGCCTTTTGGATCACAGGTGTGTAATCGGGGATCCCATTCGCTTGACTGGCTAAATGGCTGAGATGGGGATACCCGACTGGGCCTAAGGTAAACAGCTTGTCACTGTAATGATCATGGGGGGGCATGAGGCAATTGGTGGTGAGCACAATAGCACCCGGAAACTTAGCAAAGTCTTTGGTTTGATTTTGCCAGGCTGTACCGTAGTGACCATAAAGATGAGGATAGCTCTGCTTCAATTTGGGGTAGCCATGAGCAGGTAAGAGTTCACCATGGGTATAAACAGTAATATCAGTACCAACGGTTTGGTTTAAAACAGCTTCAAGTTGACGAAGATCGTGACCTGACACCAAAATAGCTTTACCGGGTCGGGGATTTAGCGGTACTGATGTAGGAACAGGATGACCATAGGTATTGGTATGGCCAGCATCCAATAGTTCCATAGCCCGTAGATTACTCTCACCCACTTGTAAGGCCAAGGTGACCCATTGATCTAGAGCTAGAGTCGCATCGTCTATAGCAGCCAGTGCTCGGTAAATAAAGGCATAAAGCTGATCATCTTCTGGGCCCAATTCGAAAGCGTGAAAGGTGTAGGAAGCAACACCCTTGATGCCATAAAGTACCGTTAATTTAAGTGAAAAAATATCAACGGCGTCAGGGCTCACTTGGCTGATAAATTTTAAGGCAACCGCTTCCCCTTGCTCAATCAAACTATCTTCAAAATCAGGTTCAAAGCTTGAAATAGGGGGCCAGTCAACCCGAGATTGGGCTGGCTGCACCTGGTCTTTGATCCCTTCTCGTAAGGCGATAGCTGTTCTGATCAAGTCCTCAAAGCGGCTGGGGCTAAAATTCACGTTGGTCATGGTGGCAAATAGAGCTTCACAGGTAAACACATCCACCGTGTGAGTGTCAATCCCATTAGCTTTAGCCAAAAGTGCAACCGGTGCTAAGCCTCTCAGGCAGTACATCAAGAGATCCTGGATGGCATTCACTTGAGGGCTTTTACCACAGGCCCCAAATTGGTGGCATCCATCCCCACTGGCGGTTTGTTCGCATTGTTCACAAAACATGATCAAGAGGTCCTTCACTACTTGAAACCAGCTTAAAAGCGGAAACCATCTACTGACATTGACTTAGGTCAAGCAACTAGAACTCCAGATTTTTTTCAGATTTGGTAGGATAGGTTTCAGTCATTAGATCCACTCATGTCAACCTCAGATCCGGAATGTTTGCTTGCCTGCTTGGGAGCAGCTCAACTTTTTCAAGGGTTATCTCAAGACGAACTCTGGGCTCTGGCTCAAATTGCTCAACTCCAGATCTATGCCAAAGGCGAGAGTCTCTTTCATCAAGGCGATGCTGGGATAGGCTTCTTTGTGATCCAAACGGGTCGAATCAAAGTTTTTCAACTATCTGCCACAGGTCGTGAACAAATTTTACATATTTTTGCTGAGGGTGATCATTTTGCCGAAGTTCCAGCTTTAGATGGCCAGCCTTTTCCAGCTTCAGCCGCCGCCTTAGATCCCACTCAGGTGCTTCTATTTCCTCGCCAAGCCTTTTTAGATTTGCTCTATCACAACCCTACTCTTTCGATCAATCTATTGAAGAGCTTTGCCCGCCATCTCCGGCGATTCTCTCGACTGGTTGACAACTTATCCTTGCGAGAAGTACCTGGTCGCTTAGCCGCCTATCTTTTAGCCTTAAGTGAACAAGCCCATAACAGTCATCAGATCGAACTTGACATTAATAAAGGACACTTAGCCGCTCTGCTAGGTACTATTCCAGAAACATTATCCCGAGTGTTTTATAAGCTCACTCAAGATGGCGTCATTGATGTTGAAGGATCTACAATTAGACTACTAGATCTCACCCGTTTACAGCAGCTAGCAGAATAAATGTCCGATAGACTACTTAAAAACCAATGCTGCTCTTCATTAAGGAACAGTAGCTAAGTTTAACGGATCTAGAGGTTGTCCTTCAGAGCTGATCAATTGGCCTTGTTTTAATTCCCATCTCACATCGGCAATCGATAGGAGTTCTTCTGGATCATGAGTAACCACGATGATGGACCAGGATGGTTTCAAGGATTTCAATAGATCGATTAATTGTTGTCGGACTGACCAATCCAAGCCTGCAGTGGGTTCATCGAGGAGCAACAAAAAGGGGCTACGGATCAGTTGAACAGCCAAAGCCAAACGTCGTTGTTGACCGCCACTGAGTTGGTTGGGTGAGCGATTTAGGGCCATCTGATCAAGACCAACTTGGGCTAAAGCTTGCCGGATCTCAACTTCACGTAGTTCGGGATGGCCAAACCGGATCTCTTCTAAAATCGTGAGTCCACAAAAGTGACGTTCAGGAAACTGAAAGACAAGGCCAGCCAGAGTGCGTAATCGAGCGGGTGTTAAGGGGCTTCCTTGCCAGGAAATCGATCCACGAGTCGGTTTGGCCAGTCCAGCCAGCATCTCTAAGAGCGTACTTTTGCCAGCTCCACTTTCACCCACGATCAGACCCAATTGACTGGCCCCTAATTCAAAGGAGATATTTTGTAAAATTGGCTGAGGAGAGGAGGCTGGATGATACGTTAATTGGCGAATTTGAAAAGTCACAACCATTCCTCTAAACGGCCTAGTTGATCACGTAAGGCAAAGGTGAGTTCTTGATACCAGTCTTGCAAACCCATCTGATCAACAGATTTACGCAACACCTTTTGACAACGGGTGATATGAGCCAGAGCTTCGGGTGAGACTGACTCCCGTTGGGCTTGTTGTTCAAAGAGGGCCAATTCGGTTTGCAGATACAGAATCAGGTTAGCTATATCCTGGGGATGAGGGGGCATCGATGACATGATCAATTAGATAGGACTCACTCAACTAGCTTAGCGTTGCGGTTACAGAAATTGTGAGGGTGATCTTAGAATTGGTGGCTTCAGTTGATCAAAAAGTAACCCTCTGTGGCCCAGTCAAAACCTTGAGAGGGCTCTAAACCCTTGAGAGTTTAAACAGCGCCGCACTTGATCAGAGATTGTGCTGCATCTATGATCGCGGTCTGAGCCGAACGAGGGTGCCAACCCAAGACTTGTTGGGCTTTTTCAAATGAGCAATAGCGCTTGCGATCAAGATCAGGGATCACTTGCTGTAAGGCTGGGTTGAACCAGGACAAAAGCCGGAGCATCCAGCTGGGGAGATACCGACTAGGCAGCTTCTGACCATAGGTGGGGAACTCTTGCCGTAATAGATCTGCGATGGCTTCAAACACCATAAATTCTTCAGCAACAATAAATCGCTCCCCAGCCGCCGCTGGATGATCTAAAGCCAGGATATGAGCCGCAGCGACATCTCGCACATCCACCACTTGATACCCTAGTTGAGGTAAGCCAGGGAGTTTACCACTTAGTAATTGTGTGACCACTTCAACCGACGCTGAAAAATCTGGACTCAAAACAGGTCCTAGGACTAAAGCAGGACAGATCGTGGTTAATTCTAGGCCTGCTCCATCGTGATCGATAAACTCCCATGCGGCCCGCTCGGCCAGGGTCTTCGATCGGGTGTAAGCAGTGTTGTCCTGTAAGTAGCTGGGATCTGACCAATGGGACTCATCAAAGACAGCTGGAATTAGACCTCGAACCCCATACATCACTGCAGCAACAGAAGACGTCATCACAACTCGTGACACCTGGGCGGCTTGGGCTGCCTTTAAAACTCGCAGAGTTCCATCTCGAGCCGGGGCTATCAACCCGTCTGGATCTCTGGGCAACACAGTTGGAATCGGTGAGGCGGTATGGATGACAAACTCACAACCAGCGACTGCCTGAGTCCAGCCTTGATCTGATAGTAGATCAGTAATGTGGATCTCAATGTCATCAGCCCGTTGATGATGAGAACGCAACAGCGCTTTAGTTTGATCAGCTTTGGCCTGACTGCGAGCTGTTCCCCGCACTTGATAGCCCCGATCAAGTAGGGCTAGCGCAATATGTTGGGCAATAAAGCCCGTTATCCCAGTTAACAAGATAGACCTAGAGGTGGGCATGGAAATAACCAGTCGGGGCTTTATCGAGCCGTCCTATCATTAGATGGGCCATTTTATGACAAAACGGCAAGTTCTCAGTTTCTGGATCCAGCTAGGACTACTTTAGCTTGATTCTAAGCTGGCTTTTGGGCAACCCAATATTTACTGGCAAAGTGATTCTGGGTCGAAATATTGATAAAACCAGCTTGAGTCAGTCGCTGAGTCAAATCATCTTGAATATAGTCCCAATAGAAGGGTTCATGATACACAACTGGGAATAGCTCAAGTAGCGGCTGCAGAACTGAAGAATCTTGTTTTTGAATCGAATCACAGATCACAAACGTTCCCCCAGGTTGCGTGACTCGAAAACTCTCATTAATGACTTGTTGACGCACGGGGCCCGGTAGCTCATGGAAGAGGAAAACACAAGTAACACCATGAAAGTAGTTATCTTTATAGGGTAAGGCTTCTCCTCGAGCTTGGATCAGTTGGGGAAGAACACCAGGTTGTAAAGATAGACGCTGATTAGCTTTAGCCAGATAGGTGGGTGAGAGATCGATGCCATAAAGACTTGCTTTGGCAAAAGTTCCTCTTAGCATTTGTAGGGTTCGTCCAGTACCACAAGCGACATCGAGAAGTTGCCACCGCCCTGATGCAGTCTGGAATTGAGTCATGAGGCCTTGCTTTAAAGGAGCCAAGACCCGTCGTCGCATCGCATCGGCAGCCCCACTAAATAAGATTTCAACCTGCAAATCATAGAGATCAGCTGACCGTTCACTTAAATAACCATCTGTTTGATAGTGAAAATTGCGTAAGTAGTATTTGGGATAGCCTTGAGTATCAATGTCAGGAGCAAAGTCTTGGAAACGCTTTTGATCGGATCGCTCCCAAAATCCGGGTTGATCTAGCCAAACATAGGGATAGACACTACCATACTCCAACCAGGGAGCATCAAACAGTAAGGTTGTTGGGTAGATCCCTTGTTCTGCATCCTGCCAATCCACCTCAATCAGCTCATTTAGCCTTGCCTGCATCTGGCGGACAGTCTGTGGTGGTATCGTCATAGCTTCAGCATCATGGTTAGGAGTCGGTGCTGGGGCTAACCATTGTTTAGCCTGAATACTTAAGGCCTTATGAGCAACACTGAAATAACTTTTGCTCTGCTGGAGAATTTGGTAGCTAAGCTTCTCTAAAGAATGGGTCATGCAATCATCTCCGGTCAGTCACCTTCAATCAAATGAGATCAAGATAGCAATCTTGGCTCTTACCCAACATGATAGTAGGCCAGCTGACAGACTAACAACAGCTCATAGACGACTCTATTTCAAGGGTTGCCTCTATGGGTCCTCATTTGAGTTCTGTTACCAACCATGAATAGGTTTGTATGGATTTGCTACTGATCAGCCAATTTACGTCTGTGAGTTTAGAGCTTATGGGTACGATATTAGCATCTTGCTTTTGAAAACCCACTACTGCCTGATGTCATCCCCGCTTCTTACTGATGCTAACCGCCACCTCAATCGAGCTCTCAAGTTTATTACGATTTCTGCCGATGCCAGTGAGCGGTTGAAATATCCCAAAGCTAGTCTGAAAGTATCGATTCCAGTACGCCTAGATAATGGTGATCTTCGAGTTTTTGAAGGGTATCGTGTCCAGCATGATGATACTCGTGGTCCTACGAAAGGAGGAATCCGCTATTATCCTCAAGTGACTATGGATGAAGTTCAATCCCTGGCATTTTGGATGACCTTTAAGTGTGCAGCTCTCAACTTGCCCTTTGGGGGGGCTAAAGGAGGGATCACGTTAAACCCTAAAGACTTATCCAAGTTTGAATTGGAGCGCTTGAGTCGGGGTTATGTGGATGCGATTGCCAACTTTATCGGTCCTGATCGAGATATTCCAGCCCCTGATCTCTACACCAACTCAATGATCATGGGTTGGATGATGGATCAGTACAGTATTATTGTGCGAAAGCGCTCTCCAGCTGTGATCACCGGTAAACCTGTGAGTATGGGTGGCAGTTTGGGTCGTGACACCGCTACCGGCACAGGGGCTTTTTATGTCCTTGAAGCCATGATGCGTCGGTATGATCGGCCCCCTAAAACCACCACGGTTGCAGTTCAAGGGTTTGGCAATGCCGGCAGCGTGATCGCTCGACATTTATTTGAAGCTGGTTATAAAGTAGTGGCCGTGAGTGATTCTCAAGGTGGGATCTATGCCCCTCAAGGATTAGATATTCCAAGTATTGAGCACTTTAAGCAAAGCCACCGCCATCTCCAAGCTGTCTATTGTGAAGACACTGTTTGTAATTTAGTTAACCACGATCAGATTAGTAACGATGATCTTTTAGCTCTAGATGTTGATATTTTGATCCCGGCCGCTTTAGAAAAACAGATCACCGCAGAGAATGCTGAAGCCATTAAAGCTCGCTATATCTTTGAGGTTGCCAATGGGCCTATTACTGCGGATGCTGACTTGATTCTGGAAGCTAAGCATATTAAGGTTTTCCCGGATATCTTGGTTAATGCAGGAGGGGTTACCGTGAGCTACTTTGAATGGGTTCAAAATCGGAGTGGCCTCTATTGGAGTCTCGATGAGATCCAGCAACGGTTAAAACACCAAATGGTCACTGAGGCCGAGAAGATCAGACGGATAGCTCATGATCGAGCGGTTTCATTCAGAATTGCAGCTTACATCCATGCTCTAGAACGCTTGAGTGAGGCTTTGAATGCCCGAGGCACACGAGACTACTATGTAGGATAATTCTATTGAGATCTTAAATTTGACTAGTCTCCAAGCTGGATCCAGCCTTTCAAGATCTCTAAACTTTGCTGAATAGCAGCCATGGTGCTATCGGACACTCTATCTCCCAAATCAAATGTTTCAGCTGGGATCCACAGACGATAAGCGGTTGAGGGTCTAGCTCCATAGAGAACATTTGCCAAGTGGAGTAGGGCAGCCGGATCAGCATAATGAGAAGAAAAAGCGGGTTGCGATCCGGCTAGAAGCGGTTCTAGCTTGATCTGATCGGGTTTGGGGTTGAGGCTGGCATCAACAAAAACTACTCGTTGAGAGTGGGCCACGATCTCAGCTAGATCTGGAGTTAACTGGTGAACGGCTAAGGCTTTTACTGATCTTAAATGCCAACTAGCCACAATTTCAGCCACTCGGTAGCCAGCCCCATCATCTGATCTAAGTGTGTTGCCATATCCGATCACTAGGGTCTCTATCAGAGGCTGTTGGGCTTCAGCAATACTCAACCACAACCTCCCATTGTCTATTGCGTAAGACTTGCACCAATTCTTCAATGAGATTACGGCGGATAGAAATATTTTTGGGGAGGAGAGGATTTTGGTAAAATTCGTTAATGCTTTGACCGACTAAGAAAATCACAGAGTCTGCTTGCAAGATTTCTTGAGCTAAAAAATAGGCCCCATTCCGATCAAAATCTAAACGACTACTATCGCAATGGCAATTTTTAATATATTCAGTAGCTTTTGAAATAGTTAGGATGCCTTCAGTAACTAAATTAACATAGCTTAATGCGCCTATAGGGGGTAATTCTTTACGGATAGTACTGAGATCCATTTCAATAGTTTCACCAAGATAGTTAGCGACAATATTACCAGTAGTACCTCCACAAATGACTTTGCGGCCCTGAAAATTGAGAAAGTATTCAACATAGTGTCGATCTTGATTTCGATCTAAGGGGGGACCCGTAAAGATGATCAATCGATTGCGCTTACGGATGTACAAGCCGACAAAGGTTGCATCATCGCCCACTTCACCCTGGTAAAGCGAGTGTGTTTTTTTCATAACCTCGTCAACGATCGACCGGGAGGTATGAGAATTTTGTTTTAGAGTTTCTTCGATAAATTCAGCAACATGGTCCCAGCCCCAGCCGAAGTTGAGGGTAACCCCCATACCGGCATAAAGCACACCATCACTCATCGCCCCTAAAAAATCACCTGGCTCCAGCTCACCTTCAGCGATCCAGATGTTGCGATCTAAAATTTTTTCTTGACGAGCTTCCAGATTAACAGACTTACCCTGATGAAAATAAAGCGGTAACGGATTGTCAAAATTAATAAAAGTAAATCGATGGGTTTCACTATTCACTTTAATAATTGTAAAAGTAGAGTAGGCAATATTACGAACCTGACAGACAGGCAAAGTAGCTACAGCCGTTTTGATCACCTCTTCTAGCGGGATATCGGCTTCTAACATTGTGATCAAAATTTCGGTTGTTAATGTTGCTAGGATATTTGCTTTGACGCCACTGCCCAACCCATCAGATAGGACAATAATAGCGCGGCGATCAGTTTTTGAAAATTTGACTTTATCTCCACACAGCTCCTCACCTTTTTTATTGAGGCTAGAGTCATAAATATCTAAGAAATTTTCAGATGTGAGGGGGCAGTACATCATTTAACCCATCATCCTATTGTGAGATATGTTCTAGCACACCAATGATTTTTAAAAGGTTCACCTTGGTCTCTGCTGTGGTTTCTCCTAATAGCCCTGCTATTTCTTGTACAACTTTCATCTGGTGATCCACAACATCATTAACCTGCTGAATCGTTTCTCGCTTGAGCTGTTCTAGTTCATGTTTTTGCTCAAGTTCATAGCTGATATCCATCATCATGGCTGCGATCAAGCCTTCTTCTTCAATTGGAAAGGTAACCTGATTTACACAGACCTGATAGCTAGGATATTCTCGGCGTTGACTGCGGATAACTCGGTTGTGTTGCCAGGCCTTCTGAAACTCATCCATAGAGTCTAAGATCACATTCACGGGCTGATCAATGGCATCTTGGGGTTCAACTCGAAACATCCGACAAAAGGCTGGGTTCACGAGCTTGATATAAAACGTTGGATCAACCACGACCAAAGCTTCTGGGTAATAATCCCATAAAAGCTTCCAGACCTGAGACTGCTGAGAAGTCATAAAGATACACTGACTGAATGGATAATGGGTAGTATTTCCGTTTTAAATTTCTCCTCAATATTTTGGGGGCTGATATTGGTAAAGTTATGATCTCGAAATCGCATGGTGATACCGCTGCTGCAGATCTCCAAACAGAACGATCCTTTCAGAGTAATTCGATCCTCTAGCTGATGGTCTTTGATCAGTTGCTGCAGCTTCGGTAAAACTTCATAGACACCCATCTGATGGCAAGCTGATCCCATGCAAAGAAAGAGATTATCGTGAAGTGTAGCTGACATAATCTAGGCCTCGGGTTAGCTCCAACACATGATTCTAACTAATGACGATAGACCTCTTGAACCACACTGCCATCGGCTGCTACCACTTGAATATGCAGAGGCATCTGACCAGCAGCATGGGTTGAGCAGGAGAGACAGGGATCAAAGCAGCGAATACCCGCCTCAACTCGATTCAGAAACCCTTCTGGGATCTCTTGACTCTTGGTATGGATGTACTGCTTGGCAATTTGGGCAACAGTTTGGTTCATAGCTAGATTATTTTGGCCAGTGGCAATGATCAGATTTACTTTTTTGATCAGTCCATTGTCATCAACCTGGTAATGATGGAATAAAGTTCCACGAGGGGCTTCACTCACACCAATCGCTTCTAGTTGATTTACACCGCCTGTGGATCGAACTCGGGATGATAGTAGGTCAGGATCTTCCATCAGTTCCTGGATTTTTTCTAAACAAGCCTGGATTTCAATCAGACGAGCATAATGATAAAGGAAAGAGGAGGTAGGCACACCGCCAGCTCGATCACGTAACTCCTGAAGTTCAGCATCAGCCCCAGGCGATCCGATGTGTGAGCACACATTCAATCGGGCCAAAGGACCAACGCGGTAGATGCCATCAGGATACCCTAGAGGTTTGTAATACGGAAACTTTAAATAAGACCAACTTTCAACAGCTTCACCTAAAAAGGTTAAGTAGTCATCTTCATTCAAGTGGTCCGCAACAATCTGGCCTTGGCTATTGGTAAAGCGGAGATGGCCACCATAATGCTCCCATTCGCCTTGAGATCCGACTAAGCTCATAAACAAAGATGGAAACTGACCAAAGATATCAATCTCCGCCTTCAAATCGCTATCTAACATCGACTTAAACAGTCCCAACGCCGTCTGAGTGGTGGCAAAAGATTCTGGCAATCGGTCTAAAATCCACTGTCGCCCCTCTTCAGATAGGGGTGATCGCACACCACCTGGCACCGTCCAAGCCGCATGGATCTTACGAGCACCTAACAGCTCAATAATAGTCTGGCCAAACTGTCGCAACCGAATCCCAGCCCGCGCTAGGTCAGGATTGGCTTCAATTAAACCAAAGACATTACGTTTGGCCGGATCACTATCCCAACCCAAGAGAAAGTCAGGGCTACTCAAGTGGAAAAACGAGAGAGCATGCGATTGCGTCAGTTGAGCCAAATTCATGAGCCGCCGTAATTTTTCAGCTGCGGGTGGAATCTTAACAGCCAGAATCTTATCACCTGTCTTAGCGGCAGCTAGCAAATGGCTCACTGGACAAATACCACAGATCCGAGCGGTAATACCCGCCATTTCGGTAAACGGGCGGCCTTCACAGAATTTTTCAAATCCCCGATACTCCACAACATGAAAGCGAGCATCCTCGACCTCTCCAGCATCGGTGAGATAGATCGAGATCTTGGCATGTCCTTCAATTCGGGTAACGGGATCAATGACAACAGTTCGACTCATAGGTTTTTACCTCAACCAAACTTAATCATCTCGCGACCTTCCATCTGGGGTAACTCGCCTCGGAGTAACGGTTCTAGAGTCGCTTTAATTCGATCAGCAGGGGGTGGACAGCCCGGCATAAAAATATCGACATCAATCACTTGGTGCAGAGGCAACACTCGATCAAGCAGTTCAGGTACAATCCCTGGAGAGTAAGGCAGTTGCTTACCTGTATCAGATAGCTCCAGATACCCTCGTTCTAGAACTGGCTTCGCCCCACCCGATAACATGTTACGCATGGCTGGGACATTGGCTGTTACAGCACAATCACCAAAGGAAATGATCGTTTTAGTCCGTGATCGGATCTTGCGAGCGAGCTCTAGATTCTCTTGATTAGCCACTGCCCCTTCAACTAAACACACATCTACAGACTCAGGATAGTCTTTTAAATCAGAGGCAACTGGGCTGTAGACCACATCAACCAAGCGAGCTAATTCTATTAGCCATTCATCCAGATCTAAAAATGACATATGACAGCCTGAGCAGCCCGCTAACCAAACCGTGGCAAATGTTATCTTGTCCATTGCTTCTTCTCCCGAGCCATAACCAAAAATTCTAGCTTTTCCCGATCGCGGGCTTTTTCACCCGTTGTACTACTCTTACGGAAAATGGCACCTGTTGGACAGGCATCGACACACTTGCCACAAGAAGTACAAGCTTCAACCTCAGCCCAGGGTTGATCTAACCCAGAGACAATATAGCTAGCGGCTCCACGTTGACCAACATCCCAAACATGAGCTCCCTCAATTTCATCACACACTCGGACACAACGGGTACACAAAATACAGCGATTATGATCAATACCAAACAAAGGATGAGAGACATCAATCGGGCGATCAGGAAAGCGGTAAGGGAAGCGGGAGTGATCCATACCTACTTGGATCGCAACATCCTGCAGCTCACAGTTACCATTAGCAACACAGATAGCACAAACATGATTCCCTTCTGCAAACAGGAGCTCAACCGTCATCCGGCGATACTCTTGTAGCTTAGAGGTTTGAGTTTTCACTTCCATCCCTTCCGTCACTTGAGTCACACAAGCCGGAAACAACTTAGTTGATCCCTTAACTTCAACCAGGCATAAGCGACAAGCCCCTACATCTGAGACTCCTTGTAAGTGACACAACCGAGGGATTGGAATCCCAGCTTCGTCAGCCGCTTGTAAAACCGATGAGCCTTCTTCAACAGCAACGGGGTTACCATCAATGGTGAGCGTCATAACAGACATAAAATGTCTCCTCCTTAGCTATGGGTGGCTGCCGTGAGATGATCGGGGTTGAGCAACTGCTGATGAATCAGTGACATGCCCATTGGATTTAAGTAACGCCAAATAGTCATCTTTGAAATAACGCAGGGTACTCAAGACTGGGTTAGGGGCTGTCATACCCAGACCACAGAGGCTTGTGTCTTTGACCATGTAACAGAGTTGCTCCATGCGAGTTAAATCAGCTGCTGTAGCCTGCCGATTGAGGATCTTGCTAAGCATCGCATAGAGTTGCACCGTCCCTGTCCGACAGGGCACACATTTACCACAGGTTTCACCTCGACAAAATTCCATGTAGAACTGGGCCACTTCCACCATACTGGTTTCGTCATCCATCACCACCATGCCCCCTGATCCCATCATGGATCCAACCGCACTAAGGGACTCATAATCAACTGAGGTATCCAAGAGATCGGCAGGAATACACCCTCCAGAAGGTCCCCCAGTTTGAACGGCTTTAACCTGGCTATCGGGAACACCGCCACCCATATCTTCAACAATTTCACGTAAGGTGATGCCCATAGGGACTTCAATCAGGCCGTTGTTACGCACTTTTCCAGTCAAGGCAAAGATCTTAGTTCCCTTACTCTTTTCAGTACCAATGCTGGCATACCAGTCAGCTCCTTCTCGGATAATGGGAGCAATGTTGGCCAATGTTTCCACATTATTGATCAAGGTTGGACAACCCTTTAACCCTACAGCAGCAGGATAGGGAGGACGGGGGCGGGGATTGCCTCGATGCCCTTCAATAGAGTGAATCAAAGCAGTCTCTTCACCACAAACAAAAGCCCCAGCCCCAATCCGGATCTCAATTTTGAAGTCAAACCCAGATTGAAAGATTTGAGACCCTAAGATCCCATATTTTTTGGCTTGTTGAATGGCTTTGCGTAAGCGTTGGATGGCCAGGGGATACTCAGCCCGCACATAGAGAAACCCAGTATCAGCCCCCACAGCATAGCCTGCGATCGCCATCCCCTCTAAGACCAAGTGAGGATCACTCTCTAACACACTACGATCCATAAAGGCACCCGGATCGCCCTCATCACCATTACAGATGACATATTTCTGACCGGGAGGCATTTTAGCTACCGTAGCCCATTTGAGACCTGTTGGATATCCACCGCCCCCCCGACCTCTAAGTCCACTGCGAGTGATGGTATCAACCACTTGCCCTGGGGTCATATCATAGAGAACCTTATACAGCGACTGATACCCTCCCACGGCTATATATTCTTCAATGCGTTCGGGATCGATTTTGCCACTGTGTTCTCTGACAATCCGCACTTGCCGGCTAAAGAAGGGTTGCTGGATATCGCCCTTGGTAGCTGAGGTCGGTTGACCAGTAAGGGCCCCAATAATACTAGGCCCATCGTCCGGTGTCAGTAATTCATATAGGGTCTCATCAGGGTCGATCTGAACCAAGGGCCCCCGGCCACAGCAGCCCATACAACCTACAGCGATGGCTTCGACACGATCCTGTAAACCTTGATCAATAATCGCTTGTTGTAAATTTTTCAATAGGGTTGTGGAGTTTGATGAGCGACACCCCGTTGAAGTACAGCATTGAACTCGGATCGGGCGTTGGCGGTTACGTTCGGTCTTGGCAATCTCTAATAGCTCGGATAAGTCCATGATAGCTCCTTCCTGATGTTAGTGCGTCCAGCCTCTGACATGCGTCAAGACCGTCTCAGAGTCCAGTTTCCCGGTTACGGCTCCATCAAACACGACAGCAGGAGCGATTCCACAAGCCCCTAAACACCGAGCTGCCATTAAGGAGATTTGACCATCGTCTGTCGTTTCACCAGGGTGGATCCCCAATTCGGCTTCCAGGGCATTCATGACTTTCCCTCCACCTTTCACATAACAAGCTGTCCCCAAACACACAACACAGGTGTGAGTTCCACTGGGCTTCAAGGTGAAAAGATGGTAGAACGTTGCTACTCCATAAACTCGACTGAGAGGAAGCTTTAACTTGCGGGCAATAAAAATCAAAACCTCTTTTTCCAAGTACCCAAAAGAGTCCTGGGCAACATGTAAAACCTCAATCAAGGCATTGGGATCGTAGCGATGCCGCTTCATGGTACTTTCGAGGGTTTTGTAGCGACGATCAGGAACGGCAGGAGACTTTTTCGGTACGGTTTCAACAGTTGGCATAGGATCTAGATTTCCTCCTGCAACGGGCTCAAGTTTTTACATCATTGATAGTGACTAGGTATTCATCACCTGTGCTCATTATCAAACAGAACTCTTCTTAAGATCCAATCAAGAACATTAAGCTTCTTAAGATCCTCAAGTTTGTCACCCCTATCATTAGATTGATCTAACTTAATTTCAAGAGAGACTATTGCGATCTAAAACAAACTGTAAAGGAATCAGAGAGAAAGACCTACTACTTAATCCTACTGTAAGCAGTTTCAGTTAAAATAGCTATCCCAATAAAAAGGATCTTGGCCTAAAACAACTATTTTGATTGTGTAATCGTGTCTTTTCTTACTTGTAAAGTTTTATATTGTTATTAGTGTTTTTGTATAAAATATTTTGTCATTATTGTAATAATTTCGTCATTATTCTAGTTACCTCAAGCAGAGATTGGGGTAGCTTCATATAACTTTGACTCATGGGGAATTCCTGGAACAGGCTTAGTTAATGGGATCTTAAGTACTCATGTTGAAAATATTGCCTATGGTTGGTATGCAGTTGTACAGATCAGTAAACGTAGCCTAGGAAGTCTTGAAACATACTAAAGAGATCCTGATAGCTGACCATTTTATGTCTAAATCTGAGTCATCGCCTAGGATCTGAGAATTGTTAATTACCCTATTCATTTTGTGAAGGTTTACGATTTAACCTAACACGTCATAAAGACTAAACTCTCACTCCACCTCAACCTAAGGGATGGCGTTTCAAGCAGCTTGGTGGCAATAATAGAAAAGGGCAGCGTCAAATCATCAGCCCAGAATTTTTAAATTAAGTTGATCACCCCTGTGCACTCGCCAGTTAAGAGGCTTGAGAGTATGACCATCACACTTGATCCAATCTATCTCACATTAGACGGGAATGAAGCTGTGGCCCGTGTTGCCTATCGTTTGAGTGAAACCATTGCTATCTATCCCATTACCCCTTCAACCCCAATGGGAGAGTGGTCAGATGCTTGGTCTGTGCAAGGGACACCTAATGTGTGGGGCACCCTACCCTCAGTGGTTGAGATGCAAAGTGAAGCGGGTGTAGCGGGCGCCTTACATGGGGCGTTACAAGCTGGATCCTTGTCAACGACATTCACGGCCTCCCAGGGATTATTGCTGATGATCCCCAATCTCTACAAGATCGCTGGAGAGTTAACCTGTGCTGTGATCCATGTGTCGGCCCGCTCAGTAGCAGCTCAAGCACTCTCTATTTTTGGTGATCATAGTGATGTCATGGCGGTGCGCAGTACTGGATTTGCTCTGTTATGTTCAGCTTCGGTGCAAGAGGCTCAGGATCTAGCGTTGGTGGCACATGCCGCCACCTTAAAGACTCGGGTGCCGTTTCTCCACTTTTTTGATGGCTTCCGCACCTCCCATGAAATTCAGAAGATTGAACTAGTGTCTGAAGATCAAATGAGAGCTATGGTCTCTTTAGATACTGTTTTGGCTCACCGACTGCGATCATTAACCCCAGATCGGCCTGTTTTAAGAGGTACAGCTCAGAACCCAGATGTCTTTTTTCAAGCTCGTGAAACCGTTAACCCATTTTATCAAGCCTGTCCTGATCAAGTTCAACAAGCCATGGATCAGTTGGCTCAACTCACAGGACGCCAGTATCATCTTTTTCAATACTATGGGGCACCTGATGCAGAGCGAGTCATTGTCTTGATGGGATCAGGATGTGAAACAGTGCATGAGACGGTGGACGCACTCATGGCTCAAGGTGAAAAGGTGGGTGTTCTCAAAGTCAGGCTATATCGACCTTTTGACAACCAGCGATGTATAGCCGCATTGCCCACTACCGTTAAAGCTCTCGCTGTTTTAGATCGGACCAAAGAACCGGGAGCGGGAGGTGAACCTCTCTATTTGGATGTGGTTAATGCC
Source organism: uncultured bacterium (assembly GCA_964434865.1). Classification (GTDB taxonomy): domain Bacteria; phylum Cyanobacteriota; class Cyanobacteriia; order Thermostichales; family Thermostichaceae; genus CAYSWV01. Next base: position 136,556 of record CAYSWV010000004.1, read on the forward strand.
GTACACGAGATCCCTGGTCAACTTCCACAGCTGCAGCATATTGTAGGGGGTCGCTACGGGTTATCGTCTAAAGAATTTACCCCGGCTATGGTAAAGTCTGTTTTTGAAAATTTAGCTCAAGCTCAGCCGCAGAACCACTTTACAGTAGGCATTCAGGATGATCTAACTCAAACCTCTTTAGCCTGGGATCCCCACTTTTCAATAGAATCTGATCAGGTGGTCAGAGCGATGTTCTATGGCTTGGGATCAGATGGCACTGTCGGTGCAAATAAAAACTCGATCAAGATCATTGGAGAACAAACTAATAATTATGCCCAGGGGTTCTTTGTCTACGACTCTAAAAAGTCAGGATCTATTACGGTTTCACACCTTCGCTTTGGACCTAAGCCGATCCACTCAACCTATTTGATTCACTCAGCTAACTTTATTGGTTGTCACCAATGGATGTTCTTAGAACGAATTGATCTGTTGGAAACAGCCATCACAGGGGCAACGCTACTGATCAATAGTCCCTTCCCTATAGACGATATCTGGTCGCGGTTACCCATCCAGGTGCAGACCGAAATCCTAGCCAAGCAGATCAAGGTCTATGCTATCGATGCCACTAAGGTAGCCCGTGAGAGTGGCATGGGGAATTACATTAACACCATTATGCAGGTGTGTTTCTTTAGCCTATCGGGCGTTTTGCCTAAAGAAGACGCCATCACCAAGATCAAGCAAGCCATTGAGAAGACCTATGCTAAGAAAGGAGCTGAGATCGTTCGGCTTAATCTGAAGGCTGTTGACAACACCCTAGACAACCTCTTTGAAGTCCCTCTGGGTGATCAAGCTAACAGTTCAGTTACCCGTCAGTCATTAATCCCTGAGGCGGCACCAGACTTTGTTCGTACAGTATTGGGTCAGATGATGGAGCGGCATGGCGATGATCTGCCGGTTAGTAGCTTACCGTGTGATGGCACCTACCCCACGGGCACCGCTAAATGGGAAAAACGGAATATTGCCAGTGAGATTCCAGTGTGGGATCCAGAGGTATGTATTCAGTGTGGCAAGTGCATTATTGTCTGTCCACATGCCGTGATTCGCGGGAAAACGTATGAACCCACTACATTAGCTAATGCCCCATCTACCTTCAAGTCAGTGGCAGCCCGAGATCGGGATTTTGCTGGCTTAAACTTTACAATTCAAGTGGCTCCTGAAGATTGTACCGGTTGTGGTATTTGTGTCGATATTTGTCCGGCTAAGAATAAGTCACAACCCTCACGACGAGCGATCAATATGGAACCCCAGCTGCCACTGCGAGACCAGGAACGTACGAACTGGGACTTCTTTTTAAACTTGCCCAATCCTGATCGGAGCCATTTGAAACTGCATCTAGTTCGTCAGCAACAATTACAGGAACCTCTATTTGAGTTTTCGGGAGCTTGTGCGGGTTGTGGTGAAACGCCTTATCTCAAGCTATTAACCCAGCTCTTTGGAGATCGCATGCTAGTGGCTAATGCAACGGGGTGCTCTTCCATTTATGGGGGTAACTTACCTACTACACCCTGGAGTCAAAATGCAGAGGGCCGGGGGCCGGCTTGGTCGAATAGTTTGTTTGAAGACAATGCCGAGTTTGGGTTGGGATTCCGGATGGCACTTGATCAGCATGGTGCTATCGCTACCGAGTTACTACGACGATCAGCCGCTGAGATTGGTGAGACCTTAGTGACCGATATCCTCAGCGCTGAACAACATAGCGAAGCTGATATTTGGGAACAGCGACAACGTGTTGAACACCTTAAACAAAAGCTAGATGACTTACTGGCTCAACCTTCCGATCAATCTCTAATCTTGCAAAATCTACGGTCGTTAGCTGATTATCTAGTGAAAAAAAGTGTCTGGATTATTGGTGGTGATGGGTGGGCTTACGATATTGGCTTTGGGGGGCTAGATCATGTGATTGCTAGTGGCCATAATGTCAATGTGCTAGTGCTAGATACCGAAGTTTACTCGAATACCGGGGGACAGTCTTCCAAGTCCACGCCCCGGGCTGCGGTAGCCAAGTTTGCCGCTGGTGGTAAGCCGGCTAGGAAAAAAGATCTTGGAGCCATTGCTATGACGTATGGTCACGTTTATGTGGCGAGTGTTGCTATGGGGGCTAAAGATGAACATACGCTCAAAGCTTTTATGGAAGCGGAAGCCTATGAAGGACCTTCGTTGATCTTGGCTTATAGCCACTGTATTGCTCATGGGATCAATATGACTACTGCGATGCGGCATCAGAAGAGTATCGTTGATAGTGGCCGCTGGTTGCTCTATCGGTATAATCCAGCCCTATTAGCAACAGGACAAAATCCACTGCATCTGGATAGTGGTAAACCTCGGGTACCGGTCTCCCAAAGTATGTATGAAGAGAACCGCTTCAAAATGTTGCTCAAAACGAAACCAGACGCAGCTAAGCACCTCCTACAAGAGGCTCAGGCCGATGTCACTCAGCGCTATGAGTGGTATCGTTACATGGCGGATCGGGGTTTTGAAGATCACTCAGGTCACAACACAGGTGGCAATGGGGGTGCCTCCACCTAGCTAGATAACTACTGCAATCTTGGTTTCTTCTACTGTTGACGCTTGGCATACCATTATGGTCAATCTATCTACTACTTACCTCGGCTTAAATCTCCGATCACCCTTAGTCCCCTCAGCCTCGGCCCCATTGAGTGAAAACCTCGATAATATCAGGCGGATGGAAGATGCAGGGGCAGGAGCCGTGATCTTGCATTCTTTATTTGAAGAACAGCTAGTCAAAGAGAAGTTTGAATTACACCACCATTTGACCTATGGCACCGAAAGCTTTGCTGAAGCCCTCACTTATTTTCCAGAACCTGATACCTTTGCTGTCGGTCCAGAATTTTATCTTGAGCACATCAGCAACGCCAAGGCAGCCACTCAGATCCCAATCATTGCAAGCTTGAACGGGTACACACCAGGTGGCTGGATCGAATATGCCCGCCTCATGCAAGCAGCCGGTGCAGATGCGATTGAACTTAACATTTACTACGTGCCAACTGATCCTGATGTCTCTGGAGCCGAAGTCGAGGATAACTATCTAGCCATTTTGCAGGAAGTCCGGGCTGAGGTTACGATTCCTGTAGCTATCAAGCTCAGTCCCTTTTTCAGTAACATGGCCAATGTAGCTAAGCGTTTAGATCAGGCTGGAGCGAATGCCCTGGTGTTGTTTAACCGCTTTTACCAGCCCGATATTGATCTAGAGCATTTGGAAGTGTATCCTCACCTGGTGCTGAGTAGTGATCAGGAAACCCGTCTACCCATGCGCTGGATCGCCCTTCTCTATGGTCGCATTCAAGCTGATATGGCAGCGACTAGCGGTATTCAAAAAGGAACCGATGCATTGAAAATGTTGATGGCAGGCGCTAAAGTCACACAACTGTGTTCGATTTTGTTGCGCAAAGGGGTTGACTATATCCGCGTGATCGAGCAGGAGATGTGTAGCTGGATGGAAGAGCACGAGTACGAATCAGTCCAACAGATGATTGGGAGTATGAGCCAGCTCCATTGCCCAGATGAATCGGCTTTTGAACGGGCTCAATACATAAAATCTATTCAAAGTTATCATCCCACTTGGGAAATGGCCCACCTAACATCCTAGGAGGACTAGCTTTGCACGAACTAAGCATGATTGAATCGATTCTAGAGTTAGCCCTAACGAAAGCCCATGAAGCTGAAGCAACTCAGATCAGAGAGATTAAGCTAGCCGTGGGGGATTTGTCAGGGGTAGTCCCTGAGGCGTTAGCCTTTGCTTTTGAAGCGTGTCGATCAGGAACTCTAGCCAGTCAGGCCACATTGACGATTGAACGCTTACCTGCCATCTGTCACTGTGAAACCTGTACTCGAGACTTTAGCCCTAGCGATTGGATCTATGAGTGCCCGAATTGTGGCACGCTAAGCCAAACCTTGAAGCAAGGTAGAGAACTGCAACTAACATCTCTGGAGGTGGTTTAATGTGCACAGACTGTGGTTGTGCTGATGGGGGTCAGGTGAGTATCCATTCTCATCCACTCAAATTTAACTTGCCCCATACTCAAAGTGAAGGTAGTAGCCACCCTCCTGATCATAGCCATTCCCATAGCCAGGCTCAAACTCTCCTGATCAAGGAATCCGTCCTCTCTAAAAATGACCAGCAAGCTCAACGCAATCGGGAGTTTTTTGCCGCTAAAGGTCTAGTCGTCCTCAATGTCTTGTCCTCACCAGGTGCCGGGAAAACCACTCTAATTGAGCGAACACTCGGAGAGTGGGACCATCCCCATACAGCCGCAGTCATTGTTGGAGATTTAGCCACTGATAATGATGCCCAGCGGCTCAGGCGATCGGGGGCTCAAGTAGTTCAGGTTACAACAGGGACGGTTTGCCATCTAGATGCTGACATGGTGTACCAATCGTTATCTCAACTACGATGGGAAGGGATCAAGCTTCTGATCATTGAAAATGTTGGCAACTTGGTTTGTCCTGCTGCTTATGATCTGGGGGAAACCTGGCGAGTTGTCCTCTTTTCGGTCACTGAAGGTGAAGATAAACCGTTGAAGTATCCCACAACCTTTAAAAGTGCTCATTGGGTGATGGTGAGTAAGTGTGACCTGGCAACAGCTGTAGACTTTGACCGAGAGAGCGCTCTGAACAATATCCGGCAAATAGCACCACAAGCCCGGATCTTGGAGGTGTCTGCCCGTACAGGTAAAGGGATGGACCAATGGTATCAGATTTTGACAGCAGGAGTTACTACCCACGTGTCATGAGCAGTGACTCACGGATAAAAGTGACTACAACTCAGCGCCTGATCCTAAAAGTGCAAGGAGCCGTTCAGGGTGTTGGGTTTCGGCCCTTTATTTATCGCTTAGCACAAGATCTGCACCTGCAAGGTTGGATCCAGAATACATCACAAGGGGTTGTGATCGAAGTTGAAGGTCACATTGAAAATGTGCAAGCTTTTCAACAACGCTGGCATCGAGAAAAACCAACTATGGCTTACATAGAGAGCAGCCAAGAGACTCTCGAATTCCCTATGGGTTACCTCTCATTTGAAATTCGAGCCTCTTCTCAGTTAGGCGGAGGCGCTAAATCGGTATCCGTTTTACCTGATCTTGCTATCTGTCTAGCCTGTTTAGCAGAGATCTATAATCCTGAAAATCGTCGTTACCACTACCCCTTTACTAACTGTACCCACTGTGGACCTCGCTTTACTTTCATCCAAGGGTTACCTTATGATCGTCCCCTTACTACGATGAGAGGGTTTGAACTGTGCTCCGCATGTCAGGCAGAATATGAGAATCCTACCGATCGACGTTTCCATGCCCAGCCCATAGCTTGCCCGGCTTGTGGCCCACATCTGGAACTTTGGGATGCTACAGGAGAGGTTCTCTCTAAGTTTGATCAAGCCCTAACCCAGGCTGCAGATAGTATTCGAGGCGGTCAAGTCTTGGCTCTACAAGGGCTGGGAGGTTTTCATCTCATGGTAGATGCGCGAAACAATACCGCTGTTCAGACCTTACGACAACGAAAGCAACGGCCAGACAAACCCTTTGCGGTGATGTATCCCTCTTTAGAAACACTTAAGTTGGACTGCATAGTTACCGATCAAGAGGCGGATTTACTCACATCACCTCAAGCTCCTATTGTTCTAGTCGCGCGACATTTTGCTCCCAATAACAGCAGACATAGTCCCTGCACCGCTGTAGCTCCTGGGTTTTCAACTTTAGGAGTTATGTTACCTTACACCCCCTTACATCATCTCTTATTACAGGAGCTAGAGTTTCCCATTGTAGCCACGAGTGGCAATGGCTCTGACGAACCGATCTGTATTGATCCCCAGATAGCCTTGAAAAACTTGACTACCTTGGCTGATCGATTTTTGGTACACAATCGTCCCATTGCTCGCTCTGTAGATGATTCAATTGTGCAGATTCAAGCTAACAAACCTGTGATCTTGAGACGGGCAAGAGGTTACGCGCCGACCCCTGTAGCTTACTACTCCATAGAGACCGATCGCAATGTGTTGGCAGTAGGATCCCATTTAAAAAATACCATTGCTCTTGCGTTTGAGGGGCGCATTATTTTAAGTCATCATCTAGGTGATCTCACCACATTGGCAGCCTTTCAGAACTTCCAACAAACAGTGACTAGTTTAAGTGATCTATATGGCTTTCAACCAGATGTGATCGCTTGTGATGCTCATCCTGATTATCAGTCCAGTCATTATGCCGCTAAACTGAGCCAGCAACTCCAGATCCCTTTAGTCAAAGTCCAGCATCATCTAGCCCACGTGCTCGCAACCATGGCAGAAAAGACATTAGATCCGCCTTGTTTGGGAATAGCTTGGGATGGCTCTGGATGGGGATCAATAGGAGGTGTCGTCACGCTGTGGGGCGGTGAGTGTCTAGCTGTTAATGAAACAAACTGGCAGCGAATCTATCATTTTGATCCTTTTCCATTACCTGGAGCCGAGCGAGCCATCAAGCAGCCTTGCCGTAGTGCGCTAGGTGTGCTTTGGGTACTTTTGGGTGACACCCTATGGGATCTGAATTTTCTCCCTACCATCCAGAGCTTCACTCAACAAGACCAAGCCATCCTTACCAAGCAGTTGCGAAGAGCACTCAACTGTCCTTTAACCTCTAGTGTCGGTCGATTGTTCGATGCAGTAGCGTCTTTGATCGGAGTTCAACAGGTCTGTACCTTTGAAGGTCAAGCAGCGATGAGGTTAGAAGCCCTGGCACACACGATCACAACTGACAATAGTTATCCTTTTACCATCGCATCAACTATTGGTTGGCAGCCGATGGTGCTGGCTATCCTAGAGGATATCAAAGCTGGTGTACCTCCCGCTCAGATCAGTGCCCAGTTTCACAACACCCTAGCTGAGATCATTGTAACCATGGCCCAACAACAACAACAGACACAGATCATCCTCACCGGTGGCTGCTTTCAGAATCGTTATTTGCTGGAACACTCCAGTCGGCGTTTACAAGCTGCAGGTATGGGTGCCCTTTGGCCTCAAAAGAGTCCACCCAATGATGGTGGGATTGCGGTAGGGCAAGCTCTTGCTGCGTTAAAACAGCTGCCCCCAGATCCGACACTTTAGAAAGACTAAACTAGACTGACAACCAGTTGTTACCAAAGGGGCACTATGTGTTTAGCTATTCCTGGTCAAATTTCAACTATTTGGGGAGATGATCTAGATCGGACTGGCAAGATCAACTTTGGTGGGATTGTTAAAGAGGTTAACCTTGCCTGTGTTCCCGAAGCTGAGATCGGTGATTATGTGATTGTTCATGCTGGGCTAGCTATTGCCAGATTAGATGAAGCTGAAGCCATGCAAACGTTACAAGATTTGGAGGCGATAGGTGGTGAAATATCTTAATGAATTTCGCAATGCCGATCTAGTTCAGCGATTAGCTCGCGAGATCAAATCAGTAGTCACTCAGCCCTACACCCTGATGGAGATTTGTGGCGGGCAGACCCACGCGATTGTGAAGTATGGCATTGATCAGCTCTTACCGGAAACACTGACGCTGATTCACGGTCCAGGCTGCCCTGTGTGCGTAACGCCTATTGAAATTATTGATCAGGCCATTGCCTTGGCGACTCTGCCTCACGTGATCTTGTGCTCATTTGGTGATATGTTGCGAGTTCCAGGTACCCAAACCAATCTGCTGACTTGCAAAGCTGAAGGGGCAGATATTCGTATGGTCTACTCTCCCTTAGATTGTCTGAAATTAGCCCAGCAGCATCCTGATCAACAGGTAGTGTTTTTAGGGGTAGGGTTTGAAACCACGGCACCCGCCACAGCAATGACCATTGTGCAAGCAGCCAAGCAGCATCTCACTAATTTCTCAATGTTGGTATCTCATGTACTAGTACCCCCTGCTATGGAAGCGATCTTGAGTGATCCTGACTGCCAGATACAAGGGTTTTTAGCGGCGGGGCATGTATGTACAGTTATGGGTTATCAGGACTACTGTCCCATTGCAGCTCACTATAACGTTCCTATCGTAGTGACCGGGTTTGAACCACTAGACATCCTGCAGGGGATTTATCACTGTGTCCAACAGTTAGCAGCAGGTGAAGCCAACGTTGACAACCACTATACTCGCTCTGTGCGTCCTGACGGCAATCCCCAAGCTAAAGCGTTGATCCAGGATGTATTTACCGTAGTAACTCAGCGGTGGCGGGGGTTAGGTTGGATTCCCAATAGTGGCCTCCAATTACGAGATCGCTATCAGGCCTTTGATGCTCAGCAACAATTTGCCGCCCAGCTCCCCTTACCTACCCCCACAAGGGACTCAGAGTGTATGAGTGGCAAGATCTTACAAGGAACCTTAAAGCCTGCTCAATGTCCGGCCTTTGGGACCCGCTGTACCCCTGATCACCCTCTAGGTGCACCTATGGTCTCCTCTGAAGGGGCTTGTGCTGCTTACTACCGCTATCGTCAACCTACCTATGCTTGATCTAACCTGTCCTCTACCCCTCCAAGAGCATCCTACCGTGCTCCTAGCTCACGGGGGCGGGGGTCGACTGATGCACCAATTGATTGATCAGGTGTTTCTATCTACTTTTGGTGGATCTTTGGCTGTTCAACATGATGCTATTGTTTTAGATGCCTTAGCAGGTCAGATTGCCTTCACAACCGACTCTTATGTTGTAAAACCATTAATCTTTCCTGGTGGCACCATCGGTGATCTAGCTGTGAATGGCACTGTCAATGATCTAGCCATGGCAGGATCGCGTCCCCTCTACCTCAGCGCTGGTTTTATCCTTGAAGAAGGATTACCGATGACTACTCTGTGGCAGGTCGTTCAATCGATGCAGCAGGCTGCTCAGCAAGCAGGAGTCAAGATTGTAACCGGAGATACTAAAGTTGTCGATCGCGGCAAAGGAGATGGGATCTTTATCAATACTGCTGGGATTGGCCTGATAGACCATGATTTGCTCATTCATCCTGCTTCAGTTCAGGTTGGAGATGCCATTTTAGTTAACGGTGATTTGGGTCGGCACGGTATTGCCATTCTGTCGGCTCGGGAAGGTTTAGACTTTGAAACTAGTCTTGAGAGTGATACAACGCCCTTAAATGATGTGGTGTTAGCTCTGTTGGCTGCAGGGATCGACATTCATATGTTACGAGATCTAACTCGAGGTGGTTTGTCCAGTGCTTTGAATGAAATTGCAACAGCAGCTTCCTTAACGTTAGGGATTGTTGATTCGAGTATTCCTATTTCAGAGGATGTTCAGGGTGCCTGTGAATTGTTGGGTCTTGATCCGTTGTATGTAGCCAATGAAGGTAGATTTGTTGCTATTATTCCATCGGAACAAACTGACAAAGCCATAGAAGTAATGCGAGATTCAGGGTTTCACCAAGCCTGCCAGATTGGTACTATTAAACAGCAAGGGCAAGGTATAGTTACTCTAACTAATGCCATGAAGGTTGAACGGATTCTTGATTTACTTAGTGGTGAACAGCTTCCTCGCATTTGTTGAAGTCTTATCTGCTTCTGATTCAATGACACAAAAGTTACTAAAAGTTACTATAAGACAGACTAATCAGTTGACAAATATCTTCAGATAGGCCTAACAACGGGCCAGATTAGGATCCAGATGAACCAGATTAGGTTGAGACGGGATTAGTCAGGAAGGGGGACCCGATTCAGCTCCAGTGGTCAGACCGGAGGAAATTACCCTCAACACTTCAAGCCGGATCCCCGAGTGTCATTTGTTCAATGCAAATCTTCAATGCAACCTGGGAGTTAGATCTCGTCGTTGGAAAGTACGGCTGTCTCGAAACTGTCCTTATCAACCCGAACTACTGTACGGATGGTAGGAACTTCAAATCCAGGCGAACCACCCTCAATGGTGAATACCCAGTGATCCTCCTCTTCTACAAATGGAGCATCAAAGGCAGGTTCGTGCATAGCTGCTTCAGCTTGGTAAACCTGTAGGCCCCCGTTAGTGATCTCGGCAGCTTGGCGAGCTAAATTTTTTGCCTTAGCAGGAGCATTAAAGTTACCTTCAGCTCTTGAAATAACAACAGTTTGAGCTGAAAGAGGCCATGCTACACCTGCTATCAAACCTGATCCAAGCAAACCTACTATGAGTACTCTCATTAGAACTCCTGTCATTCAACATAAGTTGTCTCTTTGACCTTGATCCAAAGTGCCGAAACAAGTTGGTAAACTGGATGATTTCAACAGATCGAATCTAGAACTAGTCACTCCTAACTATACTATGGGTCATTAGTAAATGAGTGATTTGAAGAAATATCTTGAGTGGTTGAGGCAGCTTCTATCAACTATCAAGATGACGTAAGACTCAAAGTGTGATTAGGTTTAGGTAATGCTTTTATTTACAGATATAGATTTAGGTTTGACGTTTTGATACCAGTCTCACTCCATCGTAGTTCACAGTCTGTGGGTGGAGACTGATCCATTTATCGGGTCGAGTCATGCAACTATTAAATACTATCCATTTTCGCAATCTTCGTGGTGATCTATTTGGGGGTGTTACTGCGGCTGTCATTGCATTGCCGTTGGCTTTAACTTTTGGTGTAGCTTCGGGGGCAGGGGCGGCAGCGGGACTCTGGGGAGCTGTTTTAGTTGGCTTTTTTGCCGCTTTATTTGGAGGGACACCTACCCTCATTTCAGAACCTACAGGTCCCATGACCGTTGTGGTAACAGCTGTGATTGCAAATTTAACAGCTGCAAATCCCGATCAAGGTCTAGTGATGGCCTTTACTGTCGTGATGCTAGCCGGGATCTTTCAAATGATCTTGGGTTTCCTGAGGTTGGGTAAATTCATCACTATGATGCCTTACACCGTCATTTCAGGATTTATGTCAGGGATTGGGCTGATTCTGATTATTCTTCAAATGGCTCCGTTTTTAGGGCAAGCCAGTCCACCAGGAGGTGTCATTGGAACTTTACAGGCATTACCGGATCTTTTAGCCAATATTCAATGGGCAGAGACTCTGCTGGCTCTTTTATCCGTTGTCATCATTGCCCTGACTCCAATAGCGGTGAAACGAGTGGTTCCGCCACAGTTGATTGCTCTAGTTGTAGGGACCCTGTTGTCTTTAAGCCTCTTTACTGATCTAGAGCTGCGCCGGATTGGTGATATTCCTGTTGGCTTTCCCACTTTACAAATCCCAACTTTTGAATGGGATCAACTACAACTCATGATTGCAGATGCCTTGGTTCTGGCTTTGCTGGGGTGTATTGATGCCTTGCTAACCTCAGTCATCGCAGATAGCCTCACCCGAACTGAACATGATTCCAACAAAGAATTAATTGGGCAAGGACTAGGCAACCTAATGTCAGGTTTATTTGGTGGCATTGCCGGAGCTGGAGCCACGATGGGCACGGTAGTCAACATTCAAGCTGGTGGGCAAACGGCCTTGTCAGGGTTGATCCGATCCAGCGTGTTACTGATTGTCATTTTGGGTGCTGCTAAGTTGGCTGCTCTGATCCCTCTGGCCGTTTTGGCAGGCATTGCCCTGAAAGTTGGGATTGATATTATCGATTGGAGTTTTTTGAAGCGAGCTCATCAGCTCTCCACCAAAGGGGCCATGATCATGTACGGCGTCATTGCCTTGACCGTGTTTGTGGATTTGATTGCTGCAGTGGGGATCGGAGTCTTTGTCGCTAATATTCTTACCATTGAGCGAATGAGTGCCTTACAGACTAATGCTATAAAAGCCATTACCGATGCTGATGATTCAATTGTGCTGACACCTGATGAAAAATACTGGCTCGATCAAGGCCAAGGTCGAGTGCTTCTATTTCAACTGAGTGGACCTATGATCTTTGGTGTCGCTAAAGCGATTTCGCGAGAGCACAATGCCATTGGAGAATGTGATGCTATTGTTTTTGATTTGAGTGAAGTGCCTCATTTGGGGGTAACCGCCTCTTTAGCTTTAGAAAATGCGGTACAAGAAGCTGTGGAGAAAGGTCGTCATGTCTTTATTGTGGGCGCCGCAGGTCAAACGAAAAAGCGTCTAGCCTCTTTAGAAGTCTTAGATCTAATCCCACCTCATCACCTCCTGATGCATCGAGCCACTGCTCTAGAGGAAGCCGTTAACAAATCCTTATTAATGTAGCTATGATAGTGAGCACTGACTTTGCCCCGGCTGCAACTTGCTAGCTTGTATGGAACTCTAGACAGTAACACAATGAACCCTTCCCCACCCATTATCGGGATTACAGCCCGCCATCGGGATAAACGCGATACGTATCGGATACCCGCAAACTATCTCCAAGCCCTCCGAGCTGAAGGTGGAGTTCCGATCCTGCTAACGCCTGGTGAAACTCAGATTGAAGCGTTGTTAGCGGCTTTGGATGGCCTGGTTTTATCTGGAGGTGGGGATATTAATCCTCAGGTTTATGGGGGAGATCAAACCCATCCTAAGATCCGCTATGTTTGTAATGAGCGAGATGAGTTTGAACTTAAGTTAGCTCAACTAGCCTTGAAAGCCGACGTCCCCATTTTAGGAATTTGTCGGGGGATGCAGATATTGAATGTGATCTCAGGTGGGACTCTTTACCCTCACCTGCCAGATACCTTTGGGCAAGTTGATCATTTTAAACAGGATGATCTTTCCCAAACCCGACATACCGTCAAAGTGATCCCTAACACGCATCTGGCCGATATAACCCAAGTCACTGAGTTCTCTGTGGTGTCCTGGCATCATCAAGGTGTCCAAGCCGTTCCATTGGGCTGGCGTGTGGCAGCCTACTCCGATGACGATCTGATTGAATCGATTGAACATTTAACTCACCCCTGGGCCCTCGGCATTCAATGGCATCCTGAGTTTTCTGCACTTGAGCCTGAACATAAGCGTATTTTTAGTGCTTTTATGAATGCAGCCAAAGAGCATAAGGCTCAACAACTTTTAGCTTATTATCCCCGAGTGGTAGGAGGATCAGATGGTTGACTCTCAAAAGGTTGACTCTCAAAAGGTTGACTCTCAAAAGGTTGACTCTCAAGTTGACCCCCAAGTTGACTCAAATCTGGAAGTGCTGATACAAGCTATTAAAGAAGACTATGCTCATTTTCCTTATGATCAACGCTATGAACTCTATGCAGCAGACTTCTACTTTCGGGACCCTATGACAGAAATCAGGGGCCAGCAAAAATTTCAAGCTATGATCTGCTGGTTTGATCAATGGTTTAAAAATCTTAAACTTGATTTGCACGAAATTACAGCGACAGCTGATGATCAGATTCAAACCCAGTGGACCTTAAGTTGGACGGTACCCGTATTACCTTGGCACCCTGCTTTTCGAGTGGATGGGTGGTCTGAATTTCGAGTCAATGAAGCTGGTTTACTCCAATCCCAAATTGATTACTGGAAATGTACTAAGGCTGATGTCTTCAAACAATTGGTGTTCCGCCGAGAGCCATCTCCTTCCCTCTGATGTTAAAGGTCTTGTGTTTGCAGGGCGTCTAAACGCAGTTGATGATTGGCGCTGAGTAATCGATTAAAGGCCAGAAAAACCACACCCATGATGCCAAGAGCTGTCCCTGCTGCGATCATAAAGACGATCAGGATCTGATAGCGGACGGCATCAATAGGATTGGCTCCTGCTAATATTTGCCCAGTCATCATTCCAGGTAAACTGACCAAACCCATGACCATCATCGAATTTATGGTTGGGATCATGCCCACACGAATGGCTTCCCGCACTTGACGGTGACTAGCCTCCCAACGATTAGCTCCTAAGGCCAAGAGAGTTTCAATAGACTCCTTATGCCTGATCAGACCTTCCATAAATCGATCGAGACTTAAGGAAATACCATTCAATGTATTCCCCAGAACCATTCCTAGTAGTGGAATCAAATATTGAGGATCGTACCAGGGTTGCAACTGAAGAATCCCTTTGACAGCCAAGCCCGTAATTAGACCTGAAGCTGCCAGAACCGACAAAAGACTATTCCAGTAAATGCCCGGAAAGCGGGAGGTGGTTCGGTTGACAGCGGCAATACCAGCCACACTAGCCATCACCAGAGCAATGAGTAAAATCACTAACGGCTGATCCTGGGTAAATAGCCACTCTAGGACAAACCCTATCAGTAACAACTGAACCACCATCCGCAGAGACGCGATCAGCAACGATCGTTCCAGACCTAGCCTAAACCCTACTGATAAGCCGATATTGATCAGGATGAGCCCAGCAGCCAAGCCCAATTGGGTAAAGTTAATCGGTAGATAACGGGTCTCCATCACATAAAAGCCTCTAACTGCAATTTGCGGTTGGTCAATCGATGAATTTGTTGATCATCATGGCTCGTAACTAGACAAGCCCGCTCAGGTTGGCGTAACCAGGTTTTGATCAGACTTTCAACTCTTGATACCGTGTCCCCATCCAGTGAGGACGTGGGTTCATCTAATAACAGTATTTGAGGATTTAACTGCAGGGATCGTAGTAAAGCTAGAAGTTGAATCTCACCACCCGAGAGCTGAGAGGCTGGTAAGTTAAGATAGTCCAGGTCACGGCCTAGTTGGTAGAGCCAATGTTCAATTTGATCACGATCAAAATCGAGATGCTGATAAACCTTCAATTTGAACACTTGTTGTAAATTGTCTAAGACACTACCTTCAAAAGCAGTTGCTCTCTGGGGTAGATACATGATGTGCGTTCGATAGGTGGGTAAAGTCCAATCAGCCAAAGATCGGCCTTGAAAAATAATGGACCCTTGCTGAATCGGATCAAGGAGGATGAGGTTGCGCATCAAAAGTGTCTTACCAGTCCCCGAAGGAGCAACCAAACCCACGCAGTCATGCTCAAACAAATCAAAGCTAATGTCTCGCCATAGCCAGCGTCCAGATACTCGACGGCCCAATTTTTGCACCGATAAAAGCGGTTGCTGCACTGCGATCACCTTACTAAGATCACCCTATGTTTAAGGCCGGTCTACCTGTTGAGGGTATATTACTACCACTAT
>CAYSWV010000004.1:151634-152828 GCA_964434865.1 uncultured bacterium
AGGCAACTCCTGATTATGAGTGCCTTGGATCGGGGTGAATCCATTTTATCTCAACGGGGGGTAGTGGCGGTTTGGGCTATTTTAGGAACTGGCTTAGGCTTATTAGGTTGGACACTATTGATCATAGCTATTTTTGGTTGGCGAGTCAGTGATGATGCTTAGTACCGTGTCGGAGTTCTTGCAGCTCAGCTTCGGTTAGTTCAATGATGATCTTGCGTATTCAGTTGACGACTCCTACTTGAAGAGTCTGGTTTAGTTAAAAGTAGACGAATTGAATACTTTTTTGACTTGAGATTTAAAATATGTTGTAGGTCTGATCGAATCAACCGGTCTTGATAAAAATCAACACTTTGTTAAATATCTTGCTGTTGCCTACTCAGTCAGAGTATGGTTAGAGCAACTTTCTTTAATGGGTTCAGGGAGGACTTCATGACCCCCAATCGTCGGCTATCAGGGTTATTACGGCAAACAGCCCGTCGGCTTGAGGCTCAGCATATCCTTGCCTTTGACCTGGAGTACAAATGGAATGATAGTGCCCGATGTAATTGTGGATTGTTGGTCCGCGAAGCATTAGATCTAGATGAATACCGCTTACGCCAGCACATCTATCGTGGGACCTGGAAAAGTTCGTCTCGGGCTGTTTATCGAGAAGCAATACGGCTCTCTGAGGACCAATCTTGTCCCACAACTGGGTTAAAGCTAGATTTTGTCTTCAGGAAAATGTCTGAATTGGGTCTTGATCAGCCTCATGATTTTGAGAGCCTAGAGTATGCCAATCATCCCCAGGTGCTAGAACGATTAGCTGCTAAAGGCCAAGACCATATTGTTCATTATTATGCTCCTCACGTGGCCCTTTACATGCGTGAGATGGCCGATTGGATCGATGAACAAGTTGACTATCAAGAAACACTAGCTCAGTGGCCTAAAGACATCCATATTATTGATAGCACTCCCGAACCTGAGGCTGTAAAAACACCAGAACTAGTAGAATCCAACTTCTAGCGACTTTAAACTTCAAGCGACTTTTTTGGTGGAGAGGTCAACACAATGACGACAACAATTCAATCCCCAAAGAAACAGCTCTCTCTGCAGGAGTTTCTACAGTTGGCCGAGACTGATCCTGCAAGCGAATGGATCGATAGAACGATCGTGCAAAAACCAGTGCCTCAAATTCAACACAGCCTACTTCAAGGT
>CAYSWV010000004.1:152928-165769 GCA_964434865.1 uncultured bacterium
GTTTCACTGTTTTGATGACCTAACCATTGGGCTGATGCGAGTAGCATCTTCTTTGAGTCGTGCTAGTGTTGATAAATTGAACCAAAATCTCCGGATCCGCTGCGTCTGATTAGGACTATGCCTTGGGATCCGCTCAATAGTCTTTGGCCTATCGCCAGTCGGCTTGGGAATTGTGCCAGTCGGCTTGGGAATATCCCCACGATTCCTCGGGATCGGCTCAGTCGGCTTGGGAATATCCCCAAGATTAGTTGGAATATCTCCAAGATTAGTTAGAATATCCTCAAGATTAGTTGGAATATCCTCAAGATTAGTTGGAATATCCTCAAGATTAGTTGGAATATTGCGATATTCCCAATCGGGCAAAGGATCCGGAGGGATAGGATCCTGCTGCAGCTGTCGGGTGGCCTGGGGTTGAGGCTAGGATCCTGTGGGCAGAGACGGTCTATTATAGGGTGCTGCACGGTAATGATCTTGTCTAGCTTCAGGCCTGATTGAAGAGGAATTCAAGTAGTTGCTTCAAGGGCCTCTACTCAAGCTTTACTCCAGTAGCCAAGCAAACAACTCTTTGATCGTAAGCTGTAATTCACTTGCAAAAGAGGGTACTAGAACAATTTCAGCTGGCTCATCTAATACTACAGGTTCTTGTTTAGGACGATAGATCAATACAGTTTGTTCACTCGGATCAATTAACCAACCCACTTCGGCTCCGTGATGTAGACAGTGAAGAATACTCTTCGTTACTTTTGTTTGGCTCTGATCAGGAGAGAGGATTTCAATGGTCCAATCTGGTGCAGCAGGAAACATGTTGGCAACCTCCCCACGATCATCACGAGGGATTCGATTCCAAAGAAAAACGGCAATATCAGGAACCGTTGAACGCCCTCCAAAGGTACAGCGTAGCTCAGGAAATGCACGAGCAATACGCTTAGACTTAACGACTCTATTGATAGCAGGCACCAGTTCTCCTTGAATGACGCTATGTTTCCCTTGGGGCATCGGTTTTTGAATAATGTGGCCATCAATGTACTCGCTGGCAGGTTTCGTATCTGGTAACTGTAAAAACTCCGCCAAAGTCAGGATTTCAGATAGTGCTCGTACCACTTAGGTTTACCCTCCGCTGGCCAGATCAGAAACTAATCACTACTCTATCAGCCCCCAATCTCTATGAGGTCACACTAGCTTCAGTGGAGTTGACCTAAGATCCCTAAGCATTTGTATGATGAACCAAAGGTTAATGAATTATTTGTAGAACTGGATTGAACTGGATCAAGAAATTCTTCAGAGGAGCTGATCCTAGTCCTTGAACTAAGGTAACCTGGCTAGCTCCTCCATGCTCTGATTTGCAGTCAGATATCAAGCTGGACTAGTTAAAAAAGAGAAATCATTGCAATCCATCACAGGAGCATTCAAACGACCATTCATGACACAGTCTTTTTTGGCACAAAAGGCACAATTTGCGGTCCGGAAGGTATTACAAAGCGCTACAGGAAAATTTAACAGGCCCGACATGGGGCAATCCCGAGTTAAACACTCAGTACAATTGGCTTGAGCTAACTTTTGTTCAGAAGTTAGTCGTTCTGCAGTAGCAACCATAGCTTTTCTCCAAGTTTTCAAAGAAACAGGATCTGAGACTGACAAACAACCCAAGCTTATTGAGCTATTCAAGTTTTTCAGGAAAATGCCAGTCTAGATAGAAGGGGATTGCGAGGACATCCTTAAGAGGTGAAGCGGCTATCTTGCAGAGGTCAGGCATGTCGCTATCAGATCTGAGGGTTATTGCCTCGTTCGATCTCTTCTAGGTTTGATAATAATGTGATGGGCCAATCGCGACCAGAACTGGATCTGAAAAGTTAGTGACAGAGGTTCTCAAAGCTCAGGGCTAAGGTATAGAGCCATTGTTACAGCCCTTTAAACTTGATCTAGCTAGTGCTTCTACTCTACTGCAAAAGATTAGCAGGTATTTGTTACAAATGTTCATTGAATTAGACCCAAAGAAGACGATTAACTGCCCATCTATACTGGAATGACCAGTACTTTCCATTTATTGTGTTGGAGGATGTAGCTGTGGAGAATATACTTCCCCTCTGGCTGACGACAGGGTTGTTGTTCATAGTCATAAGTATTCCTCTCATTCTGCGAAAAGTACCTCCCAACAAGTGGTACGGATTCCGAGTTCCTAAAACCTTCGCTAGTGAGAAGATTTGGTACGATGCTAATCAGATAGCAGGTTATGATCTCCTATATGCAGGATGTGCCATAACTGTAACTGCTTTAGTGACAGCACTGCTGTATAACCAGATTGGTCCAAATTTTGTAAACATCATCAATCTAGTTGTATTTCTTTGTGCACTCATTGCAGCTTTAGTTCATAGCCTCTTAATCCTTGATCAGTTCTAGTGAGTTAACTTAGTCTCCGGTCCTTCCAGCAACGTGTACTGTAAATCTACTCTCTTGCATTCGAGTTAAAGGGTGGCCAGTCACAAGAGCAGAATTCCGGCTGGTAGTTTAACTAGTGGAGTGTTTACGAGCTATCTGTAACATTTTATTCCCACCTCGCTGGAGTTCATAACTGACTTGAACTATCTGGCAATCATACCCTTTTGATCAAGTTTTGGGATCATATCATCAAGGTAGGGAGAGGGTTGCTGCGCTAGAGTTAGCAGAGGAACAGCGTCCAAATGGTACAACCTGATCTAATTGTATGCCCACAAATGAAACCTTCTGGTGAATCACCGCTGTGTTGATCTAATTTCAAAGGTGTCCCAGCCTTCTACAGCTTCAGATTTGATCTGAATATGGCTGACTTGAGCTGTAGGACTGCCCTGATAGCACCAATCCACCATTGAATCAACAGCTACTCCTGAACCTTCAAATACAGCTTCCACTCGTCCATCGCCTAAATTGCGTACCCAACCCTTGATCCCAAGTCGTTGAGCCATCATTTCTGTATAAGCTCGATAGCCCACACCTTGAACCTGCCCAGAAATCCAGACATGGATCCGCTTAGCTTCTGAAGATTGATCCGTCATCATAGGTAGGTATTGAGATGTCGCTAAGTTTCCCTATTTTAGGCCTTAGTCAGGTCATTTTATCAGCTTAGTTCTGATCCGATCAAAACCACCAAAAAGATCCCCACCGAAATGAGGATCTGCTGACTTCAAGTAGTATTGGACTCTAGGGAGTCGATTGAGGAATGGAATCTGGCACGGGGCTGGTCACCGCATTGGTAACCTGAATAGCCATCATATCCACATTAGGTCGAGTAAAGTCACCCTCAGGAAAGGCTTGTAAAACGTTGCCTATCGGTCCACCAAACCCAACCGATCCTTGGAATCCAGGATGTAGTTCTACCACCCCATTTTCTACCGTCCCTGTGTCTGGAACTGTTTGACCTAAAAAGGCAGTATTTTCAGGTATTTCATCATTCACTTCGGTGCCGGCATCCCACACACCAGAACCTGGCACCATAAAGGCGTTAGCCCCGATTCGAGTGATCAAGTCGCTGCCATTGAATAGATCAATAGCTAAGGGATCATCGTTTCCAATAAAGGCATCGTTACTAGGAATCACCATAGACATATAGCTTAGATATTGAGTCAAGGGATTCGAACTAGACACCACAAATTGAACAGTACGTGAATCACCGGGGGCCACTGGACCATCTGAAGTCGCTACCGCACTTTGAACTCCACCCGAATTTAGGGCTGCTTGAATTCGGTCAGCCGTTGTACCATCTTCGGCCACGCGTTCTACACTTAAAGAGGCTGGTGATCCTTGGCTAAACATGTCATAGATACCGTCCTGAGTGGCCAGGAAAACAGGAGTCAAGAAGTTTCCATCGGTTGGATTGACATTGGTAATAGTGACATTGATTACGGTTGGCAGTTCTGTCACATTAGGAATGAGCTGAGCCCGCAGTTCGCCAGCAGTAAAGGTGTCACTATGAATGTTCAGATACACTAGACCATTGAGCAGAAAATCAGCTTGTTCAGGTGTTAAGGTGACACTTCCAGTGATCCCGCTAGCGGTATTCGCATTCCCATCAGCGCCACCACCATTGTCAGGATTATTGGGGCTGGCAGGTAGGAACGTGTTGAGGTTAACAATGATCGGTGCATTTTGACCAGCTGGTGCGGGCCCGTGGAAGTGCATCAAGAAAGCATCATTGGTTGGATCGCCCCCTAAGGTATAGGCAATTTCAAAATCCAGTTCTAGAGTAGCGGGGTTAAAGCTAGCTGTGATGTTCCCGGCCCCTGTGGTTGAGATCGGAGGGACTTCTTGGTCTCCAGTTGCAACAGCGGCGAAACTAACGGTTTCATTTTGGAGTACACAAGCAGCAGACGTAGCAATCTGATTCGCTGGCACTAGTGGGTTAGTCCCTGGATCATGAACGATTATACAAGTTGCATCATCGACATCAGGAATCATCAATTGTCCAAATTCAACCGTCAAAAAGGCAGCAGCTGGATCGGCCGCATAGGAGGTAAAACCAGGGAAGGCCTCAATACCACTGCGAATAAAGTTAACCGGACCCACCGTAAAGTCGGGTGTTTCAAGGTCGGCAGGAGGAATCTGGACTGAGATCTGGATTTCACCCGCTGTGATAGGGCCAACTACTGGAGTTAAGGTAACACCACCGGGTAACGTGACACCTGGGATCGCTTGAATAGACTCTGCTGAGATATTAGCACCAGGCACTAGAGCATTTACTGTTAACGCCAGGTTAGTCGCTGTTCGTAACTCTGGGGGTAAAAATGTCGCCGCATAAACTACTGCCGCATCTAACAAGTCTGGCGCAGGCACACTACCACCTAATACAAAATCTGTATTCATTGCTGTTGGTACTGGATCTAAGGCTTCACTAGTGAAATTACCTGCAGCAAATAGATCATTAGCTTGGGTAGCAATGGCTTCAGGGGTTCTCTGGTTAGGAGGAAGATTAGATAGGGCTAAAACCAGTACAAAATCAGCAAAGGTCACAACTGAGCTATCACCTTGGTAGATCAAACTAGCTGTATCACCAGTAGTTGTCGTAGGAGTAACTGTGACGTTGGCTTGGGTGACGGGTAGTTCAAGCTCAGAAAAGGCAGCCAGAGGGTTCAAAGCTGAATCAGCCTTAGCAATATAAGATCGGTACCCATCCGCTAGCTCAATCGGTGCAGCTACAAAGGCTGTCTCTTGAATGAATAACGTATCCGGCAAGGGCTGCTCAGTAGCTATATTGATCTGAATTAACCCAGCCGCCTCGGTTGCTTCCACAGGTTCAGACAATGAAAAAACGCCATTAGCTGACGATTGAACATCAGAAAGACTTGATTCAGTTGAAAGTGAAGTTACCGTGCCTTCTGAGCCACACCCTATCAAAGCAACCAAGACAAACAGCGTTGAGGCTGCACACCAACGAGATAAAGCCATATCTATCCTCAGTATATAAACGTAGTCTGATCTTTCGAAACCCACCTGATCTCATGACTGTCTGGATCAAAAGTAAGCCTTGACCCTTCACAGCATAAGATTTAGAGATAGCAGCAAACTGAATATCAGGATTTTCCTACCTGACACTTGAGAACTAAATTGAAGTTAAAACTAAGCCTTAGTTTATGTCAAGCAAAATTGTTGATAACACTTAAGTTTGAACTGAATTGTCACTGAGAGGATTCTCAGCCTAAAATACTGATATTATTAAACCTGACAAAATTTTAATCTTGTTTTAACACCAAGCCCAAACAATCAGAACACCAAAGATGGTAACTGCTGGTTCACTTGAAACAAACCTTAAGTCAGCAGATCGTATTAGATCCCTAGATTCTGATCTTGCAGATATGTTTATCTTGAAATCAAATTGAGGTTACGGGCTGATTGAAGTCACAAGATCTATACTCCAGTCAAAAGCTAAGTCAAGCCGGTGGGTATTAACTGTCATCCGCTGCCATATCCTTCAAAACTTCTAAAGCTTCATCACACCAATCGACCCAATCAGCTTCATAATGAATACCTCGCCTCAAGGTCATATATTGAAACCGATCTTGAAGAGAAGGATGCTGCTGTTCTTGAAAGGACTGCTCAAGAACCTGATAAGCTTGGAGTTGACTGACATGTAGCTGCCGACGGCGTTCGATTTCCGTTTGAATCAGCAACCGATCAACCAAATGTGCTCCTAATAGTTTCACTAGTAGATCTTCTCTTATCGCCGTTGGTTCGCTAGGTTCCTGCATCCACTCCAGCAATTGTTGAAGGCCTAAAGCTGTGATCTGGTAAAGTTTTTTATTGGGTCGGCCCTCTTGAATGATCGTTTCAACGTCGACCCAACCTTCGTGCTCCATTTTGTTGAGTTCTCGATAGATCTGTTGTTGACTCGCTTGCCAAAAACAACCAACAGGAGACGTTCCTCCTTTTTCGGCAAAACATTTGGCCAAATCATAACCACTGTGAGGAGCCTCTTTCAAAATCACCAAGATTGCGTGTGCTAGTGCCATAGCCTCTCTTGACAACACCCTTTTCCTATTATAGGTTAAATCATGCATATGCAACTTGTTTAGTATAAGAAAAGTTGTCTAGAGAAACAGTGTCTCAGTTAGTTGATGAATTCATGATTAGGCTACGGAGATTTACCTATGCACCCTAAGTTTAGGCCACCTACGACTGTAGATCGTTCAATCCTGATTGGGCTAGGGACTATTCTGGTCGCTACAGGAGTGCTGATGAGTGGAGGGTTCAAGCGGCAAGCACATGGCAATGATATAGCTGAGACTGTACTACCTGTCACGATCACCGAGGTACAACCTGTAACCTCTTATACTGTAAATCGATGGTATACCGGAGAGGTTGTGGCACGGCAGACTAGTGAACTAGGGTTTGAACGAGCAGGAACAGTCGTGTCACTCTTGGTTGATCAAGGAGATCGCGTCACGGCTGGGGATAGTCTGGCGGCACTTGACTTAAGAACATTGCAAACTCAAAAGCAGCAATTACTCGCACAAATCAGACAAGCCCAAGCTCAACTCCAAGAACTGGAAGTGGGTCCTAGGGTCGAAACCATTGCTGCCGCAGAGGCTTCAGTTCAAACCCTTCAGGAGCAATTATCTCTAGCAACTACCCGACAAACGCGGCGGGACCAACTGTATCAAGAGGGTGCCTTAGCAAGAGAACAACTTGACGAAGCTGAAACCGAAACTAGAGCCTTAGCAGCCCAGCTTCAAGAAGCTCAAAGTCAATTAGATGAATTGCTAGCGGGAACTCGGCCAGAGCAGCTCACAGCCCAAGCTGCCCAGGTGGCTCAACTAGAAGCCCGTTTGGCTAGCCTTGAGGTGGACATTACAAAAAGCACACTCAGAGCTCCCTTTTCTGGGCGAATTGCAGCTCGTCGAGTGGATGAGGGTACAGTAGTGAGTTCAGGCCAATCCATCCTGCGAATTGTTGAAGATGATACGTTTGAAGCTCATGTGGGTCTACCCATTTCGGTAGCTACCTCTCTTGAGTTGGGATCGGCCCAAACTCTGATTATTGCAGACCAGGCTTATCCAGCTACCTTGACTGCTCGTTTACCCGAAGTAGATCCCACTACTCGTACCCTAACAGCTATTCTTGAATTTCCAGCCTCACCCCAGGTTAATGTGGGCCAACGAGTTCGCTTGGAAACGGAAGAGCAGATTGATCAATCAGGCTACTGGTTACCTACAAAAGCCCTAGTGCCAGGAGTTGAAGGCTTATGGTCAGCTTATACTCTAGTTGCAACTGATTCTAGTTCAAGCTATGTAGTTGAACGAGAAGATCTAGAACTCCTTCATACAGATAGCCATCGAGTCCTAGTGCGGGGTACTCTTCAGCCTGGTGATCAGGTCATTACTGATGGAACCCAACGTATAGTGACAGGGCAACGCGTTCGGCCAGCATCCTAATTTCAAACCCATATTTTGCCGATAGAGGGCCAAGATGTTGAATTTGTTTTACCGAAACAGTCAGTTATTAATTCTGACCCTAGTATTGATCCTAGTTTGGGGTTTAACTTCATTTCTGAGCTTGCCCCGAATGGAAGATCCAGAGTTGACCGCCCGATTTGCCACCATCACGACGTTATTACCTGGAGCCAGTGCTGAGCGAGTCGAATCTTTAATCACTGAAAAACTAGAGGACGAACTGGCTGAGCTAGACGAGATCGATGTCATAGAATCCACTTCACGCCTTGGCATCTCTGTTGTTGGAGTGGAGTTAAAAGAATCGGTTCGAGCGGTAGATACGGCCTGGTCAAAAGTCCGAGATCAAATGTCAGATACCATTCCACAGTTACCAGCAGAAGCAACTGACCCCGAATTTGAACTCTCTAAAGCCCGAGCCAATGCATTAATTCTAGGCTTAACCTGGGACTTCAATTCACCCCCTAACTATGCTATTTTGCGTCGCCAAGCCGAGACCCTCCAAGATCAACTCCGCCAAATTCCAGGAACTGAAACTATCGACCTGTTTGGTGAACCAGAAGAGGAAATCATTGTTGAAATACAACCGGAAAAATTGGCTCAATTGGGATTAACACCGCAACAACTAGCTCAGCAGATCCAATTTAGCGATGCTAAAGTCACAGCAGGTCAATTACGCAGTCCTGAAAACAATTTATTATTTGAAATTGAAGGAGAGCTAAAAACACTAGAACGGATTCGGACCATTCCCATCCAAGTAACAGAGACCAGCCTGACCCTATTAGGCGATATCGCCCAGATCCAAAAAGGCATTAAAACCCCTTTAGATGAACTCGCTTTGATCAAGGGTAAACCTGCTATAGTCTTAGCTGCCACCATAGAATCGAACGAACGCATTGATCTATGGGCAAATTCTGCTCATGAGAGTCTTCACCAGTTTACAGAGCAATTACCTCAAGGTCTAAACGTTGAAATCATCCTCGACCAGAGCCACTATGTGGAAGCTCGTTTAAATACGGTGATCAGTAACTTAATCATTGGTGCCAGTTTAGTTGTTAGTGTCACACTAATCATTATGGGCTGGAAGTCAGCTTTAATAGTAGGTTCAGCCTTACCTCTAGCTACCCTAATGGTTTTTGGGGGCATGACACTTTTGCAGGTCCCGTTACATCAGATGTCTGTCACTGGCATCATGATTGCATTAGGCCTGCTAATTGATAATGCTATTATTGCTGTTGATGAAATTCAAATTCGTTTAAGAGAGGGTCTAACTCCAGCTCAAGCGGTTACAGATAGTACTCAACACTTAGTGATTCCACTCTTATCCTCTACGTTAACAACCGTTCTGGCCTTTCTGCCAATTGCCCTAGCACCAGGAGGTGTAGGAGAATTTACGGGATCCATCGGCATTACTGTGATCCTAGCCCTCACCAGCTCTCTCTTTTTATCATTAACAGTTATCCCTGCATTGGTGGGCCGCTTAACCCCATCGGGAGGAGCTGTAATCGCTCAATCCTGGTGGCAAACTGGGCTAAACTCTCCACGTCTGGCTCAGTGGTATCAATGGACGCTAACTAAAGCCTATTCAAAACCCCTACTAGGTGTGGCCTTAAGTTTAGTCTTACCGCTCACAGGATTTGCCGTCGCACCTCTCTTGCCCCAACAGTTTTTCCCCCCTTCCGGTCGGGATCAGTTTCAAATTGAGCTAGAGCTACCTAACTCAACCGCCATCGATCAAACTCAACACTTGGTCTTAGCAGCCCGTGATCAGATTCTTGCTCATCCTGAAGTTGAAGCTATCCACTGGTTTTTGGGGAATGGCGCTCCCCGGTTTTATTACAATGTCTTTGCTGGATCAGAGCAATCTCCCTATTTTGCCCAAGCTTTGGTTCAGTTGAATACTACCCGTAGCCAAACCCTGATTCAAATGCTTCAACTAGAACTGGATCAAGCATTTCCCCAAGCCCAAATTCTAGTGCGTCAATTAGAACAAGGGCCTCCTTTTGAGGCTCCCATTGAACTTCGATTGTACGGACCTGATCTAACCACGTTACGAAAACTAGGTCATGACGTCCGTGGGATCCTAGCTGAAATCCCTGATGTTACTCATACCCGCTCTACTTTAACCGAGGCTCAACCCAAACTTGAACTCAGCTTAGATGAAGATCAATCTCGTTTAGTAGGGCTCGACAAAACACAAATTGCTCGCCAATTGGATGCCAACCTTCAAGGATCGATCGGTGGGTCCATTTTAGAAACCACAGAAGAGTTACCGGTGCGGGTTAGAGTGCCAGCTACCGATCGAGGCTCGTTAGAGACTATTGAATCCTTAGATCTAGTTGGGGGCAGGGGGCAGACTATTCCTTTAACTGCTTTAGGGTCCATTCAATTAGTACCTGACACGGCTACTATTGCTCGCAGAGAGGGGCAGAGAGTCAATACAGTTCAGGCCTTTATCACCGCAGGTGTTCTACCCTCCCAGGTTCTGGCTATCTTTCAACCCCGCCTAGAAGAATTTCGAACCCAGATGCCCCCAGGCTATAGCTTTGAGTTTGGAGGTGAAACAGATGCTAGATCTACTGCTATTTTCAATTTATTGTCCACAGTTGGTGTTTTGGGCATTCTGATGGTTGCAACCTTAGTTTTATCGTTTAATTCATTTGCCTATGCTGGCTTAATCGGCTTGGTGGCACTAGCGTCTCTAGGGTTAGGTCAAGGCGCTCTTTTCCTATCAGGGTATCCCTTTGGGTTTATGGCAATCCTAGGATCACTAGGACTTTTGGGCTTGGCTATCAATGATTCGATTGTGGTTCTGGCCGCGCTAAGAGAAGATCCCCAGGCGCAACTGGGTAACCCTCAGAGAGTGACCGAGATCGTATTTAGAGGCACCCGGCACATCGTGGCCACCACCTTAACGACCCTAGTTGGATTTATTCCCCTTCTATTTGATCCCACTGGCTTTTGGCCTCCCTTAGCCATCTGTATTGCTGGTGGGTTGGGTGGGACTACACTACTAGCTCTATACGGTGTCCCGAGTGTTTACTTATTACTGACTCGTCGTCGTTGGCAACAGGTCCACTCATCCCCAATCCACTCGACCGTGGCAAGCTGGTCACTTCCAGAAAAAGTCAATCCCTAAAAAAATCCTCCTGCCTGAACAAGAGGATCCTCACTTCTAAACTCAATCCAAGCTGATTAACTCTCAGCCTTAAGTTTTTCACCTTTTTCGATGGCTTCTTGAATATCGCCAACCAGGTAGAAGGCTTGCTCGGGAAGACTATCTAGTTCACCAGATAAAATCCGTTGGAATCCCTTAATGGTGTCTTCCAGCTTCACATACTTGCCTGGTGCGCCTGTAAAAACTTCAGCAACGTGGAAAGGCTGCGATAAAAATCGTTCAATCCGGCGCGCGCGCGCGACAGTGATCTTGTCTTCTTCAGATAACTCATCCAAGCCCAAGATGGCAATAATGTCCTGAAGCTCCTTATATCGCTGCAAGGTAGCCTGTACTGCTCGGGCTATATTGTAATGCTCATCACCCAAAACAGCGGCTTGTAACATGGTTGAGGATGACGCCAATGGATCAACAGCAGGATAGATACCTTTAGAGGCTAAGCTCCGAGACAAGACTGTTGTAGAATCCAAGTGAGCAAAGGTGGTTGCAGGAGCTGGATCTGTTAAGTCGTCTGCAGGTACATAAACAGCTTGTACAGAGGTAATTGATCCCTGATTGGTGGATGTGATTCGCTCTTGTAAGTTACCCATTTCAGTAGCCAGTGTAGGCTGATACCCTACTGCTGAAGGCATCCGACCTAACAAGGCCGACACTTCAGATCCAGCTTGAACAAATCGGAAAATATTGTCAATAAAGAGCAAAACATCTTGCTTAGCGATATCCCGGAAATGCTCAGCCATTGTCAAGGCTGTTAAGCCTACCCGCATCCGAGCACCTGGAGGTTCATTCATTTGGCCATAAACTAAGGCAACTTTGTCAATCACCCCAGATTCTTTCATTTCATTGTAGAGATCATTCCCTTCACGAGTCCGTTCACCGACACCTCCAAACACCGATAACCCAGAGTGTTCTTGGGCGATATTATTGATCAGTTCCATAATCAGAACTGTCTTACCAACACCTGCACCCCCAAATAACCCAGTTTTGCCCCCCTTGCGGAAAGGAGCGAGCAGATCAATCACTTTAATACCCGTTTCAAAGGTTTCAGGTTTGGTAGATAACTCTACAAACTCAGGTGCAGCCCGGTGAATACCTGAAAACTCTTGGGCATTAACAGGATCTCCCTGATCAACAGGCTCTCCCAGTACATTAAAAATCCGTCCCAGAGTGGGTTGACCCACAGGCACACTAATTGGCGATCCAGTATCAATCACCTCCATACCACGAACCATGCCATCAGTAGAAGACATAGCCACAGCTCGAACTTTGTTGTCACCTAACAGCTGCTGAACTTCACATGTGACGTTGACCTTAATTCCAGCTTCAGTGGTTCCTTCTACCTTGAGGGCAGTATAGATATCAGGTACAGCTCCACTGGGAAATTCAACGTCAATAACAGGTCCGATAACCTGAGTCAGATAGCCAACGTTTTTTGTAGCGGTAGTAACCATTCTGGGAAGCGGCTCCTTTCGTGATTTAATCCTGCATTAGGATCCAGCTGTAGACAAAAAGCTCAATCCCTAGTGCTGTTGAATAGACCAGAGTGTAATCATCTGTAACTTTGATCCTGAAACAGTATTGTAGAGGATTAGGGGAGCTTTATAACGATAGATCCACAGTTGACTTAGAGGTTGAGTTCTAAAAATCTAATCAGGTAACTAGATCTCTACACTGCCATTGTGTACAATACTAGATCTATGGGTCGATGCCCGAGTGGCTAAAGGGGGCGGACTGTAAATCCGCTGGCTTACGC
>CAYSWV010000005.1:0-10595 GCA_964434865.1 uncultured bacterium
CTACGGTATAAGGCATCATCGTCACATACTTGCCTAACCGCAATGTCCCAAAAAAGATTTGTAAGACACCTGCCATCATCACAACAGTAAAGGCCATAGCCATACCATTTTCAGGATTAGCTGCCGTCAAGTTAGCAATCACAGCTGTCATAACGACCGTCATCGGACCCGTAGGCTCGGAAATCAATGTCGGTGTACCACCAAATAAAGCGGCGAAGAAACCGACCAGTACAGCTCCCCATAGACCTGAGGCCGCCCCCGCCCCTGAGGCCACTCCAAAGGTAAGAGCCATAGGCAACGCAATGATGGCAGCGGTAACACCACCAAAGACATCCCCCCGGACATTGCTAAAGTCAATCTTGTTGGTAAGTTGCATCACTTGAGCTTCAACTTGGGTGAATTGGATTCCATCACAACCTGAGGCATAGACCCGAATCTATCGATTACAGGAAAATCATCACGGTAAGTCTAATATTAAAATACTTGGAAATTATCATCACATCTCTAAAGATTTCCAATGGTAAGCAGAGACAAAACTTATTGTTTCTCTCATTAATGCTTGGATGACCTGAATCAATGACGCTGAACTCACCAGCAGCCTCTAAACTGATCAAGATTGCCAGTATCTTCAAAAGTGCTCTGGGTCCTGATCAGAGGCGTGGCAACCTGTCAAATCCACTAGGCGAAGCCATTTGGTATAGTGTTTAAGGCATTCCTGTAATGCTGCAGATTTCTGGTTCGGTAGATTCTTATGGATGTTGGCTCCCCTGTTCCAAAGCTACCCCGACGTCACCAAGAGATCGTAGACCAACTGGATCTGATGTTGCGTGCTCGCTATCCCCTCATCTACATTGTGGGATCCGAGGAAGATCCTATTCAGGAAGTACTGTGGCGGGTCAGTGAGCGATCTACTCGAACCCTGTATTCCTGGGATATTGTCCGAGGCTGGAATGACAGTGGTACCGACAAAGGTTCAGCCATTGCAGCTCTGAATCGCATTGCTAAAGCTCCCGATGATCGACCTGCCCTATTTGTTTTAAAAGATTTGCATCCAGTATTAAAGTTTCCCCTACAGCCAGCGCATGTCCCCATCATTCGAGAGATCAAAAACCTGGCCAGCGAACTAAAACGCAGCCGTAAAACGCTGATTTTAACCAGTTATTCCTTGGATGTTCCGGCTGAATTTCTTGAAGAAATGACGGTGATCGATTTTCCTCTACCGGATGCCGAGGAGATTGATTATTTGATCTCGCAATTGGTGCTGCCTGAAAAACGAACCTTGTCTCCTCTAGGTTATGAACAATTAGTGAAAGCTTGTCAGGGACTGAGCCGAGCTCGGATCCAGCGAGTTTTGGCTAAGGCTATTGCTGCTAAGCAACGGGTGACCATATTCTGATAGCAACCATTGATTAACAGCCGTTTTGACATAGTGTTCCACATGAATACTGTACTGATCAATGAGGAGATACTCACAGAAGCTTTCAACGGTGCGGTATGCAGAAAACTTTTCGCCGTGATCGTAATCTTGGGTTGATGGGGACAACACTTCAGCAATAAAGCAGGGATTGGTCACAGTGTCGGTACGCCCAGTTTGAAGCTGTAAGGGTTTTTCGATAACCATAAGATCTGGATAGGTGTAAAAATTGCGCTCGGGAATCCACAGCCGTTGATCGGCTCCAAAAATCCGGTAGGGCTTGCCTCGCAAAGCAGATTTGAGCAAGGTTGCAAGATTAATTGCTAATTCGTTGTGATCAGGTGTGCCTCCCGTCATGAGTCGAATGGTTCCATCTACATATTCATGGCGTTCCTCTGAAGCCATTTCAAATTCCAGATAGTCTTCACGGGTATAGGTGCGGTGCTCAAGTGCCTGTGTCATGGTGTGTTCAACCTCACTTATACTCAACGGTATCTGGCATTTGCTGATGATTTCCATTGTACGGTGCAGACTCAATCGTGTTTTAACCTCGTGACTCAACGGCTAATGGCCCTGCACTCATAAGCGACGACCCCTGAAGCCGAAGATCCATGCGCCAACTTCACAAAGACTCGATCACACCCAAACTGATCCATGCGCTATTCAAAAGATGTTTCATAGTAGTAGAGTTCCCTTGAGCGCTCGGTCAGCATCACTTGCTCTAGCCCCCCATCCTCTTGTACCCAATCTTCACCGCCATAAATAACGTCGTTCTCCTTAGCTTCACCTCAGCCCTACAACAATTTTGAACTAAAAGCAAGAAAGGCAGGTCTGGGATGGCTTCGCAGCCTTAGGGATCCTTAAAGCTGGCGGTGGGATCATTGGGCGGCGATTGGGGACACTGCACCATTATCGGGGATCATTGGGCGGCGATTGGGGATCAGTATGCTGTTATCAGGGATCACTAAGCCGCTACAGGGATCTGTTGAACCGCTATCGGGAACTATTGCGCTGTTGTCGGGGATCATTGCGCCGCTATCGGGGACACTACACGGCTATCGGGCATTAGCATGTCATTATCGGGACCTAGTATGCCGCTGTGAAGATCCATTATATCAAAGGCCCGCATGATCCTAAAAGCTCACTCAGCCCCTGTCGGATAAAACCATCCCAGTAGTGTTCAGGATTAACTACCAGCAACAAAATGGAACACAACCACTATTGAATTGTCGCATGATGAGGACTGATGGCATCGACTGTTAAGATCTCAAACTTTAATAAAGGTCTTCTAGATGGCGATAGTGGGGAGAAAGAGCTTAATAACTCCGGCAGCTAAGGCAAGGACAAATCCTACCACCACAGAGCGATTAATAAACTCTTGGGTATCTAACCGCTTACCAATGCCCCTGACCTCAGTTTCTAGAGCTTTAATGTCCCCTTCTAGTTTCACCTGCCCCACTTTAAGCTCCACCACATCTTGGCGCAGATCCTTAAACTTGGTATCCACATCTTGGCGCAGATCCTCAAGCTTGGTGTCCATCCGGTCCAATTTTTGGCTGATCTGACCTAACACCTCTTCTAAGGTATAGTTCACCGTGACAGGAGTTTGAGTCATAGCTGTTCTCGTGGCAAGTCCAGGTCTGAATTCTAACTTAGATCTCAAGTGTCCCAACCCCAGTCAGACTGCGCTGTAAGAGTTAGGGTTCAGATCTCTGCTAGGTTTAGATTCCGGTCTTGAGCAGGGTTGAAATTAACGATTCAGAATTAATTTAACTTTGCAATGGCCTGTCGCTCGATCAATCGGTGATTAGTTAAAAGATCCTGCACGGTTGCTACTAAAATCCGATGTTCGGTCACTTCAAACTCAACCGCAATTCGATCAATGCCTACTAAAGATCACCCGTG
Source organism: uncultured bacterium (assembly GCA_964434865.1). Classification (GTDB taxonomy): domain Bacteria; phylum Cyanobacteriota; class Cyanobacteriia; order Thermostichales; family Thermostichaceae; genus CAYSWV01. The sequence goes on from CAYSWV010000005.1 coordinate 3,320, forward strand.
ATGGCTCCAGTTGTTGCTGCTTGAGTGTAGTCCAGATCACCGCAAGAAACTGCAGGGCAATCTGTTCTGCCTCATAGCACTCTCCATCAATAGTGGCCCAACCAGTAAATTGCTCGTGATTAGACGCAGCAACAAGCAGGATTTCAGCCGGCATGAGTTACCTCTGCTGATGAATGGACTGTGACTGTTCTTGGATCAATCCATTACCGTTATCAGCACCAAACTCTGGAAGCAACTCCCGCGATTCAACCTGGCCCAGCCCTTGTTCCAATTCCTCAGTAGCCAGAAGACACTGCTCTCCCTGGCCATTCAGCACCGTCTCGATCACGTTACCATCTAACCCAATTTGGTACTCGATCCGCTGATAGTGGGCCATCATTCATTCTCCTAAATACAATCTAGCTCTCTATCACTTGTCATCATAAGGACGAGACACCTCCATCGCAAACTGCAATTCAACTCGACAACGATTCGATATTGATCTCAGATCTCACGTCCCATTGGAACACCCACAGTGTCAAACGGATCAGGAGTGACGACGAGGATGGGGCACTTTCCGCTCCCGATGATCTCGAGAACCATCAGATTTAGAGCGCTTATTTGAAGGACGATTGGGGGAGCGTCTATGAACCTTAGATGGTTTGAGTAGAGCTTGGAGTTGTTGGCTACTTAAGCCAATTCGATTAGGCCCATGAATGTTGCGTCTATCTAGCACCATAGATAGCAATTTGCATGCCACTTCTGTTAGGTCAAACTCTTCTTGAATAGTAGCCAATAAATCTACAGCTTCATCTCGAATCGGTTGCTGGTAGAGTGATCGGAGCAAACGCAAGTTATGCTGTTGATGGACATCTGAGATTGAAGGAATTTCACCATGAACAAACTTAGCTTGAATAGCTGTCTGTAACCGCTTTAATTTACGAAACTCAGAAGGAGTGACTAAAGTAATGGCTTTCCCTTTGTGACCTGCACGGCCTGTGCGACCAATTCGATGCAAATAACTTGATTGATCAAAGGGCATGTGATAGTTGAATACATGAGTAACCCCCGAAATATCTAGACCTCGGGACGCCACATCCGTTGCAACCAGGGCATTAACAGTACCTTCACGGAAACTACTAATCGTGTCCTGCCGCTGTTGTTGATCCATATCACCATGCAAAGGTTTAGCTGCACAACCTCTTGAAACCAGTGTGGTGCAAAGCAGATCAGTTTCTCGTTTGGTTCGGCAAAAAATAATTGTTTTACTAGGTTCTTCACTATCAATCAAACGCACCACAGCATCTGAACGTTCACTTTCTTCCATAACGTAGAAGTACTGTTCAACATCGCTGTTAAAAACGACTTCAGTTGTGAGATTGATCGAAAAAGGATTTTTTAGAATTTCAGTTGAAAGATGACGGATCGCATCAGGAATGGTAGCTGAAAAGAGAAGTGTCTGACGGTCTTTAGGCAAGTGGGTAAAGATAGCACGGATATCCTCTAAAAATCCCATATCCAACATTTCATCGGCTTCATCCAAAATCACGATATGAGGATTAAATTCACCTAATCGCCCTGAACTGAGATGATCCAACAACCGCCCAGGTGTAGCGACCACCACTTGTGCCCCACGTTGAATGAGTTCTACTTGCCGACGTATAGATTGCCCACCATAAACAGCAACTGTGCGCACACCAGCATAGCGACCCAAGCGATAAAGCTCATCACTCACTTGAGAAGCTAACTCACGAGTAGGAGTCATCACTAGAACTTCAACCCCTCCCCGGAAGGTCAGACGGTTCATGGTTGGTAACCCAAACGCAGCTGTTTTCCCAGTACCAGTCTGGGCTTGAGCCACCAGATCTCGACCCTCCAAGATCACAGGTAGAGCTTGCTTCTGAATTGGACTAGGCTGAGCAAAACCCGCTTCACGGATTCCCTTCATCAGTGCCTCATCGAGACCAAACTCTTCAAAGCCTTGCTCTATCAGTGTATCTTCCATATTATCCATGTCCACCTCTCGGGGAACTAACGCCATCATTTAAGTGATTTACAGTAACTCACTTGTAGTCACAGCTTTCTAATGAGAACCTAAATGAGAGACTATCTCAGTGGCCTTAATCTAGTCTATGAGTGGCCTCAATCAACTATAATAGAGAGTTAGTAATATAACCCTAGATCACCTGTAGACTCAGATCACGGGCACAACGGCTAGGTGCTATCAGATAATTGCTATCAGACAATATAGTCATTCTACTTCAGAGCGTCACTCATCTGGGGCTTTAGGGTTAGCCTTGGGGCTGAAAATGATCCGAGCCACCCTGCCGAGTATGACTAACCGCTAATTCGTTTAAACACAATCAGGTCTGGATTGTTGAGGTTAGGATCATCGTAGCTGTGCGTTATTGTCCTGGACTTGAGATTGAAAGACTTATCCTAATACCAGGCTTTATCAGGAGATAGGGCTGAGGATTCTACAGCTTAAACTATTGTGCATTGTACATTTTATTATTTAGATCTAACCTTTCAACGGGTTGTTTTTTCAACAGGTTTAAGGGTTATAGCAAGGTTAACTAGCTTGTCTATCCTTAGCACTAACCTTACAAAAACATAATAAAAACATAAAAATGTAATATCTGATCGCCAACTTTGGAAATGCCTGGCGTTATACTCAGCTGATGATCGATCTGAGGTTTTAATGATGCAAGCAGCGCCCCAATCACCCGATAAGCTTGAAACTACTATAACGGTGGAAGATGATCGGACAGGCCTGAGCATCGAAACCCTAAAACGTGCTTTTCTAGACAACTTGTTTTACATTCAGGGAAAATTTCCTCGACTAGCTACCCATCAGGACTACTACAATGCTTTAGCTTATACCGTTCGGGATCGGTTGTTGCAACGTTGGAATAGCACAGCCTATGCTTACACCGAAGAAGGATCTCGGACAGTTGCCTATTTGTCTGCTGAGTTTTTGATGGGGCCTCAACTGGGCAATAATTTGATTAACTTGGGTATTTATGACAGTATCCGCCAAGCCATTGAAGAAATAGGTCAAGATTTAGATTATCTGCTTGAAGTTGAGGCTGAGCCTGGATTGGGCAATGGCGGATTAGGTCGCCTAGCAGCCTGTTATTTAGATTCTCTGGCTACCCTAGAGATTCCAGCTATTGGCTATGGGATTCGCTATGAATTTGGGATCTTTCGACAAGATATTCAAGACGGCTGGCAAGTGGAGGTTACGGATCGATGGCTGCGATATGGTAACCCTTGGGAGATTGCACGGCCTGAGTGGACGGTACAAGTTAAGTTGGGTGGCCACACTGAACATTACGTAGATCAAAAAGGACTTTTTAAAGTGCGCTGGATACCTAGCCAGGTGATCAATGGCATTCCCTATGATATTCCAGTGCTTGGATACCAAACTAATACTTGCAATACCCTGCGATTATGGTCAGCTGAAGCTCCAGATTCGTTTAACTTTGCTGCCTTTAATTCAGGTGACTATTTTGGTGCTGTTGAACAAAAAATGGCCTCCGAAAATATTTCAAAAGTGCTCTATCCTAACGATAATAGCTCTCAAGGCAAACAACTGCGCTTGGCTCAACAGATCTTCTTTGTCTCTTGCTCACTCCAGGACATGGTGCGGATCTTAAAAGGTCAAGGTCTTAGTATTTCCCAGTTCCATCAAAAGTTTGTGATTCAGCTCAATGATACCCACCCCGCCATCACAGTAGCCGAGTTGATGCGTCTACTAATCGATGAAGAAGGTATGGATTGGGATCAAGCTTGGTCCATTACTCAGCAAAGTTTGGCCTACACCAATCACACCCTGCTACCTGAGGCCCTGGAACGATGGCCTTTGTATCTATTTAACCAGCTGTTACCCCGGCACTTAGAGATTATCTATGAGATCAATCACCGTTTCTTAGAACAAGTTAGAGCCGCATTCCCTGGTGATGAAGCTCGGTTACGCCGGATGTCTTTGATTGATGAATCCGATGAACGTTATGTGCGGATGGCGCATCTCGCTTGTGTAGGTAGTCATGCGATCAATGGTGTAGCCGCTCTTCATACCGAATTACTCAAGCAAGACGTCTTACATGATTTCTATGAGATGTACCCTGAAAAATTTAGTAATAAAACCAATGGGATCACACCTCGGCGTTTCATGGTGTTGAGTAACCCCGGTCAAACTCAGCTTTTCAACCGAACCATCGGATCCGATTGGATCAAAGACCTCAACCAGCTAGCCCAATTGGAACCTGCTATTGCAAACGCTAGTTTTCGACAAGAATGGCGGCAAATTAAGCAAAGCAATAAGCAAGCCTTAGCTCGTTATATTCAACAACACAATGGCATCACCGTTGATCCACAGTCTCTGTTTGATACTCAAGTCAAACGGATCCATGAGTATAAGCGTCAGCATCTGAATGTGCTTCATATATTGACTCTCTATAATCGTCTCAAGGCCAACCCTAATCTAGAGATCACGCCACGGACTTTCATCTTTGGGGGCAAAGCAGCTCCAGGGTACTTCATAGCCAAGTTGGTCATTAAGCTGATCAATGCTGTGGCAGAGGTGATTAATCATGATCCAGCTATCCGAGATCAACTCAAAGTGGTGTTCTTGAAAAATTATAATGTTAAGTTAGCTCATCGTGTCTTTCCCGCAGCTGATCTGTCTGAACAGATTTCAACGGCAGGGAAGGAAGCCTCAGGGACCGGTAATATGAAGTTTGCTCTCAATGGGGCACTCACCATCGGGACACTAGATGGGGCCAATGTTGAAATCCGCGAGGAAGTTGGAGCTGAAAACTTCTTTCTCTTTGGACTGACAACTTCGGAGGTGTATGCCCTTAAATCCCAAGGCTATGCCCCACGTCAGTATTATGAAACCAATCCTGAACTGAAAGATGTACTTGATCGAGTGGCTGCAGGTGACTTTTCCAAGGGTGATCCAGGATTATTTCGGCCTCTGATCGATTCCCTATTAAATGCTGACCCTTTTCTCTTATTGGCCGATTATCAATCCTATGTGGACTGTCAAGACCAAGTGGCCAAAGCTTATCTTAATCAAGACCAGTGGACTCAGATGGCATTACTGAACATTGCTCGGATGGGTAAGTTTTCCTCTGACCGATCCATTAAGGATTATTGTCAAGGTATTTGGAAGGTCAACCCTGTCAAGATTCAGCTCACCGAACAGCTGAGTTTGCCTCAATGCCATCTCAATGCTTAAAGCTCATTAAACTAGATCTAAGCCGGACCCGATCTCACTGGATTAACGTCATTAACTGTCATTAACCAGTAGAGATCTGTAGGCAGCCATCATAAATCACGTACAATCTCACCTTCAACCGCATCAAGCACTAGAACTGGGCTACAGGTCTCTGGCTTACTTGCAAATTTTTGACAATTTTGAATGGCTTTCTGTTCTGCGTCCGATTGGGTCTCGCCCCAGTGAGTGCCCCAACTCCCATCATCGGCTTCAGCTAGAACGCCAAAGGCATCTCTAAACCAAAGGACACTCTCACAATCGCTAGCTGCACATTCTTGAATGGCTCGATCTTCAGCAGCTGTCTGACTCTGATAATTCCAGGCCCAACCATAGTGCCCCTCTAGATCTGATCGAGCAATTGAGCCATAGCGACCACTAGCCTCTGCAGGTTCGGTGCCAGGATCAGATTTGGAGACCGCTTTAGGATCATTCCCTACCGTTTCTGTAACTTGGTTATCTGGAGGGTTAGGTGCATCAGTAGGATCAGGAATGGGTGACTGAGTCGGTGACATTCTCGTTGTTAAGAGTTGGCCGATCCCTTGAAATATGCCAACATCAAAATAGCGATCTACAATCCCTACCGCTACCAGCAAAACGCAAACAATGATAGGCGTAGAACACCCTGCAATCCAAAGGGGAACGCTTGAGGGCTTTTTGCGAATTTCATGAGTTTTGTAGTCTGTGCTGGGGTTGGGATCCTGATTATAGTTCATATCGGTTGCTCCAAAGCGTCAGCCCCGAAGGTAGGCCAATTCTAGCATCCCTCATCCTGAAACTTGGAGGAGCCTTTCAACCTATTCCATGACAAATGAAAGGTGGCTATGACAACACCCCCTCATTACAAACCCAAAGGACCCTGGATTAACCGATTTGCGATCCGCTTTTTTGCAGTGATATGGGCATTGCTTATTTTTTCATCACTAGGTTTGTTAGTTGAAGATGTTAAATCCATTCCAGGCCCCAATTACGAGGTGATTGAGCGGCAGTATGTTGATCAAGCTTTAGTTCAAGAGCGAGAGATTTTGAGCCAGCGCTTGAGTGATTTAGACCGAACGCTTCAAGACCTCGAAGAGGAACAACGCATTCTGAATGATGGATCTCAAAATCTGCAGGAAACCATCAATCAATTGCTTGAGATTCAACGTCTAAGTGTTGAGCAGGGCATCCCATGGTCTGAGACTGAAAAAGAAACCTTAGCTGCCAGTCAACAGCAATTTCTTGATAATCAAAACACCTATCAAGCACTCAATAAGACAATAGCTGAGCGTAGCAATGAACGTCGCACGGTGGAACGCTTAGACCAAGACCTACTTGATCAAATTGAGCAGCAACGTCAACCCGCCCAGCAAGCTTTTAATCAATTGCAGCGCCAGCATGATCTCAGACTTGCTCTATTGCAGTTAGCTATCTTTATCCCTCTTGCGGTAGTAGGCACCTATATCTTTTTAAAGCGGTTGAGCAGCATTTATTTTCCACTAGCCTGGGCCTTTGGTGGAGCTACACTGCTACGGATTTTGTTAGTGATCTGGGATTATTTTCCGACTCGGTGGTTGCAGTATCTACTCACGATCGCCTTGCTGATTGTTATTGCCCGCTTACTGATCTACTTTATTCAAACGGTCGCCTCACCTAAGCTGCAATTAATGGTCAAACAGTTTCGGGAGGCGTACGAACATTTCCTCTGCCCGGTTTGCGAATACCCGATCCGAACAGGACCTCGCCGTCATCTCTACTGGACACGAGCAACCGTTGGAAAAATTAGAGTCCCTCAGGATGGAACTACTACTCTTGAAGAAGAATACATTTGCCCCTCTTGCGGGACGTCATTGTTTGAAATCTGTTCAAATTGTGGACATGTTCGATATACTCTGTTGCCTCACTGTCACCACTGTGGGGTCGAAAAAACAATTTAATGAGTCCTTACTGCTCAACAACTACTCAACGAAGCTGTTCTGAACCTTAGCTGTCCTGAACCTTAGCTGTCCTGAACCTTAGCTGTCCTGAACCTTAGCT
>CAYSWV010000005.1:10695-14434 GCA_964434865.1 uncultured bacterium
CTTAGCTGTCCTGAACCTTAGCTGTCCTGAACCTTAGCTGTCCTGAACCTTAGCTATTCTGTACTCTAGTCAAGTTAACAGCTGCCTCTCAACTAGGTGACTTGAGAGGTTGGGGATGATCATACTCAACATGATCGATGATCAAAACGTCACAAGGTTGGCCATTGACCGTAAAGGTTTCAGCAGGATCAGAGTTTTCGAGGGCCGCTAATCTCCAACCAAGAGGATTAGGTTCATATTCTAACGCAGCCACGACTTGCTCGACAGTGAACCCAGTCTGGCTAGCAACTTGCTTGAGGGTTGGGTAGGTGTTATGAGCTTGGCTTAATTCTTCAGCAGCTTTGAGAATGGTACCCAATTTCATCTCACGATCGTCCATAATAGTATTCCACCCGAGTCAGAGCTTTACCACCTAATTCATTATCCTATAAATTCACTATCCTATAAATTGATTATCCTATCAATTGTTAGATTAGAAATGACCCCATCCAATCAAGTTGTAGAAACCGCAATTTCAAGTTACTTTGCAGCCCTATCTGCCAGAGATTGAGCCCAATGGAATCAGTTATTCACAGCAGAGGCTCAAATTTTTGACCCTGTCGGTCAGCCAGCTAATCATCCAACCTAACAGGGTGAATGTGATGTTGAATCAATTTTATCAGTCGCTCAGTATTACTAGTATTACTCCTGACCCTCCATTTATCTGTGGCCAGCAAGCAGCCGTTAGTCGTAGCTTTCAAGAATCTTATGCTCCCCTGGCGTAGCTTACACCACTTCACCTCAACCTTTCGTTATAGTGTGCGGGCCATTGAGTTGGTCTGGTTAACCAGTCGAACCCTAACACTTGGACTGGCCCTGATTACATTACTCACCGGTTTACTACCCGCCCTCATTGCTTATATTGGCAAACTAATCGTAGATAGTGTGGTGACAGCCTCTCAAACGGGAGCGAGTTCTGATCAGTCCACGGCTTTAGTTTATGTAGGGATCGAAGCTGTTATTTTACTCATTTTAACGGGCGCCCAAACGGGTCAGTATATCTGTCAATCGTTATTGCGAGTGTTGCTAGGGCAAAAAGTGAATGTTTTGATCCTAGAAAAGGCTCTGACATTGGATCTGGCCCACTTTGAAGACTCTGAATTTTATGACAAGATGACTCGGGCGCGTCAGGAAGCTTCCAGTCGGCCTTTGAGCTTTGTGATGCGTAGCTTTGCGGTGGTTCGTTTAGTGTTGTCCTTGATCAGTTTTGGTGGTTTACTCCTACAGTTTTCAGCCTGGGTTCTGCTAGCGCTGATCTTGGCTTCTATTCCTGTTTTTGTCTCAGAAACTCGGTTTGCAGGAGAGGCCTTTCAACTCTTTCGGCGGCGAGCCCCTGAAACGAGACAACAAGTTTATTTAGAAACCTTGATCGCCCGGGAGGATTTTGCCCGTGAGGTCAAGCTGTACCAATTGGGCCCAACCATGTTGCATCGGTATCGAGCTATTTTTGAGCAGCTCTACGGTGAAGGTCGAGATCTAACGATTCGCCGCAATCTTTGGAGTTTTGGCTTAGAGATTTTAAGTTCAGTTACGTTCTATCTAGCTTATGGCTGGATTGTGATCAGAACCATTGCGGGACAGCTCTCACTGGGTGACATGACGCTTTATTTGACAATTTTTCGACAAGGTCAGGCTAATTTAGCGGCTCTGCTCAAGAACTTGAGTGATATGTATGAAGACAACCTCTACTTATCAACCTTATACGAGTTTTTAGATCAAGAGATTCCCTCAGCTCAGGGACAAGCGACACAAGGCCCTCATCCTGACGATGGGATCCGATTTGAATATGTTAGTTTTATCTACCCAGGTAGTGAAACAGCTGCTCTTCAAGATATTTCTTTTCATTTGAAGCCAGGTGAAAAAGTAGCTCTAGTGGGTAAAAACGGATCGGGAAAGACCACTTTAATCAATTTACTCACCCGCATGTATCCACCTAGCTCAGGACGTATTTTACTGGATGGCTTAAATCTACAGTACTGGAATCCAGAGGTTTTACATCGCCGAATTGGGATTATTTTTCAAAATTTTGTGCGCTATCAATTTACTGTAGGCGAAAATATTGGTGTAGGAGATGTCGATCAATTAGAGGCTCAGGATCAGTGGCATATCGCCGCCGAAAAAGGCATGTCTAACCCGTTTATTCAGCAATTACCCCAGCAGTTTTTCACTCAGTTAGGCAAGTGGTTTAAAAAAGGGATTGAACTCTCAGGTGGGCAGTGGCAAAAGATTGCCTTATCTCGAGCTTTCATGCGCACTAAAGCTGACATTTTAGTCTTGGATGAGCCTACATCAGCTATGGATGCCGAGGCTGAATTCGAGATCTTTGAACGCTTTAGATCGCTAACCCAAAATCAGATCACAATCTTAATTTCTCACCGATTCTCTACCGTCCGGATGGCGGATAAAATTATTGTCCTAGAGCAAGGTCAAATTTTAGAACAAGGATCTCATGAGCAACTCTTAGCAGCTGATGGTCACTATGCGAAGCTATTCAAATTACAGGCAGCAGGTTATCAGTAACTGGCCATAGCATTAAGATCAAAATCAGGATCCAGTTAGTCGTCTAGTTCAAACTCATCTGAAGACAGCTCTAAGTTAATCCAACAGATAGCTTCAAAAGCTGATGTAATCAAGGCAGGCACTCGTAAAGCTTGGATTTGAGCTGTTGCCGGATCAGTTACTTTGAGCAGATGGATAGGTTCATAATCTAGATCATAGGGCACTTGCAGCAGCTCATAGTTTTCCCAGATGTCCAATGTTTGAGTTTGTAATTCTTGAATGATAACTTCATAACCCATGGCTTGGATCAAAGCTTGGCGAACATCGATAGGATTGCGATGATGCAAGAGCCATTCTACTTTCCACTGAGTTGGATCAATGACAGCATACGTCTGAGGGACAAGGGTACCATGCCAAGCATAAAGGCTAAAGCTAGAGTGATAAGCCAAAGCTGGCTGACCTTGGGCATGGAGTTGATTGTGCCGATCAAAGCTGATGTGCTGGGGATGGGGACATAGAATAGCGATACCTTGGAATAACCACCAAAATCGGCAGGCTCGAATCAAATTGACCAGATGATCAAGAGGTGCAAAGGTGAGCTGTTGAGTGGTGCTTAAAAAGTCTAACAATACTAAATGATTAAGACTGGTGTGCGTCCCATAGAGCATAGGGATCATGAGTGGGTCATCCCCGCTAGCCGGTGGGACTGAAATACTGCTAGCACCTAAAATAGACTCAGCCAATTGGTGTTTTGTGTGTGGATCGAGGCTACGGAATCGATAGAGGGCATGAGACCAAAGCAGTGAAGAGATATACTTGAAGTTAAACTCATCAGCACGCAGAGAGTCCCACAACTGATCCCAGTAGGCTCCTGAGACTCGCTGTTGAGCTTGGTCTGTTGCAGCTTCAAGAATAGTGCTGATCATTTGATCCCATTGGTAAGGCTTAACCTGAGCCACTAAAGAACTGACGATAAAGCCCTCAAGGGGATCATTGACCCAAACCATAGTTGCTGGAGACGAGTCTAGACAATATTGATAGGTAGCTTTAACTGAGTTTTCGGCTAATTGACGGTCTGTTTGGGTTGATTGACCGACTGCTCTCCATCGTTCTCGATGCCGTCTCAATGCATCATCATATTGAAAATCAGAAGATGGGGTCATTATGTATCTCCAGTCTGACTCTCAGACTTACCCTGATC
>CAYSWV010000005.1:14534-20921 GCA_964434865.1 uncultured bacterium
TCACTGATCACATGTCACTGATCACATGATGTAACCGAGGCTACCTAGGATTGTGAAATAGGTCATAGCAGCCTCCCTTAATGATAACCAGATCTATGGGCAAAATGGGATTGACTAACCCAGGGGAAAGCAGTGATAGCCACCGATCATTATCTAGTAGTTGATACTGAGGGTAATCCGTTACTGAGTGAAATAGCTATTGTTAACTCAGAAGGTAAATTAATTTACCAGGCTTTTAACCAGGATCACCCAGACAAACGTCACATTCAGATCAATAGTGCTCCTCTAACTAGTATTTTGCAAACCCTGATTGACTTTGCCCAAACCAACGTTCTCATTTTCCATTATGCTGAACATGATCTAGGTGTCCTTAAATATAGTATGGCCTTTGCCGGAGTATCCCCTTATGACTTTAAAACGGAGTGTACGTGTGAATGGGCTCGCCACTATTTCCCTGGGCTGGACAGTTATGCCCTTGACCACCTCAGTCGAACGCTTAACCTCCGAGTTGATCAGAGTCTCTTTAACCAAGATCTAGCCCACAGTGCTAGTTATGATGCTGCCTTTACCCACCAACTGTATCTTAAAATTAGAGCTAAAATGACACTTCAATCGAAACTAGCTACCATCCCCAACCCCTTCAGTAGTAGTCGTGTAGACACCCCTTTTCAACACCATCCTGACTTTCAAGCACTCTTCAAAGATCAGTATCAAACCTTACAATCAGCTCTCACCAGTATTACCCAAGATCCGCAGCATCAGAGTAAAGGGGTGATGATCATTGGCGAGCCTGGTGCAGGTAAAACCCATTTGATCATGCGACTAGCTCAAGCCTCCCTTAAAGAAAATCGTATCCTCTTTATTCGCCAGCCGACGACTCCCTCTATTCTGTTCCATACCTACAGTCGAGCTCTAGACTCCTTGATCCAACCTGTGCCAGGCACCCAAAATACACAACTGGAATATCTTCTGATCAACTGCTATATGAACTTTCTTGAACAAACGAATAAAACTCGAGCTAGTCGAATTCGAGATAGGATGGGGGATGACCCGCTGCAGTTGCTCAATATTGGCAAAGAAGACTCACAAGAGCGAAGCAAAGTTTTTAAAAGTATAGAAACTCAGCTCTGTAATTGGTGGATCCAGCACTATTCAGGTTCAGGGTATTCTTTAAATATCATTAAAGGAATTATCAAGTATTGCTATTATAAAAAACCAGATTATAAAGATAGTGTGACTCGATGGCTGGCAGCTAATGACTTAGACGAACAAGACTGTGAAAAAATTGGACTTCCTAACTGGGGAAACAACATCAGCCGCAATGAATTTTCACTGGAAGCTATTGCGGTCCTCAGTCGCCTTTCAATCTTAGATCATCCTCTCATTATGGTCTTTGATCAACTTGAAGGTCTCTTTCAACCCCATAACAAAGAGATCCTGATTAACTTTGGCGAGGCCATTAAAGAAATCTTTACCCATGTCCCCAATAGCCTGATTATTCTCACCTCATTTCCAGACCGCTGGGAACAGTTCAAGCAAAAATTTGATGGATCTATTGTCGATCGGGTCTCACAGTATGTTGTAGAACTCAAGCGTCCTGAAGAAAAAGGACTCCGACAAATTCTCAAACTTAAGCTTAAAGATCTCGATGTTGAGCTTACCGATCTATTTGAGCAATCTGATCTCCTCGAAATCTTAGATCAACCGTCTATTCGATCGGTGATTAATCGAGCTTCAGCCTACTATCAATTCCGCTATCAAGGTGCTCAACTGCCTCCATTAGTGACCAAAACCTCCTCCATTCCCCTCGACGAAACTGATAGCGAAAAACTAGACCGAGTTTCCAGAGAAGCAAAAACTTTAAAAGGGCAGCTAACTCAACTAGTCGATGAGGTCAGCACTCTCAAAGAGCAACTCGTACAAATCCTAGATTTGCTCAAAGTCCCTACGGGTCCTCTCCCACACCTGAGTGATCTCACCGAAGTAGCCCCGAGTAATCCTCTTCAGCATCCCAATGATCTCACTCAAGAGGCCGCCAATACCCCTGTACTACCCACTATCCCTCTACCAGACATTCAGCCGACACCCATCACCTCTCCTAACAACGATGAAACGGTAGTTCTTGAACACTTACACCGCATCAGAGCAAAGCTAGAAGTCGATCTTCAATTACCCTACATTTATGATGAAGCTGATGATATTGGCAAGATCAAAACGATTATTGAAGCCTTTAAACGAATTAGAGCTTACGAGACTGAATTTATCAGACGGGGCAAAGCTAAGGTTCCAGAGCACATTGTGATCAAAAATAACAGACGAGGCACTGTGATCGCCTTTATTCATAGTGAGGGTAGTGCTTTCACCTCTATGATCAAGAAATTTAATAGCTTTGTGATTAACTATAAAACCTTAACCTTTGTTCTCCTCAGAGAAGCCCGTAGTAAGCCTATTTCTAAGGGCACTAAAGGGGAAGAAAATATCAAGGCGCTGCAGGTTGCTCCTAATGGGACTTTTAGAACCTTGACCATCACTGAACGTCTAGATATGGAGCTGATCTATGAGCTAATTACTGATATTCAAAATCGAGACATTGACATCGACCTGGAGACGGCTTTGGAGATCTACTTAGACAAGTGGGAAATCGGCTGGCTGATGTCAAAAGTCTTATTACAGGCGTGAGCTATCAAATTGAGTTGGATCAGAATCTCATCAATCTCAACCAGATTAGGTAAACCCATCTTCAACAGGAGATCCTATGATTACTGAACAAGTAGAGATTAAAGCCCTCACAGATACCTTTCTGAAAAAAAGCCCTGATCAGGCCAGTGAACTACCCACAACCCTGAAGTTACCCGTACCCACTGGTAAGACTTATCCTGTAGTTAGCTATCAACCTGCCGCCTCAGATCACTACAAAATTGAATTAGATTATGAAGCAGGTACCTGGTACGTTTTTACTGATCATTGGGATTTAGGCTGGGAAGATACTCTGGAAGATGACAGAGATGTATACGAAGAATTTTTAACAGAGTCCAACTTGCGTCAGATCATGCCAGGAGCTACTACTGACGATATCAGAACTTACACGAGTCCCATCAACCGCGTACTGTATGACTTTGATATTGCAACATCGACGCGAGCAGCCGCCTTTATTGCTCAGATCGCTCATGAAAGTGGTCAGTTACGCTACAAAGAAGAGATGGCTAGTGGGGATGCCTATGAAGGTCGGCGAGATCTGGGTAATGTCAGACCTGGTGATGGCAGACGTTACAAAGGTCGGGGCCTCATTCAACTGACCGGACGAGCCAACTATCGACAAGCGGGTCAAGCTTTAAACCTACCTTTAGAAGACGATCCGTTGATGGTGGTGCGTGATCCCTACTTAAATGCGGCGGTGGCGGGGTGGTATTGGCAGAGCCGTGATATCAATAGTGCTGCCGATCGCAATGACTTTCAACTGGTAACACGTTTGATCAATGGTGGTTTAAACGGTTATCAAGATCGATTGAACTACTGGGAGCGATCCAAAACGATCTTAGTATCGACCAAAACAACCGTCACAATGCCAGAAATCAACTGGAATGACTTCAATGCTAAAGTCTCTAAGTATTTCACTGTCCGAGAAGTGGTGAATGCTGATCGCCGTCGTATTCCACAATCCGATGAAATTAAAGATAACATCTTGATCATGGCCGAAGAACTCGATCAAGTCAGAGAAGGGTGGGGATCGGCTATTTTAGTGACCTCATGGTATCGACCGCCTGCAATCAATCGAGCCGTGGGTGGGGCCCGCAACTCCCAACACCTATCAGGTCGAGCTGTAGATGTCCGGCCAGCTCAAGGCAATATTTATCAGTTTCAAGATTGGTTAGATACTCAAGCCTGGAGTGATAAAGCATTAGGCTATGGGGCTCCTAGGGGTTTTGTCCATCTAGATCTTCGCCCAGGTCGTATCCGTTGGGTTTATTGACGGACTAGTTGAATATTCTTGAACAACGTTGACACTCTGAACATTGTTGACACTCAATAGAATTAAGTTAGAAGTCAATTTGCTCAGCTGGACCAACATCAAATTCATTAGGAAAAGAACAAGTCCCTATTGAAGAAGATTTAAATTATTTGATCCGCTGGTTACAAACCACCATGACTGAAGAGGTGTTGGTCACCGACTCGTTACCACGACTGTATTCTGATGCAGAGCGCTATAAACAGGTGGCTAGCGGGTTACTGGCCATTGCCATCTCTCACAACAGTTATGTTTTGTGGTTCTGACCAGAGGTGATCCAAACGGTGAATTGGGGTGGAGATCCTAGCAAGGCTTTTGAAACCACTCAAACAGCAGGTGCTATTCGGTTAACACCGCAACTCAAGGCCATGAATCAACTGAAAACTGATGTCGTATCAATGCTATCTCATGATATCTGCAATCCTTTAAATACGATCCTGGTTTCCATGAACTTGCTCCAATCTGTAGAGTGATAAGCTGACTCATGTGCGGGCTGTCCGATCAGCCATCAATACTTTGGCATATCCTATCTAACTTACTGGTTCCACCTAACATCAACACGGAATTTATGAGCTATCAGGGCTTGAGCTAGACTGCTGGCCAGATCTGAATTATCTTCTGCTATCAGAACATTCATTAAATTAAGGACATTAAGCCAAAATCAACACTACAACTATTGTCTTTGCTATGGGCAGCTAGAGCAAGCAACTAATGACTAGATTAATTCAGAAAAAAGTTACTAGATTAATTTAGGTAGAGGGCTTTTGCGGGTAAGGATCAGCTGTTATCGCGGCAATTTGATACAAGTTTTCACGGATCATCATGTTTAGACAACCAACTTAAACATGACTAGATCTAGTTAAATTCACGGATCCAGCTTCTAGACAGAACAGGCTTTCCGCCAGATCGCGTAGCAATTATCGGCATCTCTTCCCATGAATAGGTAAGGGAGTTCAGCCATCCTTAAGCAAGTAGGTCCCATACTTTGGTCAACAAATTGCAGGATTAAGAGCGGGTTGGAATGAAAAACTTAAGGCCAAAAATGATTCTTGTAGCAGAAGATGATCCAGATGATCAATTTTTGCTAGTGGAAGCGTTAGAAGAAAATGGCTGGGATTGTCAGTATCACTTTGTTACTGATGGTGAGGAGGTTATGGATTTTCTCTACCACCGTGGCAGTTATAGTGATATTCACCGATTTCCTCGACCTAGTTTGATCTTGCTAGATCTAAATATGCCTCGCAAGGATGGTAGAGAAGTTCTTAGAGATATTAAGTTTGACCCTGGATTACGGCAAATCCCTATTGTTGTCTTAACGACATCCAGCAATATAGATGATATTACTAAAGCCTATGATCTGGGCGTTAACTCGTTTATTGCTAAGCCAGTCAGCTTTGAATCCATGGTCACTACCGTCAGGGTACTGATTGGCTATTGGTTTCATATCCTTAGACTACCAGATCAGGAGACATTGAGATGACACAGAAGCATTTTCGAATCCTCCTGGTTGATGATGATGAAGATGATTACATCGTGACGCAAGATCTGTTAGAAGAATCTCAGTGGGTGAGTGTTGAACTCGATTGGGTGAGTAGTTATCAAACGGCCCTGCCAGTTATTGAACGCCAAGAACATGATATTTACTTATTCGATTACCGGCTAGGTGCTGAGACAGGCTTAGAACTCTTGAGGGTTGCCATCGAGCAGGGCTGCCAGCGTCCGATTATTCTGTTAACTGGCCTTGGCGATCATGATATTGATGTTGAAGCAATTAAAATGGGCGCCGCTGACTACTTAGTGAAAGGTCAGATCAATGGTCCATTATTGGAACGTTCCATTCTGCATGCTTTTGAACGTAAACGGGCTGAATTAAAGCAAACTCAACTCTTGCAGGAGCTTGAAGCTACCGTTAAAGCTTTAGAAGCTGCGAACCAAGCCCTACATCGGCTCAATCGGTTAGACGGTTTAACTCAAATTGCTAATCGACGTCATTTTGATGAAGTTTTGAATCAAGAGTGGCAAGCGGCTAGTCAAGAGTCTGCTCCACTAGCACTAGTGTTATGTGATGTCGATTATTTTAAGTATTTTAATGATTTATATGGTCACACCTCAGGAGATGACTGTCTGAAACAGGTGGCTAAAGCTATTCGACATACCGTGTATCGGGTTGGTGATCTGGTGGCTCGTTATGGAGGAGAAGAATTTGCGGTGCTGCTTCCTGACACCACTCTAGAGCAAGCTGTATTAGTAGGTAAAAGAATTCAAAAAACCATCTTCGAAAAAGCTATTCCCCATGCTCGCTCTCTCACAGGCCATGTTACAGTGAGTTGTGGTGTTGCAAGTAACATTCCTAACTTGATTGATGATCCTCAAAATTTACC
>CAYSWV010000005.1:21021-29490 GCA_964434865.1 uncultured bacterium
TTTACCTCAAACTTTAATTGATCAAGCAGATCTGGCTCTCTATGCAGCTAAAGCCGAAGGTCGTAATTGTGTAGTTAGCTATGATCAGGTTCAACATCACTCGCTCAAATCCACACCCAAACCAATTCAAAATGATCATGATTCTCATCATGGGAGTTCAATCAAAGCGGGAGCACTGAATTGTTCAACTAACAGTTTCACCTATGTGTCATGAGAGGAAGAGGTCAGCGACTTTGTAACGGTGCGTTAACTTCTGTTGAGGTGAGAGCTTAAGCAATCTCGAAGTTTTGGGAGCAGTTTAGGGGCCTTGTTGTAGTCTGAGCACACCTAGATCTTTTACCTACTGTACAGAAGAGGGGATATGGTAACTCGGGTCGCTATCAATGGCTTTGGTCGAATTGGTCGGGCATTTATCCGCGCTGTTTTGAGTCATCCCTCAGATCAGCTAGACATTGTGGCTGTCAATGATCTAACCGATCCAGCAAACTTAGCCTATCTATTGAGCTACGATTCAGCTTATGGTCATCTGCAGACCACTGTTGAAGCTACTGAAGATGGTTTAAAAATTGGGGATAAGCTAGTTAAAGTTCTAGCCGAAAAGGATCCAACCCAATTACCTTGGCAAGCGATGGGTGTTGATCTGGTCATTGAATCCACTGGCTTTTTTACCAAGCGGGATGGTGCTGCTAAACATCTGGAGGCCGGCGCCAAGAAGGTACTTATCTCAGCTCCAGCTAAAAATCCTGATGCTACCATCGTTATGGGAGTTAATGACAACCTTTATGACCCCAACTCACACCACATTATTTCAAATGCCTCTTGCACGACTAATTGTCTAGCTCCTGTGGCTAAGGTCTTGCTAGATACATTCGGCTTAAAAAATGGGTTTCTCACCACGGTTCATGCTTATACAGCAACTCAAGGCATTGTGGATAGGCCTGATGCAAAGGACTTTCGGCGGGGACGAGCAGCTGCAGTCTCAATTGTGCCCTCTTCAACGGGGGCAGCTACAGCTGTTGCCCTAGTGATCCCTGAATTAAAAGGCAAACTAGATGGTTTGGCCCTACGGGTGCCAACACTGACAGGATCGATTGTAGATTTTGTCATCCAAACTGAAAAGTCTGTTTCTGTAGAAAGTATCAATGCAGCCTTCAAAGCAGCCGCAACAGGCCCGATGAAGGGGATCTTAGGTATTGCCCATAAAGGGGCTGTATCTGCTGATATTGTCGGTAACCCACTTTCTTCTATTGTGGAATCAGAGTCAACGATGGTGCTGGGAGATTCAACAGCTAAAGTGTTATCCTGGTACGACAATGAATGTGGGTATGCCCATCGAGTCCGAGACTTGGCTGTATTGGTTGCTAGCCAGTTGTAGAGGGCCAAGACCGAAAGGAGAAGGGAGATCCAAGATCGATCTAAAAAGCGATCTAAAGAAGATCTGAAGATCTAAAGGATACTTGGGTGTCTGTGCGACTTCAAGCTCTAGAGTCGTGCAGATGTCTCCTAGTAAAGGACTTTTGAACATAACTCTAAGATCAAATCAAATCTAAAGTCATTAGTCCATTGCAATAGGCTCAGGCGAAGGTAACGATGTGAAGCTGGGATCTCGTCTACCAGGGTTTGAATAGACGTGTCACGAGCTAGGGTGGCTGCTTCACGGAGGTTGCGAATCCAATGAGAGGGCATAACAAGCAGATCTTCAGGGGTAACCTCAGATAGTTGATGGATATCCTCTAAATCAGACTCATAGACATACTGCACTCCTAAAAATTGATTGAGCGTGTCAAAAATAGTGGACTCTTGAAAGGGCTTGCTAACAAAGCTATTACAGCCTTCTGCTAGTACAGCTGTTCGTTCATGATCTAGAGCTCCTGCTGTTAAGGCAATAATGACGGTTTTTTGATCTGACTCTACTTCAAGCTGACGAATCCGGCGAGTGGCTTCACGACCATCCATCAGAGGCATTTTCATATCCATCCAAATGAGATGGGGGTGCCAATTTTGCCACTTACTGAGGGCATCCAGACCATTGACTGCACTGGAGGTTTCAAAGCCCACACTGGCTAATAATTGCTCCAATAACTCACGGTTATCCGCATGATCATCAACGATTAAGAGGCGATAAGTGGGTTGTCCTGGAGCTAACCCCACAACTCGAGAGTGGAACTGCTCAGAGTCTACTGGTGTTGTGTCAGCGAGTTTAACCTCAAGGTTGACAAAAAAGGTTGTGCCCTGTCCTGGTTGACTGGAAACATAGATATCCCCTCCCATGAGTTGGGCATATTTACGGCTGATCGTTAAACCTAAACCTGTACCTGATTGAGATCTAATCCCGCTTTCAGTTTGCCTAAAGGGTTGAAATAATGTTTCCAGATCTTCAGAGGCAATCCCTGCGCCAGTATCTTCAACTTCAAAAAATATGGCAATACTATCAGCTTGAGGTTGCGCTCTACCTCTGAGGATAATACGACCTTGAGTTGTAAACTTAATAGCGTTGCCGAGGAGATTGACTAGAATCTGACGAATTTTATTAGCATCACTGACAATAAACTGGGGCAAAGTTGCGTCGCGGATAATATCGAAATCCAACAGTTTTTCTTCTATTCTGGCTCGGAATAGTGCTTCCAAAGTTTGGAGTAAATTAAACAGATCCAGTGTTTCGGCTTGGATAAGAGTCTGTCCTGCTTCAATTTTAGACAGATCAAGAATATCATTGATCAGACCTAGCAAATGCTCACCACTTCGATTAATAATGCCCAGAGACTTTTTATGATAGGCAGTTAAGCTAGGATCTCGATCCATCAGTTGACTAAAGCCCAAAATAGCATTGAGCGGTGTCCTCAACTCATGGCTCATGCTAGCTAGAAAATAGCTTTTAGCTTGGGTAGCAGCCTCAGCAGCTTCTTTGGCTTGAATGATCTCCTGTTCAATCGCTTTGCGGTCCGAAATATCTTGAAAAGAACCAAATAAACGGATACAGGTTCCATCTTTCATCTCAGCTTGCCCTGTTGAAGCCACCCAGATCTCTCGACCGGTAGCCGTCATCATCTCAAGTTCAATAGACCAGGGGGTTCCTTCCTTGATTGCGGTGTTCACAACTTGGATAATCCTGTCTCGGCTCTGGCCTTCTTTATAAAACTGGATCGCAGTTTGGAGATTGGGTTCAAATTCAGGAGGAACTTCGTGTATCTCTTTGGTCATGGCCGACCAGTATATCTTCTGCTGAATCAGATCAATAGACCAAGCCCCAATCCGGCCAGTGCGACTCATATCCTCTAAAATCTCTTGCTGTTGAGCTAATTGAGTCGTGGCCAGTTTCTTTTCTGTGATCTCACTTTGGATCGCAATGAAGCCTTGAAACTGACCGATCTCATTAAATAATGGGCTACAGCGGATCACAACCCAGTGAGGTGAGCCATCTTTACGATAATTGAGAACTTCAACTCCAAATTCTTGCTGGTGAATGAGTGCATTATGCATGTGAGCAATGGTGACTGGATCAGTCTTGGGCCCTTGTAGAACATCACCAGGCTTACGGTCTAGCATATCGGATAGGTCGTAGCCAGTGATACGAGTAAATCCAGCATTCACCCATTCGGTCTCACCAGCCGTGTTAGTAACAATCACACCTTCATGGGTTTGGCTAACGATCCGAGATAATTTCAGCATCTCTTGATCAGTGGCTATGCGCTGGGTAATATCTTCAATTAAACAAACGATTAGATGAGGGTACTCAGGTAATCCTTTCAATCGAGTGACACTGGTTTTCGCCCAAAAGCTATGGCCATCCTTACAAACATAGCGACATTCTAAAGTGTAATTAAAACAACGTTCATCCACTAGATCTGCTAAGTGTTTTTGACTAGCAGCTAGATCATGAGGATGAATAATATCCAGCAAGGACATTGCCAGCAATTCTGTTTTGGTATATCCAAGCAGATCACTCAATCTTTGATTAACCTGGATAGGCTGAGAGGTCTCCAATTGACTAAACGCAATGCCCAAGACTGATTGTTCAAACAAAGATCGAAACAGTGTCTCACTACTTTGAAGAGCAAGTTCAGCCTCTTTCAGATCTGTGATGTTTGTTAGCGTGCCCACTAATTTAGTCACTTGACCATGATCATCAAAAACAGCTGCCCCCCGATTGATAACGTAGGCAACGGCATCATCTTGAAGTAAACGATGTTCGATTTCATAATCGGTACCATATTGGATCGCAGCATCGATAACAGCCAACAGCTGAGGCAGATCATCAGGAAAGACAGAATTGTAGAGATCCTGGTAATGTACTGGCTTAGTACCAGGTTCAACTCCTAAAATAGTGTAGAGTTCATCTGACCAAACACTAGTGCCGGTTGCCAGATCCAGTTCCCAGCTACCGACTTGAGCAATGCGTTGAGCAGCTTGAAGTTGTTCAGTGCTGGTTTTGAGTGCTGCCGTTTTGTCAGCTACTTCCTGTTCAAGATGATGTTCATAGTGCTGTTGTAGCTGTTGGGCCTGCTGCAAAGATCGAGCCATATGCTGAAATGAATCTGACAAGGCTGCAACTTCTAAAATACTGCTAGATCGTAAAGCATGATCTAGTTGGCCCTGTGTCAATTCTTGAGTTGCTTGGGTCAGCAAGGATAAGGATCGAGTAATACGATAGGAAGTCAAGATCCCAATCCCAGTAGCGACTAAAAGCGCCACTCCAGATAGTAGCAGTGTCCTATTCAGATTAGCCTGGATCTCAGTACTAAAATCAGCCTGAGGCACCATCGTGATAATCAACCAATCAAGACCAGCCTCATCATGAAAAGGAAGGGTATCGATAAAGTAACGCTGACCATGGTGAATAAAAGTAAGCTCTTCACGACCAACGGTATACAAATCTTGATGTTGAGCCATCACGGCTTGAATAGTAAGCTGGGTTAAGGGATCTTGGTGGTTTAGTCCGGGGTTAAGATCTGTACTATTCCTAGGTCCTGGAGTAATAGGGGATTCAGGCGTTGAAGCAGCGACCAAAGTACTATCTCGCTCAAGCACAACTATTAGACCAGACGGTGAAAACTGTAGATCCTCAAGAAAGTTGCTGATATCTGATACCAAAATATCTGAATTTAAAACACCTTGAAGGATACCATTACTGAAAATCGGGGTTGTAAATTCAAAAGCTACAGCTGGGCTATTGTCAGGAGAAGACCAGATTGGAGCTTGAGCCTCTACAGCTGCTTGATACCAGATCTGTTGATGAACATCAAAAGCAGATGTTGTATCAATCACTGCTAACCGATTACGCTGATCATCAACTCGATATACCTGCCGGGTATTCGGCTTAGTACCCAACGCCTCTGTAATCACTAAGGTTCCAGGTTCAACGGGTAGAACCCCCAATCGTTCACGCCCCACTGCAATCAACTCACCCTGAGTGTTGCTAAAAGCTAGTGAAGTAACAGTGGGAAATGCTTGAATCTGATGGAAAAAATAGTGTTCGATTATATTAAAGTCGGCCAGATCAATCGCACCTGACTCTAAGCTGGCTTGGTTTAGCTGAATCAGTTGTTTGGGAGTATCCAGAAAAGTGGCCAACTGACTACTGGCACTCTGGCTGGCCTCCTCGATAAGCTGAAAAGCTAAGTTAGCAATAGTTTTTTGCCCACTGCGGTAGGAAAGATAGCCCACAAGACCCACGATACCAATGGCTTGAGCTGCAAACTGAGCAGCCAGCACCAGGTAAAGGGAGATTTTAGGGGACATACAATGATCTCCAAGAGCAGCGGGGCTGCAAAATTAGAGCCGAGACTAAAATACTGATTTGACTACTATTCTATCTGTTGATGACAGCAAGACTCCCAACGATTAGGTGAGATCCAAAACACTAGATTCACGACTTGATTCCACCACAAAGTCAAACTTCAACCAGATTGCCCACAATACATCAATCTCAGCCCCTTCAAATCCAAACTGATCAATTAAAGGATGACTATCTAGATCTTCAATGATCATCTTATACTGATGTAAAATGGGAATAGCTCGAATAGATCGTGGAGCCACAGCTAGCTTGGAGCGGACGATAGCTTGATAGCAGGCGTATTTGCCATCTGTAGAATCTCGAAACTGTTTGAGATAGACGGCTGGAACCTCTTGTTGCATAAGAAAATCTAATAAATTCAAAGGTAGTTGCCATGAAGGGCGAAATTCCAGATCCTCAGCTAAGTTTTCTTCCAGAAGGGTTGCAAATTCTTTCAGTACCTCGGGTAACTCTTCAATATCTGAGCGAAAGCCTTGACTTTTTTGGCGTTCGACTTGAAGTAATGGTTGTCGCTTTCCTTTAGCTCTCGTTCCAAATTTCTGCCAGCCAAATACTTCTAAAGTGAAAAACTCTGGATCAGCCTTGATCGGATTATCATAAGTTGTAGGTTTAAACCAAGCCCACTCTTTAGGCCACCCATAAATTTCCCGACCAGAGACTAAAGCAGGTGAATTGTTCAGAAATACATAAACCGGAAACAAGGCAATATTACGAACAACAAATTTGGATTCTCGCGGCCTACCGTAGGCGAGCACTACCCAAAATACCGCCTCATTATCTTCGTTAAACTGACCGATCTGGCGATCAGGATCTTCTGTAGACTGCAGCGATTCCATACTCTGACATGAAAAAAAGACTAAATTTGTCAGGGGCCGGTATTCAAATGAGGTTTTTTCAGCCGCTGGTTGATTTAAGTACTGATCACATAAGCGTTGTAAATGAGTGAAATCACCTTTTAAAGCAAAGGAATACAACCGAGTTCCAGTCACATTGAAGGGTTGCTCTATAGATTGCATACCTCCCAATTGTACAAACTTGGGTTGATCACACCGTAACGTTCGTTGTAAAACAGTCCTGGGATGTAGGAAGTGTTGAAATTCAGTTGCAGCTTCTTCTAGATCTTCTAGCAAGTGTTCAAGCTGAGGCTGAGGTGGAGTTAAGGTCTTATTGCCCGAGAGCAGTTTGCCAATTTCATTAGCAATATGAATACCCGAGCGGAGTAGATCAAAGCCAAAGTTGGAACTCATTAAATCTTCATCTCCTACCTAATCACTACAGATGCGCTACGCTGATGGTAGCGGAATCCTTAGATCCGGCCACAGAAATAAATCTTAAGGATATCGTTTCTTTTATTCAAATTTGAAGAGTTTACCTTAACTTATTTACATGGGGTTACAGCCAAGCTTAGACTTAAGGGAATCTAGCTTTAGGCTTAGAGGTTAATGAAATTGAGTCTAGCTGAGCTAGAACAAAGGCACTCGTTGAGTCTCTGAGGGCACCTGCAGCCATGACCTATCGTTTTCTTACACGATCCTCACTTTTAAGTTATCTAGCTCTAGCTTGGACTGTTGGGATGAGTCAAGCAATGGCCCAGGGCTATCTTCCTGGTGATCTAGATGGCGATGGGCGTATCACCACTACGGATATTGGCCTCCTAAGCAGTTATCTACAAGGGTATCAGCCACTCACAGACCAACAAATTAATGCAGCTGATGTCAATGGTGACCGCCAAATCACAACTGCTGATCTTGTTCAACTTCAACAGAGTAGTCAGGTCGCGTCTACCGTTCCTAATTCCAGCGTATCGTTAGATTCAGCATTTTCAGGTCAGGTGATTGATCAACAAACTGGTCAACCCTTAAGTAATGTTGAGGTAGCTGTGCCTGAGGCAGGGATCTCAGTACGGACGGATAGTCAAGGCCGCTTTCAACTACCCAACGATATTCCTGCCAACGAAATCTTGGTCGCTCGGTTAGAAAACTACTTACCCTTTTCCCAAACCACCTCATCTGGTGATCAACCTCTACAACTCCAACTAGAACGCTGGGATCAAAATCAGACCTTAGTGCTAGAGACTGATGTTGTCCGGTTAGGCGATAACTTTTACTCCTCTCAATCAGCAGCAGCCGGTGACTTTAGCACCAGTGCCCAGGGTAAAGAAATGAATCGGACCTTTGATTTAAGCCAGATCCCTAACCGCAGCCCCCTACTTCGAATTGGATCGTTAATTGGGTTAGATACCCCAGAAGCCGTCAGAGCTGGACAAACTCAGATTCCATTAGCAGATATGTCACCTTTAACTGTGCATCTGAATGGCTCTCAGATTCATGCCATTGCGCTAGCTGGCGATAACATCACTGTGCCTTTGCCGATTGAGCGATTACAGTTGGGTACTAACACCGTGACGTTACGTACTGGTAAAACTCAACATGCCGGTTTTAACCAAGGTGGAGGGGCACAGCTCCCACTGGATATTCCTATTTTCGGGGGCAATCTCCGGATTAGTGTACCACTCGATGGTAATGGCAGGGGGCAGCTTGATTATGATGATATTCAATTGGCTAATGTCGTAATTGATCTATAAGGTGATCTGTCTAATATCATAATTGTTTAAATATCATAATTGTTTAAATATCATAATTGTTTAAATATTGTAATTGTTTAAATATTGTAAT
>CAYSWV010000005.1:29590-40674 GCA_964434865.1 uncultured bacterium
TAATTGTTTAAATATTGTAATTGTTTAAATATTGTAATAGCCTTCTAAACGGGTCATGATTCACTAGAGACTCATTCCTAAACCAATGTGTTGATCGAAGCTGTAGCCAAACTACCGGTTAAAGCAGATTGAAATTCAACAGACTCTAATCCAAAACCAACAAGGATGAAGCCTGGTTAAACTACATCGCTCAGGAGAACACGTATTAACTCTAGCGAGATCTAGAGTGAACTCAACTGCTTTATGCTAAGAAATAGCTGATTTGCCTGGATCTAGGCCCGTATAAATTCTGTATCAAATCACTCACTAGAGATCTAGATCCGGCCTTGACGATTCTAGGAGAGATCCATGCCAGAACTGGTGAGAGTGACTTGCGTTTCAGGTTTTCTGCTCGGACAAGGGCTACGGCGCTGCAGTTGGGCAATAGCTGTGACTGTACTGATGATAGCTGGGGTGATTAGTTTTTGCAGTTATGGGAGCTTGGCTCAGACTCAATCTCAAGACTTGGCTCCCGTTATGCTAGATGGTCAGATCTTGTTTGAAGTTAGTACAACTGATCGCTACACCGCTCAAGAACGAGCCGATTGGATTGAATCACGACTACAAACTGCAGCAGAGCAACAGACACTACCTTCCATTACTTTGGAGGAACGTAACGACCTGCCCATCATTACCTTAGACGAGCGCATTACCCTTCTAACTGTCACTTTCAATGATACCTCTCCTAATCAAAACCCAGAACAGCAAGCCGCACTTTGGGTGAGTCAAATTCGTTTTGCTCTATTGCAGGCTCAATCTGAACGCAGTGTTGAAGTGTTTTGGAATCGAGTATTAAGGGTAATAAGTGCCTTAATTGTAGCGTTAGGGATCCGTTGGTTAGTCGGTCGGCGCAAACAACAATGGCACTATCGGCTAGCTGAAGCTCTATCGCAATCTGCTGAAGCTGAACGACCACCTGTCCACATTCGAGCTCTACAAATCCTACTTCGTTCAATTTTTCCGTTTCTTTGGGGTTTGATGTGGGGATCGATTGTGCTCTTGACCCTCAACTCATTCCCTTCAACACGGAGAGGGTTGAGCCAAGTACCTGAACTCCTTAATTGGCCCCGACAAATCCTAGATTTTTTAATTCAGCAGTTAACAGCAGAAATATTACCCATCGGACAACAGAACTACTCTATTTTAGATCTGATGACGTTGACAGTCATTTTTGTCGGTTTGATCATGGGTTCCAGCATTTTAACCAATGTATTACGAACTCAAGTTTTACAGGTCACACGCATTCAACGCGGCTGGCAAGAGGCGATTGCGACAGTGACTAAGTACTTACTCATTGTGATCGGTGGGTTGGTTATCCTCCAGATTTGGGGTCTTGATCTAAGTTCTTTAACCCTAATTGCCAGTGCTCTAGGTATTGGACTTGGCTTTGGCTTGCAGAATATTGCTAAAGATTTTGGCAGTGGTTTGGTCTTAATCTTTGAACAAACAATCAAAGTTGGTGATTTTATTGAACTCACAGACTATATGGGGACGGTTGAGCATATTGGCGGGCGCAGTACCTTGATCCGCACCTTAGATCAGGTTTCTATCATTGTTCCGAATTCTCGATTTTTAGAAGGTGAAGTCATTAACTGGAGTCATTTAAATCCCATTTCCCGGTTACATATTCCTGTTGGCGTTGCCTATCAGTCAGATGTTCATCATGTACAGGCTGCTCTATTAGAAGCTGGGAACCATCATCCCGAGGTCTTAAAACAACCTCAACCCCAGGTTTTCTTTATTGGATTTGGGGATAGCGCTCTAGAATTTGAATTACTAGTTTGGATTGCAACGCCCAGTCGCCAACCCATTATCAAAAGCGAACTTAATTTTGAGATCGAAGCTGCTTTAAAGCGACATAATATTGAAGTCCCCTTTCCTCAACGTGACCTGCATGTAAAATCAAGCTTACCTTTACAAATCTCCTCTCAACTAGAAGACTCTCTAACACAAGTTTTGCATCTGTTTCTCAAACAACACGATCCAGACTCCAGAAATAACTGAGATTTGCCAGTTGGGGTAGGCTGGAGACATAGCTAAGATTTGGTAATATTAAGATATGTACACTTAGGCAGGTCCCAGTTTGACTATGGCTATCAATGAAGATCCAGCGAATCAGTCGGCCTTCACGATCTCACTCTCCATTGATTTAGCCGCTAATCCAACACTCTTGGATCTTTTGCCCGCTAATCGAAAGGATCACCGCAAGGATTATTGGGAATTAAGCCCCCCCGGTTCTCCAGGTCAGGCTTATGCCTTTTCGCAACAGGATATCCAACGAATTTTACACATTCAAAGTTTATCGCGTGAGCTTGGTGTCAACTTGGCTGGTGTTGAAGAGATCACACGTTTACAGCAAGAGCTAGAAACACAGAAACAACGGATGCAACAAAATATTACTCGTTTAAATCAGCAGATCGAGGTCCTTGAGGAGGAGATTGGGTCTGATTAGTGAGTGATAGTGCTTATGATACAAATGGCCTTTTCTACGGCCATCACTATTATCCTTGAATCACTTTCAGAATGACTTCAAGCGTCAACGACCTTACGGGTGATGTTGGCTATCGGGAATCTTAGTTAAACATGATCCCCGCGCCTCAGTCTTAAACGTTTCGATCGATTCGATCAGATTGAGTTGGCCACAACTAGGGCAGTACAGGGATTGACCAATTTTAGGTTCCACATCAGCTTGACTCCACCACTGATAGCAGTGATCACATTGAAAATGATAGAGATACTCGAGGGATACTTTCATCTAGGATGCTCCACCTAATTGAGCTTGTCTAGACGCTGCTGTAGGATCTGGTGCTGTTGTTCAAGTTCAGCCAACTGCTGCCGATTGGTTGCCACAATGTCCTCAGGGGCTCGGGACACAAAATTAGGATTATTCAGGCGGCTTTGCAGGGTTTGCCTATCAGCTTCAATCTTGTGTAGGTCTTTGGTGAGTTTAGCTTGGAGGGCTTCAATATCCACTAACCCAGCCAATGGCATTAAGATCTGAATGGTGCCCACAACCCCCGCAGCTACTTGTTTAGGCTCGGTGTGTAGGGTTTCTAAAATAGTTAGTGTTTCGGCCTTAGCTAGATCTTTAATGTAGGCTTGCCCTTGCTCTAGAATCGCTCGTTCTTTTGGATCGGCACTCTGTAGGATTGCGGTCATGGTTTGGTTAGGCTTGAGGTTAGCTTCGGCCCGCAAATTTCGGAGGGTTCTGATAGTGTCAATTAATAGTTGAAACTCCTGTTCTAATCCTAGATTGATCTGTCCAGATTGAGATACAGGAAAGGATTGGACTGAGATTGACGTTTTCATATCCGTTTGTGTCAAGATCTGCCAGATTTCTTCAGTGATGTGAGGCATCCACGGGTGTAATAGCTTCAGAATAGTTTCCAAAGCCAGTGCTAGTAATTGTTGTACGGTCTTGGCCGATGTGGCGTGGTCACTACGAAGACGAGGTTTAGCTAGCTCAATATACCAGTCACAAAAATCATCCCAGATCAGGCTGTAGAGAATCCTAGCGCCTTCTCCCATCTCATAGGCATCCAGATGCTGGATCAAAGCTTGAGTAGTTGAATTGAGTCGTGAGAGAATCCACCGATCACTTAGCTCAAGATGATGGGGATCAGGAAGCCCTAGGTGCTCAGGGGTCTGATTATTCAAGTTCATTAACACAAAGCGAGACGCATTCCAGATCTTATTGGCAAAGTTACGTGCGGCTTCAACAGAAGCTGATTCACCGGTTTCTCGATTGTAGGCTAGGCGAATATCTTGACCAGCCCCCACTACTTCTTTCACCAAGGCATACCGCAGGGCATCGGTACCATACTTGTCTAACAACTCAATCGGATCAATGCCATTCCCTTTAGTCTTAGACATCTTGGCCCCGTTTTCATCCCGAACCAGGCCACTAATGTAGACCTGTTTGAAGGGCATTGTCTGGGCTAGCTGAGTTCCCATCATGGTCATCCGAGCCACCCAGAAAAAGATAATATCAAAGCCTGTTGACATTAAAGCATTAGGATAATATCGCTTGAGATCAGCGGTATGATCAGGCCATCCTAAGGTTGAAAAAGGCCACAGTCCTGAAGAAAACCAAGTATCCAACACATCGGGATCTTGAAAAAGAACTACGTCCGGACCATGACGCTCGCGCGCTTTGGCATAGGCTGCCGCTTCATCTTGAGCCACAATAAAGTCTTGAGGATCCAGTGGTGTTGCCCCATCTTTGAGCGGATACCAAGCCGGAATTTGATGCCCCCACCACAATTGCCGAGAAATACACCAGGGACGGATCTTTTCTAACCAGCCTGTGTACACTTTAGTCCACCGTTCCGGGATAAACTCAGGATTACGGTGCTGCTGCTCTTGGTCTAAACAGGTTTGGGCCATACCCTTAACATCACAAAACCATTGAATGGACAGGAGAGGTTCAACTGGGACGCCCCCCCGGTCACTATGAGGTACATTATGGGTATAGTCTTCAACTTTTTCTAACAAATCATGATCTTTAAACCACTGCACCACCTGCTTGCGAGCTTCAAATCGATCAAGTCCAGTGAAGGGATGGCCATTTTCGTTGAGACTGCCATCTTTGTTCATGATATTGATAAAGGGTAGCTGATGGCGCTTACCGACTTCAAAGTCATTATGATCATGAGCGGGTGTAATTTTGACACAGCCCGAGCCAAAAGTAGGATCAACATAGTGATCACCAATAATCGGGATCTGGCGATTTTGAATGGGTAGCTGGACAAACTGGCCGATTAAATCTTGGTAACGAGAATCTTCTGGATTGACAGCAACAGCCGTATCACCCAGCATTGTTTCAGGGCGGGTGGTAGCCACTATCAAAGTTTGAGCGGGATCATGAGCTAAAGGATAACGCAGATGCCATAAATGGCCTTGAACTTCTTTATCATCCACTTCAATGTCAGACACTGCTGAGAGGCTAGCCGGACACCAGTTAACGAGATACTCACCCCGATAGATCAAACCCGCTTCGTACAATTGGACAAAGGCTGCAATCACCGCTCGATTTAACCCTGAGTCCATCGTAAACCGTTCCCGCGTCCAATCTAGCGAGAGGCCCATCCGACGCAATTGGCCGGTGATCGTACCTTGCGACTGTGTTTTCCAGGCCCAGGCTCGTTCTAAAAAGGCTTCACGGCCCAGATCATTGCGAGTTTTGCCTTCTTGACGTAGCTGTTTTTCTAAAATAGTATGGACCGCAATCGAGGCGTGGTCGGTGCCAGGTACCCACAACACGTTATAGCCCTGCATGCGTTTATAACGACAAATGACATCCGGTAAGGTAAAGGCAAAGGCATGCCCCATATGTAAATTACCTGTCACGTTGGGAGGGGGCAGCACCAAGCTGAAGCTTTCTCCTGGCTTTTCCGGATCAGCCACATAGAATCCTTGGTCTTCCCAAAAGCGTTGCCAGCGGGGTTCAGTCTCAAAGGGATTATATTGGGAAGCTAACGTGGGGGCTGCCAAAGTCATAGTCTTAAAGGGCACTGATTACGAGATATAGCTTAACAGTATCAGCCCTACCAAGGCAGTAAAAGATCCAGGATTAGTCTACTCTGTTCAAAATCTAGACTAAAAAACCCTGGATCAGAGGATCAGGGTCTAAGGTTCAATCACGAAACAGTTAGAAACAGTTAATTACTAAACAGGTTGTGAACCGCCGTTAAGCTCGGATCCGACAAATGGCAGCACTGACAATGCTATCGCTACCACATCCGGTGGCTGTAGACCTGTTCACAGGAGGTTTAAATGTGGTCGGTGCTTGTCTAACCGTTGCTGGTGGCGGGGGTGGAGCTGGAGCCGGTCGAGGTGCTGGTCGAGGTGCAGCAGCTGGCCTTCTAACCGGAGCCGCTCGAGCCACAATAGGCACTGATACAACTGGGGCAGGTGGCGGGGGGGCTTCCACTTGATCCAAGAAGTAGAGAATAGAAGATCGCACCCCAGCATCAGGTTCTTTGTAAGAGCCATCCACTTTAGCTAAACGATTTTGGAGCGCAGGATAGGCGGGTCGATACTGCTTTAACCGCAGAGCTTGAACGGCTTCACGCCGAATGTCAGGGGATTGAGTATCGATAACGGCTAAGTCATTCACCATAGTACCCAGCTGATCCCTATCGTAAAGCTCAACAACTTGGGGTTGGGTAAAGGTAAAACCATCTCTGACTTCCTGCACCAAGGATCCCAGAGCAGGGCTTTCAGGAGTAGGTTCAAGCGCAGGTTCAGGAATAGGTGCAGGTTCAGGAATAGGCGCGACCTGAGGTGTTGTTTTGGGCTGATCAATGGCACCATCGATAATCAAGCTATCAATGATAGGATCAACAGGCGATTCTAGACGGGCTTCTAAAGCAGGGGTATCCAGTTGCTCCACAAAATCTGCCCACAGATCATTGTTGAATTTAAGATAAAGGGCTCGAGCTTGTTCAAATTCCTGAATGGCTTCTTGGTACTTGCGTTGTCTCCGAAACACACTGGCAAGACCATAATGAGCTTCAGCAAATTCATCATCCAGCTCAAGGGCAGTGGCATAGGATTCAGCGGCTTGATCCAGTTTAGAGCTAGCCAGCTGGCTTAAGGCTAGTCGGATAATGTCATCAGGATCAGTGGGCAGAGTTTGGGATAGAAGCTGGGGCCACTGCGGTAGAGGTAACCAATCCGCTATCGAGGCTACTAATAGAGGTTGCGATCTGTGAGTCGCGATCTGGTAGTCCTGATATTGATCCACCTTGGCTTGAAAATATTGGCTGGCATTGAGGGGAAGTTGGGCAATCGCTTCATGAGGATGGGGAGATTGGGCCACTCGATCCGCTAGACCAGCAACTTCATATTGGACATAGCCTACATCTTTAAAGGCTTCTGGATCATCGGAATTGATATCAGTCACTTTGAGGTAGTCTGATTCAGAGTCTTCTAGATCGCCCATATCAAAGTGAGTTAATCCTCGATTGGCAAAGGCGACGGCATACTCCCGATCTTCTGATTCAGCTTGTTGGATCGAGTCGGAGAGGGAGGTAAGGGCATCTTGGGGTCTACCATCTAAATACTGGGCTACCCCTTTACCGTTGTATCCCCGCTCCCGAAAATCAAATTCAACGTCAGGGGATACGGATACTTCAAATGCTTGTTCAGCATCTAGATAATCGGTTAATTGCGTATGAGCTAACCCTTGAAGATAATAGCCTTGGCCATACTGTTCGTTAAAGCTGGTTGAAAACTGGAAGCTAGCCAAAGCGTCTTGAGGTTGATCGGTAGCCAGTTGGGCAATGCCTAAGTTGTTGAATAAATCTTCGGGTTCCAGCCGATCGAGAGTGAAGGGCTGAGTTTTGTACTCTTTTACCGCTTTTTGATAGTTCTCTGCAGCCTGTTCAAGATCACCTAAGCTATCATAGGCGACTGCTAAGTCATAGAGAATGTCAGGATCAAAAGGATTAATCGTAGCTGCTTGGTTTAAATACTCCACCGCACTGTTGTAATGCTCAACAGCTTGATCCTCATTACCGGTTTCTCGCTCTTGAGTTGCTAAGCGGAGATAAGAGCCTCCTAAGTATTCAAGGGAGTTTAGAGCTTTGGGATTCACCTGTAAAACAGCTCTGAAGCGCTCGATCGACTCTTCATAGTTCGCCTGTTCATACAGAGAAACTCCTTCATTATGCAATTGAGGTAGGTTGGCTTGGGTATGGGCTGGAATGGATAGCGTTACCACCACCCCTAAAAGTAATGCCAACATGACGCCTAAACGTCGAAATGTTAGCCTCAACATGGGTCGTTCCTTGTTGTGTCTCAACAGTAATCTGACTCTATTTTCAACAGTAGGGTATGCCATGGGTGTGATGTAAATCCTAAATCCAGGTGATCCTGTACAATAATCATTACAGTAGCGATAAGAACGGTAGCGACAAGAACTACAGCGACAAGAACTACAGCGATAAAGAATGCTTACAGGTTTCTAGCTTAACAAGCTTGAGTTATCCCTTGGCAAGTCTTAGAGCAGATTTGTCATCTTAGGCTTTAGAGCTAAATAATTCTTATTCTGTTCCTGCTCGCCCTAAAATGTCAGATCCTAGAAAAAATGTCAGATCCCAGGATCTGATCCTAGATTGCGGATCGAAGTCACTGAAGTAGCCAAGGCCAGTTGGGTTGTCCTTCAAGTTGATTCAATCTTGAGCCAAAACAGTTCAAGTAACCAGTGCTAGACTGGGCCCATCAATCCCGGATAGGCTCATGACTACTCAACTTCATCAAGCGGTTGAAACCGGCCATTTAGACCAGGTGCTCGCCATCCTCAACCAGGGGATTGGTGTTAATACCCTCGATCGTGATCAGCAAACCCCACTTCATAAAGCAGTTCTATTTGGCTATGTTGAGATTGCTGAACAGCTTATTTTCAAAGGGGCCCAACTGGATAGTCAGGATGATAATGGAGCGACTCCCCTCCACATAGCCGCTTCTAAGGGGGATTCCACGATGGTTAATCTCCTACTTGAGCATGAGGCTCCGGTCAAAATTCCTGATCAAAATGGCTTTACCCCCCTACACCATGCAGCCTTGCGCGATCATGCTCATGTCATTGAAATTTTAATGGCCAAAGGTGCCGACAGTGGGGCTTTACTGCATTGGGCCGCTGGGACTGGTCGAAAAGCCGTGCTAGCTCGGATTTTATCCAAAGGCGCCCATGTAGATACTCCCGATGAGACCGGGCGGACTCCCTTGCATGAAGCTGCGACTCGTGGTAACCGGGGGATCGTGCGGTTTCTGCTCCTCTATGGGGCTGATGTCAATGCTCAAAATCATTATGGCGCGACTCCCCTGCACTGGGCCGCGTGGGAAGGGCATCAGGATATCCTAGAGCTCCTGCTCAACTATGGAGCCCATGTCAACATTCGCAATCAGGATGGTTATACCCCCCTAGCCTATGCCTTGAAACGGCAACACCGATATGCGGCTGAATTATTACAGACCCATGAGGGCATCACCTAGGTCATGACAAATTCTTTAAGAGTGCTAAAATCCCCTGATAGATCTGGTCCAGTTCGGCAGCAGTAATACAATAGGGCGGCATGATGTAGAGCGTATTGCCCAAGGGTCTTAACAGTAAACCTAGCTCAGCAGCTTGTTTGCGAAGATCTAAGGCAATGGAGTTGAGATACCCTGGCGCTTCAGTTGTGAGGATATCCATAGCAGCAATGGTCCCTGTGACTCTGAGATGGTGTAATCGCGGGTGATCTTGAAATGGGTTGAGGTGTTTGAGATGCCACGCTTCCATCTGCCGAAAGGCCATTTCGTTTTGCTCTAATAAGCGCCATGACGCCAGGGCCGCCGCACACCCCAGAGGATTAGCCGTATAGCTGTGACCATGGTAGAAGGTTTTGTGAGGATCAGTGCTATAAAAAGCTTCATAGATCGCTTCTGTGCATACCGTGACGGCCAAGGGTAAAAAGCCACCCGTTATTCCTTTAGAGAGGCAAATAATATCGGGATCCACTTGAGCTTTCAAACAAGCAAACCACTCCCCGGTCCGGCCAAATCCTGTCATAACTTCATCAAAGATCAACAGTGTGTTAAACTTTTGAGCCAGTTGTTCCAGACCTTGAAGAAACTGGGGACTACACATCCGCATGCCCCCCGCCCCCTGAACTAAAGGTTCAATAATGATCCCAGCATACCGAGTGGGATGGTGATTTAAGGTCTGTTCAAGTTGAGTTAAACAAGCTTGCTCACGATCTTGGCGATGAGGATCGTCTAGATAGGTGGCTGGAAATGGGACACTCTCAACCTCAAACAGTAGATTAGAAAACACCGCTGAAAAAACAGATCGAGACCCTACTGACATCGCTCCCAAGGTATCACCGTGATAAGCCCCTTCAAACGCCAGAAAAGATGTCCGGGGTTGATCTTGATTGCACCAATATTGATAGGCTAGCTTGATCCCCACTTCAACGGCAGTGGAGCCATTATCTGAAAAAAAGACTCGTGTTAACGGGGTGGGGAGTTTTTGCACTAATTGGGTGGCTAAGGTTTCGGCTGGATCATGGGTAAACCCTGCAAAAATCACATGCTCTAGAGATTGGGCCTGATCATAAATAGCCTGGGCGATTTGAGGGTGGCTATGGCCATGGAGATTGACCCACCAACTAGAAATGCAATCCATCAGGCGGTGGCCATTCTCAAGTTCTAACCAGATCCCCTGAGCTGACTTGACCTTTAAAGGGTCGGGGGAGGTTTTGGCTTGGGAAAAAGGGTACCAGAGGTGGGGATGCATAAAACCAAGGCTCGTAAGGTTAATCCGGTAACAATCGTAAAGCGGTATGGGCAATCGATCGAACTTGATGAAAGTCTTGTCCAGCTCTAGCCGCTGTAGCTAAGGTCTGGGTCATGGCTGCAAAAAACAGGGCCAGATCACCAATGGATTCTGAGGCTGACAGTTCGCCCTGCTGTTGAGCCTGTTTAAGTCGTTGAGTAATGGCGTCTAAATTGGTTTGGGAAAACATTTGCAAATCCGTCTGGGCTTCTTCATCAGGACAGCCTGTTACCAACGTTAAATTCACTAGGCAACCCCGAGGGGTATCGGTAGAGGTAAATAACTGAGTCAGCTGATCAAAAAACCGTTGAAACGCTTCATAAGTCGATCCAGCATACTCCAGTTGGGCAAACGCATCGCTGAGATAGTGAGTGCGATAATGCGCCAGGGCTTGTCGAAATAAGGCTTGTTTATTCCCAAAGGCCAAAAACAAACTGGGTTTATTGATCCCCATAGCCTGGGTAAGTCGCTCTAAGGTAGCCCCATGATACCCATACTCCCAAAAGATCTTGACGGCTGTATCTAAAGCTTGGTGCAGATCAAAGGAACGAGACCGCCCGCCTGCAGATCGAGACATCGACTATCAACCTTGACAACTGTTTGATTCAATTTTACCATTTGGTACAGATATACCAGGCGGTACAAAACCTAAGGCTGGCAAACCTAAGACTTGGTAAATCTAATGCTGACGATCAACTCAACATCAACTCAACATCAACTCAAC
>CAYSWV010000005.1:40774-127910 GCA_964434865.1 uncultured bacterium
ATCAACTCAACATCAACTCAACATCAACTCAACGATCCATTCAAGGAGTTACTTATGACTGCAGCAGCCACCCCCACCAATGCATTAATTGATTTTCAAATCCATACCGCTGAAACAGCTCCTGAAGCTTCACAAGCTCTCTTGCAAAACTCTCTCAAAGCCTTTGGAATGATCCCGAATTTGCACGGGGTAATGGCTGAGAGTGCTCAAACCCTGGAAGCCTACCAGGATCTGACTCGACTCGTCACAGAATCTTCTTTTACACCCGCTGAGCGACATGTGTTGTGGTTAACGATCAATGTGGAAAACCGCTGTCACTACTGTGTACCCGCCCACACTATGCTAGCCAAAAAAGATCATGTGGATGATCAAGTGATTGAAGCGATCCGTAACGGCACTCCGATCCCGGATGCTCGGCTAGAAACCCTGCGCCAATTTGCAGTAACTATGACAGTGAGCCGGGGACGTCCTACCGCTGCCGATGTTAACGCCTTTTTTGAAGCTGGATTTACCAAGCGCCATGCTTTAGAAGTGGTGTTAGTACTCGCTCACAAGGTCATGAGTAACTATATCAATGCACTAGCTGGTACCACGGTTGATGCTCCTTTTGCAAAGTATGCTTGGGATCAAGCTAGTTAATTAAAGATCGTTTTGAAATTCAAGTAGGGGTGCTTAACCACAGTACCCCTTAAGTAGTCATAGCCTAGGCTTGAAAATCTTTACAAAACAACGCTAGTGGTATTGCTTGGATCTCCAGACCCTGTCTTATTCATGGCGATCACCCGATACTCTTGAGCCGTCCCTCGAGGTTGATTGACCAAGGTGATCTCAGACTCCAGGGCTGTGCCCACATCTTGCCAGGTTTCAGTCCCTTTAGGCCGGGATTGCACCCGATACGCCAAAACGGTACCTCCTTCAGCTGGTTCTTTCCAATCCAGAAATACCCAACCGTCTCCTTGGCGCGGGGCTTCTAGAGATCGGCATTGTCCAGGAGCTTGTTGAGCGGTCCGAGCTTTGCGGCCTCCCCAACCCAGCAGTTTAAGTTGAGCATCATCGTAGTTAACGGTGTTCTCGGCGTAGCGCAAGTTAGATTTCATATCATCTATTAATTCATCAAGAGCTTCATTTTTGCCTGCAATGGCTTGTTGAGCCGCAACTTGAGTAGCGGTGGCTTCATCCCGAGCTTGGAGAAAAGTTTGGATCCGGACATCGAGTTCAACCGGATCGATTGGAGGTGTGGGATAAATATCTGTACCTGTTTTCAAGCCTGCAACTAGGGACTGGGCCAGAGCAATAATTTCAGATTCACTTTTAGGAAAACGTGCCATAGAATTAACCTTGAATCAACAAAGACAATTCAGATCCATTCGTATTGTGGCAGAAATTAGGATCAATGGCTGGTACTTTAGTGCTTTCATTTCAAACTAGGTGGTTTAGTTCCTTGATACGTGAGCAAAACCTCAAAGTAAACCAAACTTGCAGCTCAGACAACCTGATCTAAGACTAAGTTAACTTGATTTAAAGTAGAGTAAGCTTGATCTAACGCAAAGCAGCTGTAACCTGAAACAAAGTAAGCCTGACTTGAAACAAAGTAAGCCTGACTTGAAACAAAGTAAACTTGATTTGACGTGAAGTAAGCCTAATCCGAGACAAAGTAAGCTTGATCCAAGGCTAAGTAAGCCTGCTCCGAGACAAAGTAAGTGTGCTCTGAGATCAAGTAAGTAGAGGTCTTTGATCCAAATGCTTTGATCATGTATTAATCAGTCACTACTATCTAATAACCTTCTCCCAGGTGACATCGAATGATGCTTCTGACTGCATGCTATGGGATTGCGTACACCTGTGTCGAGTATGTGGATGGGCATCTCGATGTCTGAGCAAAGCAACGGATTGATCCTATGGATAACCCTGAAGACATTGATCTGGGTCTTCTTGAGGGAGACTTGTGCCGCGAGCTAGCCAAGTTCTACCCCAGTTAATCATCAGCTGTTAATTTTCCAGTATTGACAAAGTGGAAGCTTACTAAAAGAAAAGTTATTTCAATGTGTCTAGTAGCTTATTTCTACGCTCCATGTAAAACCCCATCTGTAGTTTTCATCCATTGTTTGATAGAATTTGAACCCATAGTTAGTCATTCCATTAGGAAGCATGAGTTACTCATACCACATTGGATTAAGGCATATCGTGCTAGAGAATGCACCGTACTGGAACTGCAACGCCATTGAGGATATGATCAATGAGATACAAATATTCCTGAATATTAAGGATTGGCAATCAGAACTTATTCAAATTCAGTGAAGCTCTTCAGCTCTGGATCGAGGATCTTCTAGTAAAGAGGGGGGCAGATCAAGTGACCTTCATGAGATGGCTGAACTAGAGTCTATTGCTAAATTGGATCGTATTTTCACCCATATGAATGCGATGTTGGTGGCTCAAGATGCCTATCAATGAAACGATTAAGCACTCTGTTCGAGAAAGCGCTAAATACTGCAATTGAGACAGCTAAAGTCAAGGAGTCAAAAATTTCATTGTGCGAATAAATCAACGTTTTATCAGCAAGAGAGCAACCTAGATCCTTAACTCTTAAAACCTAAGAGCTGTTCCTGTGAAAGTTGATAAAGTTGATACGGATGAGCGATTGATCCAAGGTTTCAACTAAGATCATTCGCTAAGCTGTTGCCAATCTGGGGTATCCTGATCAAGGTGATAGCTAGGATGGGAGGGTTCCAATGTCTGAGTTGTCTGAGGGATTTCAACAGTTAAAAGAACTCCTGATTAAATTGGAGGATATTTCGATTTGTCAGTCCGTTGATTCAGTAGGTGAGGTTTTAGAAGCGATTGAGCTGGCTGCTAGGTTTGAATCCTATGAGTCCACCGCTAGCTCACTACTACTACAAACATCAGCCAACTTATGGGAGCGCGTCAAGCAATTTGAGTTAACTGAAAACCACCTCACCAACTTAGTCAACAGACTCAAAGATGTGGGATTCTCTGAGACCGAAATTGTCCATATGCTAGATCTTGAGGATATAGAAGAAGAGGAAGAAAGTTTACCTTGAGCACAGCATCATCTATTTGAATACGCTCATGGTATCTAGCACAGCCTTGATCTTAGGGACTTCATGAGTTCGGTAGAGATCGGTTTTACCCAGTGCCGCTAGGACCGCGAAAAAGGGCTCAGCACTCCTAACTTCATCACCAAAGTATTCAAAGGCATGAGGTAGAGCATGACAAACCGGGAATCCTAAGGTGCGTAAGCGAAATGAGTTGAGAAAGGTCTTCATCTGATACCGGATCCGTTGGGCACTATCCTGCAAGTTTTTATAGTAGAATCCCAAGCCAGCATCAATAAAGATCTTACGAACCCCTAGTTGGGTGGCTGTTTCAATTTCTTGGGCAAAGTATTCATACATAATGGCTGTAGGATCCTCTCC
Source organism: uncultured bacterium (assembly GCA_964434865.1). Taxonomy (GTDB): domain Bacteria; phylum Cyanobacteriota; class Cyanobacteriia; order Thermostichales; family Thermostichaceae; genus CAYSWV01. The sequence goes on from CAYSWV010000005.1 coordinate 44,209, forward strand.
GAATTCGAAGTCCCCCACCTCGCGTACGTTGTTTCCTTGCACATAACAGATAATGACCCCAGCATCAAATTCAGAGATAATCTGATAGATCGCTTCTGTTCCTGAGGTGCCCGTGAGATTGACCACATTAGCTCCCGCTTGCAAACAGGCGCGCACAACGTCAGGATAATAGGTCTCAATCGAAGTCAACACACCGGCCTGGCTGAGGGCTTTAAGAACCGGTAAAAGCTGGCTGTTTTGGTCCACATCATCAACTCTACGAGCGTGTTCCAAAGTTGACTCAGCCCCAATATCAACCAGATCAGCCCCTTGGGCATGAAGGACCAAACCCCGCCGAATGGCTTGATCAGCATTAAGACAAACACTTTCACGGTACCACGAATCGCTTGAGAGATTGATCACCCCTAAAATAGCTTGAGTAGAATTGAAGTTGAACTGTTTAGATCCAAGGCTAAATTCTTCAACTTTAACCTGCAAAGCATCACGGTAGGTTTCGTGTAATGTGTATAGGTCTTCAAGTGTTAACATGGTGGTCCCTCAAATGAATCATCAGTACTGATCAATAACTTATAAAAACCAGCCGCCGGCCACCTCTACATTTTGACCCGTTACATACTCGGCCTCAGGGCTGACAAAAAACCATACAGCTCTAGCCATTTCTGCTAAGCTAGCTGGTCGCTGGAGAGGTAATGTTGAGGAGATCTCATTGACATCAAACGAGTTTTCAGCAATTCCCGGGGAAACAATATTGGCTGTGATCTTATCTTTAATCAGTTCTTTCGCCAGAGACCGAGTATAGATGATGACACCTGTCTTGGCAATAATATAAGCTGTATTGACTCGGCGAGCAAGTAAATGCTGAGCACTGGCACATGCAAAATTGACAATTCGTCCACCTCCCGCCTGTTTCATATAAGGGATAGCCTCTCGTGTGACATAAAATACAGTATTCAGATTGGAGTGGATCACATCATGCCAGCATTCGATCGAAACTTCACTGGTGATCGCTTCTGTTTCGGCATAGTTGCCCACTATATTCACCAAAACTGAAAGGCCTCCCAGAGCTGCTGCAGCTTGGGTAACTAGAGCCTGAGCCTGATCAGGTTGAGTCACATCGGCTTGCAAGGCTACCGCATTAACGCCTAGAGCTTGAGCTTCCTGACAAGCTTGTTCAGCTGCCTCAGCACTGTGGTTGTAATGAACGGCAAGGTCAAATCCTTTACTAGCCAGATCCAGGGCAATCGCTTTACCCATGCCTTTGGCTGATCCGGTCACGAGTGCATGCTTCATCATAGTTAGGCCCCCTCTTTTTGACATAGATAAACGCCTTCTTCCTGACGATCATCTTCCCAAAAGTCCAAAACTTTGATGCCATATTGCTGCAACAAGGCCGTAATCTGGGCTGAGGTGTAGCGATAGGAGAAGAAGAGCCGAATTCGATCCCCCACATCCCAGTGAATCAATTGCTCATCTAAGGTGAGTTGAATAGCCTGCTTAACTTCAAAGTAAAATGCAATCCTGGAGATATCAGGATAGGTTTCATCCGATTCAATTGTAGCTGTTAAACAGCCTTGAGATGTTTCAACCCCCACATCGATCAAGATAGTCATTAGCCAGTCTCGTGTTAGATCATTATCATATTGAGGTAAAACCGTTTGAATGCCTTGGATGTAGTCAGGACCAGGCGCTAAATTCGCACTAAAGAGTAGATGATCTCCTGAGCTTAAAAACTGGCTTAAAATGGGCAAGATCTGATTGGGGAAAAAGTTAGGGATCATGCCAAAAAACGTAATAACCTTATGAGCGGGGCTATCCTGCTGATCAATCTGTTGAATTAAATCACTAGCGGCCAGCAAGTTACACACAACCGGTTTCACCACAACGTCAGGAGCCACCGATTGCATCGCCTGGGCTGAGATCAGGGCCAGTGACAGACTGACATCGATAGGGTAACAGATGAGCGATTGAGTATGATGCAGTAAACCACTCAAAAGGCGACTGTCTTTGGCCCCACCTCCACACCCCAAAGCAATAAGTTGAAGTTTAGTACCAGCCGTTAACTGTTTTTCAGTAGCCTTAAAGCATTGAGTATAAGCCTGAAGACAGTCTTCATTACCACTAGCAGGTGAGTAGGTCTTGTGGATCTTCAGCCATTTTTGACTTTGCTTAACACTATCGTAATGAAACCGATGATCAATAGCTTTAGCCCGAAATCCATCCAAGTAGTCCTGGTAGACTTGATCAGGAAACTGGCTAGGATGAATGGCTACAGTCGCAAATGAGCTGGGCATAATCATAAGTGGAGCTTTGGACAAGATTCCTATTGTAAACTAAAGTGACAACCCGGCAGCGCTAAAGTGTTAAACACTGAAATAGTGCAGGAGCCAGATGTCTCTATCGATTACAGAGGTTCTTTCAACAGCATCAAAACTGCAACTGAAGCTTGTTCGATGTTTCCCCCATAGCTTCTCACTCTGCCAGATCTGAGGGTTGATTCACTAAGATCGCGACAGGAAACTGCTGTAAGATTTGGCCTACTAAAACGGAATCACCGCCTTCCAAGCGCTCACCTGTCAAGGTATTTAACCAAGAAAAGGTAGAAAGTTCTGGCGGTAAATCCAAGCTGGTGTCATCCCACTTCGACTTTGATAAAGGATATTCACCCGGTTCAACTAAATCTGTGAAGAAGCGAGGAACTACTGTGATCAAGGTATCCTGATCTAATCGACGAGCAAAGGCAACCACATGGTTATGGTACTGACCCATAATATCGATAGGTTGATAGGTTCCACGCTGGTAGACCTCCAAATACTGAGTTCGAGTAGCTAGACCTTGACGCGTTAAGAATAACTTTAATCGTCCATCCATCCAATTGGATTTGAGATCCTCAAGCAAGGTAGTGATGTCATGATCGATTTGGCATTTAATATCTTGCAACCAGTCTATTCGTTTCTTGAAATCAACGGGCCGACGATTATCAGGATCAACCAAACTAAAGTCCCACAATTCATTGCCTTGGTAAAAATCAGGCAAGCCTGGAGCTGTAATTTTAAGTAAAGTTTGAGACAGAGAATTTAAGATGCCATAAAAAGAGATCCGCTGATGGAAGGTTTTTAACTGCTTTAAAAAGAGATTGTCTTCTGATAGGTCTAACAGTTTTTCCACAAATTGAATAAACCCATCTTCGTAATCCGTATCGGGACGCAGCCAGGCCGTGTGTACTTTGGCTTCACGCACAGCTTTGACACTATAAGCTTTAATGCGCTCCACATAGGTCGGATACTCATAATCATAGAAGGGAAATGAACCAACAAGTGTTTGATAGAGGAAATATTCATCATTGGCATCTGGAATTAACCGATCTGTGTTTTTGACTTTGTGATCTTGATTCAGATCTCGCCAGCCCATGACTAAGGCCTCCCATTCATCTGGGATCTCAGAGAGTACCATTAGCCTTGATCGCACATCCTCACTTCGTTTGGTGTCATGAGTCGATGTTGTATTCATCGTATGAGGCCAGTAGTCTTTCTGATGTTGACAATAGGTGTGAAACGCAGAAGCAGAGATCCCAGACTGGGAAGGTTTACCTCCAACCTCATTGAGGGCTAGGAATCGGTTAAAAACATAGAGCAAGGTATCTTCAACACCTTTGGCCATCAGTGGGCTAGTCAATTGCTGAAACTTTAATACAAAGTGCAACCACTGAAACTGTTCTTCTTGGCTCAGATATTCGTCAAAATCTAGCAATAGTACTTTTTCGATAAAATTAAGTTCATTGAGTAATTGAGGCACAAAAGCTCTAGCTCGGCGAACCGCGTCTTCAACATAAACCCGATCTCTTTGATCAAGCTTACCTTCAAGGTTGACATAAGTCCGATAAATCGGAAATAGGGCCAGCACTTGCCGGACAGCACGACCTAGACCATTCAGGGTGAAATCACGACCATAGCGATACTGACGAGAAATTTCTTTCAATAAGATCGCCAAATTTTGGATATCACCCGCTAAGTTTTTATCAATAATGAGTTGCTCTTTATCGAGGATCAGTTCTTCATAGTTGGCAGGCAAATCGGTGAAGGCAACATAAATTTCTGTAAGCCTTCGTGCCTGTTCACGCCGACAAAACAAGCCATTGACACAATTGAGAAAATCATAGCCAGAGGTTCCTTGGATGGGCCAGTCGCGAGGCAACTCTTCAAATCGGGCAAAGTATTCTTGTTCTAGCTCCAAGATCTTTTCAACTGCAATATACACATCACCCATTTTTTCTCGGAGACGTTCTAGATAACGACTAGGATCATAAAGTCCATCAATGTGATCAATACGCAGTCCCCGCATCTTGCCAGTTGAGATCAATTCATGGATTAAGTGGTGTGTGTTTTCAAAGACTTTCTTGTTTTCGACCCGCAAGCTAATCAGCTCATTGACAGTAAAAAAGCGGCGATAGTTGATCTCTTCAGCCCCAACCTTCCAGAATGACAACCGATAGTGTTGTTCTGATAAAAGATTGTCTAAGGCATCAAAACTTTCAGGATGTCCTGGTACACCATTAAAAAACAAAATATTCTCGTCAATAAATTGCTGGATATCTGGATTACTGTATAGCTCCCACAACAATGATTTAGCAAACAACCCTTGCTCTCGTCTTAATCGGCCCGACGATTGCTCTGCAATACTATTGAAAATATAGAGGATCCCTAATAACCGAATAAAGTCAGGATGATTTTGACCCAGCTTCTGGCGTAACCGACCTAGATCACGGGCAATAAGCTTGGCATGACTACTGGCTCGAATCGGTAAATGGAGATCATAGTAGTTGACTTGCAGACCTGATTCTCCATAGCTAAGTTGGATTTCACCATTTTCAAGACAATGACCAAAGAAATTCCCCAGCAGAGGAACTAAGATCCGGCCTTTAATATCTTCATAGGGATGATTCCAGTCAATATCAAAATAGCTGTGGTAATCGGAGTCTTCACCATGTTCTAAAACATCCATCAACCATAGATTTTCACTGTCATAGGCCATGTGGTTGGGTACAATATCTTGAATCCATCCCAGTTGATAGCGCTGCAATAGACCGATTAATTCAGCAAATTTCTCTCGACCCCCTAATGCAGAGTTAATCTGGTTTGGATCAACCACATCATACCCGTGGTCACTACCTTGACGAGCCTTGAAAATAGGTGAAGCGTATAGATCTGAAATTCCCAATTCTGACAAGTAAGGTACGATAGCCTGAGCTGATTCAAATGTAAAATTAGGATTAAACTGAATCCGATAAGTTGAAGCTGGGATATGCATAGTCACGTCCTTTCAATAAGGTGTAATTCATGAGCATGTGGTTCATTGGGAACATCCCTGATAAAGGGCCATACTTAGCGGTGGTATGGTTAAGCTAGCGCCCGCTTCTAAAGCATCCGGTAATGTGGCACCCGGTCCTAACCATTTGAGATCAGCTGAGTCTAGTTGTTTCTGCAAGATTGTACAGCGAAGGTCAGGGGAGATAGTGATCCCAGCTTGGCTGAAGTTTAAAACCAGAACGACAGATTGATTGGCTTGACGATAGTGCACTATCATAGCTTGCTCAGAATCCCAACCTTGAATCGAGGGACGCTCTGTTTGAAATTTGCGAATGGTTTGGCGCTGTTGAATCAAGGTCTGATAGTAAGACCACAACACCTTGGGCTTGCCTTCAGTTTGATGCTGCCAGCGTAATTGGGATGTTTTAAAGGTCGTTAAACTTTGGGCATCGGGAGGATCTCCTGCCAGATGAAATTCAGTAAACTCCCGCTTCCGTCCTGCTCTGACGGCTTCTACTAAATCAGGGTCACCATGCTCAATAAAATAGAGAAATGGAGCTTCTTCACCGTATTCTTCTCCCATAAAGAGCAAAGGAATATAGGGTGATAACAGTACCACTCCAGCAGCTAGCTTAAGCCCTTCATAGGAGATCAGCTGCGAGAGACGTTCTCCCAACATCCGGTTGCCCACCTGATCATGATTTTGAGCACAAACCACAAATTGATTAGGAGCACAGAAGCTAGCATCACGGCCAAAGTAACGCTTTCGAAACTGGGAGTAAGTCCAGGTGTAAGCAAATCGATGTTGTAAAACGGTAGCCAAATGGTTTACCGAACCATAATCGCCATAATAACCCGATCGTTCTTGGGTGAGGAGACTATGTAGAGAATGGTGAAAATCATCGCTCCATTGGGCATGAATCCCATAACCACCTTGATCGGGAGTTTGGATGATTCGAGGATCATTGAGATCAGATTCAGCAATTAAGTAGTAAGGTCGACCCTGATCTTGGCTCAAATCCTGGACGCGCTCAGCTAGTTCTTCCAGAAAATGTTTAGCACTGGCATCGTAAATGGCATGAATGGCATCTAGTCTAAGGGCATCAATATGAAAATAGTTGAACCAGTAGAGGGCATTTTGAATGAAATACTCTCGTACACCATAGCTGTAAGCATCATCGTAGTTGAGAGCACTACCCCATGGTGTCTGGTATTTCTCTGTAAAGTAAGGGCCAAAATCTCGAGTGTAGTTACCCTCAGGTCCTAAATGGTTGTACACAACATCTAAAATGACCGCTAACCCAGACTGATGGCAAGCGTTAACGAATTGCTTAAGACCCTGGGGGCCTCCATAAGAGTTTTGAACTGCAAAGGGGTAGGCGCCATCGTAGCCCCAGTTACGGCCTCCGGGAAACTGAGCCACTGGCATAATTTCTACAGCTGTAATGCCAAGCTCTTTCAATAAAGCCAAGTAGGGGATAGCGCCTTCAAAAGTCCCAACTGCAGAAAAGGTCCCGACATGCAACTCATAGATAATAAAGTCAGCTAGCTCAGGCACCGTCCATGCGGAGTCTGTCCACTGAAAAGCCCGGTGATCCACAACCTCTGATGCTTTGTGAACACCTTCAGGTTGAAACTGTGAAGCCGGATCAGGCCGATCTAGACTGTCATTTATTTGATAGTAGTAGCGAGTACCTGGTGTAGCTGAAAGGGTCGTTGACCAATACCCCCATGCATCACAGGTCATCGGGACTGTGTGAGCAGGCTCTGTAATCTTTAGAGACACTGAGTCGAGCGTTGGACCCCAAACTCTAAATTCACACGTTTGATCGCCCAAATAAGTTGCACCTATCAGCATCCTAATCCATTTTGTTTAATGAACGTTCTAATCCATCATTATGGATCTGATAGCTTTTCAGCGCAAGCTTATCAAGTCTATGCCGATCAGCTTGGGGTTAGCGCCCTGGTGAATCTAGTACTCTGCTTGATAGTCCAGCTTAGGTCAGTCTTCGTGCATTTCATAGGGATCAGCCAAATCCTTAGAAGGTGGCCCAAAGGCAATGTAGATAGCATAAACAGTAGTCACAATCACGATAGCAGCAATGCCCGCCATCAAAGCAACGGTAGAATCCATAAGAGCTTGATCCAAAACTGAGATATGTGCTTCATTATATTACGCAAGTTTACAATTTACTGTCATTCACTACCAACTCTTGTTAATCTCTGAGTGTTTGAGAATATTTACAATTCGATTCTGCATCCCTTCTACTGCGAGAGATCTATGGCTATACGTACACGACTTGGCGAGCTGCTTCGTCCCCTCAATTCTGAATACGGTAAAGTTGCTCCTGGTTGGGGCACAACTCCCCTGATGGCTGTATTCATGGCTTTGTTTTTGGTGTTTTTACTGATTATTTTGCAGCTTTATAATCGTTCTTTGCTACTGGAAGATATCAGTGTATCTTGGGAAAGCTTGACTTATTGAGCTAGGTTTGTGACCTCTAATCACTTCTCTCTAGACCCAACCACAGTGGGTACCGTGATAGATGTAAGACTTAACGTGACCTGGCTTTGAGCTGGGTCATTTTTATGAGATGAGTCATTGAAGTGGCGTCTGAGACGTTTAGACTTCATGGAGTAAGGCTTTTATGGTTACAGTATGGCTAGTGTTACAACTGCAGCTGATTTGCTAGGGCGTTATGCGGCTGGAGAACGAGATTTTAAAGGATCGGATCTTGTAGGGGCTAACTTAAGTCACGCTAATCTTGCCAGAGCTGATTTAAGAGAGGCTAATCTAAGCAAAGCTGTCTTAACCCAAGCGTACCTAGTAGGTGTTGATTTACGAGGATCTCAGCTGCAGCATGCTAGCTTAGACGGGGCAAATTTACGTAAAGCTCAGTTGAGTGAATTAAATTTAGTGAGTTTTGACCTAAACGGCTTATGTTTAGATGAAGCTAATTTAAGTGGTGCCGATCTGTTTAATGCCAACCTTAATCAAGCCTCTCTCAGACGAGCGTACCTTACAGCCACTCAATTAGGCTTTGCTAACTTAAGTTTTGCCAATCTCACAGGGGCTGATCTTTTTGGAGCTAATTTGTTTGGAGCCAATTTGAGTTATGCCTGTTTGCGTGAGGTCCATATGCAAATAGCTGATTTACGGGAATCTTTGTTGTACGGGGCAGAACTGGAACACGCAAGTTATGATCACCACACTCTCTTTGACCGATATGTTAATCCAGGTAAATTAGGCATGCGTGAACCTAAAGGGGAGGCATTAGAGCCGATAAAGCTGACTTAGAGTGGCGTGAGTCGCTTACGATGAATCTAATTTGAAATGGGGGCCTGGGTCAATACCCTTGAAATATTGAAAGTAGGCTGGCGCTAAGGATGATGTTATCCAATCACTCGTGATGCCTAGCAACGCTCCCATCAGGTCGACACTCAACAAGAACTGATAGTCTGCTAGTCGCTGGCGCTGATCTGGGGGCTTTTTCCACTCAGTGAGTAAAACCCAACTGATCAATAAAACCAAGGCTATAAACCTGATATACCCGGGAATGATGAGCATTCTGCCATCCCTAACACTAAGGGTAAACTTGCTTAGCTTGCTGCCAAAGGCTCTCCAAGGTAGCCAATGAAAAGTCGACTAATGATTGGCCTTCGAAATCAGGGTTAGATTGAATCAGTTGTTCCATATAGCAGAGGCGATTTGTAAAACGCTGATTCATTTGATGTAAGGCTGTTGAAGCATCCAGCCCATACCAACGACCCACATTAACCAGGGTAAACAAGAGATCCCCCAGCTCTGCAGACTGTCGCTGCCGGAGTTGAGCTAACTCAGCATCAGGAAGGTTTTCAGTTAGTACTGCTAGAACCTCTCGAAATTCTGCTTCTTCTTCCTGCACTTTGGCCCATAACGCTTCAACAGTGGGCCACTCAAAGCCTACTTTGGCTACTTTTTTAGAAATCTTTAAAGCTGCCATCAACGGGGGCAAAGTTTTGGCTTCATGAGCTAACTTTTGCCCTAAACTCACATGCGGTTTTTCAGACTGCTTAATTTGATCCCAGTTTTGATGAACTCGATCTATGGGTAGGGTTGGGGTCGCTTCGGGTCCAAACACATGAGGATGGCGCCGAATTAACTTATCGACAATCCCACGAGCCACATGACTTAAATCAAAGATCTGGCTTTCAGCAAAGAGTTGAGATTGCAGGACCACCTGTAGGAGCAAATCCCCTAGTTCTTCTGCAATAGCTTGAGTATCTCCACTTTGAATAGCGGCTACGGTTTCGTAAGCTTCTTCAATAATGTAAGGAGTTAGGGACTCTGGGGTCTGCTCTCGATCCCAAGGGCAGCCCTGTGGTGATCTGAGCTGAGCCACAATCTCTGTAAGTCGCTGCAGCTCGGTGAGTGCTGGGTGTTTACTATAAGGGGGACTGTACAAATAGCTAAACTGAGGCAGTGTTTGGGCCTCGTATAGATCAAGCTGGCCTGGTGTCATCACCAGATTCATCTCAGCTGAAAGCAAACTAATAATATGATCTTTAGCTAGATAACGTTTGAGTACATCTAAAGTTGATGGCGAAGCATGCTTTATCAACAGGGCTGGGTACCATCCCACATCATGATAGTGATCCAACTGCTTGGACCAAGTAGGATCATCTCCATCAAGAACTTGTAACATTCACGTGCTCGATGCCGTCTCTCATGTAGATCAGATCACCCAAATAGTTTACTTTAGTGAGCTGGTAACAAACCATAAAGTCGCATCAAGCCCCCTAATTGATCAAGATCTATAAAGCTGAGCTCTAGCAAGATCATGAGTAGGGGCCCTTTCTGTCGTTTCTGTAGCTTTTTAGCCACGTCAAGCTGAGCCTGGCTGACAATACCACTGTCCAGCAGGTATTGCTCTAAGGGAGGAGGAGGAGTTGAATAAATCATAGTGATATCCTTTGTGGTTTAGTCACCCCCTTTTGACAAGGGAAATGCAAGATTTGTAACTATTCTTAACATTGCTGATATATTCCTGCAAAAGTACAAATACTTACGAAGGCTGAATCAGCTGAAGGGCTAAGAACCTACGGTGAAATAATTAAAGCATTAACATCTCTGTTGGATTGTAATTGAGTATTTCCGTAACGTTAAAAATTGCATCAAAGATGCTAGCCCTCTTGTAACAGAAGTTGACACAACGCCAGTCTTCTCAGGTTATGCTATTAAAAATAAGTATTAAGTGTGGAGATCTTTACAAGTGGAGCGTTTTGCTGCTGGATCTCTGGTGCGGTTAGCCCAACAACCCCCATTCCTTAAAACGGCTGATCCGATGCCCATGTTGCGCTCAGCTTCCTGCGTTCAGCTCAACGAAGTGGGACGTGTGATGAGTATCAGACCAGCGGGGTACTATGGGGTCAGATTTGTTAACGGTGAGTTTTTGGTTGATCATAAATACCTAGTGTTAGCCTCAGAACATGAAACTAGAGCCAACACTCAAACCTAAGTGACAGGGGTTAAACTTCAAGCCGATCAGAGATAAGTAGCACCTGTTGGTAAAGGACCAATCCGTCAGGTAACCATGGGTCGGAGCTATAGCCTCAGGCGCCTTCAGCTACATTATTTCAATCAAGAACTGCTTCTTTATCTAAAGATCGAAATCGCGCGGCCTCAAGTCAAGTTTTAATCAAATGTTCATAATCTTGAAAGAAGTGGAGACTACTAACTCATTACCCAATGGCGAGTCTTGCTCTGCTCAACTTCACTTGATCCTAGTTTAAAAAGGAACGTGGATGGTATCTAAATGGCTGATGAGATGATGAGTGTTGAACATACTGTCTCAAACTGAGTGGGTCTTAAGTTTACCTTAGCTATGCAGTTGTAGTTTTAGATGTGTATTCCTGTCAGCGCCCATAGAGGCTGATCTAATAACAGGCAACAGCTATGGGTTACTTTTGTTAAAGTCTGTTAATGTCAAACTTGATAAGCCTAAGAACGACGAACCTCACGATGAGGTGTTTTTAGTTCTCAGGCCATTGCTCTCCTAATGAGTTAGAAGACTTATGCTGGATTACCTACCACCTCTAAACGAGCACAATCTCCCCTACCCTGACACCATTCATCCCATTGTGGTTCACTTTGTGATTGCGATGGTGCTATTTGCTGTAGTTTGTGATCTCGTAGGTTACTTAACCCGAAACTCTCGGTTATATGAGGTCAGTTGGTGGAATATGGTGTTTGCCACGGTGTCTATCTTTATTGCTATTATTTTTGGTCAAATTGAAGCAGGTCTAGCGGCACCGTATCCAGCCGCAGTTGGAGATCTTAATCTTCACACTCTACTGGGTTGGTCCTTGTCAGGCATCATTGCGGCTATTACGGGCTGGCGTTATGTTATTCGAGTCCGGACTGCCGAGACACTACCGCTCTCTTATCTTGGCGTCAATGTCTTTTTAACGCTTTTAGTTGGCTTCCAAATTTATTTAGGTGACAAACTAGTGTGGATCTATGGGTTGCACACCAGCTCAGTGGTCGAAGCAACGCGGAGTGGACTCTTACCATGATGCTTTCAGCGATTCTTTCAGCTACCATGAGGGTTGCAGTTCTGAGTAATTTGATCAGACCTGATCTAGCAACTGAAGCCAATGGTTTACCCTACAGTATTCCCATTCATCCTAATCTAGTCCATTTAACCTTAGGCTTATTTATTGTTGCTATTGCCTTTGATATTGTTGGGGTTTTATTCCCCCTGGAAAAACCTGTGTTCAAATTTCTGGCGATTCCAGCCACGCGCTCCAACTTATTTGATGTGGGCTGGTACAACATGGTAGCGGCGGCTACTACGACCTTTTTTACAGTTGCAGCTGGCTTCTTTGAAATTTTGCTGGCTGATCCACCGGCGGATGTGATTAGTCCCTGGGGGCTGGATGCGATGACCACTATGCTTTGGCATGGAGTCGGAGGTGTCGTCCTTTTAGCCTTGATCGTAGGTATGACCGTATGGAGAGGGTTCCAGCGATATGTGTGGCGACAAGATCGATCTCAGCAGGTCCAGTGGAGCTATCTAGCTGTTGGCCTAGGTATTTTTGCTTTAATGTTTGCTCATGGCACATTAGGGGCTCACTTGGGGAGTGACTTTGGCTTACATGTAACGGCAGATCGACTCTTACGAGCAGGTAGTGATCCCAATGGTTTATTGAAATCGTTTTAAAGTAGATGAGGAAGCCTCATGACCAGATGGCGTACATTTTTGATCCTAGGACTTCTAGCTATTGGCTTGGCTTTGATTAGTCTTTGGGTGGGTCAGCAAGCTTACACCTGGATGCCACCCCAAGCCTCATCGGAGTCTGTCTTGGTTGATAACTTATTTAGTTTTTTAGTCACGATCGGGACCTTCATCTTTTTAGGTGTCACGGGGACTCTGGCCTATTCTGTATTATTCCAACAAGCGGGCAAATATGAAGTGGGAGATGGTCCTCCGATTGAAGGCAATATTACGTTGGAAGTGGTTTGGACTGCTATCCCCTTGATTTTAGTCATCTGGATCGGGGTTTACAGCTATCAAATTTATGACCAGATGGGCATCTTAGGACCAGGCGCTCATGTGCATTGGGGTATGACCTCAGCTGCAGCAGCAACATCAGATCAAGAGAACACAGCTTCCACTCCAACCTTGGTAGATGTCTATGCTAGACAGTGGGCGTGGGAGTTTTTCTATCCCAACCACCACATCAACAGTACTGAACTCCATGTTCCTGTCAATCAACGGGTATCCTTACATTTAATCTCAGAAGATGTGATCCATGGGCTTTACATCCCGGCCTTTCGAGTGAAGCAAGATGTCATTCCAGGGCGAGAGATTGACTTTGAATTTACACCCACTCGAGCAGGTCGCTACCGTTTGAGAGACTCTGACTACAGTGGTACCTACTTTGCTGCGAATCAAACCTATGTGGTTGTGGAGTCATCGGATGCGTATCAGCACTGGTTAGCGATGTCCGCGCAGTCATCCCCTGTCCCCGCAGCTAATCGCGCCTTTGACGAATACAATGAAGCCGCAACTAATCCTATCAGCTTGGGGTGGGCCTCTGTAGAACCGGCGCCGGCCCCGATTGTAAACTTCGACAGCCCCGTGGAGGAGGTTTATGAGTAACGTAACGTTAGAGTCACAAACAGCTAACAACGATCAGCCTCAGCCAGACCCTTCCCACAACTGGCGACGTTTTTTTAGCTTTAGCACCGATCACAAAGTCATTGGGATTCAGTACATTGTGACTGCTTTTGTCTTTTTTCTGATCGGTGGTCTGTTGGCCATGATTATGCGCGGTGAGCTCATCACCCCAGAGGCTGATTTGGTGGATCGGACAGTCTACAACGCCTTATTCACAATGCATGGCACCATCATGCTGTTTATGTGGACGTTTCCGGTTCTGAATGGACTGGCCAATTACTTAGTCCCCTTGATGATTGGGGCACGTGATATGGCATTTCCTCGATTAAATGCCCTGGCTTTCTGGCTAGTGCCGGTGTTTGGCTTGATTCTGATGGCCAGTTTCTTGGTACCTGGTGGCCCCTCGCAATCAGGGTGGTGGGCTTATCCTCCGGTTAGTCTGCAAAATCCTACAGGTCACTTGATCAATGGTCAGTTTCTTTGGTTACTAGCAGTGGCCTTATCGGGGATCTCTTCCATTATGGGAGCCGTTAACATCGTCACCACGATTTTTCGCATGCGTGCCCCTGGAATGGGATGGTTTCGGATGCCAGCTTTTGTCTGGACCGTGATGAGTGCTCAGATCATCCAACTGTTCGGGCTACCTGCCTTAACTGCTGGAGCTGTGATGTTGTTGTTTGATCTGACAGTGGGGACTAGCTTTTTTGATCCAGCGGGTGGGGGTGATCCTGTGCTGTACCAGCATTTTTTCTGGTTCTATTCTCATCCAGCTGTTTATGTAATCATTTTGCCTATTTTTGGCATCTTTTCAGAGATCTTTCCTGTCTATGCCCGTAAGCCTTTATTTGGTTACAAGGTTGTGGTGATCTCGTCCACGATTATTACGGGGTTGAGTGGTGTGGTGTGGGTGCATCACATGTTTGCCAGTGGCACACCCGGTTGGATGCGAATGCTCTTTATGTTCTCAACTATGCTGATCTCGGTACCCACTGGGATTAAGGTCTTTGCGTGGGTTGCGACTGTTTGGGGAGGGCGACTGCGGTTGACTTCAGCCATGCTATTTGGCTTGGGGGGGCTAGTGATGTTTTTGTTTGCAGGCATTACTGGCATCATGTTAGCGGCAGTTCCCTTTGATATTCATGTGAATAATACCTACTTTGTGGTTGGACACTTTCACTATGTGATCTATGGGGCCACGGTCATGGGAGTTTATGCTGCCATCTATCATTGGTTCCCCAAAATGACAGGCCGGATGTACTACGAAGGTCTGGGTAAACTGCACTTTGCTTTAACCTTTATCGGAGCCAATCTAAACTTTTTCCCCATGCACCCTCTAGGATTACAAGGTATGCCCCGCCGGGTGGCCTCTTATGATCCTGAATTTGCCTACTGGAACGTGATCGCTAGTGTGGGGGGATTCTTGCTAGGGGTATCGGTTCTCCCCTTTATTCTCAATATGCTGAGTTCTTGGAGCTTAGGTCAGAAAGCCACCGACAATCCTTGGCAAGCCATCGGCCTAGAGTGGTTGGTCTCATCGCCACCCCCTGAGGAAAACTTTGAGGATATTCCTATCGTAGTTTCTAAGCCCTATACCTACGGATCTGATGAACCATTAGTGTCTAACCATCCAGCAGGGGAATTAGCCAGTGAGTACAGCTAACTTAGATACAACTTCAACCCAGCCCCAAGAAGCTCAGGCCCATACTCATGAAGCTGATCACCGCATGTTTGGGTTTATTGTGTTTCTATTGTCAGAGAGTGTGATCTTTCTAAGCTTTTTTGCTGGCTATATTGTCTACAAAACCAATGCTACTGAATGGCTACCGGTAGGTGTAGAGGGATTGGAGATTCGAGCACCATTGATCAATACTGTTGTGCTAGTTTCTAGCAGTCTAGTGATCTACCTGGCAGAGCGCTTTTTACATCGAGATCAACTTTGGGGGTTTCGCGCCTTTTGGCTGCTAACGATGCTCATGGGTGGATACTTCTTATATGGTCAGGCTTTGGAATGGATGGAACTTCCCTTTGGGTTTACGTCAGGTGTATTTGGGGGTAGTTTCTATTTACTGACGGGCTTCCACGGTCTGCATGTGCTGACTGGAGTATTGTTGCAAAGTGTCATGCTAGGGCGTTCCTTTCTACCAGGTAACTATGATGGGGGTGAGTTTGGTGTCGCCTCAACATCCCTATTCTGGCATTTTGTGGATGTGATCTGGATTATCTTATTTGTTCTCATCTACGTTTGGCAGTAGGAGACTCCCATGATTATTGATGATCAGCACTATGATGTCATTATTATTGGCAGTGGGGCCGGGGGTGGCACATTAGCTCACAAGTTAGCTCATGCCGGGAAGCAGATCTTAATTCTGGAACGAGGCGACTTTATGCCACTGTCCGAGCAAAACCGGACTAATGTGGATGTGTTTAAACGTGAGCGCTATCACGCCCCTGAGCAGTGGTATGACCAAGTGGGTGAGCCATTTTCACCTCAAACCAACTATGCCATTGGTGGTAATACCAAAATTTATGGTGCCACCTTAATGCGTATGCGTTCCCGTGATTTTGAAGCTGTACCTTGTCAACAGGGCCTCTCACCTCAATGGGAACTTAGCTACGCTGATTTTGAACCCTACTACACAGCAGCCGAACAGCTCTACCAGGTTCATGGCAGTACAGACCAAGATCCGAGTGAACCTTTTCATAGTCAGGCCTATCCCTATCCAGCCCCAGATCATGATCTGTGTATGCAAGCTGTAATTGCGGCTTTGGGACATCAAGCTTTACATCCGGCGGCTTTACCTCTATCTTTGACTCGTCAAGCTGGCGATCCCACTGGAGATGCAGAAGTTTTTGGGATTCAGCCGATTTTGTCACTAGACAATGTCACGCTCAAAACAGGGGCCCTAGTCACTTACTTACATACTAACCCTTCAGGGCAGGTAGTGAAGGCTGTCGAAGCCACTATTGGCAACCAAGACTGGTTATTTTCGGGTGATATTGTGGTTTTGGCTTGTGGAGCTATCAACTCAGCCGCTCTGTTGTTAAAGTCAGCTAACGATAGGCATCCCCACGGCTTAGCTAATAGTAGTGATCAGGTGGGTCGCAATCTCATGAAGCATCAGATGAGCGCTGTGGTTCAGCTTAGTACTGAGACCAACTCTGGCACTTTTCCTCGTAGCGTCAGTATCAATGATTATTACTGGGGTGATCAAAACTATGACTATCCCATGGGCCATATTCAAAATACAGGGGGGTTATTGCAAGACGTTATTTTCGCAGAGTCACCTCCTGTCCTGTCTCTACTAGCTAAGGTCTTACCTGGATTTGGCTTAAAGCAACTAGCTTATCGTTCGATTGGCTGGTGGGTCCAAACTGAGGTTCTACCTGATCCTAACAACCGAGTGCTCTGGGATAAGTCCAAATTACGAGTAGAGTTTACCCCCAACAATACTGAAGCTCATGATCGACTCGTTGTTCGCTGGATTGACATTCTGCAGTCTGTGGAAAAACAAATTAAAGGCTTCCATGCTGGTGGTCTTCACCCCCGTGGCGAAGCTCCTATCCAAGTCGTTGCCCATCAATGTGGCACCTGTAGGTTTGGTACTGATAGGACTCAATCCGTACTGAATCTAGAGTGTCAGGCGCATGAGATCGATAACCTTTATGTCGTTGATAGTAGTTTTTTCCCCTCTTGTCCCAGTGTTAGCCCGGCCTTAACGGTCATTGCTAATGCATTGCGGGTGGGAGATCACTTAATTACGCGGTTAGAGGGGTGACTCCCAATACCGGATCGTTATAGCACCATCTGATAAAGGCTTGACTGATGTTTTGGTTAGTGGGCGGAACGTCTGAGAGTGTAACCCTAGCTCAGCAATTAACAGAAAAAGGCTATACATGGATTGCTACGGTAGCGACAACTCAGGCCATCAAGCTCTATCAAAGGCTATCAGGTCAAGTTCTCGCCGGGCGTTTGAATTCTAACACTGTCCATGAGTTTATGGAGTATTACGCCATTCAAGGTGTCATTGATGCGTCCCATCCCTTTGCCAGTGAAATCTCTAACTTGGCGATTCAAGCGGCACAAACGCGCCAGATACCTTATTACCGGTTTGAACGAGACCGAGTCGACTTTAACTCTGAAGCTTCAAACCTTACTCTGTTGCCAACACTACTTGATGTCTTATCAGAGCAGTATTTAAAGGATCAGCGTGTTCTACTGACGGTTGGCGTTAAGGCCTTACCCCTATTTCAACCTTGGCGATCGGTATCCAATCTATGGGCTAGGGTATTACCCTCATCCGCTGTTCTAGCGCAGGAGCATGGATTTTCTCAGGAGCAGCTGATTTTAAGTCGAGGGCCGATGTCACTAGACACTGAAGTAAAACTTTGGCAAAACCTTCAAATTACTAGTGTTGTTACCAAAGCTTCTGGGATCGCAGGTGGCCTGACAGTTAAGCTGAAAGCCGCACAGCAGCTGGGAACCCACTTGATAGTGATCGACCGGCCCTCTATTCATTACCCCTTTAAAGCCAATAATCTGCAGACTATCCTGGATGAATACACTAAGTTATCTGTGGTGGAGAGTGATTGAAAGGTAGTATAATAAGGATCTAACTTAACGTAAACTTGTCACTGCTCTCAGGACTTGGAGGTTCGATAAATAGCTTTCGCGTCAGGTCCAAATGAAATCACATCTCCAGCCTTAAGTTGATGAGCTGTCGCTTTTTGACCATTAATTAGCAGTCCATTCGTGCTAGGCTTCCCTTCCAGATCACCATCTAAGATTCGATAAAAATAGTCACCTTCTTTATCAGCAGGGACTCTTAGCAGCATCGCATGGTACCGAGAGGCAAATTGAGAATTCAGGCAAATATCATTAGCTAGATCACGACCAATAAAGTATTTGGGGGAGCTGAGCGTATGCGTCCGTCGCCCATCTCGATCTTCAACAATCAAAAGGTGTTGAAATGCGCCTGGTGCAGATGAACTGGACGAGCTTTGTGAAACGGAATCGACCATAGCTAAGATGACCTGATCAGACGTAATGTAAACGGGCTAGGCCCCAACCTAAGCAACACTATACCCAACTATACTTCACTGTGAGACTCAAACGTCACAAAAACATTGTGATCCCAGTCAGGCTAGAGTTATGAGGGATATATTATACCGCAGCTCAATCCTAAACGTTGGGAGGTTGTAATAAAGTTGCGACCCAGTCTGGAAGAACCTGATAAGCCCCTGTGGCCCATTGAGTTACTCCAATCATAACGTTAGTTTTGTGATAAATTGAGGCTTCAACAATGGCGGCAGCAACCTCTTCAGGATCACTAAACCACCAGTCTTGCAATACTGTTGTGTCTGATAAGCTTTCTTGCTCAGGATCTGGCGCCATTAAACCAGGATAAACGCCAATCACTTCGATCCCTTGTGGACTTAGCTCCAACCGGAGAGAATCAGTGAAGCCAGTAACCGCATACTGACTAGCACAAAAAGTAGCTAGCTTGGGCAGGGGCATCCGACCTGCAAAGGTACCAACATTGATAATTTGCCCCCGCTTCTGTTGAGAATAGTGAGGCATCACAGCCTGAATCATATGAACATAGCTCCAAAAATTCTGGGCCATGACCTGTTGAAAAGATTCTAGGTCAACAGTTTGGAAGGGGCTACTCCAGTACTTACCCGCTATGTTAATCAGGCTATCAACTTGGGTATATCGATCAAGGGCCTGTTGGATCAGGTGTTGAGCTTGATGGGGTTGACCCAGATCAGCCTCAATCGCTAAAACATCAGTGTTAAGGTCAGACTCAAGACTCAACGCGAGAGCTTGGATCGAGGCTTTAGACCCAGTGATCACTAAGTGTGCTCCTTGCTGGGCAAAGAGACGAGCTGTTGCAGCTCCAATCGGGTTCGATGCCCCTGTAATTAGAACTACTTCAGCCATAAACAACTAACTCCTTGCTGTATCAAGGTACCCACTCTAACACCACTCCAAAGGTTCGCTCCTTATCGATCGTTGAGTTTTGCCATCGATAGCGTCCCGCCAAACGAATGGAAGGACTAAGTGCATAAGCAGCTGTAATATCTGCAATGGTGGCCCATCCCTCTTGCTCCTCGACGGGATCTAATAAGAGATAACTGATGGTGATATCTGCGGCCCCCGAAGCGGGTGCAAAGAGTAGGTAAGCTCCATACTGAATACCACTAAGAGTTCGATCAGATTGATCCACTCGACGATAGCCAATCTGAGGAGCCACATTGATAAAGGATCCAGACGGAGCCAGAAAGTAACGGAGGGCTGATCCATATTGCTGATTATCTGGTTGATCCAAACCTTGACGATAATCTCCACTCAACGTTACCCGATTGAGCAACTGTAAATCCGAGAGTCCAACCGACCAGAAATCAGCCTCAATGCCAGCCTGCAAGCGAGTCGGAACCGCTGGTGTGTTTCGGATCTCTTCTAATAAATTGGGGGGATGATCCAACCAGCGTTGTAAAACTGGACTAGTTTCGATGAATTCACGCTGAATGTCTAAATCTAGTGCTGCTTGAGAGATCTGGTCTTGGTTGTAGTCAAGAAATTGTTCGGTAAGATACCACATATCAGTGGGGACGGTTGGGGCTGACGGTTGGATCTCCTGAGCCTTAACTTCAGGCGTTAGAAAAAGAAGCCCAGCCAGAGCCAGTCGCCAGCTCATCTTGCAACAGGAAACCATACTTGAGATCCAACCTGATACGACATCACTCAATCAGTACCTCAAAACTTTGATTATTTGTAGAGATTCCGTTGATATCTACTGTGTGAGCAACCACAGTGTTACTGTAGCTAAAACGCTAGCATTAAGCATCTTCATAGGTACGGAGGTGCATCTCACTGAAAATCCTCAAACGCACTAGCCATAACGTTTTATAGTTAAAGGACACAATTTGCCTATCTCTTCGACTTGAAAGCTTGAGGCTAGTCTCTATGGATAAAATGTATGGATAAAAAAACGCTCCTAATCATGACATGCTCGGTCTTGATGAGTGTGACGGGGCAGTTCTTACTGAAGAAAGGCGCTGCAACACTTGGCCCGATTGGCCTTGACACAATTGTACAAAAGTTGTTTGTGATTTTGTTCCAGCCCTATATTTTCTCTGGTTTGTTTATCTACAGTTTCGCAGCCGTGGGCTTTATCATTGTGCTTTCAAGAGCCGACTTAAGTGTGGTATCTCCCTTCATTGCCACCAGCTACATTTTTACAGTGTTAGGGGGCAGTCTATTGTTTGGAGAAGAGTTGACCTCTTTGCGGTTAGTTGGGGTGGGATTGATCATGTTAGGGGTGACACTCGTTTTGCGATCTGGATGATCTATTGGGTTAGGCCCAGTATTTAGAACTTTGGGATCCAGTATTTAGAACCTTGTCCCATCATCAAAAAGATAGCCTAAAATCAGGGACAGATATTAGAAGGCTAACTATGGAAGTCTTAGCTATCATACTAGGATTACTGACTGGAGCCGGTGGCGGTGCTGGGTTTTTGGTGGATCAAACGGCACGTCAAGTCTTATTAGACCAACTTGATCAAGCAGAAGTTTTGGAGGTTCGAGTTCAAAGCCTACCCAACTACCGCTTGCTTCAAGGCCAAGCTGATCGAATTCTAGTGGCGGGGCGCGGCTTGTCACTGAACCCGTTTCCTCGTATTGACATCCTTGAGTTTGAAACGGATCCTATCTCAATCGACACGGGTTCCTTTCAAGGTGGGCCCATTGAGTTTAGTCAGCCTCTCCAAGCTGCTTTGCGCATTGTCATCCAAGAGTCTGATTTAAATGCTGCTCTACAGGATCCTGAAAATCTAACAAGATTTCAAGATATCAGGGCAGATCTACCTTTTTCAAGTCAGCCAGACCGACCTGATACTACTTTTGATTTGCGTCATCCCGTAGCAGATTTCTTACCAGATAATCGAATTGAATTAGCAGCCAAGTTGGTTGAAAAGACAGATGACAATCAAGAATTAGATGCTCTCGATATTGAATTTAATGCTGGCCTTGATATTACTGAAGGTAAAGCTATTAGCTTAAACAAGCCTGAATTTGTTCTAGGGTCTGTACCGGTTCCTCGGGAAATCTCGGCGGCTTTTTTGGGTGGGCTTAATGATGTTTTTGATCTAAGTGATTTAGAAGAACAAGGTATCATTATCCGGGTTCTCAAGTTTGAGGTTACGGCTGAGACGCTGGAGATTATTGGGTTTATCCGAGTCGAATCCTTGCCGCAGACAGTGGAACCTGTTGGGAAATTGCTGAACTCTGAGCTAGGCTGAAAATGACTAAGGATGGCTGCTAAGTGCTGAGGTGACTATGATGTATTCAGTGGAGAGATCACCAACCATGCTGAAACAACGACAGGGCTTCCAACTCCAACTGATTTTAGCTGGCTTCTTGGCAGGATTAGCAGCAACTGGCACACTATGGTGGATCAGTGTGGGACCTCGCCAGACGATCTCGTTATATTGGCTGACTAGCCCAGATAATGATATCTACTATGTTCAGCAAGAGCGAGCTATTCGATCTCTCAATCAAGAACAGGCCATTAGCCAGGGGATCCAGGAACTCATTGAAGGGCCAAGGGACCCACGATTAATCTCAGCACTTCCTAGTGATACTCAAGTTCTAAATGTTAAAATTGAAGGTGAAGATGTTTTTCTAGACTTTTCACCCGAGTTTGCTGGTGGTGGCGGCTCAACCAGTATGTTAGGTCGCATTACTCAAGTGCTCTACACAGCAACCAGCCATAACGAAAACGCTAAAGTTTGGGTCACTATTAACAATGAGGCTCTGGAGACATTAGGCGGGGAGGGCTTGATTCTAGAACAGCCTCTAACCCGCGACTCATTTGAACCCACCTTCAAAGATCAAGTCTTCTTTGAGGATATTGTAGAGTACTACGAATTTGATAAACAGTATGCCAATCAACCTATTGAAGAAGACTAGCCTCGTCTATCATCTATAGGATCTCATCCAAGATTCAATGGTTCATCATTATCTGAAAGCCACCCCAGATACTGTCCATCTAGGTGGGTTTTCCTCTGAATTAGTCCCTGCTTTGAGAGTAAGATCTGGGGATTCAATTGATGTAGAGACCTTTACAGGTTTGGGGATCTCTCAGCAGGCTCCACCCTCATTTTGTCCCCCTGAGCTTCAAAACATTTATGAAAATCTTGATCGTCAACGAAAAGTTGGTCCAGGTCCCCATTTGCTGACAGGCCCCATCTGGCTTGAGGAGGCTAAACCTGGTCATACTCTTGAAGTCCGGCTAGAATCCATTACACCTCGGTTACCTGTGGGCTTTAATGCCATCCGATCAGGTTGGGGTGCTTTGCCCACTCAGTTTAATCAACCCCATCTCCGCTTTATTGAACTCGATCTAGAACACCAATTAGCTGAGTTTCCGCCTCGAAGTGGCATTCAAATTCCTCTCAGACCTTTCTTTGGCATTCTAGGGGTAGCTACTGATGCCACCTCTCGTACTTCAGTGCCGCCCGGGTCTTATGGTGGCAATATTGATAACCGCCAACTCATTGCTGGATCACGCCTATTTCTGCCCATCTTTTTACCAGGTGCCCTCTTTTCGATTGGGGATGGTCATGCTGCTCAGGGAGATGGTGAAGTCAATGTTACTGCCATTGAAACATCAATGAATGGCACAATTCGACTCATATTGCATCCTGATCGCAGAATTTACCATCCCTTTGCAGAGACTCCTACTCACTGGATCACAATGGGGTTTGGCTCAACGTTAGATCAAGCATTTGAACAAGCTTTACAAGAAATGATTCAGTGGATCCACTTTCTTACCGGTATTGATCGAGAAGAGGCTTATGTACTCTGTAGTTTAGCCGTTGATTTTCACATTACTCAAGTGGTAAATGCCCCCATGAAAGGTGTTCATGGCTTACTGGCAAAACAGGTGATACCCAAGTTTCAGCATGACTGGTAAGACATCTTACCCTGTAGATACTACCTTTGAGATCTTAAGTAGACTTTGAGATCTTAAGTAGATCGTCTTAGTTTAATGTTGGATGTCCTAAACACTGGTTCAGTTTAATTAACCAATAGCGATCTAGCACCAGCATAGCAGATTTCAAACCACCCGAGTAGCCTGTAAAAAAACCTATGGGGAGATGACCCTGAGGTGCTCCTTTGCCATACTGCAGATCTCGATAGGAAAGCCACTTGTCTTGGATCATCCAGCCTACTTTGCGTGCAAACAGTTCAGAATTTTTGCGGCAGTGGATAAAAATAGATTGCTGAACACTGAAACTGAAGTGTCCATGACTAAATTGTTTCCACAGCTTATCAATAACTTGAAGATGTTGATTGGGAAATGATTGAATAGCTTCCAGGCTAAATTGGACTTTATCTTCACACTGCCCTAGTTTTAGCATTAACCGGGTTGTTTCTTGATCAGCCAGATACCAGTTTCGAGATCGCAAAGCAGTCCATAACGATTGATAGAGAGCCTCGGGTGTAGATGAAGTGGGTACAGGAGGCGTTGGGTTACCCACAGGTTTAATAGCAAGTGTAGTTAGGGCAGGTGGTGTTGAAGGGACAGATGCTAGTGTACCCAGTTGGCCGGGTATGAGACCTGCTTTAGGCTGATCAGAGTTGAGCACTTCAGGGACGATAATGGGAGTACTAGGAGCATTTGTGGACTGGGCATCAAGGCTCTGTTGTAGATCAACGAGATCTTGAGTTGAAATACCGATATAAGGTTTAGGTAGCAATTCCAACCATGCTTCAATCGTTTGAGTACGCTCTACTGCTTGCAAAGCCATACCTTGGATAATGGCTTCATTGATCGTATGGCTAATGTTGACGTTAATGTGTTTAGGTGGAATCAAGCTCCCACCAGCGGCCCTTGCGGGTGAACACAGGGGTATTTGGCCGGTCACCATGGTATAGAGGGTTGCAGCTAAAGCATAGACATCGATCCAGGCTCCTCGCCGCCTTAGTGAATCATACTGCTCAATTGGAGCATATCCATCTGTTCCCCAGGACGTATGGCGTTGGATCAAACCCTGGCTAAAGTCTCGAGCCAGACCAAAGTCGATCAAAACTGCTTCAGATTGCTGATGGCGCAACAAAATATTGGCAGGTTTGATATCACGATGTAGGAAGTCTTGGCCATGAAGAACTTTTAAGGCTGCCCCGACCTGACGAGTATAGTGTAAGGCTGTTGATTCTAGTAAAGCCCCCTCATTTCGGATCCGCCGTTCCAGTGTCGTGCCATGAATATACTCCATCACAATACACACCAGTCCTGCTTCTAAAATAATCTCATAGACCTTTACAATGTAAGTATGATTACACATAGCAAGGCGTAAGGCTTCATTTAAAAAACCTTGCTGTAATCGTTCAAAGTCAGGATCCAATTGCATGGCAGCATTCGGCGTTTTAATGACCACATGATCAGCTCGTTTCTGATCCCAGGCTAGATAGGTGATGCCAAACCCTCCCTGCCCGAGCACTTGCTGAATGGTGTAACGCCGATCTTGAATTTGATGTCCAGCAGGCCACTCCATGACTAGACCTCCAATCAAGTAGACAACTATAAATTGAATACTAAGTCTGATTACCCAGCGAATCGAGCTAAGATCCACTCAGGAAAAAACGTTTCACCCGCCATGCCTCTCAATGTGAAATGGACAAAGATCAATCCTAAAATAGCTACCACGATCATTAAAACCCCAGCCAGGGGACTCTTCTGATAGAGGTTAACAAAAGGTTTCAGTCCGATCCACAGTCCCCCTAAAAGGGTAGTAATGAAGTAAGTAGGATAACGTGATACATTGTCAACAAAGCGATCTTCAAGGTTACGAGGTTGTTCAGGTTTCTGTGTCATTGGGCTGTCCTGTTAGATTACCCCCAGTGTGCCACAGATTTTAGAAAGTCTTGCAGAATTACCTAGGCGACTTCTTAGTCATGCTCAGGTTTCTTGAGTTCCTGATCACTTAGCAGAAGCAATAACTTATAATGACTGGCCTCCATTCCTGATCCCACCTCACCGTATAGGAAGCCCCGGTAAGGCGATCCTTTATCCCGCACCACTAATGGCTGGTTACCCTTAGCTCCAGCCCCTAGCAATGCCACCTCTTGATTTTCTGCCAAATCACTAGCAAGTTTGAACAAAAAATCCATCGTTAACCCATCTTCGTGGACGATTTGATAGGTGTGTTTAAAAATAAAAGAGGTAAAAGCTTTTTCGATGGGGATCCGTTTTCCAATTTTAACCGGCATTAAATCATTCAAATTTGACTTACGAGTAATATGAGGTCGCTGATCTTTCTCTTGACCCTCAGCATCTAAAATAATGTCAATCATCTTAAAATCAGAAACCGGGACTTGCTCTTTAGCCGCTGGATCGTAGTAGGTCGTAGAGATCATATCCGGTTGAACCAGATAACCCGCTCGATCCAAGTTCAGTTCTGGATCCGCTTCAAGCAGATCGGTGGATTGCAGCTGTAAAGGATCCAGGTGAGGGTTAATCCCATTGATAACTCGATTCAGGGTGACTTCACCTTTACTAGTTTTCATCCGCACTACAGGCTTGGGTCTTGCACTAGGTAAAGATTGCAGAGATAACCGAGCTGTTTTGCCATCATGCTCAAGATGGATCAGGGTACTGACTGCTGGAATCATAGTGTGGACCTTTGATACACCAAGATTGATACACTAAGGATAGATCATAGTCCCTACCCTAGTTAAAACTCAGCCTGTTGTCTACTTCAAGCTGGCCCTATCAAGTCTAGTATTCAAGAGCCATGTCAATAGAGTCAGAATTAACGATTCAAACCGGGTTTCCATTACAACCTCGTACGTTTCGATTACCCCTCTACTTGGAATGGCTCCTACTGGGTGTGGTGTTACTCATGCAACTGCATCCCAGGCGATGGGTCAGGCTTTATCATGATCCTACCGAGATCTCTCTTATAGCTATTAGTCTTTCGCTCTTGCTGGGATTTACCTTATTGGGGTTACGGCTGCCCATCAATCGTCTAGGCCCAAAACTTGCCTATATCTTGACGGGGTTTGGATTTATTGTCATTGCAGCTGTGATGATGAGAGGTTACTTTCGCCTAGAAGCCTATCCTCTCCTACTTCTGGTCAACCTGATCCGATGTTGCCTCATTTTTCAACAAACGGGCCGGATCATGATGGCGTTGATGACTTTCAGTGTCTACTTAGTGCTAAGAGTTCTACAGCCTTTGCGACTCCCACCTGACCTTTTTCAGGGACCGAGGCCCTTTCGACCATCATTGGGCACTGAAGAGTTAAACACGATGTTGATGACAGCCACTCTTCACTCTATTATTCTATTTGGATTGGCACTTGGTTTTTTAATGTTATTGATCAATGCTTGGTTGTCTGAACGTGATAGCCGATCTCAACTAGCTTGGGCAAATCAACAGCTTAAAGCATATGCGTTAAAAATTGAAGCCCAGGCCACTTTACAAGAACGTAATCGGATTGCCCGAGAAATTCATGATTCTCTAGGCCATTCCCTCTCGGCTCAGACTATCCAGCTCAATAACGCCTTACTCTATTTGGACTCTAATCAAACTAAGACACGTCAGTTTTTGACAGAGAGTCAACGGTTAGGCTTGAATGCACTACAGGATATTCGACAATCGATCCAAGCATTACGCTCTAATCCTCTACAGGGGCAGTCTCTAGAGTCTGCGGTCACTCAATTAGTACATGAATTTGAACGAACTACGGGCTTGTCAACCTCTTGTCAAATCGAACTGGCTCGCCACCTATCTAGGGAATTAGAGGCAGCTGTTTATCGAATTATTCAAGAAGGTCTCACCAATGCTCAACGCCACAGTGAAGCTCTAAGCATTAAGATCCAGTTACAATCAACAGCGAAGTTACTGTATGTTTTAGTTGAAGATGATGGCAAGGGCTTCGACACCGATCTCAATACGACTGGGTTTGGCTTACAAGGCATTCGCGAACGAGTGGAGGCCCTTTCAGGCCAGTTTTATTTACAAAGTTCACCAGGATCAGGCTGTCGCTTTACGATTTACATTCCCCTACTACCCTTATGATCCGCATTCTTATCGTTGATGATCAGCGCCTGATTCGTGAAGGGATTAGAAGCTTATTAACCCTCCAACCCGATTTTGAAGTTATCGGTGAAGCTGAAAATGGACAAATAGCTCTTGGGCAGGTCGAACAACTCCACCCTGATCTGGTACTGATGGATGTACGCATGCCTATTATTGATGGGGTTGCAGCTACACGTGAGATCTGTCGGCGCTTTCCCACCGTTAAGGTCCTGATGCTCTCAACCTTTGACCAGGACGATTATGTCACCCAAGCCATGCATTATGGGGCTAAAGGCTACCTATTAAAAGATACAC
The DNA here is from genome assembly GCA_964434865.1 of uncultured bacterium. GTDB lineage: Bacteria > Cyanobacteriota > Cyanobacteriia > Thermostichales > Thermostichaceae > CAYSWV01. The sequence goes on from CAYSWV010000005.1 coordinate 72,080, forward strand.
ACCCTGAGATCCTGGCTTCTACCATCCGCTCAGTCTACCAAGGACACACTCACCTAGGACCGGGCCTCTTTGAAAAAGTAATGGCTCAGTCTCAAGTCTCACAACCTAGTGATCCCCCTCCCATTGAACTGCCACCGGGTTGGTCAGACTTAACTGCTCGGGAAAAGGAGGTTCTGAAGCTATTGGCACAAGGATCTAGTAATCGGGAGATCGCCCAGTCACTCTATATCTCTGAAAAAACCGTGAAAAATCATATCACTAATATTTTTAGTCGCTTACAATTACGAGATCGGGTCCAAGCCGCTTTAATGGCTACTACATTTCTTGATTTTTTAGAATAACTTGTCGTTTATCTAAATAGCTGCTAGAGAAAATTGTCAGTTCGAATACTAGCATAACTGTCTCAGAACAGGTCTTGATAGGTTCATTCATTATTTATCACCAGCATCCTCTTCAGTCACTTCAGTAGTCTCTGGGGGATTGAGGCTCATGATTAAGGTTGTACCAGTGTTATCTGTTTTACCTACCCATAATTTTCCTCCATGGGCTTCCATAATCCTACGTGCAATAAATAGGCCTAATCCCGTTGATCGAGCAGTATAACGACGCCCTGCGATTTCAAAGGGCTCTGCGGTGTAGGGTCTGGATAGATCCTCAAGGGACGCTGGTAAACCAGGACCATCATCCTGAACCTGTAGCTCATCAGCAGATACCAAAATAGAAACCTGAGATTTGGCGTAGCGTAAAGCATTTTCAACTAGGTTATAGAGGGCTCGTTCAATCTCTAAACGATCAGCATAAGCCTGACCTTGACCTCGATGAAACAAGAGAATCCCTCGATCTTGAGCAATCGGTTGTAGGCGTGTCGCTAACCCCTGGGCTAGGGCACCTAAGTTACATTGAGCACAATGGAGATTAATCTCATCTTGTTCAAATCGGTGCACTTCAACCATTTTTTTGACCAGCTCTAAGATCCGCTCATCCTCTTGAAGTAATTGCGAAATAATTTCATTTTGGAGATCTCTAGAGACGTTGGTGTTGGTTTTTAAAGCTGTTAAGAGATGATGAAAAGCAATCAAGGGTGTCTTTAAATCATGCATTAAGGTTGCAGTGAAAGCAGCTCGTCGGTCTTGTTCTAATTGTACCTGATGGAGAAGTCGGCTGACGGTACCTCTTAAAATCAAAGCTTCTTCTGGATCTTGAGGCCTCACTGTTAAAATCCAGCTATCGTCTTGGCTCATAGCTGCTTCAAGGTGGCTTAATTCTTTAGCTAAGACAGTCAGAGGTTGCAATAAAATTTTTGCGGATACATAGCCCACAGCAGCTGATAAAATACCTACGATTGGGATCCAAGCAAACACCCCAAAAAACAGGATCAGAGGAAGTTCTTCACGCTCAGGATAAAGAAGATAAGTGCCTAGTACAACAACAACATTGGGTAGAAACGATAAACTAGCAATTAGTAGAGCCACTTGACCCTTTAAACTACGCGTAAATCGTAACTTGATCAGCTGATAAGTCCGCTGCCATCCTTTAAGCATTATGATTCATGAGATCTATAATTAGAGCTGTGCTGATGAAAAGCACTGACTTAAACTACCCACTTAAGTGATGAGTGTTGCAGATCTTGAGAATGTCGTCAAGTTATGAGAGTCTAACTGAAATTCAAGGTAGCTATTGGCCAGCTTCAGTCAATGTTTCAAAAGATAGATCACTGACCGGATACTGATTCCAATCTGGACTATCGTAATGCCACCACTCACTAGATAACACTTGAAATCCAGCTTGGGTCATAGCCTGATCTAGAATTTGAAAATGCTGCTGGGCTTCAGGATCCCACTGTGCATGACGATAAGGAGAAGCTAATGGGGAAAAATCATCGAAATCCGTTGGCAGGGCTAAGGACTCGCCGTCTGAAGTTGCTAGCGTAACATCAACAGCAGCCCCACGGTTATGACGAGATCCGTAAGTAGGATTGGCCACATAGCGAGCATCAGGCACAAGCTGCCACATTTGTCGTTGAACCGATAGGGGCCGGTAACAATCCCAAAGTTTGAGACTGTAGCCCTGATCAGTTAGGGCCGTTTGAGCGTGTTGCAATCGTTCAGCGACAGATTGCCGTAGCCAACACACTGGCTCAGGATAGACAGAGGCCTGGAAAAGATTTCGCTCGGAAGCATAGCGCAGATCCAGGTGAATCGAGGTATCCAGCTGATCAATACGGACCCACTGGGATTGAGCAGTCGTGGTCTGATGCCCAAATAGCCAAGCCATAGAGACACTTAGACCTAGTAGGAGTAGCAGTAAATATCGCCTGATTGGGTTCAGCATGGCCACGTTGAAGATAGAGAGCTTAAGTTGAACGGTTTGATGGATCCACAGACTTGATCTTGGTGTACTTCCAGACTCCACCGGCCACCATGTTCGTGATCACATGCGCCACAATCGGCACGGCTAGGTTTTGGGTTAAGAGCAGCCCAACTGCCATCATCAGACCGATCAAGCTCGCCCAAACCCCATAGGGCCAAAATCTTAGATCCAGTAAATGCAAGACACCAAACACAACACTAGTCAGGATCACCATGCCTATGGATGTCCCTAGTGCACTCAAAGCCACACCCCGAAACAGGATCTCTTCACTAAAGCCTGGCAATACCCCTAATAGGACTAGATCAACCCAAGCTAATGGGGTAATCACGATTGTCATGTAAGCTTCAGCCACTTGCCGATACCGGGGCCAACTCTGATAGATCAGACTACTACATAAAGTCACAACCAGAGCCAACATCAAGCCTTGGACAAAGGTGGTGGGGGTCCATACTAGGGTCATGAGATTAACTGATCCGATCCACATCCAGGCTCTAGCCACTAGCAATAAGCTAGAAGAGGTCAACATCATAGCTATCAATACTTGTGATCGTGAGAGCGGTCTATAGTCAATCTGAGTCACGTTGAGATCCTGCAAACAAGGAATAAGCCGTACCGATCATAATGAATAAACTACAGAGCTAAGCAGATATGATGCAACCTTTTCAATCTCGTTCCTGGCAGGATTTCCTGGATTCTTTAGGCCGATTTGGAGTCAAGCTAGGCCTAGAGCGTATGCAAGCCTTACTCTCTGATCTAGGGCAGCCCCAACGCAATATTCCTGTGATCCACGTAGCAGGGACCAATGGGAAAGGATCGGTTTGCGCGCTTGTGAGTCATGGTCTGGCAGCAGCTGGATATCGGGTGGGTCGGTACACCTCCCCCCATTTAGTCAGTTGGCGAGAGCGTTTCTGGATTAATGGAAATCTTATCTCTGAGGCTGAATGGATCTTAATTTTGGGACAGTTAGCTCAACTGATAGACACCTACCCGACTCAGCAGGAACGCCCGACCCAATTTGAAGTGGTGACAGCTGCTGCTTGGCTCTACTTTCAACGCCACCAGGTAGATTGTGTGGTTTTAGAAGTGGGATTGGGTGGACGGCTCGATGCAACCAATGTAGGTATTGATCCTCGGGTTACTGTTATTACCTCTATCGGCTGGGATCACTGGCAACGCTTAGGGTCAACCTTAGGCCAGATCGCCTTTGAAAAAATGGGGATTTGTAAACCTGGAGTTCCTTTAATAACAGGACCTCAACCTGACGAGGTTTTTGAAGTAATTCAGTCGATCACTCAACAGCGACAGGCTCCTTTGATTCAGGTTCAACCGGCTCAACGGGTGTCACCTGAGGCCATACTTTGGCAAGATCAACAATGGCCGTTGTTACTGCAGGGAGAGGTACAGTTGCTTAATGCCGCGTTAGCTTTAACGGCACTGCAACAATTGCAACTTCAAGGCTGGATGCTTTCGGATGAGGCTCTCTCGAGAGGGCTTCAAGCAACCCAGTGGCCGGGACGACTCCAAAAACTCAGCATTAAAGATCGGACCTTAATCATTGATGGGGCCCATAACCAGCCGGCAGCAGCAGCACTCCGTCACTATGTTGAGACTCAACTTCAGGATGATCCAACAGTAACATGGTCGATTGGCATTTTAACGACCAAAGATGTGACGGGGATTTTGAAAGCATTACTCAGACCTGGTGATCAGGTTTACACGTTGCCTGTATCCGATCATGCTGGAATGGATCCAGTGCAGTTGATGGAATTAGCTACACAGATTCAGCCTGATCTGGCCTTAGTGCAAGCCTTCGAAACTACCCAGGACTGGTACACTCACTGGTTGCAGACTAATCATACTAGTACTCAAGTCTTATGTGGATCACTCTACTTAATGGGCCAAGTGTTACAGAATTGCTTGCAATGGGAGGCAGCTTACTAGAGTCTAGTCCCTATTCGGTCCAGTCATACCAGGATCTAACAGCCGGTCAGATAGGGTTCAAAGTCTGGCAGTTAGGCCGAGCGCCGATTAGCTAGTTCTAGATCAGAGGTGTCTGCAGGTGTTTGAGAGGTTGCTTTAGAGTGGGTGTTTGATCGGAGTAAATGGGGTAACACTTTGAAAGCTTGCTGCCCAAATTGGACTAAAAAGTCTTGAGGTTGATATTGTTGAAATTGCTCCTCAACGTGAACGGTAAGATGCACCTCATCCCAGGGATCATTCGATTTAAGCCAGTCAATATAGCTTAATCCTGCAATCCTTGTTAAATAGGCTGCACTGGCGGCTTGTAAGGGTAATCCGACTAAAGCTAGAGGGCTGGCCTTTAATACCGAGCCAAGTGCTTGGGTGGCTAATTCAACACCGCCTAATTTCACGATGAGCTTAGTTAAGGACTGGGCTACATCTTTGGCATGATTCAAACTAATCTGCCGTTCAAAAATGTCATGAAGGGATCCAATCATTCGAGCATTGATAGCCACTGCCGCTACCAGATCAACAGCGGGCAAAGGGGTAACGGCTACAGCTGCCGCGGTGGCCCACTGCATGTGTTCAACAAGCTGCTGAGCTTTATATTCTCGTTCTTGCTGTCGGATTTCATGAGCTGTAGCTGCAAGAGTTTGCGCTTTAAGTAGGGCATTAGCTAATCTCAAGTGATGGCCATCTTGGATAAGGATGGAAGCAACTTGGGCCACTAGGGCAGCGGTATCGGGAGCTTGATCTTCAAAGCTAATCTCCACAGAGCTATCAGTATAAATATGCTTGACTTTTAACGGCTGAGGATCAGCAGCAATAGCAACAATATGATCGGTTGGAATGACATGGGACACTCGCTCTTGAACCCGATTGAGAATAGCCGTCACATCTTCCGGAAGGATTTGATCAATTTTATTAAGGGCAATGATAGCTCGCTTACCTAATTGTGCCAGCTCGAGCAACTCCTCATATTCAGTAGCTAGCAAATCACCCGACACTACAAAAATCAGTAGATCAGCAGCTTTAGCTAGAGCCTTAGCTTCCGCTTCACCCACACCACTGATGGTATTTAAACCTGGTGTATCGGTGAGTTGAATTGATCCAGATAGCCCTTCAATAGTATAGGTATAGGCCGATCCAGTTTGAGTTGTTCCAAACGTAGCGGCTGTTTCCCCAACCCATTGCCCTAATAAAGCATTAATCAGGGATGTCTTACCGGCTGAGCTCGTACCAAAGATCACCAAGTGAAATCCTTCGTCTTTGAGTTCCGTTTTAATGTCTTGAACTTGGGCACTTAATGCCTGTCGCTGGATCTGATCTTGGAGCTGGGCAATTAACTGATCCGTAGACTGCAAGCTTGTTTCAACCTGTGTAGGTGTCACCTGTTCAGGCGCAACTGCTGTGGGAGGTAACTCGGAGGATTGCCCCTGACCTCGTTGTCGTAACCAATACCAACCTACCCCCAGGATGCCAGCCGTGCCCATTAAGATCAAAATATCGAGCCCGGCTGCTAATTCAGCTGAGATGGGGGCCACTGCTATATGGAAGCTGGCAAGCCCCTGCAAATATTGACCCACGACGATTAAGCTTCCAACAATCCACAGACTGAGGCTGATTGAACGGGGAAGGCTAGGCATTGTTGGTTCCTACACACTACTATAGTCATAGTCCAGCATAGGCGATCTATCCTCGTTCTGAACTCCTAGAGATGGCTGAGAGCTGTTGATCGAGCTTTAGATTGAGGTCAGGGTGTGAATCTCAGTTTTGTCAGTGTTCCAATGGTTGTAGCCATCAACGACCATAAGCTCAATTTTGATCAACTCTGGTGCTAAACTGTTTTTGAAGCTTACATAAACACAGTGTTGAAGGAGTGGTCACCATGTCCTACAAGCAAATGGAAATGGCTCAATTTATTCGATTTGATGGCGATCAGTCTCTAGAATCAACCAATCAGCTCTCATCAGAAAATGGAGTTCCTCTAGCTGTATTTCAGCATGCCATTGCGGTCAGCCTAAATGGATTTGCATGGCTGAGTGAAACATCACCTGATTTGAAAATTGAAAAATTTCGAGCTACTCCGGGTTGTTTAATCACAATCATCAAGGCTCGGCCTCACACGTGGGAAACTATATGGGTCGATCTAGCTCTAAAAATTGGCAATGAAGTGTCTCGTAGTTGGAGCCTGACTGAGGTTCATGAGTGGTTTGAAGGCTATTATTTTGCCAATGCCGATCAAGAGTTACTGTTTAAAGCTAGAGTAATGGGCGATATCAGTCTGTTTCAAGCCGCCACTCAAGGGTATGCCATTATCGGTATGGGTGACAGCAAATGGTTACTAGAAGCCCCCTACCTAGCCAGAGTTAGAGGTAAGGCCTAGCTGCAACAATGGCAGTCTCGAGCTGCTAACTTCACATTAACTATTTGAGGCTACCCGAAAAAACTGTTTCAAAATTTCCATGGGCGATCGATCCCAGGTGTCAATATGCTCATAGATAAGGCCCTGCTCATTGAGTTTGTAAGTTGAGTAGCCATTGAAAAGAATCTGAGTTTTCCAGGGAACTCGAAGCCGACCTTTCACCGTCCAATCCGCTTGAATGATCTCTGGAGAAATGGAAACTACCCTGTGCAGGTCAAAGGTTAAATGGCTGAAGAACCAAAATCCATGAAATCGCAGCGTCCAGAAAATGATCCGATAGTTAAACTTGCCTCGAAAGCTATTGACAGGATCTTTAAATAAAATGTCAGATGTATAGAAGGAGTACGAGATATCTTTCTGAAACAGAGTAGGCAACTCCAGCTGGAGAGTTTGAATAATCTGCTCTGGATTGAAGACTGTGGGCAGTGTTGATGAGTCCATATGATTAACCTGGTGTAGAGTTGAGCTGATCAAGTTGATGGCAGATGGTGTCTGGAGATGCATTCGTGTCTATAAAAGTGAACAAATGGTGATATCTAATGCGCCCTTGTTGGTCAATGATGAATTGAGCCGGTAATGGTGCGCCTAGAGCCTGTCCCACGTCATAACGTCGAAAAACTTCACAGGCTGGATCAAATAAAAAGGGATACGGCAACTCTAGATCTTCAACAACTCGTTGACTTTGAAGCGGATCGGTACTGCTGATCATTAGGAGTTCTGCCCCTTTCGCTTTGATCTGGGGATACTGCGTTTTGAGATCTGTGATGTGGGGATAGCAAAATGGACAAAACAGCGATTCCGTAAAAATGCGAGTAAAGGCCAATACAAGGGGTTGCTGTTGCCAATACGTTGAGAGCTGGACCGGATCGCCTCCCACTTGAGGCAAGCAAAAGTCTGGCGCCATATCCCCAACCTGAGGCGGGCGAAAAGCGGGTAAAGGCAGAAAATTTTTAGCAAAGCGTTGGTTAAACAGTCCGGTTATAGGGGTATTAGTCACTGGAAACTCCTAAGACATACTCTGTGGCGATCTGGACCTGCTAATCAATCAGAAGTACATCTATCTTAACTTAGCTACTTTCCGCTGTTTCTCATTGACTACAGCCCCAGGTTCTCAAGAGTTGACATAAAACCGTCTGGACGGTAAAGTAAATTCAGTGAAGAGCCTAACGTCAATCTATTGCCATTGCCATAAACCGAATCATGGAATAGCCATAGGAGGGTTAGATGCGTGCAAAATCAATCACGCCTGCAGCTTTGCTGATCGCCGCTGGTCGAGTTGTGATGCAAGCAGGTGTAGAAGGGTTAACCCTGGAATCGGTTGCTAAAGAAGCTGGGGTCAGTAAGGGCGGGTTACTCTATCACTTTCACAGCAAAGAAGCATTGTTGGTAGGCATGGTAGAACTACTCATTGCTGAATTTGAACAGCTCCTAGCAGCGGAACTGGCTCAAGAACCTGATCAGCAACTGAAAGGTGCTTGGCTTAGGGCCTATATTCGAGCAGTAGATACCTTTGACCAAGAGTATGCTGCCCTTCAATCTGGCTTGCTTGCAGCTGTTTCGAAAAATGCAGCCTTATTACAACCTCTCAAAGCCGCTAATGAGCGCTGGTGGCAACAAGCTTGTAGGGGTGGGGCTCAGCCAGTAAAAGTGGGAGTGATCATGGTGGCTTTAGATGGACTATCGCTGAATCAGCTGTTTGATACGATCTGTATTTCTGAACAGGAGCGAGCAGCTGTAATAGCAGAGCTGATTCAAATGACTCATACATTGGACTCACTACCCTAATCCATTACCCTAACCTAGGGTTTGCCAGTAGCCGTTTAGTTTCTTGAACTAGGAGAACACCGATGAGTTTAAATAAGAGTTTGCACTATCCTGTGACAGCTACCATTGTGCCGCTGAAGCAATCTCAAATTCCTGAAGCCGCTCGATTGATGGCTAGAGCCTTTGAACAAGATCCTGTTGCTGCTTATATGTTGCCTAAGGGGCATGAGCACTTTCAAGCTATGCAGTGGTTTTGGCGTTTTGCTCTTCATCAAAGTCTCCGCTATCAACAAGTGTATACGACAGCTCCAGATCTTCAAGGTGTAGCCAGTTGGTTACCCCCCCAGTCGTCACAAGAGTCCTTGTTGACCATTTTTCAGTTTCTCGTTGAAGGTGTATTTCAATGGGGATGGCGCAGCATGAGTCGGTTACTGGCATTGCTGGAGTTGAGTCAAGAACTCCGTTCCCAATATTGTCCTCACCCTCACTGGTACTTGGATGGCTTAGCAGTGGATCCCGCCACTCAAGGTCAGGGGATTGGGGGAAAATTACTAACACCTATTTTAACTCAGGCTGATCAGGAAGAGACCTCGTGTTGTCTCTATACCTCAACTGAGGGAGCTATACGCTTCTATCAACGTTATCAGTTTACAGTTCAAGAAGAGTTTCGTTGTGGTCAGGCAGCCCCTCCACTTTGGTTCATGGTCCGACCGCCACAAACTGGGGGATAGAACCCAGGAATGTTGAAACTTAGAGTTTGCTAAGAACGCTAAGCACTCTTTTGATTATCCAGACCTGCATAGTTAAAGCACTCGATGAACTGAACTATTGTGTCGCTACAGAGGCTAAATAGCAGTCCTGGCTTTGGCCTCCTGACGATACCAATCGATGGTACGAGTGAGACCTTCTCGTAAACTGATCTGAGCTTCAAATCCAAAAGTGTGTTTAGCTTGTTCAACATTTAAGCATCGGCGGGGTTGCCCATTAGGCTTATCGGGCTGCCAGCAGATTTTGCCTTCAAAACCCATCAGATCCACTAGGAGTTCGACTAGATCACGAATTGAGATTTCCTCACCTGTTCCTAAATTGATGGGATCTGGGCCATCATAAGCCTGAGTAGCTTGAATAATGCCACGAGCACAATCTTCAGCATAAAAGAACTCTCGGGTCGGTGTGCCATCACCCCAAACATAGAGACTGTCGTTTTTCTTGATCTGGGCTTCATGAATTTTACGGATTAAAGCAGGGATTACATGAGAACTCACGGGATCAAAATTATCCATAGGACCATATAGATTCACAGGTAATAGATAAATGCCTTTAAATCCATACTGCTGTCGATAAGCTTGGAGTTGAACAAGAAGTGCTTTTTTAGCAATACCATAGGGGGCGTTAGTTTCTTCTGGATATCCATCCCAAAGATCAGCTTCGGCAAAGGGAACGGGCGTAAACTTAGGATAGGCACAAATGGTTCCCACACATACCAATTTTTCGACACCCGCTTGATAAGCCGCATGAATTAATTGTGTCCCCATGAGTAAGTTGTCATAAAACAATTCAGCTGGTTTCAATTGGTTAAGACCGATACCACCCACATGAGCAGCCAGATGAATCACGATATCTTGATCGCGCACAGCCTCAACACAGGCCTCCCACTGTCTTAGATCGGTGTCTTTGGAGCGAGGACACTTGACTTGAGCGGGATCAATGCCGATAGATTGGAGATAAGCCATCACATGTTTGCCCAGGAACCCACCGCCTCCAGTGAGTAAGATGCGTTTGTCTTGGAGACTAATCACGGTCCTCCTCCTAGTCATTGATCTAAAGCCCTGTCTTACTTAGTCTAAACCTGATTAGCTAAATCTAGGACACTGATTCTGAGAGGCCCTCCTAAGTCCTGAAGCTGAATTTGAGTCTTGGTTGAAATCTCCTAGACACTCTGGGATCAATAACGCTCTAGGCTCAATGACGCCCTACAATCAGCAACACAACTGAAAGCTCATTAGGACTTCTATTAAACTTCAAATCGGTTGTAGCCTCATTCTTATTCTGAGCTTATCCCAGTAGACCCCGATCCGATCTCGATCATCATCCCAAAATGACCAAGAACTTAAGAAATGGGGATCACAGCCAAGGATAAAGTAATCCAGGACTAGAGTGTTATCAGTCCAAACATCTGACGATAGCTCCTTTAGGAAGGATCCAGTATGAGCAAAGCTAGTTTTGCAGTGATCGGTCTGGCAGTGATGGGGGAAAACCTGGCACTCAACGTAGAGCGTAACGGCTTTCCTATCGCTGTTTATAATCGTACGGCTGAAAAAACGCAGCATTTTATGGCAGAACGGGCTCAGGGAAAAAACGTCACGCCCACCTACTCAATTGAAGAATTAGTCGGATCCCTAGAGCGCCCTCGCCAGATTCTGATTATGGTGAAAGCAGGCAGGGCGGTAGATGCCGTGATTGATCAGCTCAAACCTCTGTTGGAACCCGGTGACATTTTGATTGATGGGGGTAACTCTCTCTATACAGATACCGATCGGCGAGTTGAAGAGCTCGAGCCAACTGGAATTCACTTTGTAGGGATGGGGGTTAGTGGTGGTGAAGAAGGTGCACTCAATGGACCTAGTCTCATGCCTGGGTGTAGCCAAGAAGCCTATGCTGCTCTTGAACCTATTGTGACTCGAATTGCAGCCCAAGTGGATGATGGTCCCTGTGTAACTTACTTAGGGCCTAAAGGGGGAGGGCATTATGTCAAGATGGTTCACAACGGCATTGAATATGGTGATATGCAGCTGATTGCTGAAGTCTATGACTTGATGCGTCGGGGTCTGAATCTGACTGGGGATGAGATGCATGATATCTTTCAAGCCTGGAATCAGACTGAACTGGATTCATTCTTGATTGAAATTACTGCCAAAATTTTTAAAATGCAAGATCCTGATTCTGGAAAACTGCTATTAGACATGATCCTAGATCAGGCTGGGCAAAAAGGTACAGGGCGCTGGACAGTTAAAGATGCTCTAGATCTTGGGGTCTCTATTCCTACGATTGACGCAGCTGTTAATGCTCGGATTTTGTCTTCAATCAAAACAGAACGGGTGGCAGCTTCATCGCAACTGCAGGGACCTACAGAGACTTTGCAGGTGGATAAACAGGCTTTTATCAATGATCTGAAAGCGGCTTTGTACTGTTCGAAGATTTGTTCCTATGCTCAGGGAATGGTGCTGCTCCAAAAAGCAACAATTGAGCATAACTATGTCTATGATTTTAGTGAGGTACCTCGAATTTGGAAGGGAGGGTGTATTATTCGGGCTAAGTTGTTGAGTGAAATTCAAGCTGCTTACAAACGGCAAAGTGATCTCACTAACTTAATGCTAGATCCAGAGTTTAAGCAGGCTATTCACGACCGGCAGATGGCGTGGCGTCGAGTTGTAGCTGCTGCTGCTCAAATTGGGATTCCGGTCCCGGCTATGAGCTCATCTCTGGCTTACTACGATAGCTATCGAACAGCTGATTTACCTCAAAATCTAACGCAAGCCCAACGAGATTTCTTTGGCGCCCACACCTTTGAGCGAATTGACAAACCTGGTGTGTTTCATCACGAATGGAATCAGTAGATCCAGACTCGCGTTTGTTCCTAGTCTATTGTTTCAGCCAGTTGTTCCCAGCCCATGGATCCAAGCGATCTCTTTCTTTGTTGAAGCCAGGTTGTATCAAGATGACCTGGTTTTTTGAGGTTAATGGCTGATTGGGGTCCTTAATCTGTCTTTAATCTCTTAATCCATCTTTAAGCTAAGGTTGGATGGCTACGAATGGGATTACGGGGAAGCTGCACCCAAAAGGTTGTGCCCTGGCCAACTTCACTTTCAAACCGAATGCTACCGCCTTGTAAATCAATCAACTGTTTGACAATAACCAGGCCTAACCCTGTTCCACTCCGATTGCCGACGTTACTTGCTCGATAAAATGATTTAAACAGATTGACCTGATCAGATTTAGGAATACCAATACCCTGATCTTGAATGGTAATAGTGATGAAAATTGGATCGGCCTCTAAACTCAAGGTGATGGGACATCCAGCCGCAGAATACTTGGTGGCGTTGGTGAGCAGATTGAGCAAAATATGCTGAGTTAGGTAAGGATCAATTTGAATTTGGCCTAGAGAAGACTTCAAGACCACCTGAATAGGGTGTGACTCGTGGTCAATGAATTTAACTTCTTCGATGATGTCTTGTACGAGTTGCTTTAGATCAGTAGGGGTATGATTGATTTCAATCCTGTTAGCATTGGCTTTCTCCACCAAAAGAACTTTCTCCACTAACTTACCCAGTCGATCAGTAGACAGTTGGATCCGATCCAAATGAGATAACCGTTTTTCTGGTGACAATTGATGAAAATGATCTTTGAGAATAGCTAAGGAGGTTTGGATAGTGGTTAAAGGATTGCGGTACTCGTGGGCCATCATGCGGACAAATTCTGATTTGAGCAAATAGAGTTCTGCTAGCCGTTGCATTTGAGCTTGAGCAGATTGGTAAAGCCGAGCTTGACGGATTCCGATCATACACTGATTAGCTACCTGTTCTGCCAAACGAATCTCTTCAAGTTTAAAGTGTTGATCTTGGGATCGAACCAACGCTAGAAACCCTAAGAAAACAGTACTGTCAAATAACGAACAACTCACTACCGTGATCGGTTTGCTGGCTGAGGCCATCCGTGAGTAGATAAGAGTATCACCACGCTGCAATTGATGCAGAATCACTGGGTCCATCAAGACTAACGGATCTGAAAATTCAGAGCTGCAATTAAAATAACCTGAATAGTGGTAGGCAACTGTGTAGGCTTTCCCATCCGCATGCGGAATCCCCACCTGACAGAAGCCCAGATGGAGCCCTCGAGTTAACTCTTGTGTTGCGGTTGCCAGGACATCAGCCTCACTGAGGCTACTTCGAACCTTGTCAGTAATCACTCGCAAGAGCTTCTCAAAGTTGACTGCTTCTTGAAGTTCAGCATTACGAACTTTAACTTGATAATCTAGCTCTCGGATCAGTTGTAAATTATCGTGCCGATCTTGACTAGCCTCTAGCAACCGACGGATCCGTTGCCTCAATACCCGCCAGTGAATCGGTTTGGGGATATAGTCAGTGGCGCCGGCCTCGAAAGCTCGGTCAACCGAGACATTGTCATCCAACTGGGTGATCATTAGGATAGGAATGTCTTTAGCATAGGGTAAGCTGCGAATCCGCTCACAACAGATAAAACCATCTGGATCTGGCATGATGGCGTCTAACAGAATCAGATCAGGCAATTCAGTTTGAACTTTGTTGAGACAGTCTATACCATTGGTTACCAATTGGACACGATACCCATCTTGGCCGAAAAGGGGCTCAACAATTTCTGCCAGCAACGGATCATCATCAGCAACCAAGATCAGGGGTGGCCGTTTCAAAATCATTCAGGCTAGCTCCGTTTGCAAAGCAACTGATACCTTGGCATACTCGACCGTCATCTGTTGCAAAAGTGTTTTCATTTTAGTGCTAGATTTTGCCAGGCTCAAAGCCTCGAGTTCAGTTGCCAGACGATGTAAGGTGATAGCACCCACTTGACTGCTAGTCCCTTTTAATCCATGAGCTAGTTTGCGGAGTTGCTCAAAGTCAGCTTGCGTATAGGCTGCTTCCAGCTTTTGGAGTCGTTGAGTGGTATCACTGAGAAAGGTCTGGATAATCCGTGGGATCACGACAGTAGCCTGGGAACCTAGAGACTGCCTCAGATCTTGCAAGACTTCTGGAGCATAACAATCTGGCTTATTCGTTTCAGTTGAAAGCGGTGATGGAGATTGGTCTAGGGGTCTCGTGCTAGAGGCTCCGAGAGGTGTTGCGGAGTCCCTTAGATTTGAAGTTGAGGTGCGGGCTTGAGCTTGCTGTAAGGTTGCAGACAAGGCCTCCAAGCGTAGGGGTTTGGTTAAATAATCATTCATCCCAGCCGTCATAGCTCGTTGGCGTGAGTCCTCAAAAGCAGATGCACTTAACCCAACGATAAAAGGCTGAAAACCATAACGGTCTCGAATCATCCGAGTCGCTGTGAGTCCATCCATATCCGGCATCTGAATGTCCATTAAAATAAGATCATAAGTGTTACTCCCCAGAGCGGCAAGAGCCTCAATCCCGTTACTAACTAATTCACAGGTATGGCCCAAGCTTTGTGTCATAAGTTTGACAACCATTTGATTCATGGAGTTATCTTCTACTATCAAAACCTGGAGAGGGCCTAATTTAGGTTTATGGGCATCTAAGAGCTGAATGACAGTATTCTCAATAGCGGTAGCCTGAATGGTGAATGTGAATGTGGATCCAAGCTGTAATTGACTGGTGACACGAATCTGGCCTCCCATCTGTTCACATAGGTAGCGGCAAATGGCTAATCCTAACCCTGACCCATCATACTGACGAGTTGTTGAGTTATCAGCCTGTTGAAAGGGTTGGAAAATTAGATCTAGTTTTTCGGGTGGAATGCCAATCCCTGTGTCTTGAACAGTAAATAAGATCTGATAGCGATGAGAGGAGGGATCCAGTACCACACTTTCTACCCTGACATTAATGGAGCCAACGTCGGTGAACTTAATGGCGTTGTTAATTAAATTAATCAAGATCTGTTTCAAGCGGGTTGCATCCCCAATAATATGACGAGGGGCGCTAGGATCAATCCAACTGGACAGTTGTAGACGTTTCTGGGCTGCTGCCTCTTGCAATAGTGTTAGTGTAACTTGAACAACCTGATGCAGATCCAATGGCTCAAATGCAAGCTCGAGTTGCCCTGCTTCAATCTGTGAAATATCTAGAATGTCACTGATAGTAGTGAGTAGGATTTCACTGCCACTGAATATAATGTCCGCGAGTTGTTGTTGGGCCGGTACTAGCGGTGTTTGTTGCAATAGGTTAATGGCGCCAATGACTGCATTTAAAGGTGTCCTAATTTCGTGACTCATGGTTGTTAGGAAATGAGTCTTAGCCTGACTAGCGGCCTCTGCTTGCTCACGAGCCTTGATTAATTCAACTTCAATCTGTTGACGTTTAAATAATTCTTGTTCTAGCTTTTGGTATAATTCAGCATGTTGGATGGCAAATCCCAATTGAGTCGTCATTTGCTGCAGGAGTTTAATCTGTCGATCGGGCCAGTTACAGGGGCAATACCATTGTTTTAAAGACAGCGCACCCCAGATCTGAGTGTCTATAGGGATAGGTAAGATCAACCAAGCTTCGGGAAGTGGAGTTGAAGAGGTTTTAGCCGAATCAGTGATTTGTGAAGTATCTGAGACCTTTACGATCAACCCTTGCCTCAGGCGGCTGGCTATTGCTTCTGGAAAGGTAAGTCCTGTCGTATCAGGGATTTGATGATCTCGTTTGTAGTTGATCTCAAGCTTCCAGGTTTGACTGGTGGGGCAATATCGTCTGATCGTCACTTGATCCACCGCTAGAGATTGACTCACTTGCTTAGTTGTTGTATCAAAAATATCATTTAAGTTGAAGGACTGTCCTATACGCTGAATCAGATTGGCTAGTAGCTGATGGGCATCAGATTGTGCTTTTAAATTAATTTCGAGTTGTTTATGCCTAGTAATGTCACGAGCTGAACCATAAATCAAGGATCCCTGGGGATAGCTACGCCATTCTAGCCAGCGATAGGAACTATCCCGGTGCCGATACCGATTAGTGAAATTAAAGATGGTCTGTTGCTGGGATAGATGAGCTGTGCTCAAGGTTGCCTCTCGATCGTCTGGATGGACAAACTCAATAAAAGGATGAGCTTGTAGTTCTGCCAATGAGTACCCCAAGACTCGTTCCCATTCAGGATTTAAAGCAATGAAGTAACCACTCTCATCTGCAATACAGAGTAAGTCCAAGGCCGACTCAAAAAAAGCATTCAATTCTGCTATTTTCTGACGCAGTTGAGCTGATTGAATCCGGTTAAAGGTGATCACACCGATAAAGCCGTGTTGCTCAAAAACAGGCAAGTACTCCACACGATGGTGGTGCATGAACGCCTGAGTTGTTTCTAGATCTCGATAATCTGATGCCTTCAGAGTCAGAGGAGCTTTAGAGATAACCTGAATAACTGCGAGATCTCGGATAGATGGGGACTCTAATAAGGTACTAATGATCATGCCCTCAGTAAGGAGACCTAATAATTGAGGTGGCGATCCTACTAAACCATAGGCTGACCCCTGCTGCTGCATCAATGAAATAGCTTGCAACATCGGTGTTTGGGGGCTGATCCAAAGGGGTTGAGGGTCAAAGAGAGCATTAGGTAACTGAGTAACCATCACTACCTGTTACTGTGTTATGGCTGTAAAAATTCTAACTCATGGTGGAGCTATGGATCTGAGGCAAATGTGTGATTTCACCTGGCTTCAAGGGATCTAGTCCCAGTTTGAATCTGCTCCGAGGTAGCCCAATGGTCCTAGTACAATTGTGTCTGGAGTCATAGTTGATTTAGACAAGCGACACTTCAAGCTGAGGTAGAGATTTAGCGAAAATTCTACTATTGACATTGGCATTTTTGACAATGATTTCACTCAAACCAATAATTTCACTCAAACCCTGGCTTCTAACAAGTGCTGTCATGATATTCTAGTTAGCCTGATGTCAATTGAAGCGTATATTGGTCAAGTTTTGGTTATTACTCTGACTCAATCTAGCAGTACAGGATGCTTAAGTGCTAGCTGCCAGAGCGCGTTACTCCTCACTTTATCAGATCTTTCAAGTTGTTCCTATCGATTCAGTGGCTATGATCTTATTTCAACATTCCTCTAGATCTATATTTGATTGGCCCTTAGATCAGACCCAGTTACTGTTTCAAACCATCGACCAGATTTCAGACTGGTTACATCTGAGTGTAGCACCAATCATTGAGGTTGAAGCATTACGTCATCTTCCTCCTGGGACTCTCGGACGAGCGGTGGCTGACTTTCTAGACCAACACCACTTGCATACCATGGATTCAGGGCCTCGGCGGAAACAGCTTCATGATACAATCCATGTTTTAACTGGCTATGGTACTGACTTAGTGGGAGAAGCTGAAGTTCAAGCTTTCTTGCTGGGCACTAAAGTTAGGCTAGCTCATCTGATCTTAATTGCAGCCATTATGCATCGGTATGCTTGTCAGTCTTCAGAATCTGTTCAACTATGTTGGGATCGAGTGTGGCAAGCTTATCAACGAGGGTGGCACTCATCGTTTGATCTTGATCGCTGGGCCCCTGAAACGCTCTGGCATTTACCTCTGGCTCAGGTGTGTGATCAGATGGGCATCTAAGCTAGTCAGTTTTCATCAGTTGATGATGGAGTACCCTGGAGCCGATAAGGCTTTTCTAGAGGTCTTCAGCTCCTAGCCGTGGTAGATATCTGTGCTCAAAGGATCTGCAGTCCATTTTTTGCTGTTGATGTTTGTTTGAATCGAGATGGTCACTGGCGACTGGTTGAGATTGGCGATGGACAAGTCTCAGATCGGAAAAACTGGCCTGTCAGACAGTTCCTCCAAATGCTTGAATCAATAGGGTAGTGTTTAAAGCCTAAGCCTATGTCACCATTTCCAGTTCGTCCCCGGCAAATGCTCTCGATGACTACACGGGATGGTGTGCGATTGGATGCTGATGTTTACTACCCTGATGAAGACGGTTGCTTTCCTATCCTGTTGATGCGGCAACCCTATGGCCGATCAATTGCCTCGACAGTCGTTTATGCTCACCCGCATTGGTATGCTTCACAAGGCTACATTGTTGTGATCCAGGATGTGCGAGGCCGGGGGACATCAGAGGGTCGTTTTGATCCATTTGTACATGAACGTGAAGATGGGTTTGAGACAGTGGCCTGGGCGGCAGCCTTACCTGGTAGTACGGGTGAGGTTGGGATGTATGGCTTTTCCTATCAAGGGATGACCCAACTTTACGCGGCTAGTTTAAAGCCTGCTGCTTTGAAGGTTATCTGCCCGGCCATGTTGGCTTACGATCTCTGCACAGATATGGCTTATGAGGGCGGAGCCTTTTGTTTGCAAAGTCAGTTAAGTTGGGCCATTCAATTAGAGGCGGAAACAGCCCGACTGCGAGGTGATCAACAGGCCTATCAGGCTTTGTATCAGGCTTCCAGGCAGCTACCTCTCTATGATGTTAATCCGTCTCAACCTGATGTGCTTCAACGCTATGCCCCAGAGTCTTATTACTTTGACTGGCTCGCTCACCGTGATCCTGATGATGCTTACTGGCAGATCCGTTCTCCCAAAACCTATATGCAATCTGTTGATCTGCCCATGTTACATATTGGAGGCTGGTTTGACACTTTTTTGAGAGGCACTTTACATCTCTATCAAGCGATGGTTCAGCAAAGTACCCAACTTCAGCATCTGAGAATTGGCCCATGGTCTCATTTGCCTTGGGGGCGTTATGTGGGTTCTCAAGACTATGGTCCTGAGGCTGTTAATGGCATTGATCAGCTACAGCTTCAATGGTTTAATCATTTTTTGAAAGGTATGGATACAGGTCTAACCACAGAACCACCTGTTCGCTTGTTTCAACTAGGATCCAATCAATGGTGCTCATGGCCCTCTTGGCCTCGCTTTTCAACATCTTACTACTTAGGAGGATCTGGCTTAGCTGCTATCTCTGAAGTAGAAGGCATGCTCACCCCCAACCCGCCCAAAATAGCCGATCCAGTGTATATGGTCCATGATCCTTGGCGGCCGGTTCCCTCTTTGGGTGGTCACTTTAGTTCTCCATCGGGATCTTTTAATCGAGCGGGTTTGGATAATCGATCAGATGTTGTGACATACACAACTTTACCTTTAGGTAAACCTTTAACCTTAGCTGGTGAATGTTGGGTAGAGTTAAGGTGTACGGCTGATCAGCCTAGCTTCGATATTGGGGCTGTAATTTCAGTGGTTCAAGCTAGTGGGATCTATAATTTAACTCAAGGGTTTCTCAGAATTTCAGATCCACGGCCTCAGCTTCCATTGCGTATCCTTCTACAACCTATCTGTGCTCAAATCTATTCAGGGCAAGCCTTACGCCTCAGTCTCAGCGCTAGTTGCTTTCCAGCCTTTGCGAACAACCCAGGTACTGGCACACCTGTCAACCAAGCAACTTTGATCGAAGCCCGCATCATTACGCTTAAAATTGAATCAGCTGGATCGTGGGTTAGCCTACCGATTGCATGAAATAATCGAACTACATTAATTAGCTCAGGCTTCAAGCTTATTCAGGTTAATCATGGTTTGAGGATCTAGAGTTCAATCACCACTAGCCAAATCATTCGGTATTATAGAATCATTTAATCCTAGAGTATTGATCGGTTATGTCTTTTGTCCCTTTACATCTTCATAGTGAGTACAGCCTCCTGGATGGTGCCAGCCAGCTGCCTAAACTGATTGAACAGGTTGTTGCTATGGGTCTACCCGGTATAGCCTTGACAGATCATGGCGTGATGTATGGTGCCCTAGAACTGATTAAACTGTGTACAGCCCATGGGGTGACCCCAATTGTGGGTAATGAGATGTATGTGATTAATGGTGACATCACAGATAAAAAGAAACGCTATCCCCGATACCATCAGGTTGTTTTAGCTAAAGATACTCTTGGCTACAAGAACTTGGTTAAACTCACAACCGTCTCTCATCTACAAGGGGTGCAAGGGAAAGGGATCTTTTCACGGCCTTGTATCAATAAAGAACTCCTGTTGCAGTATCGGGAAGGGATCATCGTAACGTCAGGGTGTTTAGCCGGAGAAGTCCCACAAGCGATTCTACAACGTCGGCCTGAAATTGCTCGTCAGGTAGCCCAATGGTACCAGGAACACTTTGGTGATGATTATTACCTTGAAATTCAAGATCATGGCTCCCAAGAAGATCGCTTTGTCAATGTACAGTTAGTGGAAATTGCTCAAGAACTCGGCATTAAGGTGATCATTACTAACGATAGTCACTTTGTCTCCTGTCTCGATGTAGAGGCTCATGATGCCTTACTATGTATTCAAACTGGTAAAAATATTGAAGATGAAAAGCGCTTACGTTACAGTGGCACCGAATATTTGAAGAGTCCTGATGAAATGAGACGCCTTTGCCAGGATCATCTAGAACCTGAGATTGTGGAAGCCGCGATTGCCAATACCTTAGAAGTGCTGCAAAAGATCAAGAGCTACGATATCCTGGGAGGCTCACATCTGCCAGATTATCAGGTACCCCCTGACTATACACCCGATAGCTACTTAACCTATCTAGCTTGGCAAGGGATTCAAGAGCGCTTTCAAGTCTCCAGTCGCAATGAGATCCCTCAGGAGTACCAAGATCGGATCCGATTTGAACTTGATATTATTCAACAAAAGGGCTTCTCTACTTACTTTTTAGTGGTTTGGGATTATATTCGCCATGCTCGTGAACAAAATATTCCAGTAGGTCCTGGGCGAGGGTCAGCTGCTGGATCCATAATTGCTTATGCTTTGCGAATTACCAATATCGATCCGGTACGCTATGGCTTGTTATTTGAACGTTTTCTTAATCCAGAACGCAAGTCCATGCCTGATATTGATAGTGACTTTTGTATTGAACGCCGAGGTGAGTTGATTGATTATGTGACTCGTAAATATGGTCAGGAACGGGTTGCTCAGATTATCACCTTTAACCGCATGACTTCCAAAGCTATCTTGAAAGATGTGGGCCGGGTGTTAGAGATCCCTTATGCTGAGGCCGACAAAATGGCCAAGATGATCCCGGTCTCTCGGGGCAAACCGGCTAAGCTCAAAGAAATGATCGGGGACAATACGCCAGCCCCTGAATTTAAAGAAAAATATGAAGGTCATCCCCAGACCAAACGTTGGATTGACCTAGCTCGCTTATTAGAGGGAACCAACAAAACCTTTGGTGTGCATGCGGCGGGAGTCGTGATTTCCAAAGACCCGTTAGATGAAATTGTCCCACTACAGCGCAACAATGAAGGCCAGACCATTACTCAGTACTCTATGGAAGACATTGAGTCCTTGGGTCTACTGAAAATGGACTTCCTCGGTTTACGCAACCTAACAATGATTCAACGAGCTGTCGATCTGATTGAACATAATCGTCACATCAAAATAGACTTGGATACGCTACCGCTAGATGATCCTAAAACCTACCAGATCCTAGCTCGGGGAGAATTAGAAGGGATTTTTCAACTAGAATCATCTGGAATGAAACAAGTTGTCCGTGATCTGAAACCCTCTAATCTAGAAGATATTTCATCAGTGTTAGCCTTGTATCGCCCTGGCCCGCTAGATACGGGTATGATTCCTGAATTTATCAATCGCAAACATGGTCGTAAACAGGTTTCCTACGCTCACGATATTCTTCAACCCATCTTAAATGACACCTATGGCACCATTCTCTATCAAGAGCAGATCATGCGGATTGCTCAAGATATGGCTGGGTATACCCTGGGTAAAGCGGATCTACTTCGTCGAGCCATGGGCAAAAAGAAAGTGGCGGAAATGGAAAAGCATCGTGAGATCTTTTTAGAGGGGGCTCAAGAGCGAGGTGTCGATAAATCGATTGCTGAACCCTTATTTGATCAAATGATCGCGTTTGCTGAGTACTGTTTCAATAAATCTCACTCAACGGCCTATGGATTTGTTACCTTTCAGACAGCCTATTTAAAAGCCAACTATCCCACTGAGTACATGGCCGCTCTACTCTCTTCAGTGGGTGGTGATCAAGATAAATTACAGCGCTATATCGCCTACTGTATTGCAATTGGGATTGAAGTGCTCCCGCCTGATGTGAATCAATCTGGCTTAGACTTTACTCCCTTGAACCAACAGATCGTCTTTGGCATGGGTGCGGTCAAAAATATTGGGGATGCAGCGATTGGGAATATTCTTGAAGCTCGAGGGGAAAAGGGTTCGTTTACCTCCTTAGCCGATTTTTGTGAACGTGTTGATTTACATGTGGTTAATCGACGTGGAATTGAAGCTTTGATCTATGCTGGAGCCTTTGACAAAATTGAATCCAACCGTAAACAACTGATTGCTGATTTAGAACCCACTTTAACCTGGGCCTTGGATCGGGCTAAATCAAAAGCCATTGGTCAGACTAATTTATTTGATCTCTTAGGTTCAGCCACTACAGAATCTACGCAGTTTAGCTATGCAGACGCCCCCAAAGCAGCTCCTACAGAAGATTTCTCACCTCAAGAGAAGCTGAAACTGGAGAAGGAATTAATTGGGTTGTACGTATCCGATCACCCTTTAAAGCGAGTTGCTCAGAAAGCTCAGCTTCTAGGTCCCACAGCTATTACTCACTTAAATGAGTGTAGTGCTGAGGCCTGGGTCAATATTATTGCGATCGTTAATAGCATCAAAGCCGTGACCACTAAAAAAGGTGATCGGATGGCTATTTTACAGCTAGAAGATTTGACCGGAAGTTGTGAAGGGGTTATTTTTCCAAAAACCTACGAACGGCTACACAACCAGCTTCAAGTTGACCAACAACTCCTGATTTGGGCTAAAATTGATCATCGTGATGAACAAACCCAACTCGTTATTAATGATCTAGAATCGATTGAATCCGTCCGAGTGGTCCAAGTTAACTTGCCCGCTCAACAGGCCCTCGATATTCAATATTGCTATCAACTGCAAGGGATCTTAAATCAATTCCGCAGTGATCAAGCCGATGAAGGTCGCATTCCGATTATTGCTGCTATAGAACAAGGACCTCGCCAACGCTTTGTCCGATTGGGTGGCCAGTTTCGAGTTAAACAGGCTGACGCTACTATCACAGCTTTAAGAGCAGCTGGATTTACAGCTCAGGCATTGACATTAGTCTCTGTCTAGATAGTTTCAATAAAGGGCACGGGTCTTGATCTAGGGCGGTCTTGATCTATTTGGTCTATTCAAGTGGCATCTAGATCATGGGTCACCACCTGAAAACTACCCGCTTTTGGTAGCCACCTGTGCCCAACTGGTCTGTAACTTATTCAACAAACCCTAGCCAGGTTGAGTACAATAGCAGATACGGTTAATCTAACTAGTCCTTTTGTAATAGGTAGCGTACAGAATCACTATGAGCAAAGGCACATTGTTTGACAAAGTTTGGGATGCTCACACGGTTGGGATCCTGCCCTCAGGCCAAACGCAGTTATTTATTGGCTTACATCTGATCCATGAGGTTACCAGTCCCCAAGCCTTTGCCATGTTACGTGAACGAGGTCTCCAAGTACTCTACCCTGAGCGAACGATAGCTACTGTTGATCATATTATTCCGACTGAAACCCAAGTTCGTCCTTTGGCAGATTCTTTAGCAGAAGAGATGTTTCAGGCTTTGGAGCAGAGCTGTCAGGAGTTTGGCATTCGGTTTTACAACGCTGGATCAGGGCATCAAGGCATAGTGCATGTGATTGGGCCGGAACTGGGTCTGACTCAACCAGGGATGACCATCGCTTGTGGAGATAGCCATACGTCTACCCATGGTGCATTTGGAGCCATTGCTTTTGGGATTGGAACTAGCCAAGTGCGTGATGTTTTATCGTCTCAGTCGCTGGCCCTGGCTAGACTCAAAGTGAGAAAAATAGAAGTCAACGGCACCTTAAACTTAGGCGTCTATGCCAAAGATGTGATCTTGCACATTATCCGGACTTTGGGTGTTAAAGGTGGGGTTGGCTATGCCTATGAATATGCTGGATCGACATTAGACCAGATGACAATGGAAGAACGTATGACTATCTGCAACATGTCGATTGAAGGAGGGGCTCGGTGTGGGTATATCAACCCTGATCAAACCACCTTTGATTATTTGAAGGGTCGTCCGTTTGCCCCACAAGCGTCCAACTGGGATCAGGCTGTGGCTTGGTGGACTCAGTTGCGGAGTGATCCTGATGCTACCTATGATGATACGGTTGTATTTGAAGCTACTGATATCCCTCCAACCGTGACTTGGGGTATTACTCCTGGGCAGGGTATTGCTGTGGATGAATTAATTCCTGATCCAGCTCAACTGCCTGAATCTGAGCGTCCGATAGCAGCCGAAGCCTATACCTATATGAAACTGCAACCGGGAACTCAAATTCAAGGAACTAAGATTGATGTTTGTTTTATTGGTAGTTGCACCAATGGTCGCTTAAGCGATTTGAGAGAAGCCTCAAAAGTGGCTCAAGGTCGACAAGTCGCAGCTGGGGTTAAAGCTTTTGTTGTACCCGGATCTGAACAAGTTAAACGAGAAGCTGAAGCTGAAGGGCTAGACCAAATCTTTAAAGCTGCCGGATTTGAATGGCGAGATCCAGGGTGTTCCATGTGTTTAGCTATGAATCCTGACAAACTACAAGGCGATCAGATCAGTGCCTCATCATCCAATCGTAATTTTAAAGGTCGACAGGGATCCCCTACAGGACGGACCCTGTTAATGAGTCCAGCCATGGTAGCTGCTGCAGCGATCACAGGTGAAGTTACCGACATTCGATCCTTGATGTCATGATTACCTTGTCATTCTTTAGGGAGGTGTTATGCCAGAAGAAAAAGAAGTTTGGGCCGGATCGCCCTCGCACGTTGTTAACTTAGGCCTCTATATCATCTGTGGGCTATTCTTCTGGCTAATTGTTCCCCTATTCATTTTGATCTGGAAGTGGCTGGTGATAGGAAGTATTCGGTACCAACTGACTACTGAGCGGCTGATCATTCGGACAGGTGTGTTTAACAAACAAACGGATGAACTTGAACTCTATCGAGTCAGAGATTATAAATTGGAACAACCCTTCTTTCTACGGTTATTCTCATTGGCTAATATCACCCTAGAAACCTCTGATCGTTCGCATCCAACCCTTGTGCTTGAAGCCATTCCTAATGGAGAAGAGCTTCGAGATACCTTGCGAACTCATGTTGAAGAATGTCGTTCTCGTAAGCAAGTTCGAGAAATTGATTTTGAGTAACTCTTAATTCAAGCATCAGATCTGTTCAAATTGTAGACCTATCCAAACTGGTGTTAAAGCTGGGAAGTTTTAGGGTGCTCTCATCTGTAAAGCAAATGTTTGATTTCTTTAACACAGATTTACAGAAAAAACTATAAGGAAATCTTAAAGACCCATCTTTGTCGAAAATGGCTCACAAAAATTAATCTTAATTCGAAGAAATCATTAAAACGCTTAGCTTCGTTAGAAAAGGAGGTCTAGACTCAGGTTGAGAGTTCTCCCCAATTGTCCTCTCTCTAAGATTTAGTAGTTTTGACTACAAGGTTAGTGTGGCAATGATAGATTCTTCTTTTTCTGAACTATCTGTTAAGTTTTCAGACGCAACGCCAGAAACATCAACATCAGAGGTATCAACATCTAAAACACAGGCATGGATCAGCCGCTTTGTCTTGCTGCTGGCAGGATTTACTCTGTTTCTTATGGCTTTGGGTAGCGCGACACGAGTGATGAATGCAGGGCTGTCCTGTCCAGATTGGCCACTATGCTACGGTGAACTTGTGCCTGCAGCAGAAATGAATTTGCAAGTCTTCTTAGAATGGTTTCATCGCTTAATTGCAACAGTGATCGGTTTTGCCTCGATTGTATTGGTAGGTGTCACGATCTGGAAGCGCCGAGAGTTACCCCCATGGGCCCCTATCCTCGCAGGTTTAGCCTTTGGGCTAGTGGTGTTTCAAGGTATTCTAGGTGGATTAACGGTAACTGAGCTGTTGCGCTTTGATATCGTAACGGCTCACTTAGGTACTGGCTTACTCTTTTTCACTACACTTTTAACGCTGGGCCTTTTACTCAAACCCGACATAGTGCCTCAATCTGGCCACAAACCTGGTAGCTTGAGCTGGCTGGGCCTAGCGGCAGCTGGACTCGTTTACTTACAGAGTTTGTTGGGTGGATTAGTTGCTTCCCAATGGGCCTTGCATCAATGCTTTGCTAGTGGGGAGCTTTGCTTAGTGATGAATGGTCATTTGATCGGGATTATTCCAGCGACTGCTGTGACACTGGCTCTGGTTGTGATGGTTTGGATCCGAGAGCTAACTCCACAACTAAAGCGACTGGGCTATCTAGCTGGGGGCTTGGTGATAGCTCAAATTGCGCTGGGCACCCTTACCTTTAAATTGCATCTTCAAGTTGAACCGTTGACAGTGGCTCATCAAGCTGTAGGTGCTGTTTTACTGGGAACATTGGTAGCCTTCACTGTATTTAGCCTCAAAGAAAATGGCTGGTTAGCACCATCACCTGCTGACACTACCGTTAAGGCTAAAGCCTAAATTGTTGATCAGGGCCTAGCTTTCACTAATTGATTTTCAGAAAGCTTGTGATCGGAATTGCTCAAGGTTTTGAATTTTTCAAGGTAATGGCTCAAGCGTTTTTAAAGTTGTGGTTGAATTCTTTGGATCAAGAGTTATGCAAAACACATTATGGGCAGAATCATCTCTCAAGCATCATCAACATTTAGGTCAGGTCATCCGAAGCTATAGTCAACTTCTGAAACCCAAGATTATCTTTTTGCTACTCGTGACCACGGCTGGCAGTATGTGGATTGCAGGTGAAGGAGCTGTTGATCCCCTTGTATTTACCATGACTCTGGTGGGAGGAGCACTGGCCGCAGGATCAGCCAACACCATCAACATGATCTACGACCGAGATATTGATGATGTGATGGAACGGACTCGTCATCGGCCTCTACCTTCAGGTCGAATTCAGGTTAGAGATGCTTTGATCTTTGCTATTGTGCTAGCTTTGGCGTCATTTGCAGTGCTGACCTACTGGACTAACTTATTGAGCGCCGGCCTGGCCATGTCTGGTATTGGGGTGTATGTAGGTGTATATACTCATTGGTTAAAGCGATCCAGTACTCAAAATATTGTCATTGGGGGAGCAGCTGGGGCCATTCCGCCTTTAGTGGGTTGGGCGGCAGTGACTAATAGTCTAAGTTGGGCGGCTTGGGTGTTATTCGCGATTATCTTCATCTGGACTCCGCCTCATTTCTGGGCTTTGGCCATTTTAAAGCGAGACGACTATAGCAAAGCCGGTGTGCCGATGTTGCCAGTGGTTTATGGTGAGGCTCAAACGTCTCGTCAGATCTTCTATTACACGTTGGCCATGGTGCCTATCACGCTGCTGTTGGTGATTCCCCTTCATGTCATGGGTTTGTTTTACCTGACGATGGCCTTAGTCTTAGGAGGTGGATTTATCTGGAAAGCTTGGCAACTGATGCAAGATCCTTCAGATCGTGATCGAGCCGGAGCAGCCTTTATGTATGCCAACATCTATTTACTGCTCCTATGTGCCAGTATGGGGATCGACAGCCTACCCATTACTCATCAATTGACTATGGGTTTAGCAGAGAGTTTAACCGATCAGTTTCAAACCTTAGTGGCCTTAGTGGTACGGTAGTGGGTGTCTGGAGGCTAGTTGCAGTTGAGAGACTCAAGAATACCGCTAGCTTTCTGTTCAGCATCATTGCCAGTTGCTGTGATGATGGTGAAAATAATGGCTCCACCATCTTCGATCGCAGTGGTATAGCTGATGGCAGGGTCATTATCAACCGTCCCCTGAGTGACATTCACGTCAACCTCTTGATCGCAGATGGTATAGAGTTCAATCTCTTGGGAGGAGGCTTGGATATCTAGATCTTCAATATTCATCTGAGAGGTAAATTCACGCCGAATATCATCTGGATCAGTACCTTGAGCTAACTCGGCAGGTAGTTTACCAACAAACAACTGGATAGATGCGTCTTCTGTTAGCAAGGCTGCCATTTGCATTCCAAACGGTTCTACTGCAAAAGCTACATCTGGCTCACCAGGAAACTCGTAACTAATGATCTCTTGAGCCAGACGTTCGACTTCTTGTGGATCAGATTTAATCCCTAAAGATCGAAACACGAAAAATCCAAGACCGGCAATGGCAACGATTGAGAGTAATAGACATCCACCACAGCTGATGGCGATCCACTTCCAAACTTGGCCCCCTTGTTGTCTAGCTTCTGTCATATCAAACTCCTGTGCTGGCTCAACACAATCATAGCCTTTTACTGGAAATGGCGTTGAATTAAGATTTCAATAAAATGACCTTAGAGGCTTCAGCTGCTAACTGTATTTTAAATTCTGATTGAGATGGATAGACATACCCAGTTTCAATATCAATGATTTGTTGGGCTGGCTTCAAATGTTGATCTTCTAGAGAGAGTATAAAGTCACCACCTGTAGTTGAATACGCATAAAGCACCTGATCAGGATAGTTGGGGCTTTCTCGCAGCATGAATAAATCCGTAACGGCATTGGCCTGTGAGGGAGATAGAAACCGAGTATTCCCGTACCTCAAGACAGGCTGATCACGGCGTAAGTAGATCAACTGGTGCATCAAATGAAATAAGTCTGCGTTCCAGCCTTGATCTTCTGGCCAAATCATCATGGGTTTGTTAAACGGATGCCCGCCGACTCCATAGGTGCCTTGATGATCGATATGATGAGGAATAGCTAATCCCGTTTCAGTACCATAATCAATCATCGGAATCCCTGCACTCACCATCATAAATTTGATCAGACTGGCGTAAGCAAGCTCACTAACCTCAGGGTGGGCCGATAACAGCCGGGGTTGATCAGGATGTTCAACAAAAGTTAGCCAGCTTTGAAGACCAGCAGGGGTGACCTGATCTAGGTGAGATCGAGGAATTTCAAGAGATTGACTAGGATTGAGACTACGGTGTAACCAATGGAGAGGTAATGGATCAGTATAATATTGACCTTGATGACCTAGGAGTCGTTCTTTCAAAACATAGACCCGACCATCCCAACCTCGCTCTTGCCTAAAGTAGTTCCGGGCCGCTTGACTCAGCTCATCATCTACTAAAGTATAGGCTTGGGTTTCGTGGTACCACTTAACAGCAGCCTGATTTTTCAAGCCTCCGTTCAAGTGATTTGCGATCAATATGGCACTAGGATTGATGGATTGAACCCATTGCTCTAACTGTTGCCAAAAGGATAACTGAATATACTGAACATTGTCTAAATAAAAACCAGCAACTTGAGTGCCATCTGAATTAAAGTTGAGCCAGAATTCGACTCCATCATGCAGATACTGCAATACCGGTGGCTTAGATTGATCGATATCAGGTAATCCTTCAATAGCCCCTTGTTCCAGCATTATAGGAGTTGGGTGTTGATAGTTAATTGAAATAGGTTGATGAAACCAGCCTTCAGGATTAAAAGCACCAGTGACTGGATCCAAATAAGTAGCTACCCGGACCCCATGCCGATAGATCGAGCCATTATCAATAGACCATTGCTCACTAGTTGCTAGATTGAAATCATCAAATACCGTGGATTCCCGGTAGGGTGAGGTATGATTCAGATTCAGCTCTAGAAGGATCCCGATCCCACGTTGCCCAGCTGCGTTCAACAGCTCTCGAAAAACCTGCAACCGATCAGGCGTCTCGTGGCGAAAGTGCTCATCAATTTCAAACCAGTCTTGAGTCCAGTTACCATGAAAAGGAGTCGAGATCCCAGCATAAAAAGAATTGAACTCAGCTTCATCAGCATGAACAGTGGAGCGAATGTAGTAGTTGCTCTGAGGAGAGTAAAGAATTACGTTAGCATTATCTTGAATCGGCGATAAAATAATTTTGGTAATGCCCAGGTCTGCTAGATAATCAAGCTTTTGAATAATGCCCTCTAGATCACCTCCCCAATACATCCCCACGTAGCGGTGACTGGGATCATAAGCATACTGAATTAAAGATTGATTAGCTTGGTTGTAGGCAGTTGTAGCCGGAAAGGCATAGTTGGGGATGTTGTTGGTTTCATTGCCATCAAAAAATCGATCGACAGTGATGTAGTAAAAAACTTCATTCCCAGGGATTGCTTCGATAGCTTGCGTTTGGGCCGATGCTGGCCATAAAAAGCTCATACAGCCCATCAAGACCATGAGACTGACTCTTACAACCCGATACCACCAAGCCACTAGCATTTGTTCCTCGATGTTATTCCTTGATGTTATTTTTGGGTACATGTCTCTGGAGCTGGTTATTTAGCTAGGAGTATAAATCTGACTATTAACCCTTTTGATTATCAGATTTAAACCGACCGAATGTAAATCCTCGTTTGCCCAAATGTTTAGTTGAGCGCCCAGTGACTCGTTTACGCCACATCCTAAAACTGGAAGGTTTCATCTGCCTTCGCATCAGAGCGATCACCTGCTTTTCTGGTAGATTGAATTGAGTTTCAATTGCTTCAAAAGGAGTTCGATCCTCCCAAGCCATCTCAATAATCCGATTAATACTTTCCTGGTCTAAATCAGGTAAATTCATAGCTATCTTACACCTAACCAGCACTTCTAACTTAGCAGACTATCCACTAGGTACCACCTAAATCCAGTGTGATAAGTCGGGTAAAATAATTAGCCTAGACTTCCTTGAAAGATGAATCAGGTTTGCTCTCTATGAGCTAGAGGATCAAGTTGGGATCCCAGCCCTAGTTTTTATGGACACGGTTATGAACGACAGACTCGCCCTGGAGCACCGAACTGTGATTGACACCCTATGGCTGATCTTATCGGCAGGATTGGTCTTACTAATGCAGCCTGGGTTTATGTGCCTGGAGTCAGGTCTGACCCGCTCTAAAAATAGCATCAACGTTGCTGCAAAAAACATTGCAGATTTTGGCATCTCATTAGCCCTTTACTGGTCATTGGGTTATGGACTTATGTTTGGGATCACAGCTGGAGGGTGGATAGGTCTCAGTGATTTTTGGGTCGATCCAGGTGGCAATTTCAACTTAGCGGCCTTTTTTGTGTTTCAAGCTATGTTCTGTGGTACGGCCACCACGATTATCTCAGGGGCTATTGCGGAACGAGTTAAATTTACCTCCTACATCATTATTAGTGGTTTAAGCTCAGGATTAATCTATCCGGTGATCGGTCACTGGGCCTGGAATGGGTTAAACCAGGGTGAGCCTACGGGTTGGTTGGGAGTCATCGGTTTCACTGATTTTGCGGGATCAACTGTGGTTCATAGTGTTGGTGGGTGGATTGCTTTAGCCACATTACTCATTATTGGACCTCGAACGGGCCGCTTTTCAAATCGGGGATCCTATCACTTTCAAGGATCAAACCTGCCACTTTCAACTATGGGTACTTTACTACTTTGGGTGGGGTGGATCGGATTTAATGGGGGTAGTAATCTGGCCTTTAATGAAGAAGTCCCACTCATTATTGTCAATACGATGATGGCCGGTATCGCTGGAATGCTAGGTGCAGCTACACTTAGTTTTTTATTCAAACGAGTTATTGAAATTGAAACGTTACTCAATGGATCTTTAGCCGGTTTGGTTGCCATCACGGCTGGTTGTCATGCCGTTTCCACCCCAGTAGCGGTAGTCATTGGCTTAGTTGGGGGCTGGGTGATGTGGCAAGGTACACTCCTGCTAGAGGCTCGTCAGATTGATGATGCTGTTGGAGCGGTTCCTGTCCATCTTTTTAGTGGCATTTGGGGCACATTGGCGGTGGGGTTATTTGGATGGCCTGATAGTAGCGTCTCAGAATTGATAACCCATAGTTTAATTCAGCTGTTAGGTGTAGGGATGACAGGATTATGGGCTTTTGGTCTGACCTACCTGCTACTGAGACTGATCAACCCCAAACATCCTATCCGAGTGACTGTTGAAGAAGAAGAACAAGGCCTTAACATTGTAGAACATCAGGCCAAAACCGAAGCCTATGATCTGATGACGGTGATGATGGCCCAAGCGAAATCTCAAAATCTAAGTCTACGCGCCCCTGTCGATCCGTTTACTGAATTGGGGCCTATTGCTCACCGCTACAATCAAGTGATGGATTCTTTAGAAGAAGCTGTGGCTCGAACTGAAGCCATTGTTCAAAGTGCAACCGATGCCATCTTAACCTTTCGGCCTTATGATCTACAGGTTCTTTCAGCTAATGCTAGTGCTCAAGAGGTTTTTGGTTACGCTCCTATGGAATTGTTGGAGCTATCCCTTCATCATTTATTAGTTCCATTACCTG
Source organism: uncultured bacterium (assembly GCA_964434865.1). Classification (GTDB taxonomy): domain Bacteria; phylum Cyanobacteriota; class Cyanobacteriia; order Thermostichales; family Thermostichaceae; genus CAYSWV01. The sequence continues at coordinate 104,584 of CAYSWV010000005.1, forward strand.
AAATCGCCCTGGAGACTTTAATAGGTCGGTGTGGCATTCATGAGGTCATTGGGCGCCGCGCTGATACATCACAGGTTCCTTTAGAGGCTAGTATTGCCGAGGCAACTCTAGGGACACGGACTTTTTACACAGGGATCTTTCGAGATATTTCTGCTCGTAAAGCGAATCAGGAACGGCTCGCTCAAGCCCATGAAGAAATACTCGCCTTAAATCAGCAACTGAAAGCCGAGAATTTAAAATTAGGGGCAGAACTTGAAATCACTCGCAAAATTCAAAGACTCATCCTCCCTACTGATCATGAACTTAAACAGATCCAAACTTTAGAAGTTGCAGGCTTTATGGAGCCCGTTGAGACCGTGGGTGGAGATTACTATGACGTTTTACAGCAAGGTAATCGGCTCAAAATTGGGATTGGGGATGTTACGGGGCATGGTCTTCATAGTTGTTTACTCATGCTGATGGTGCAAACAGCCGTTAGAACCCTACTGGTTAGTGAAGAATCAGATCCAAAACGGTTTCTCGCTATTTTGAATCGAGTGATTCACGATAATATCCAACGTATGCAAGCTGATCGAAGTCTAACGTTGTCTTTTGTGGATTATCAGGATGGTCAGCTACGCCTCAGTGGTCAGCACGAAGAAATGATTGTGGTGCGTCAAGGTGGCACGATTGAGCGCATCGACACACTAGACCTGGGATTTCCGATTGGCCTTGAAGAAGATATTACAGCCTTTGTGGGGCAAACTGAAGTGCAGTTAACATCAGGTGATGTTGTCGTTCTCTACACCGATGGTATTACCGAAGCTGAAAACGAAACGGGTCATCTGTATGGGCTAGATCGCTTATGTCAGGTGGTTAGTCAGCACCGAGCTAGATCCCCTTGGGAAATTCAGTCTGTTGTGATTGAGGATGTCAAACACCATATTGGCTCCCAACACGTCTATGATGACATTACACTCCTGGTCTTAAAGCAAAAGTAGGCCCGGGGACTAGAGTTTAGAGTTAGAGCGCTTGAATAATGACAGGATCACCAACCGTTAACCCTAACTGAGCTGCAGTGCCCCCACGAAACTCAACCACCTGATCCACTAATTGATCATTCGCAGGGCCATAAGACGGACACGGTAACTCCGGACAACCCGGTACATCCGCCGCGATATAAACTACACGACCCTCTAACAGAAAGATAATGTCGAGGTTGATCCAAGTGTTGTACATCCAAAAAGCCGCAGATCGGGGGGGATCATAGGGAAATAACATACCTTGATCAGCCGGTAAAGATTCTAGATCACGAAACATGAGGCCCAATCGTTGTTGTGAACTCGTACGGGCCACTTCTAGCTTAAAGGTCTGATCACCAATGATCGCTTCAGCTTCAAGAGGTAACATTTGGCTTTGTTGAGCAGTATCAGGCAGGGGGGTTGCACTTGTAGCCTCAGGATTGACTGCACTACTACACCCTGTGATTAGCATAGCCGTAACAACAATAGTCCAGATACGAACCATGACTCTAACAACCTCAAAGTTTAGACAACGATGGCTTAGCTTCATTCCAGGAGCATCCATCTAACGAAATTTGTTCAATTTCAGCGGCCAACTTAAGAGCTTTTAAAGCTTGCTCTCCGCCAACCGAGGGCTGGTTGCCACCTCTAACACAATTGGTGAAATGCTCTAATTCGGCGTGAAGCTTATCAATCGTATCAGTATGGACCTTTTCAATTAAATAGTCTCGTTGGTAGAGCACTTGACCATAATCATCAATAGGACTTGCGGTACTTTGGCGATAGATTGAGATCTCGTTATTGAGGAAGTCAGTTTCGATAAAGGCATTCTGACAATGAGCCACGATTTGACGCATTTTGCGGTGAGTCACTTTGCTAGCAGTTAAGGAAGCAATGACACCATTGGCAAAACTTAAGGTAGCCGTGACATAGTCCAGATAACCCAACTTAGAGACCCGATTACCACTAGCCGTGAGGTGGATGACATCTGAAGGAACTAACTCTAAGAGTAAGTCGATGTCATGGATCATTAAATCAAACACAACAGAGACATCAGTGGCCCGATTTGAGTAGGGACTCATGCGGTGAGCTTCAATGGCGAGGGCTTCTTCAGATTGGAGTACTCGTTGCAGCTGTTGAAAAGCAGGGTTAAAGCGTTCAATATGGCCCACTTGGAGAATACAACCACAATCTGCCGCTCGATTCACCAATGATTCAGCTTCCGTGATATTGGCTGCGATCGGCTTTTCTAAGAGAACATGAACCCCCGCTTCTAAACAAGCCATGCCCACTTCATGATGCAAAACAGTAGGTACCGCCACCGCCACTGCCGCCACATGGGGTAGCAGATCTCGATAGTCTTCGTAAAAATGAACTCGAAAGCGGCTTGCAACATCCAATCCGCGCTCAACATTAACATCAGCCACACCCACCACTTCGATGTCTTTCATGCGACTAAAAACACGAGTATGATGTTGGCCCATGTTGCCCACCCCAATCACACCCACAGGAAGACGATGAGGCTGTCCGTTCGTGGAATATTGCAAGAACGATGTGGGATTCGAAAACAGTCTACCCATACACCACCCCTCACCTAGAGTTCTATTGCCTGATTAGATTCCACCTTAGCCCCTACTGGTAGTAAATGGGTAAAAACTCACAAAATGGACGTGATCTGGCTTACATGTTCCCTTGACAAAAGTCTCAGATCCAGTTAAATCCAGGAATTGCAGGGATCTTGATTTTCGCGGAATCACAAGCAGGCCCCTGACAAAACAGTGGGATCGGATTGGGTCGAAACCACATGCGCCAATAAAAAGCTGAAGCTCTGATCGGAAATCCATACCAAAGTGGCATGAAATAAATCTGGCATAGTAACACCAGTGTGATCAGGGTTAAGCCCCAGGCTCGGCCGAGCCGCTGCCATTGATTTAAAGATCGACAGATCACCCAAGCCAGGGCCATGATCGCAAAGGCCAAGGCACTCATGTAGTGGTATAAAAACACACAGCGACTCACGATAAACCAGGGCACATAGTTGGCGGCAAATCCAATCAACAGATAAGCGGGTACCCCTTGAAATTTAAATAGCCCTTTAAGGCTGAGATAAAGAATGGTACCAATTGATAGCCACCACAACATCGGATTACCCAAAGCTTGAACGGCTTGCCAAATATCAGCATCGCTACTGAAGTAGTACCCAATGGGGCGAGCTAAGACAGGCCAGGACCAGGCGCCTGCAGCTAGGATCCGGTGAGAGACGATGGGTTTTAACTGAGGGACCGCTTCTCCTAGAGCTAGCCAACTAGTGGAACAATAGGGATGCACATCAGTTTGAAAGGGGCTTTGATACGTTACAAGCAAATTGTCGCCAGTATGCCCGCCTAAAATAGATCGGTTAATTTCCACAATCGATAAGGCCATATGTTTCCAAAAGGTCCAGCCCCCTGTCGTTAAATCATGGCTCACTGGATTTTGGATGAGATGTGGGATCCATTGGATGGCATAAACCACTATCATTACAAGGATGTAACAAATAATGTAGTGCCACCATTTCAGATGTTGAATTTCAGCGAAAATGCCAACTCGGGGTAAGTGACAAGACCATAATTTAGGAAATGCTCGGACTAAGGCGCCCAATCCGATAAAGACAATGGCCATCACTATCCAAGCTGGGTTGAGGCCCACTAATCCAAGACCTGCGGGAGACTCTCCGACTAGCTGGATCACTCCAGAGCCTAAAGTTCCCAAAGCCATTGAGCCGCCTAACAACCAAAAAAGCTTGTAGTAACCAGCCATCATCCAGACCATCAATCCGATCCCAGCAAACATGAAGGCAAACCATAAGCCATTCCATTTGACTGAAACAGCTGCCCCCAACATGACGCCCGATAACGCAAACAGCCAAGCTCGACTCGCTCCGCGCCGTTCTAAGCCAGCAATTAAGTAGATCTGAGCTGCAAATCCGAAAGCCACAAGAAAAACATTCATCAGGCCATAGCGAGATTCCACTAGAAATAGGCCATCTGTGAGCATCAGGCCTCCAGCCACCAAAGTAAACAGTCGCCATCGGGTTAACTGATAAGCAACCCCAGCCACCAAAACCGGGATCAATGACCCAAACAGCGCTGTCATGATGCGCAGACCAAATTCATGACGACCCACAAACCCGATCCCCAACAAGATCAAGTATTTTCCTAGAGGAGGATGAATATCATAAAACGTCACCTGATCCAAGTAGTTTTGGGCAAAGACTGGAAAATACACTTCGTCAAAAACAGGGGCTGCAAATTCGCCCAGATTCCACAGTCTCATCACCAGTCCAATAATCCAGATCCCACTCACACCCAGAACGAGATAGGGATCCCAATGTGACGTTTTAGCAGATGACTCAGGGGAGTAGGTTTCTGGATCCTGAGAAAAGGAAGGGTTATCGCGCATAGAAACTAGAAGAATAAGCCAAGAGTGACAGCACCGTCATACATTCTGTCAGGCTCGTCGCTAATCATCTATATTTTTTTACAATCTCAACCTAGGATAGTAAACATTGCATAGTATCTGGAGCTTGCCAATATGACAGGGTTTCTTAACCGACTCTTTAAACGGCAGGGTAAAGCCGATCAACCTCCTCAGGAGGACACCTCACAGGCTGCCAAGCCCAAACAGAAATCTCAAGCTTTCTTCTTAGATCCAGACGATGCGAAAAGTTATGGTGATATTGACTATATGAGGACCTCCCGCACGGTTAGACGGACCTTTATGGGCGGCAAATATGAATTGGTGCAGGAAGTTTCTGCAGATATCAAAAAAGAAGTCGATGAACCCACCCCATCCCAGCCTACTGACTCAACACCAGCTTCTAACTCAACAGCCTCCAGCCCTCCTCCATCAACGACTCAGCCTCCCCGTCGAGGTGGATCCGATATGGATAGGTTCCGAAATATGGCTAAAGACTTAGGCAAAAAGAACAAGTAGTTAGGGTATCAAACAAGATCTGGAGGAGATCAATGGTCTCCTCTAAAGTCGTTAAAACTAATGAGCAAACTAGAGCGACTGTTTAATTTAAAATGGATTGCTTAGAGGTCAATAACCCACTTTAAAGGTAGTCCTACCGCAATACCCCAATTGATCACGTCGTAAGATCCGAACTCTGAAATCGATTCATTTCAATAAAATATCAATTGAGTAGAACGTTCTCTCCAATCTAACGGTTCGATGTTTGATCCTTCATGCTGATCTAATCACCAAGGAGATTTCATTATGACACTCGTTCGTTGGCAACCTTTTCGGGAACTGTATTCATTGCAACGCGAAATGAACCGCTTATTTGATGACTTAGCTACTGATCGGGAGCGGGATCAGAAATCTGATGGGTTGGGCTATGTCCCAGCTGCTGAGTTAGATGAGACTGCTGATGCCTATCAGTTGAAGTTAGAAATTCCAGGCATTGATAAAGCTGAGTTAGATATCCAGGTTACGGCTGAGGCTGTGGCGGTATCTGGTGAGCGCCGCTCTGAAACTAGAACTGAAAATCAGGGAAGTACTCGTACGGAATTTCGCTATGGCCGGTTTCAGCGGGTTATTCCTTTATCCAGCCGGATCAATCATCAAAATGTAAGGGCTGACTACAAAGATGGCATTTTGTGCTTACACCTACCTAAAGCTGAGGAAGAGAAAACCAAAGTTGTTAAAGTTAACATCACCTAATTGCTTGAACCGTCCTTAAACATTAAGGGTTAGGGTAGTCAGGAGTTCTAAGATACAAGAGGAATAGACGTTAGCCATCCCACAGGTGTACTCCATTGGGGTGGTTTTGTTTAAAAGCCTAGCTATACAAGTTCAACTCAATCAAGCTTATGACGGGTAGCCACTCCAAAGTTGAGTATCTAGGCTTGTCTGAATAACATGGCCAAAGGAGCCCCTAGGATCATGAGGGCACCTACACCGCCAAATATGCCTCCAAAGAGGTAGCCAAACCACCGATCATCCTGTTGAACAGAAAGGGTCGCCTGTGTTTCTGTAGTAATGAAAGAACGAATCTCACTAGTGATATCATCTTTTCCGGATCGGCCTGAGCTATAGCTATTACTTAAAGGAAACGTGCCTTCAGTTGTTCGAATGACAACTCGATAGGTTGTCCCCTCATCACTATTTCTAGATTCTTCAACATCAGCATCCTCTAAAGTCTCAATCGGCAGAGTCGAGCGATCGGATCCCAGCAGGCCCTGAGCTACCCATTCACATTGACCTTGATTAGAGGGCGGATTGAGCCGTTCGCAGTCAAAGGTATAGAGCTTACTGGCAACCAACATAACCCCGATGCCAACGCTGACAAAAACGGTACCAAAGACCATGGTTCCGCAACAGCCCATTGCTCTTTGCATGACAACTCTCCTCTTATTTAAATGGATGGTTTTAGTTTACAAGGTGATCAAATCAGAGTACCTGTATTCAACAAAACATAGATGATTGATTGAAAGTTATGACCGCCTCATAAACTTAGTTATAGTTTGAAGTGGGATCATTTTGCAACATTAACTTTGATAACTTTGATCGATTAGCTTCTCAAAAGGGAAGGATGAGTCTGAGGTTAAGCTTTCTAGTGTTGCTCCCAAAGACTTAACTTAGGGATCTTATCAATGTCGGCATCTATTCTAGTAATCGGTAGTCTGAATATGGATCTGGTAGTCTCGGTACCTCGACAGCCGACGCCAGGTGAAACAATTTTGGGATCAGATTACCGTACATTTCCAGGTGGTAAAGGAGCCAATCAAGCTGTCGCGGCGGCCCGAGCGGGTGGACAAGTTCAAATGATCGGTCGGATCGGAGATGATACCTTTGGACCCATCTTGAAATCTAACTTAGAGCAACATGGAGTCGATACAGCCGGGGTTGAAAGTAGTCCTGGCTCCTCTGGTATAGCCTTGATCACTGTTGATTCACAGGGCCAGAACATGATTATAGTCAGCCCTGGAGCCAATAGTCGCCTCACCGTTGATCAAATACCTCCCATGCTGCCCCCTTCAATTCGTTTAATGGTGTTGCAGTTAGAGATCCCACTTTCCACTGTTGAGTATGTGTTGAAGCTGGCAACACAGGCCGGTATCCCAGTCATGTTGAATCCTGCTCCCATCCAACCTCTATCTGATACTATCCTTACCCAGGTAACATACCTGATCCTGAATGAAAGTGAAGCTGCCCATTTGACAGGACAATCTATCCATACGCCTGCTGAAGCGATGCTAGCTGCTCAAGCATTGACAGATCGTGGTGTCCCAATAGTGGTGATTACCTTGGGTGCAGCTGGGATCGTTTGGTCTTCACTAAACTGGCCACCTAATCAAGGAATGCTATGGGCCCGTTCAGTTACTGTCGTTGATACTACAGCGGCTGGGGATGGTTTTTGTGGGGCTCTCGCCACAGCGATCACTGAGGGGTATTCGCTTGAAACAGCTCTCCAGTTTGCTAATACTGCAGCGGCTATTGCTGTCACTCGAGCTGGATCTCAGCCTAGCTTAGCTGATCGTACTGAGATCGAAACCTGGCTCCTATCTGTTTAGCTCAGTTCACTGAATCACCGTTGGCTGTGGATTTGTGTTAACACAGTGGCTAGTTTCTTTGTCTTCAATAGTGCCTTTGCTCCAAGTAAACCCATTGGTAGCATCGTTGAAACTAGCACTAACTCCAAAGCTTTTATCAGATTGGCCATAGAGAATTTGGTATAACTCTGCAATATCACTGGGTGCACCAGCACATAAACTCTCTCCGTCAGATACTTCAGGTACAACTTCTCCATCCATACGAGTTTCCAGTGTTTTACTATAAACTAAGCAGATTTGATCATTCTCTGGAAGGGGTCCCCAAATTTCAACTAGACCTGTTGATTCAATAAATCCGAAGCTGAAATCTCCAGTATAGGTCAGGGGTTGACAGATCTGAGCGAGTTGTATGAGACATTCATAATCTTTGCACTCTGTAAACTCTAGTTCAGGTCGATTGGACAGCCGTTTCTCCAATTGTTGAAAGATCTGAGTATCCTCAGAGGCATGAATAGCCGACTGAAATCCTACAACACTTAGGAAAAGTAGGAGAGCAAATTTTTTCATTGATCTAACCGTAAATGAATATTTCCAATATAAATATACCTTTGAATAGCATATAGATCCTTGGCAGCTCTGTTGAAAATATTGGTTAAACAAGAATGTTTGTAACATTTATCCTAAGAAAATCTCTTTTCATTGACAGGCTTTGGGCTTGTAAAGCGGCAAGTCATCCTACAACCCTTAGGACACCCTAGAATCTGGATCAAAATAGAGACTGGCTTGAGCTTGATGCTCCTTAAGTCGATCGGTGGATAATGGACCTGTAATATGTGCCCAGGGGAGAACAGTATCTAGATCCCAACTATTGTGGACATAGTAGTCTAGAGGTGGAACTTGACTTTTCAACTCTTTAAATGCTCGTTTGTAGCTGCCTAGGGAATCTCCAAAGTTACGAGCTAGCTCTAGGACTTTAGTTACACGTCGATCACCTCGAGAGAGTAGGGCTTGAATCACTGACCAGTTATAACTCTCAGGGCGAAAATCAATCCCTGCTGATCTCAGTTTTTTAGTCAGGATTTTTAATTTCTTCTCAGCGTTGGTGGCCACTCCATACCACTGAAAAGGAGTATGGGCCTTAGGTACAAAAGTTGAACATCCCAAGGTATATCTCAGCTTTGGTGCCATTAGCTTTAACTGGTGCATCAAATCAATCGTGTCACCTAGATCTTGATCAGTCTCACTAGGTAATCCCACCATGCCATAAAACTTGATTCCACTGAGTCCTCCAGCCTGAGCAGCTGAAGCAGCCTGCAAAATTTCTGCATTGGTTAACTTCTTATTGATCACCTGACGAATCCGTTCAGATCCACTTTCAATAGCTACTGTAATTGAACGAGTCCCTCGTTGGCTCAGCACCTCAGCGAGTCTAGGGGTTACTGTTCCAGTCCGAACTGAGGCAACACTGAGCCTGACCTGTTGAAATCGATCATGAGCCAAGTAGTCCAGCAACTGTTGAAATTGAGGATGTTGAGTAACAGATGCTCCTAACAAGCCAATCCGATTAGTGTACTTTAAACCGTTTTCAACAGCAGGAATTAAGTGACCTTCCAGATCAGAAGCCCGAAACGGTAATGTCAAATAACTAGCTAGACAGAATCGGCACATTTCCGGACAGCTACGCACCACTTCTACCATATAAATGTTTTCCCAAGCTGCCTGTGGAGTGACGACAGTTGAGGTTGATAATGTAGACCCCCGATAGGTTCGTTTTGCAATAGTAGTGGGAATGTCAGACTCTATGGGATGAACCGCCACAATCGGATCAGTAGTGCCTCCATAACTAGGCTGATACAAAGCAGGAACATAGATACCTGGAATTTGGGCCAGTTGACGCAGTTGAGTCGACCGAGCTTGATCACGGACTGTCTGAAAAGTCGTGATGAAATCATCAATCAATCCCTCTCCATCACCTACTAAAATCACGTCAAAAAAATCAGCAAATGGCTCAGGGTTAGCTGTCAAGACAGGACCACCACCAAAGATCAATGGGTCTTTTGCTCCACGCTCCCAACTATGACTCGGGATCTGAAAGTGCTCTAGCAAATTTAAAATGTTGACATAGTCTAATTCCCAAGACACTGAAAATCCCATCAACTCGGGTTGTTTGGGTAAGTCTTCATGGCCATCGGTAAATAGGCGGGCAACGTTTACATCCGGTCTAGAGGCCAGCATAGACCAAATGACTTGATACCCCAGGCTGGTGATGCCAATAGAATAAGTATTAGGAAAGGCGTAAACCACTCGGATCGCGTCTTCATGGGGTACTGCTCTTGGAAACAGGATTTGCTCTTGGTGTAGATCTAGCTCGGATGCCATACCTAAGGAAATTAAGATAACTTCATTTTAGCCTTACTCAAGCTGGCTAAGTGGGATTAGAAGTGGTGGTCTTGAGATAGCGAAAATTTTGGCCTGACTAGGGGTTGCCTTTACTAGTCGGTTGGTCTACTATAAAGCCAAGTTACTAGACGACTGGTCTAATAACTGCCTAGGATAGAGGATGAGTTGATGAAAAAAGAATCAAGCCATACCCGATTGCTCGAAACGGGACAACGGATCTTTTTAGAGAAAGGTTACAACCATACTGGAATTCAGGAGGTGTTGAAAGATGCTGGTGTGCCCAAGGGATCCTTTTACTACTACTTCAAAAGCAAAGAAGACTTTGGGTTACAGGTGATTGAGTCCTTTGCGGCTGATTACCATACTAAACTAGATCGTTTTTTGTTAGATGAAACCCTGACCCCGCTGACTCGCTTCCGACACTACTTTGAATATGGAATTCAACAATTTGAAGCCAATCAATTTCGCTGTGGATGCTTAATTGGTAATCTTTCTCAAGAAATGGCAGGTCAAAGTGATACCTTTCGATCGCGTCTAGATGAAATCTTAGATCAATGGCGTGAACGCTTTGCTCAATGCCTTAAACAAGCCCAAGTAGAAGGTGAACTTTGTGATCAATGGGATGTCCGTATGTTAGCCAATTACTGCCTTGACAGTTGGGAAGGGGCTATCTTACGGGCTAAGGTCACTCAAAGTATTGAACCTTTACAAACATTTATGACCATTCTGTTTGACATTGTGCTGAAAACCAGTGCCGCCCTTGTTCCTCACATTTCTAATTGTGGAAAGCACTCGTAAATAGCAAGTGGTATCTGGATTTACCTATCTTTTTTTGAGTTGTTACTAGTAGACCGGTCTAAAAGGAGATCATGATGTTGACCTTAAACAAGCCTGAAGCAACGGTTGACCAGCCTCAGACAGAATCCCCTAAGCCTAAGCTAACGTCGCTCTGGATCAAGCTAGCTTTAGCCGCCGTTGTTGTTGGTGGCAGTGTGGCAACCTGGTATGTCAGGCAAACACCAGCACCCCAAGCGGCTCAATCAGCTCCTGCTTTGCCACCACGCCCCGTTGAAATAACCCCTCTGCAGGCTGGGACTGGGATCCAAACCTTAGATCTCATTGGTGAAGTGGTGGCAGCAGATCAAGCGACTGTCAGATCTCAGACCTCTGGAGTTGTCAGACAGGTATTCGTGAACGTGGGTGACTCAGTTCGGCCTGGCCAACCGATTGCTATTCTAGATACTGCCGATCAAGACCTAGCACGGGCACAAGCACGGGCAACGCTGGCCTCGGCTAGGAGTGAATTAGCTCGATTAGAAACGGGAACCCGAGTCGAAGTGATCGCACAACGACAGGCCGAATTACAGGCGGCTCGAGCCCGAGAGCAGGAAGCTCAAACCAATTTGAACAACCTGGGCCAATTGATGCCTGATCTAATCGCTCAACGACAGGCTGAGGTAGATGTAGCTGAAGCTCTCGAAATCGAAGCTCTAGATAATAGGGAACGGACTCGAGACTTAACCACGGAAGGGGCTCTATCCCAACGATCGCTAGTTGAAGCTGAAGCCAATGCCCGATCCGCCACTAGTAATCGCTTGCGGGCTATCGCAGCACTAACAGCTCAGCAGACAGAAAACCAGCAGACTCTAGCTCAAGCTCAGGCTTTGTTAGATACAGCCACGAGTGAGCGCTTGCGCCTAGAAGCCCTGTTAGCTGAGGCCACAGAAGGTCCTCGTCAAGAAGAGATCGCAGCTCAACAAGGGATCGTTGAAGCCGCCGAAGCTGCTGTAGCCCAAGCTCAACTGGAACTGGAACGAGCTACCATTACTACAGATGCCACAGGCTATGTTAGCGAGCGACCTGTGAATGTGGGTGACTACATTCAACGCAATGATCCTATTTTGACCATGGTAAACCGGGAGCGTTTAGATGTTTTCTTGGAGTTACCTGAAGACTTTAGTGGTCGAGTGGGTGCAGGTGAACTCGTCAATCTGGCTGCCAGAGCTTTACCTAACTGGAATGAACAGGTTGAGATAGCAGGTGTCGTACCTACTGCTAATACAGCTAGTCGCCGGCAACTGATCCGGGTTCGTCTAGATCAGCCACCGGCAGGCCTCCTCCCTGGAATGGCCATTAATGGATCCTTAGAGATGGCTACTCCAGAAGCCCAGTTTGTGATTTCTCGAGATGCCCTCACCCGCCAAATTGATCAGTGGGTAGTCTTTGCCATTGACCACCAAAATCAAGCTCAACAAATCCCTGTGCAGATGGTTGCAGATATGGGACATGATGTGGCTATTGCGAGCGTCAACTTACAAGCAGGTCAACCGATTGTGATCAGAGGGGGTGATGGATTAGTTGATGGGGCTGCCGTTCAAATCATAGAAGTTGAAGCCTTCCAGCAAGATGAGCAACCTGATGTTTAAATAGCCTCATTCACTGACCTGATCGCACGAGATGATTTAGTTAGCTACGCTTTTGCTAAGGAAACTATCATGAATCTGATTGAAACCGCAGTTCGCTGGCGCCATGGTACTTTAGCCTTATTTTGCCTACTGGCTCTATTGGGTGCTATCTCGCTGTTTAACCTGCCTTTGGAATTACAACCAGGTGGCGATCGCCCAGAAATTTCAATCACTACACCTTATCCGGGAGCTGCTCCTGCTGAGGTTGAAGATTTAGTGACTCGACCCATCGAAGAGCGCTTAGAGGAAGTTGAAGCGATCCAAGAAATGACTAGTACCAGCAGTCTGGGTGTGAGTGATATTACTCTTGAGTTTGACTGGGATGTTGATCTAGAAGACCGCTTGGTGGCTGTTTTAAATAAGATGCAACAAGTCGACGATCTGCCCCCTGAAGCTGGAGAATCGAATGTCATTGTTTCTAATGGAGGTGGGGCCAGTGCCATTATGTGGATTGTTCTACAACCTCAAGATGGAGCTATTGCAGATGAAAATCGTTACCGAGACTTGGTAGATGACGTTATTGTGCCACGGCTACGCCGAGTTGAAGGGACCAGTCGATTTCTAGTGGTAGGTGGTCAGGAACGTGAAGTCGAAGTGCAAGTTGATCCAAAGTCATTATCTGATCGAAACTTAACCTTAGCCGATGTAACCAATGCCTTGCAAGCTAACAACCGTGATGTACGGGGGGGCCCCCTGGTGCTAGGGCGGCGAGAGTATCGAGTTAGTACAGAGAGTCGGGCAGAAGATGTACAGCAGCTTGAGGATTTTGTGCTACGTCGCGATGGATCAGGTACTATTTTTGTCGGTGATGTGGCTTCAGCTCAGATTGGTAGACGGTTTCGGGAGAGTTACTTCTTATATAACAATGAGCCTTCAGTAGCTGTTGGTGTGGTCCATCGTGTAGGTGCTAATGTTTCAGCGGTGGCTCAGGGGCTGCGTGAAAGCTTGCAAGAGTTGCAGGAGCGCTTTGATCGGGAAGGCCAGGGGCTCTCACTAGAGATTTTCTATGACCAGAGTACCTATATTGACCAATCTATCGATCTGGTTCAGGGCAACTTGGTGGTTGGGGGGATGCTAGCTACGATGGTCTTGATCTTGTATCTAGGGTCAATGCGAACAGTGGCTGTCTGTGCCCTGAGTATCCCCACGACATTAATCACTGTTTTCATTGTTATGGGAGCCTTTGATCAAACCCTAAATGTGATCAGTTTGGCTGGATTAGCTTTCGCAGTCGGTATGGTTGTAGATAATGCCATCGTGGTGGTAGAAAATGTCTTTACTCACATACAAAAAGGCAAAGGCACTATCCAAGCTGCTATCGAGGGTACTCAGGAAGTTTGGGGTGCTATGTTAGCCTCTACCTTGACCACTGCCGCTGTTTTTGCCCCCCTAGTTTTGGTAGAAGGTGAAGCGGGACAGTTATTTGCAGCTTTGGGGATCACACTGTCGGCGTCAGTGATCTTGTCTCTCTTTGCGGCGTTGACGTTGGTACCAATGTTATCTGGCTTATTTCTGGATGAAAGGGAAGCTCAAGTCATGCTAGCGGGTGGGCACTATCGTGGTGGTAATCTCTTAGAACAAGCTGTGGCCCAAACATCCGCCGTATTTTGCTATTATCAAGGCAAACTGGAAAATGCACTCCTGAATACAGCCGCTTGGTCCATTGGTAAAGGTCGGAGAACTCGGCGCCTAACAGTACTAGGAAGCGCTATAGCCCTACTGATTGTCAGTACCAGCATGCTGCCCCCCGCCGATTATCTGCCAGAAGGCAATCGTAACTTGATCCTATGGCTATCAGAACCCTTTCCAGGCACTAGCGTCGAAGAGACTGCTCAATTGACAGAACCAGCTAGAACTTTCATTCGCCAGCAACCTGAGGTCAAAAATATGTTTTTGATTCTACGGCCTGGGCTGCGAGGGATCGGCTTTGATCTTCAAGATCAATGGGCTACTAGTCAAGGCTTAAATAGTGTATTGAGTCGGTTAATTCCTGCAGGGTTTCAGTTTCCAGGCTTTAGATTTATGTTCCCGATTCGGATTCCTATTTTCAATGATCCAGGCAAAGAGTTTGAAGTTCGAATTGTTGGCCCTGATTTACAGGAGTTAGCCAATTTAGAGCAAACTGTGAACCAGGAACTACGGACTATCCCAGGTGTTGTCAATGTCCGCTCTGATTTTGTCTTTGGTGCCCCTGAATTAAAAGTGTTACCGGATCGGGAGCGCTTGGCCGAAGTGGGTTTGACTGAAGCAGAGGTGGGGGCAGTAGTAGAAGCAGCTTTGGGCGGACGGTTCACCTCGAGATTTATTGAAGGTCAAGAAGAATTGGACGTGACGGTTGAATTGCAAGATATCTTTGTGGAAACTCCTGAACAGCTCCGCCAGTTACCGCTTTATACAGCTGAGGGGCAAGTGGTGCAACTGAGGGATGTCGCTGAGGTGCAAGACACTATTGGCCCTGATGCAATCAATCATGTCAATATTGAGCGATCCATTACGCTGACAGCAAATGTGGCACCTGATGCTCCTTTGGGGGCTACTGTGTCTACAACTGAAGCTCAAGTGTTGGAACCGTTGCAAGCTAGTCTACCAGCTGGGTATCGTCTCGAACTGGCTGGATCGGCGGACCAACTGTCTGAGACATTATCTCAATTAATTTCGGTGTTTATTCTATCATTGGTGGTTACTTACCTATTGTTGATGGCCCTTTATCGGTCTTTTCTTTACCCGATTGTGATCATGGCAACTGTTCCGTTGGGCTTGACGGGGGCTTTACTTAGTTTAGTTTTAGCCAATAGTCTTCCTGGTGTCATCGTGCCGTTGGATATGATCACAGGGTTAGGGTTTGTGATCTTGACGGGGATTGTGGTCAATAATGCCATTTTGCTAGTGGATCGGTCGCTACAGTTGCAAAAGGAGGATGGGCTTGAGTTTTATGCTTCTCTGTACCAGGCTACCCGTGATCGCTTACGACCCATTTTTATGTCGGCGACCACTAGTGTTTTAGGGATGCTACCGCTAGCTGTGGTACCTGGATCTGGCGCAGAGCTCTACCAAGGGTTAGGGGTTGTGTTAGTCGGGGGATTGTCATTTTCCACTTTAGTCACCCCCACTGTGGTTCCAGCCTTAATGGGATTACTCCAGGATTTCCGTCCTCACAACCACTTCAAGTCGATTTAATCGCAACGACTTCTAACCATAAGCGTGGTACAGTTTCTAAGTCCATAGCTTGAAAGGTTTGACCCACAGCTGCCTGCAGGCACTCACTGCTGATCTCAACCGGATAACCACTCATGAGTGTTTCAGCAAAACCGGCAAAAGCAGCAATTGTCTCAAAACTGGATTGAGTCATCATGACGGTCCGTTGATACTGCTGGGTGATCTTCAAGCTATGAGTCGCTAGTAGCTCTGTCCATTGGTCTGGGGATAACCACCGCAAGCTGAAGGCCTTTTTAGCGGTGCCTCGCTTTCGTTTATAAGGATCTAAGCCTTGGGCTACCCGAGTCTGATTTTTGGTTTCTAAAACTTCTACAGCTGTTTTCATCCACTCAGTGTAGAAACGTTCCGTGCCTTCAGGAAAGGTCCCTGCATAGAATACAGAATTAAAGATAAAGGTACCTCCTGGTTTTAGCACTCGGTTAATCTCAGCTAAGAGCTTATCTCTATCAGGCAACAGATGGATCGAGTTACCCATCATCACTAAATCGGCACAAGCATCTTTGAAGGGTAGCTCATCAGCACTCCCCAAGACAAAACTCATAGTTCCAGGGTTAACCTGAGCTGGATCAGTGGGATTCTCCAATGTAGATAACTGTTGTTTGGCTTGAAACTTGGTTTTGGCGATCTCTAAAGACTCTGCCAGAATGTCTAAGCCAATCACTTTGAGATCAGGTTTACGCTGGAGTAACAGCATCGACATTGTTCCAGTTCCACAAGCAAGGTCAATGACATGCTGAATCGATTCAAGATTTAAGGTCTGAATAAACGCGTTATTGGCCTCAATATACTCAGGGTCTTCTGAATGAGGTTCATAACTGGTGATCACTTCCATAGAAAGGCCCTAGTAACAACGTCTTCATGCAAGAATTCAAGCTTTGGTATTTCAATCAAATTCAAATTAGGATTTACTGCGCTTTTTACGAGTTTTGAAAGGACCAATCACAGGGTTTAAAATAAAGGCATCTCTGGGTAAGGTGATTAAATGGACAATCAATTCAGCCACCCGTTCTGCTGGAATTGTCACAGGAGCTTTGATCGACTTAGAATCGTTTTGCTCCCAAAAGGGCGTGTCTACTGAATCTGGAAGGACAGTTTGTACTCGAATGCCAAAGGCCGCTACTTCAGCCGCTAATGACTCTGAAAATCCAATAATGCCAAATTTTGAAGCACAATAGGCAGCATCAAAAGCTCGTCCTTGTAGCCCAGAGACAGATGAAATATTAATGATCTCCCCTTGCTTCTGATCCATCATGGCAGGCAATACAGCTTGATTACTCAAGAAGACACCTGTGAGGTTAGTTTGGATCACAGCCTCCCATTCTGATAGGGGAGTATCAGCTACCGTTTTAATGCTGCCCAGACGTAAAATGCCAGCTGAAGCAATCAGATGATCAATACGGCCAAAGCGCTCTAACGTTTGAGCCGCCATACTTTGCATATCGGCTTCGTCACGAACATTCTTGATTAATGTCAAGATCTGCTCTGATGTCCCAACAGATTCACCTAACTCTGCTACCGTGTCTGACAAGCGTTCTTGGTTAATATCGACTAAGGCTACTGACCCTTGACGAGCCAAAATACTTTGAGCACAGGCTTTACCAATTCCACTGCTAGCACCTGTGATCACAGATACCGTATCTTTTAACACAGGCGGAATGTCAGACAGAGCCGGGTCTGCAGCTACATTTGAGGTCATGGGAGTTTAGGGGGATTTATTCAAACACTCAAACGGTATCACATGAGGATTCACCATCACAACATCTTGGGATTGATTAGCCAGATAGACGATATTGGCAGCCAAGGTTTGAGGTGTCATGCTACCCCCATAAACTTTGGCTAAAGCTGTCCCAGCGATCATTTTAGTTTCAACAATACCAGGAAACACAGTTTGAACTCGGATCCCATATTGAGCTACTTCAGCAGCTAACGATTCGGTAAACCCAACAACACCAAATTTAGAGGCACAATACCCAGGTGCATACGGTCGACCCCGGAGTCCATGGGGAGTTGTTGAAGAACAAACATTAATGATTTGCCCTGATCCCTGTTGTATCATAGTAGGAAGTACAGAGCGATTACTCAGGAATACACCAGTTAAATTGACATTTAAGACTTGTTGCCAAACCTCCAGAGGTAAAGAAACAGTCGCTCTAGGTGTGACTTGATTATCTCCAAAACCGGCTGAGGCAACTAAAAGATCAATCCGGCCCCAATGTTCAACTGTTTGACTTACCATTGAAATCATATCGGCTTCAACGGTGACGTCTAACGCAAGCCCTAGAGCTTTTCTAGATGTCCTCTGAGCGATCTCAGCTAGGGTTTCATTGATCGCATCTGGGTTACGGGCCACCACCACCACCTGGTACTCATTAGCTGCCAAAGCCAAACAGGTGTATCGACCAATACCACTACTTCCCCCAGTCACGATAGCAACTTTTGTGCTTGAATGGTCTGACATCACTACCCCAGTTGAATGTTCTGTTGTGCCATGAGTTAATGGATTGATTCGATCAAGTACTCGTTACTGTATCATTGTTAGTCCAGCTCGTTTAACTCAAAACCGCTAAACCAAAACAGGACGTTGCTCTAGAAACCCCATCAAGGCTTGGGCGGTGAGCTTAGGCTTGACAGCTGGATAGAAATGTCCCACTTCAGGGATCAACGTGGTGGTGGCCTGCGGAATCAGCATCTGTAATTTTTCACAAGCCGGGAGGCAATGCGACCATTCCCCAAATAGCAATAAGGTAGGGGGGTTGATCGTGGTGAGTTGTTCAATGGTCATGGTGTCAGATTGCTCAAATTCTGCTAGAGCTTGAGTTGTTTCAAACAAGCGCTTCAACTTAGCTGCACCTCGTAATCCTAGTCGACGGTTTTTAAGAGAGATCCCTGGGCGATGTTGTTTTTGAAGCATAGATTGCTGAGTGGCCTCAGTATAAATTCGATCAAGGTCCAGCAACAGCTGAAAGGTCATTAATTGATCATCATCAGGAAAGGTCGTTACCCCTTTTTGTTGCATCTGTTGCTTCCAAGTAGTCCAGTAAGGCCATTCACAAAGGCGTAGCATCGGTTGAACACAACCAAATCGAGTATCAGCAATAGTAAGTGATAACGTTTTTTCAGGATGTTTTAGCGTAAAATAAGTTACAACCCGAGCGCCATAGCTATGGCCAATCACATGAGCTCGATCGAGTTGAAGATAATATAGTAACTGCTGCAGATCAGCCACTAAATCATCCATTAAATATCCAGAGGCTGGCATTCCACTTTTACCGTGACCCCGTAGATCATAGGCAATTACAGTATAGTATTTAGCTAACGTAGTGATAACTAGCGGATACCAAAAAGCCATGTTGGCAGCCAGACCATGAACCAGAACCACCGGCTCACCGCTACCAAACACCTGATAATGAACGACGGTTCCCCTGCAGTTGAGGAAAGGCATACGCACCCTCTGGATCCTAGCTCAAATGCAAATGCTTCATTGTGGCCTATTCTAGGTAGCCAAGCAGTTGAAGTTGTGCCACCAAAGCTTCACGTTGAGCTTCAGACGAATCATCCTCATCACTGGCCGACCCATTAGAACTGGAGCCATTTGTGCCATTCGTGCCAGGATCCTGCACCAGAGGGGTTTGAGTTTTACCCTTATACCGGACAGGCTGAGCTTGTAAGGCTTCAGGGTTTAAAATCTCAGTGGGCACTCGACCTTCTAGATCAACGGGAATCGGTAGGCCCAGTAAATACAACAATGTGGGAGCAATATCTAAAATTTCAAGAGGTTGTAGCGGTTCTTCAGCTTGCTTGATCAGAGGTCCTCCAGCAATAAAGATCCCATTGGGGCGGTGAGTTCCTTCAGGAACAGGTCTTTGTAACACCACTTGGGGGCATCGCATAATTGAGGCAAATCCACCATCTCTCAAGTTAAAAGTCAGATCAGGAGAGCCTTCAACACTAGCCTTGCCTTTGATTTTGGCTTCATTAATAAAGACATTGATAAAAATTTGCCCGCCGTCTTCTGGATTGCGATAGTCCAGCAAGCGTTGCTTCAGAGTTTGACAAATCGCGGCTTTCTCGTCTGGATCTTCAGTTTTAAGAAAGATGCCATTGCTGCTAGCCGTCATACAAAAGGCTTGAGTTTTTTCCCAGTCAAATAAAGAGCGATTATCTTTGATCCGATCAGGAGCCAGTTGACCAGGTTCTTCCCCTTCAGCGGTGTCTGACCATTTTAAAAAGCCCTGCTCAGCCAACCATTCATTGATATGCACAACCTCTGTAGTAGCCCCAAACCCATGATCTGAGGTGAAGATGACATGAGCCTCTGGACCAGCTTTAGCGATAATAGTTTCAATAGCCTGATCGAGTTGTCGATAATAGGCTAGGCATAGCTCCCGGACTCGATCATCGCCAGGCTTGTAATATTGCTTGAATAACGTTGGATCCAGATAGCGCCAGAAGAGATGCTGTAGTTTGTCAGGACCATCAAAAACAATCGCGGTAAGATCAGTGGGATCTGTGTCCATTAAGTGACAGACTAATGTGGTCCAGGCTTCATCACGCTCATGGTGCATCTGTAGCCAGCGTTCATAGGCTTCTTCTTCTAAGCCAAGAATGGCCCGTTTTTCCTCTTTAATATCCATGCCTAACTTCCGGTAATCCAAGCTCGGAAGGGTTTTCATGGTTTCAAATAAGCTAGCCGGATAGGTCGCATTCCGAAAGTGTTTCCAAGTGGTAAAGCCAGCAACTAAATAACCCTCAACCGGAGCGGCCGGAGCCATCCCATAAAAGTTAAGTGAGGTGACGCGCTTACCCTGACGTCCGATTATAGACCAAAGGGTCTCACAGCAAATATCACGATAGTCGTAGGGTCGGAATAAAACATTGCTACTAGACGGGGCCTGCCGCCAAAAGTCGTAAACACCATGAACCTCTGGACTGCGACCGGTCACCATCGAAATCCAGGCAGGAGGCGTTAAGGGGACGGGTGTTGACATCAGATCAGCATGAACCCCAGCTTGAATAAACTGCTGGAGATAAGGCATAACACCCTCTGCCATCAATGGATTGAGTAGAGAGAATGTTGCACCATCTAACCCAATCATTAAAACTCTACTCATTGGTTACACTCCTGAATTCAGCAGTACATCTTGCCCCTAATCCTAGATCAATATTCCCCAAAGTATTAAGCTTGTTGAAGCTGTTGCTGGAGAAAATAGATAACATCCTTGATCTGAACTTCCTCTACATAATCCCCATCTTGGAGAAAGAGTTGCTCAAACGGAATATCTTTGCGGCCTAGCTTCCGCTCAATATTGACTACTAATTGGACGACATCAATTGACTCAAAGGCTAGATCTTCCATGAGCTTCGTCTCTGGATTGATCCCGTCTGAGTACTCAAGATCCCAATCAGCCACCATAGATTCAATGACGCTGATCACATCTGCCTCAAGTTGACTCTGATTTGCCATTGCTTTTCGTCCTTTGATGAATACTTATAAACCCACAGCCATTGTGCCACTCAATTTCCCCTAGCTCCCATCAGACTTGGAATCTAATTGAATAAGCTATAGGTCTAGGTTCGACCTGTTGTTCAAGTCAAAACACTATCCTCTAGTCACAACCTTAGCAAGCGACTAAAGTAACTATCGAAGTCTGAGGTGATCGAATGGACTATACAATCCGAGAGAGCGCCAAGGCCAAGCAAGCTCGTCTGCAAATCTCGGCCCGTCACGGCCTTGAAGTGATTATTCCACAAGGGTTTGATCAGCAGCAGATTCCAGGGTTACTTCAGCAAAAGCAACAGTGGATCCATCAAGTTTTTCGTCAGTTGCAGTCTCGGGTTTCTCAAGTTGCCCCGGCAGGTCAAGGTCCTTTTCCCACAGAAATAGACTTAAAGGCGGTGGATCAAATTTGGCAAATTACTTACTACACTACAGCTTCGACCCAGATTAAGTTGACTCAACATCCACAACATTTGATTCTTCAAGGAGCTGTGCACGAAGGGCAAGCCTGCCACGATCTCTTGCAGCATTGGCTAATGGGACAAGGTCACTATCATTTCAAACCTTGGTTAAACCAACTGGCTCAGCAATTAAACCTGTCTTTCCAGAAGCTATCCGTCCGACGGCAAAAGACTCGATGGGGCAGCTGCTCCTCTAAACAGACTATTAGTCTTAACTATAAATTACTCTGCCTACCGTCAACTTTAGTCAATTATGTCTTGATCCATGAACTTTGCCATTTGGTTCATCCCAATCATTCCAAACAGTTTTGGGACTTGGTAGGGCGTTATGAACCTCGCTATCGTCAATTAGATCAAGAACTGCGGCAAGCTCAGATTTGGATCCCAGATTGGTTAGATGCTGATGTGTATTAGGGAGCCTTGAGAAACTGGCTGACCTCCATAGCAAATAGGTCAGGTTGTTCAAAATGGATATTGTGTCCACACTGAGGTACAACTTTTAAGTAGATCTTTTGACTTAAGCTGGCCCATTCAGTATTAATAGCTTTAAACTTTTGATCTAAGGCTCCCACAAGCAACAGCAAAGGCACCTGATTGTCAGGTAACTGAGACCAAAGTGAAGGTTGCTGACCCATACTGAGCTGGCGTAACGAGCGTGCTAATTCTAAGGGATTATTGTTAAGTCGACGCTGGCACAGGGTTTTAAAGTCTGGATGTTCCTGGAGGGACTGAAACAAGGGTTGGCTGTACCACCAGTCTAAAAATGTAGTTAGATCTGCTGTTTCCAGGTAGGCTGCTAAGCTTAAATCCCAATGAAGGCGCTGATCTCGTTCAGCTTGCGTTTTGAGGCCTGGGGAGCTAGATTCTAGAACCACTTTGCAAAAGTGCTCAGGATAGTGCAAGGCCAGATAGAGGGCTAAGCGACCCCCCATAGAATAACCAACCAGATAGCAAGGCTTGATCGATAGCCGGTCGATAATCTGAATTAAGCCCTGAGCTGTAGGCTCCATTCGATAATGGGTATCCTCTAGTCCGGAGGTACAACCATGACCAGGCAGATCAATGGCGATGCAGTCATAGGTCGCAGCTAGCGATAGCATCATGGGCATAAAGTCGCTACCCCTACCCATAAATCCATGGAGAAATAAGATAGGGGGCCTTGTAAGGCTGTCTTGGTAACAAAAGTTACTTCGATAGTAGCTAAACCGATAAGCCTCTAGATTGATATGGTTAAAGCTGAAAGCAGTATCAATGGTGTGCTCCATAAGCTAACTCTAGCTAGAACGGGACCAGAATTCATGCTCCCATCTAGCCAAATGGTTTAACTGGCTTAACACAATGGTGAGGGGATCAGATGGTCTTTACCCCCCACTCAAGTACTGTACAGAAGCTCCATGAGAAACTCTGGAGATTTACAAGTTAAGCCTAATTATCAAACTCAGGAACTCTCTCAGCTTCAGCTTTCCACTGCTTCATCAACTCTTTAGCGGCATGAGGGGTGAAGTACTCGAGTTCCATCAACTTACGGTAGGCCATAACCTGACGAATTTCAGGAGATAAGTCAGCATTGCGGTAGTAGTAGTGGATTTGTTCAATGCGCTTCTCCATGGCATCATAAGCCTTGTCATTTTGGGGCGCTTCTTTCTTTTTAAACCCAAATCGTTCTCCCAATCGTCCTAACATGATCCCTCCAGATGTGTTGCAAGTACTCGATTGGTCTAAGCCAAAACTCTATTAAGTTAGCATGA
>CAYSWV010000005.1:128010-141988 GCA_964434865.1 uncultured bacterium
TGAGTAAGGCTGAGGTTAAGTAGGTATCTCAAGCTTACAGCTACAGCCGCTCTTCATCATCATAAGGGATCGACCTTAAATGTGTAGCTCTGACCAGCTCCCTCTTTCAGAGATAGTTTTCGTCACCGCTGAGTAACCAGGTAATCGAGACTCCCAACGCTTTAGCAAACGCGACTAATTCCTTATCCACCACTCGCCGTTTGCCCTTCTCAATTTGACCAATCTTGACATAGTCCAAGTGAATCCCGTATCGAGCTAGGCGACCTGCTAATTGATCCTGAGTCAGTTGCAGCCGTTCTCGCATCCATCGTACCCGGGGCCCTATCAAGTTAGCGGCCTGAAACCGTTTTGCATCCATAGCTGATCAGCCTGCAGCTACCGAAATGAAAATGTCTGATATGATCGAAAATCAATCGCAGTCTTATGTTGTCCGTATTGACTCAACGTATTGGCTTAACGTGTTGAGGATAACCTCTACTCATTTAACCAAAGTTTGGTAACTTTCGAGATTAAACTGGGTTCTTCGAGGAACTAATCTGACCATAGAGATCACTACATGGTGAAGATTGAAATCCTACGATCTTGATGATCGATTTTCGATTGCCGTAGCTGAGTTTAAGTTTCTAAACTATAGAAACGACATCATGTTACAGGAGTTTCAGACGTGGCTCGCCCAACTGTAGACCATACCAACAATCAAGATATTGCTCCCGAATTCTGGGCTGATGCTGAAACTCCTGGCTCTCTGGAACCCTCATTTGTAGATGATACGGTTGATCAATACCTCAATGAGATTGGCCGAGTTCCTCGCATCGATCATGCCGAAGAGATTGAGCTATCCCGCATGATTCAGCGAAAAATTGAGATTGATCACTATCGCGACCAACTGGGGCAAGACGGGAACCCAACCCCTTCACTCGATGAGTTGGCAGCTCAGTTAAACCTCAACGTTCAGACTCTCAGACTTCAGATCCGCCAAGGTGAGCGGGCGCAACAAAAGTTAATTAATGCCAACCTGCGCTTGGTTGTCAGTGTGGCCAAAAAATATTTACATCGAGGGGTTCCTTTCCTTGATCTGATCCAAGAAGGCAATATCGGCTTGATTCGGGCTACTGAAAAATTTGATGCGGAACGTGGTTATCGGTTTAGCACTTATGCGCACTGGTGGATTCGTCAGGGGATCACTCGTTGTATTGCCAACCAATCACGCACGATTCGATTACCCGTTCACATGGTTGACAAAGTACGTCTCCTCAAGCGAACGATGCGGGATATGATGAAAGCCACAGGTAGGCGCCCCTCTGAAACCGAACTGGCAAGAGCTCTGGGGGTCCAAGTGAAGAAGTTACGAATGATTCAACAAGCGGCTTCTTTACCGGTTTCATTGGATTTAACCGTAGGCAATGAAGGGGAAAGTCGCCTAGGGGATCTGATCTACGATGATAGAAATGAGCAACCCTTTCAAGACATTGTGAATAAGTCTTTAAGACACGATGTATGGACAGCCCTAGATATCTTGAAACCGATTGAACGTGATGTGCTCACTTTGCGGTATGGGCTTGATGGTCAACCCGGTCGCACTCTGCGTGAAGTTGGAGACCACTTTGAGCTGACGCGTGAGCGGATCCGTCAAATTGAAAAAGATGCCTTACGCAAGCTCAGACTAGCTCAACCTACTCGACAGTTGTCTCACTATATTCGTTAAGCTAAACCCCCAGCCTTGGAGCAACCACTGCTAGAATTGGAGATATTTTTTAGATTGCGTTGGTTAACGACTCTCTAAAATCGTCTGTTTATTCTGTAGTGCACCTTATGACAACTGCCGTCATTCCAGCTCATGCAACTCATCCCCTAGAATCTGCGATCCAGCGACTATTGAGTGGTGGTGCTTTATTACCTGACTCACCTCAAAATGTACTGGAGGTTGTGGGTATCCTAAAGAGTTATGGAGTGGTGCTCGATGCGTATTCACGTAACTTGACTTATATCGCTGATCAACAACTCTGGGTCCTCTTTCCGTTTTATAAGTACTTTAATGGTGAGATCTCTGTAGCCAAATTATTGCGACATTGGTGGCACGATCGAATCAATTATGAATATGCTGAATATTGTATGCGGTGTATGCTCATGCATGGTGGGGGTGGGCTAGATGCTTATTTAGATACACCTGAATTTAAAGAACGCTGTCAAGCAGCTATTCAACTTAACTTTAAAGGCAATGGGGTTGCGTTACTCCTAAATCTACTCTATCCTGACTTTTTGATTGAACAAGCCCGCCAAAGTGCAGTAACTAGCGGTCTGGGGCAGTTTTGGCGAGTGATGAGTGATCTCTTTTTAAGGCTGGCTGAGGGTTATGATCGAGGTGAAATTCAAACTATTCCCCAAGTCGTTGAGCATATCTTAACTGAAGTCGTGGCAGCTGCTGCCAAACCCATCACCTATGCACCCAAGTTAAAAGGAACCTCATTTGAACTCATTCCTGATGCTGCTGGACTGACCTTTTTGGCAGATACAGGTGTGCCCTATGTTGAAGCTGTTTTCTTCCGCTCCCTTCCTTTTATGGGTACTGTTTCCTACAACGCTCAAGCCGAGCAAATTTCTGCTGATTTAAGTGATTTTCAATATGGGGCTCTCTATGCTGATCCTTTGCCAACGGGGGGAGCTGGAATCCCGCCAACATTATTGATGCAAGATATGCGTCATTATTTACCTGATTATCTGCATGAGCACTATCACAACAGTATCCGAGGCAAAGATGATCTAAGGGTACAAATTTGCCAAAGTTTTCAAAAGTCGATGTTTTGTGTAACTACAGCAGTCATTCAAGGATTGGCTCCCTATCCCCTCAATACTTCAGATCCAGCTCAGCAACAGGCTAATCGCGCCTATTTGGAAGGCTGGATGGATCGTTTAGTTACCTCTAAGCTCTCCAGTGTTCAAGAGGAGTAAGGTAACTTCGTAGACACTCTTAGCTACCCGTTCTAGGAAGTCGTGAAGATAAGATCACTCAGCATAGCTAGATTAAACAGCAACAAGATTTACCTGAGTAATTTTTAGTCTTCCTTACCCTTAGCACTCTTGTGGGTCCAGGTTGGGTCTTTGTAGTCTAGTAGTACCGACTTGCAAAGAGGAGTGCTAACTCATGCGTAGGCTCTGGATCTTAATAGCCATTCTAGTATTAGCCATGAGTAAGTATTGGACGATACCTTCCCAGGCTCAATCCTTTGCGCTTCCTACTACGTTTCCAACTCAGTCTCAAATTGTGACCCCACAGCTAGTGATGGAGCAAAAAGCGATTCAGCCCGGGCAGCCCTTTTGGGTTGGGATCCATATGCAAATACCTGAGCATTGGCATACCTATTGGCAAAATCCGGGGGATTCGGGGGCAGCTACCCAGGTTGACTGGACTCTACCCTCAGGTTTTGAAGCCGGACCGCTGCAGTGGCCTTATCCTGAGCGGCTACCTGTGGGTCCGCTAATGAACTTTGGGTATGAGGATGAGGTGATGCTTCTGACCCAAATGACACCACCACAATCCTTAGATCCCTCTCAACCCGTTACGCTTCAAGCTGATGTTCGTTGGCTAGTCTGTCTAGAAGAATGCTTACCTGAATCAGCCACATTAAAATTAAAAATCCCTGTCTTGCTCGGTGATCCACTCCCCAACCTCAACTGGAGTGCAGCTTTTGAAGAAACCCGACAAGCTTTCCCTATGGAGTCACCCTGGCTGGCTAGTTTTGAACTCAATGAAACAACACTTGATTTGATACTTCCTGTCCCTAACTTAGCCGCTGATCGGATTAAATCGGTAGCTTTTTTCCCTTATGAGGATGGTCTCATTACCAACGCCGCGGATCAGCAGTTAGTGATCAGTCCTGATGGTTTAGTCTTAACTCTTGAACGAGGGTATCAACCTGATTTCGAAGCCCTGAAAGGTGTCATAGTCATCACCGAAGATCTTGATAATACCCTTGGAGTTCAAGCTTTTACGATTGATACCACTGAACCTGATGTTGCTCAACCTATTCTTCAGATCCTAGGATTAGCGTTACTAGGCGGGATCATCCTGAATCTAATGCCATGTGTTTTCCCTGTTTTGTCTCTAAAAGCTCTCAATATAGTGCAACAGGCCCAGCACAACCCAGGTCGGGTCCGCTTACAATCATTGGTTTTCACAGCAGGTATCTTAGTTAGCGTTGGGATCTTGGGTGGAGTTTTATTCGGCTTAAAAGCAATGGGTCTGCAGATTGGTTGGGGATTTCAGTTGCAGTCTCCCGGGTTTGTGTTGATCTTAATTTACTTGTTATTTGCTGTGGGATTGAGTTTATCAGGTGTCTTTATAGTCGGAGCAGCCTGGATGGGTGTCGGCCAAAAACTGACAATGCAATCAGGGTATCTAGGTGACTTTTTTACTGGGGTTTTGGCAACGGTAGTCGCTACACCTTGCACGGCGCCCTTTATGGCCACGGCTATCGGAGTCGCCTTGACACAGCCCCCTGTTATCGCTCTAGCCATCTTAGAAACCTTAGGGTTTGGACTTGCTTTGCCCTATCTGATCATCGGGTTTACCCCTTCTTTACAGCAGCACTTACCCAAACCTGGAGCTTGGATGGAAACCTTACAGCAATTGCTTGCTTTTCCGATCTATGGAGCAGCAGCTTGGTTGTTGTGGGTTTTGACGTTGCAAACAGGGACAACAGGGTTGGCGTTAGGCTTAAGTGGGATTATCCTGATTGCTTTTGCCATCTGGTCATACCAAAAAACTCGTCAATTTCATCGTTTTTGGCGACGACTGGGTTTGATCTTGACTCTTGTGTCTCTAACGATCTCACTAGCCTGGGTCCCCTTAATTTCAACCCAAACGGTTACTCCAGCAACGAGTACTGTGGCCGCCGCTAATTCTACATCTGGGATTGATTGGGAACCGTACAGTGCAGCAAGGCTAGCAGAGTTAAAGAGCAAGGAGACCCCTACGTTTTTGAGCTTTTCTGCGGCTTGGTGTATTAGTTGTTTAGTTAATGAGCAAATCGTTTTCAGCCAGCCAGAGGTGATTCAGTCATTTGCCGAAAAAGAAGTCGCTGTCTTGAAAGGTGATTGGACTCACTATGATCCAACCATCACCACAGCTTTGAATCAATTTGGCCGCAGTGGGGTTCCTCTGTATGTGTTCTACACCGATCTAGCCTCGGATCCTGTGATCTTGCCGCAAATCTTGACACCTAACACGGTTCTGGATCTATTAGATCAACTGAGTTAAAACATCACCATAGTAGACTATACAACTAGAGTCAGCGTGAGTCTGTTATGGATGCCTTGATTTTCCTTGCTGTTGTGGGCTTGATCTTAACAACCTGGTTGTTGTTATCGGGTCGGCTCAAGTTGCCTGGGCAACCTGGCTACGTAGATCCTGATCTGTTACGAGCTGCTAAAGGAGATCGAGCGTTAGCTCTACGGCTGATTGAGCAAGCTAAGTTGAAGTATCCAGGTCAATCCGAACGCTGGTACGTTGAAAAAGTAATTTATGATCTGGGCCGAGATCATGGAGTGGCTCGTCCTCCCAGAGGTCGATCTAACCTCAGTTCATTGTCCACTCGTGAGGCAGGTCAAAAACTATTTCTGCTTGGGGCTGTTTTATGGGTTTTTAATAACTTGGTGAATACCATCCGAACACTTTTCCGCAGATAATCAGATTACCTAGACTACACAGTTTAAAGGCCGGTGATTGAAATGACTTGGGTCAAAACTATGATTCTTAGTTTCCCAAGGCAAGAGACAGGGATTCAAGAACAGGTTCACGCAATCCTCAGTTGCACCCCGATCAAGTAATCTGTTGCAATGTTTTCAACTCAGAAAGAACCTCGGCACTATGTCGAGACGGATTCACAATGGGGAAAATAGATTGCAAAATCCCTTCAGGGTCAATGATAAAGGTGTTACGAAGAGCAATATCACCCAGCCAGGATCCATAGGCTTCTCCCACACCACCTTGAAGATCTGATAGTAAGGGAAAGGTAAGACCCTCCGCATCACAAAACTTACGGTGGGACTCCACAGAATCAGCACTGATCCCTAAGATCTGAGCATTGATAGCCTGGTACTTGGGACTATCCTGTTGAAATCTACGAGCTTCAATCGTACATCCTGAAGTAAAGTCTTTGGGGTAGAAGTACAAAACCACCCACCTACCACGAAATTCATCAAGAGCACGAAGCTGCCCTTCATTATCAGGGAGTTCAAATATAGGTGCAGGAGTGCCAATTTGAGGCAGATCAGTGGTACCCCATTGGGCTGAAGCAGGGGTTGCGGTACTGGCAACACTGAGCATTAAGATCACAATCAGAATGATCTGGCGAACTATCTTCATGGGTACTGGCATCCATTGCGACTGGTTACATAAGTTTACCTCTATTTCTAAGAACGTTGTTACCTAAAATCAGGATCAACTCTCTTTCGACCCATGTTCATCCCTTTTGATCAATTAATCAATTAATCAATTTATACGTTATACGGGTTCTCACTTGTTAAGAAAACAACTTCAACAGTTTAAATGGATTCGTACTATAGTGAGTACCATTGGTTTGGAGAGCAAGGATGCCTCATATTAGTGTTAAGCTTTTTCCGGGTAAAACTCAAGCGCAAAAGCAACAACTGGCGGAGGCTATTGTCAAAGATGTTGTTGCTATAGCTGAATGTGACGAAAAAGTAGTCTCCGTGACTATTGAAGATGTTACGCCAGAAGACTGGCCTGATCTCGTCTATAAGCCGGATATCCTAGACAAGAAAGAGAACTTATATAAAGAACCAGGTTATAACCCTTTTAGCTAATAGGATGGGATGGAGTCTAGTTGCTAAAGCTACTGGCTGAGCCGTTCTAAATCTATGAATTTCAAGTTAGATCCGATCTAGCCCGTCAGACAATTAAAGAGACCGGATCTAGCCTGATGATTAATTCCCTTCAACCATGCCCGTGTAACTTTCAGCCGACATGGTGTCGTCAAGATCGTCCATATTGGCAATCCGCACTTTGATCAGCCAACCATCACCGTAGGGATCGTCGCCAATACTCTCAGGACTATCGACCACAGCCTGATTGACCGAAACAATTTCACCAGTCAAAGGAGCATACAAATCTTCAACCGCTTTGACAGATTCCACTGACCCAAAGGTATCGCCTTTATCAAATTGATCACCCTCTTCAGGTAAACCAACATAGACAATGTCACCCAGTTGATCCACTGCGTAGGCTGTAATACCAACAGTTGCAATGTCGTCCTCTACTCGGACATATTCGTGAGAGTCCAAGTATTTCAGATCTGCAGGATATTCAAGTGCCATAGAGATGTCCTTATTTAGCTCATAGGAATGTACTCTAAAGCCTTAGCGTACATGTAAAGTGATCTCATTTAAACGCTTTTAGTGACTCAGTTGTGAAGCTAATCGCTCCAAGTCCTGCAGTAAGTTTGCTCTATCGGTATCCGTCAAAGATGTATCAGATTCAATTAACTCTTGGATCTGGTTCATTAGCATTAAGAGATGGTGTCGGGTTGGGACTTCTGGATGAGTAGAGGCAATCTGAGACGCCTCTGCATTCTGGGGTCGAGCCTCAGCGGGGGTCTCTAGGGGATGAGCTGGTGTGGGGATATCTTGACGACTCGCCACCAAGACATCTTGTAAGGTGATAAAGATCTTACGCCAGCGACCAGCTTCAGGCAAACCAGCTTGGCTACGACTCCAGGCTAGATCAGAAAATACCTGAAAAAAAGCATCAGGACCGTAAGTTGCTATTAGCCGCCCAATGTAGTTTCGGAGGTCTCTACTCTTATTCATCCTATTATCCATGGTTGAGATCCACTTAACTCATAGTGTACTTGAGGCTATGGTTGAGGCCAAAGCCCGTCAGAGTTGTCACAACCTTGCACAGTCTGATCCTAGATTTCATGACAATGTAACTTAAACTGAAGTGAGACTGTTTCGGTCAGTCCAACTCACTCTAGTGCCGATCATCTGAGGTGATCCCTATGGCTATGACAATGAAAAAAACACTTGACGTTCAAGTCTTTCCTATTGCTTCAGACACCTGGGCGTTTCGCTCTCGACGGGGAGATACTCTCGAATTTGAAATTGAATATGCCCTACAGCAAGGCACAACGATTAATGCTTATGTCCTTACAGGAGATCAAGTTGCCTTAGTGGATCTACCCGATGACTCCTTTACCGCACTATTTTTGAAAGAGATCCAACAACGATATGATTTAGGATCGCTACCCTATTTAATATTGAGCCACCTTGCTCCTAATC
Source organism: uncultured bacterium (assembly GCA_964434865.1). Lineage (GTDB taxonomy): Bacteria > Cyanobacteriota > Cyanobacteriia > Thermostichales > Thermostichaceae > CAYSWV01. The sequence continues at coordinate 136,309 of CAYSWV010000005.1, forward strand.
AAATAGCTACCCTCAGAGCCTTACTGGCCAACATGCCATCGGTCACCATTGTTTGCTCTAACCCCTGTGCCGTTACTTTAAAAACAGAATGTAGTGATCTCAACTTAAACCTAGCAGTCATTCGAGGTGAGGAAACCCTTGATTTAGGCTCTCAACACCATCTCACCCTCATACCTACCCCAACTCCCCAGTGGCCAGGTCATCTTTGTCTCTACGACGCGAACACACAGGTGGTCTTCACTAGCAAGTTATTTGGCTGCCATCGCAGCACCGATCAAGTTTTTGATGAAGGGTGGACCTTACTGCAAGAAGCTCGCCAATACTATTATGATTGCCTCATGGCTTCTCAACCTCGACAAATTGAAACAGCTCTGGACAAACTAACCCCGTTTCCAGCTGCTTTTTATGCGCCTCTGCATGGACCCATGGTGCGCGATGGGTTACAAGAATTAACTCACCTTTATAAGCTCTGGACTCAAGAACGACGGGTTCAAGTGCTTTCAGTTGCTCTACTGTACGCGTCAGCTTATGGCAATACAGCCAGCTTGGGTCGAGCCATTGCCAGAGGGATTACCAAATCTAATGTGGGCGTTGAGATTATTAATTGTGAATCTGCTGATCCGGCTGATATCAAAGAAGCGATTGAAAAGTCAGATGGCGTGATCATAGGGTCTCCCACTTTAGGGGGGCATGTACCAACTCAAATTCAAACCGCCTTTGGCATTTTGCTCTCGAATGCTCACAAAGGTCAGACTGTCGGTGTGTTTGGCTCTTTTGGATGGAGTGGAGAGGCTATTGATCATTTAGCCGATAAGCTAAGAGAGGCTGGCTTTAGTTTTGGGTTTGAACCGATTCGAGTTAAATTTAAACCCACTGAAGCGACTCTACAATGGTGCGAAGAAGCTGGTATCGCTTTTGCCCAAACCCTAAAACAAACCCAAAAATCCCGAAAACCAACGGCTATCTCCAGTTTGTCGACTGATCAAGGTGATCGAAGAGATCAATCTGTCGGTCGCTTGGTGGGTCCGCTCAGTGTGATTACCGCACAGAAGGGCGAGGTGAGCAGTGCCTATTTAACATCCTGGGTGTCTCAAGCAACCTTTAATCCCCCTGGTTTAACTATCGCTATTGCCAAAGATCATCCGATTGAGTCACTACTTTACGGTGGGGATCCATTGGTGATCAATATCTTGCAAGAAGGCAAACCTCATCTGCAAAAACATTTTTCGAAAACATTTTTACCAGGTGAAAATCGTTTAGACGGACTGAGCATTGAACCCGCTCCTAATGGCTGCCCCATTTTGACAGAAGCGGTAGCGTATATGGAGTGCCAGGTAGAAAGTCGGATGGATTGTGGTGATCATTGGGTGATCTATGTTGTTTCAAAGCAGGGCAAGGTGCTTCAAACCAATGGTCGTACTGCGATCCAACACCGCACATCAGGACGATTTTATTAATAGTGCTGTCATAGCTCAATGCAGGAGTGTAGCGATGACCTTTCAAAGCTGCCTTTAGACCTACGGAGGAGCGATCCCAGGTAGTATGTTCTGTGCAAAGTTTTTACTGATCATGCTTTTGAAAGAAGCAGTTCTTTAATTATAATCAGCCGTGTTCCATGCTATTATTTTCTGCTAGCTTCTGGTCAGAGGTAGTTTGTTAGGATGATGTCTCAGGTAGGCGTGAATAATGGATAACATGATCAAGCCAACGGCTCGAACTCATTATTGTGGACAACTCAGCCACGAGCACATCAATACCACAGTCACCTTATTTGGTTGGATTGATCGACGTCGAGATTTGGGTGGCGTGATCTTTTTAGACTTAAGAGATCGGACTGGCATTGTCCAGTTAGTGAGTGACCCCCAGAAAACCCCAGATTCTCATGACTTAGCTGATCAAGTTCGGGGGGAATATGTGGTTAAGGTTGTAGGTCGAGTGTTTAAGCGGCCTGAGGATTCTTTCAACCCCCGATTAGTCACCGGTGAAATTGAAATCTATGCGGATCAGCTAGAGATTTTAAATCGAATTAGCCATCAGTTGCCCTTTAGCGTATCCAGTGATGACGCTGAACAAACTCGTGAAGATTTACGCCTCCGCTACCGCTACTTAGATTTAAGACGAGAGTCAATGTCTCGCAACTTGCAACTCCGCCATCAAGTGGTCCGAGCTATGCGCCGATTTCTTGAAGATCAGGAACATTTCATTGAAGTTGAAACACCGATTCTCACACGCTCCACGCCTGAAGGGGCCCGGGACTACTTAGTGCCTAGCCGCGTTAATCCAGGGGACTGGTTTGCCCTACCTCAGTCACCTCAGCTCTTCAAACAGCTTCTAATGGTTGCAGGTCTAGACCGATATTATCAGATTGCTCGTTGCTTTCGAGATGAAGATCTAAGGGCTGATCGACAACCTGAATTTACGCAGCTAGATATGGAAATGAGCTTTATGTCCCAGGAAGAGATCTTAGATCTAAACCAGCGGTTAATCAGCTATGTTTTCAAAACTGTTAAACAAATTGAGCTGCCTGTCCCCTTTCCACGCATGACCTATGCTGAGGCCATGGATCGCTATGGCTCTGACCGACCTGATACTCGCTTTGGTATGGAATTAGTTGAGGTTTCAGATCTGTTTAAGGACTCTAAGTTTAAAGTGTTTGCAGGAGCCTTAGCTGCTGGGGGCATTATCAAGATCTTACCCATTCAAGGGGGCGACGAAAAAATTTCTAACACTCGGATCAAACCAGGTGGAGATTTACACAAACTTGTCACTCAATATGGCGCTGGCGGCTTGGCCTTCATCCGTCTACGAGAAGGGAATACCTTCGATACCATTGGGGCTTTAAAAGACAGCTTAACTGATGACACTAAAGCAACCCTGTTGGATCGAACAGCGGCTCAGCCGGGTGATCTACTTCTCTTTGGAGCCGGACCTCGATCCATTGTCAACGAATCTTTAAATCGGTTACGACTACATTTGGGTCATGAACTGGGTCTCATTGATCCTAAAGCTATTAATTTACTATGGGTGACTGATTTTCCCATGTTTGAATTCAACTCAGATGAAAATCGGTTAGAAGCTCTTCATCATCCCTTCACAGCCCCTAATCCTGAAGATCTTGAAAATTTAGCAACAGCAAGGGCACGAGCCTATGATCTGGTTTGGAATGGTATAGAAATTGGTGGGGGGAGTTTACGGATTTATCAACGAGAGATCCAAGAACAAGTCTTCAGTCAGATTGGTCTATCACAGACGGAAGCTCAGGAAAAGTTTGGGTTCTTATTGGAAGCCTTTGACTACGGGACTCCTCCTCATGGGGGTATTGCTTACGGGCTCGATCGTCTAGTGATGCTGCTAGCAGGTGAAGATTCTATCCGGGATGTCATTGCTTTTCCAAAAACTCAACAAGCCAAATGCCTACTAACAGGTGCCCCAGCCGCTGTTGAAGCGAATCAATTGCGTGATCTTTATGTGAAGTCAACCTATGATCCAGAAGCTAAGTGATCCAGATGCCCTTGGACCTGCCTGATTTAAACCAGATGATTTGTGGGGTGCAAGGATTGGTAGGATATCTTTTTGGATAACACACTTATAGATGAGGGGAGCATGCTGGATCTAACTGGCAAGAAAGCGTTAGTAACGGGGATTGCTAATGAGCGTTCTATTGCATGGGGCATTGCTCAACAACTCCACAAAGCAGGGGCCTCCCTAGGCATCACCTATCTACCTGATGAGCGAGGTAAGTTTAAGGCCAAAGTTGAAGCGTTAGTGGACCCTCTGCAACCGGAACTGTTTTTACCCTGTGATGTTCAGCATGATCAGCAAATTACTGATCTCTTTCAAGCGGTATCAGATCAGTGGAGTCAAGTCGACATTCTGATACACTGTTTGGCCTTTGTCAAAAAAGAGGAATTGGGAGGCCACTTTTCCGATATTTCCCGCGAGGGTTTTGCTTTAGCCATGGATGTCAGCACCTTTTCACTGGTGGCACTTTGTAAAGCAGCTAAGCCCTTAATGCCATCAGGCAGCAGTGTATTGACGTTAACTTACTTAGGTGGTGTGCGGGTTGTCCCCAACTACAACATGGCAGCTGTGACCAAAGCTGGCTTAGAAACAAGTGTCCGTTATTTAGCAGCTGAGTTAGGCCCTAATGGGGTTCGGGTGAATGGGATCTCAGCAGGCCCCATCCGAACGCTAGCCTCTTCAGCCATCTCTGATTTTCACTCTATGTTACGGGCAGTCGAAGAAAAAGCTCCCCTCCGACGTAGCATTGAACAGGTTGAGGTTGGCAATACCGCTGCCTTTCTTTGTAGCGATCTAGCTAGCGGCATCACAGGACAGATTATCTATGTTGATAACGGATACAGCATCCTTGGATTTTAGGTCTTGCGTCCTCAAGCTTGAGGCTTTAAAGCTTAGAGCCAACTCAGATCCTGAACCTGTTTGAGGATAAAGAACCAACTCCCAGTTACCCAAGAGTTGATTCACGAGAACTACATGAACGCTCTATAAACTATTAACTCACAGATTGGGATCTGAGAAAAGGTTCGTTAAGTCCAAACCTACATAGAGTTGGCTAACAAGCTTCGGCACATGATTCTGACTCTAAGAGTAAACCTTGGATCTGGTTACGACCTGAGGCTTTAGCCTGATAGAGAGCTTGATCAGCAGCAATAATGAGTTGCTCAGATTTCAGGGCCCGAGTCGGGGTAGTTGTTGCAACTCCAATACTGAGCGTGACCCGACTACTAATTATGGATGCACAGTGAGGTAAGTTCAGCGCTTGGACATAATCCAGCACCCTCTCAGCCACATAGAGGCCTCCAGCCAGATTGGTATTAGGCAAAATAATCACAAACTCTTCACCCCCAAACCTGGCGGCTAAATCAAACGGTCGTCGGATTGCATGAGCCAAGGCTTGGGCAACTTGAGTTAGACACACATCACCAGCCGTATGGCCATAGGTGTCATTGTAATTTTTGAAATAATCAATATCGCTCAATATCAAGCTGAGGGGCTTTTGCTCGCGTTGCATCTGACGCCAGATCCGATGTAGGTAATCATTGAAATAGCGGCGGTTGGGTAATTGTGTGAGTTCGTCATGAGTGGCCAGAAACTCTAATTTCTTATTGGCTCGATCTAAGGCTTGATTAGCAGTTTGTAAAGATGTCTCTACTTCTTGTCGTTCCAAAATCTCATTGAGTAACCGCTGATTTTGGATTTGGAGTTGTTTTTGGAGCTGACGTACCAGTAATTGGCTACGGACCCGCGCCAGAACTTCCTGGTTATGGAAAGGTTTGGTAATATAATCAACCCCTCCCAATTCAAAGGCTGTCAGTTTATCCTCTAATCCTGTCAGTGCTGTAATGAATATTACAGGAATATCATGAGTCTGCGGATTAGCTTTAAGCTGGCGACACACATCAAAGCCATCCATGCCAGACATACAAATATCTAGTAGGATAATATCAGGTGTAAACTCTAATGCTAGCTTCAGAGCTTCTTCTCCACTTTGAGCTTGATGAACTCGGCCATTTAACTGCGTTAGAATCCCAGTTAGCAGCCTTAAGTTGAGTGGAATGTCATCAACCACTAGGATTTCAGCAGATTGTACAACCGGATCATAGCTGCACATTTTGACAGCACCTACTATATAAGGTCCAAAGGTCTAGGGTCCAAAGGT
>CAYSWV010000005.1:142088-157049 GCA_964434865.1 uncultured bacterium
GGTCCAAAGGTCTAGGGTCCAAAGGTTTAGGGTCCAAAGGTCTAAAGCACTTCCGTTAAGATAAGGCTAAGAGAAGGTATGATAAGCTTACCCATTCCTAGAATATAAGTAGACTAGCAATGAATCCGCTTAAAAATTATACGTGATCTCGGAGTTAATCAGGTTAAATTGATAAGAGTTCACTTTTTAGATGCATAAAACTTTAGCATGATTGAGCGCCATGATTAAGACAGGATCTAGATTAAATCCTGCCATTAGCACAAAAGGTGTCATTTCAAAGAAGGTGTTATCTTAAGCCTATGTCCTCATTACTTCAATAGGCAGATCCTTCGATAGGAGCAAATCCCTGCCGTTGAACGTTTTCACTGACAGCTCGTGGATCCATAAACTGTAACAAATAATCCGGTCCCCCTGCTTTTGAACCGATTCCTGATAGTTTGAAGCCTCCAAAAGGTTGCCGATCCACTAAGGCCCCTGTAATATCTCGGTTCACATAGAAATTGCCCACAGCAAACTCAGCTTTAGCTTGTTCAATATGGCAGGGCGTGCGGGAGTAGATTCCACCTGTTAGGCCATAATCTGTATCATTGGCGATCTCTAGCGCGTCTGCAAATGTTTGAGCTCGAAGCACTGCTAAAACAGGTCCAAAGATTTCTGACTGGGCTAATGCAGATTGAGGATCAACATCAGTAAACACAACGGGACCCACAAAATAGCCTTGTTCAGGAGCTGCTCGTTCAATGGCAACCTTAGCGTAGGTCTTAGCTTCAGTGATGGTTTCTAAGATGCGAGCTTGAGCGTCACCATCTATTACAGGCCCTACTTGAGTGGCTGGATCATCAGCTGGTCCTACATTGAGAGATCGTACAGCTTCCACTAACCGGTTTAAAAACGTATCGTAAATTGAATTCAGCACAATAGCACGGGAACAAGCTGAACATTTTTGGCCGCTGTAGCCATAGGCCGAGGTGACCACTCCTTTAACAGCCTGATCAAGATCGGCACTTTCATCCACAATAATGGCATTTTTCCCTCCCATCTCTGCAATCACTCGCTTTAACTGGCGTTGACCCGGTTGTAGTTGAGCCGCTTGGGCATAAATCTGACAGCCCACAGCCTGAGATCCTGTAAAGGCAATCAAATGAATATCAGGATGATTTACTAAATAGGGGCCAATCGCTTCTCCTTGTCCAGGTAAAAATTGAAAAACACCAGGTGGAAAACCAACCTCAGCCATGATCTCTGCTAACTTAGCCGCGACTACTGATGATTGCTCAGCTGGTTTCAAAATGGCACAGTTCCCAGTTACCAAAGCGGCAGCTGTCATGCCCAATGGGATCGAGAGCGAAAAGTTCCAAGGTGCAATCACAACTGCTGTGCCTTTGGGTCGATAGTGGTAATAATTCACCTCACCGGCTACATCTCGATGGCGGGGTTGAGCTAAGCGTTCCATCTCATCGGCATAAAAGCGACAAAAATCAATGGCTTCTGAAATTTCACCATCCACATGGCGTAAAGGCTTACCCACCTCTAATGTCATCCAAGCAGCAAAGTCTGCCCGCTGGTGCTCGATCAAATCAGCCACTCGTCGGATGAGCGCGCATCGCTCGGTAGCAGGCGTTCGCCGCCACTCTGGAAAGGCTTGTTTAGCTGCTGCAATCGCGTGTTGAGCTTGATCTTGATTAGCCATACTGATCTGACCAATGATCTCTTGGGGGCGACTGGGATTGACTGACTTTAAAACGGTTTCAGTAGCTGTCCACTGCCCTTTAATCAGGAGTTTGTAGGTTTGGCCTAACTGAGAGTTAACTCGTTTGAAAGCATCGATAAAAGGCTGCCGTTGCATCGCTACGCTAAAGTCAGTGTCAGGAACAGGCTGGAATGCATGACTGTGATCAGGAATCTGAGCTGGATCGACTTGATCTTGTGGGGGCGCTAATAAGGCTTCTGAGGTTACTCCGGTTATACTTTGGCGCAAAAATGAACTGTTGGCAGTATTCTCCAAAAGGCGCCGGATCAAATAGGCCATGCCTGGGATCAGATCTCCATAAGGACAATACACTCGGACTCGGTGTCCTGTTTCGACCAAGGCTTTAGCTAATCGATCAGCCATACCATAGAGAACTTGCATTTCAAAAGCACGCTTGGGTACCTTGAGGGCTTCAGCAATGGCAATGGCTTTAGCTTGCGATCGGACATTATGACTACCGATAGCTGCATAGACATACGCATGATTTTCTAGCAAAGTTTGCGTCAAGCGTTCAAAATTTAGATCTGTTGAAGTTTTGATGTTGTAAACTGGTTGAACCCAGTGTCGCTGCATCGCTCGTATCGTTTCTTGATCCCAGTAGGCCCCTTTAACTAGACGAATAGTGAGAGGATGTGATCGTTGCTTGGCCCAATCGAGTAAGCTTTGTAGATCATAACTACTATCTCGCAAGTAAGCTTGCAGGGTAACACCGATGTCAGTACGCGTTCGAAATTCTGTTTCCATTAACACGTCTTTCAAAATCTCTAAGGTAAGAGTTTTATAAACATACTGTTCCATATCAAAGTGAATGGCAACCCCCAACTCCTGAGCACGGCGGAGCAAGAGTCGGATCCGTTCACTGACTCGTTGACGACTACCCTCTGGATCTAATGGATCAAACTGGGAATAGAAGGCTGTTAACTTCACAGAGACTTGTACCCGAGAAATTGGACTCCCCTCAGCCTCATCAATTTCAGGACATTTTGGCCAGGTTGGAGCGACGGCAGACAGATTTTCCATTAACTTCAAATAAGTCTCTAGATAAGACTGAGCTTCAACTTCAGTAATAACAGCTTCCCCTAGGAGATCTAGGGTAAATCCCATCTTATCTTTACGTAGGCTTTCAATTGTCTTAGTAACTTGTTTGACCGATTCTCCTGCAATATAGCGCCGAGCCAGAGTCTCAACAGCCGTAGAAAAGGTCGTCGCAGCCATTTGAGCCGGCAATGAGTCGGGCTGAGTATAATTTAAAAGATTTTTTAAGAGCGTGGGTAGTTCAACATTCTCATGACCTAAATAGTCCTGAAGATGACGTGCAATTTCAGCTTTACTTTGTAAAGAGGGCAAACAATCTATTAGCCGAAACAGAGGCACTCGTAGGCTATCATGCTCCATAGCCCATTGGAGCAGCCGATCATCCCAACGCATCTGATCTCGCATTTGAGCTAGGAAGGAGCGTTCAGAGGTTGAAGCTGCTAAGAGTTGTTGCGCTATAGTTTGAGTCTGATCTTCGTAGGTATTTGGTGTCAGTTGAATGACCATAATCTATTGCAATCATGAGATGTCCGGCTTATAGTGTGTCATACTCTGCAATCGGATGGCTTTGTATGAAGTTTTATGTTGGCTATCCTATTCGCTATTACTATTGATTTCAATTTAGAAACAACACCACAATGCCTGAAAAAGCCACTATAGCGCCCCAGATACTCTGACTGGACACACGTTCCCCACGCATAGCAACAATTGGGACAATGAATAAGGAGCTAGTGGCTAAAAGAGTTTGGGCAATGCCAGCCTGAGTATGCTTAAGGGCTAATTGTTGTAAGAAAATGCCCATAAAGGTCCCCATCAAGGTAGCTATCATAATTAACCGCCAGACTTTAATTGATCGGACTAGGTCAGGGAAAAAGGCTTGCCTGGTTAGCTTGAGCCAAAGCGTTAAACTTAGCACGCCCCCAGCAATTCGGATGCCGGCACTCCATAGCGGATCAATATCGGCTTGAGTGAGAGCGGCCCGTGATAGAACGCTACCGACTGACTGGCATAAAGCAGCTACCAAACCCAGACCGATTCCCCCAGCTAGGTTAGACGATCGGATCGGAGTAGTTGACGTTTGTTCAATGATCACAGCTGCAACCCCCACGATCGTAATGACCATGCCTAAGTAGGTTGCTCTTGATAGGAACTCTGATAAAGCCACAAAAGCAATCATAGTGGTTAGGGGTGGTGCCAACGTCTCAGTCATTAGCACTGACCGCCGCTCACCCAGTCGATTTAAAGCTCCAAAAAAAGCGGTATCACCTATTCCAATCCCAACCATGCCACTCGATAACAACAACATCCAACTCCTGATCTCTATCGGTGCATGAGACACAGAGAGGTGAGCTTGCAGCAGAATCACAAGTATCAACAGACTCAGTGCCACTAAACCTTTATAGAAGTTGAGCGCAACCGGTGGAATAGCAGTGCCTAGTTGGTGAAAGAAAACAGAGGCAATAGCCCACAGCAAAGCAGCACTCATCGCTGCCAGTTCCCCGGTGAAATGGTTTAGCATGGCGGCTGGTTCATCTTTAACATCTTGATCCTTACTTGAATAGTTGCCAATCTTGGAATTAGATCTGGAATCTAAGCTATGTTCAAAGCCAATAATACGAACCGCACCGTAAATACAGCTGCTAAACTCCAGACTATCCAATTGACATCGGCTGTTTTACCTTGAAACGTTTTCAGTAGAGGGTAAGCGATAAAGCCCACAGCTAGACCTTCAGCAATTGAAAAGGTAAGAGGCATCAGTATCACCGTCAAGAAACTCGGGATCGACTCAGCTGGATCAGACCATCGAATCGCTGCAACATTCCCCATCATCCAGACGCCTACCATTAGGAGGGCTGGAGCTGTTGCATAAGCTGGGATAGCCGATAACAGCGGAATAAAGAAAATAGACAGTATAAAGCAACCGGCCACCACTACCGCGGTAAATCCAGATTTGCCCCCTGCTGTCATTCCAGAGGCTGACTCAATATAGCTGGTGACAGTGGAAGTGCCTAACAACGCTCCAGCTGTGGTCCCAATAGCATCGGCCATCAACGCTCGATTAGCTTTGGGTAAAGCTCCGTCTTCATTGATCAAGCCCGCTTGGATCCCCAGTCCTGATAGGGTGCCAATAGTGTCAAACAAATCTACAAACAGAAATACAAACAAAATTGCTATAAAGTTGGCTACCCCAGCAGAGCCAATTTGGCTGAGGCCTGTGATCGCCTGCCCTAATAAATCTTGTGGCCATTGAGGAAAGCTCATGATGCCTTGTGGCCATGGGGAAATGCCTAAGCACCATCCCAAAAAGGCTGTGATCAAGATGCCCCACAGTAGTGAACCTTTGATCTGACGAGCAACTAGCGCCACGGTTGTAAATAAGCCCAGTAAAGCCATCAAGGTTGTAGGGTTGCTCAAATCACCTAAGGTTGTCAAAGTGGCTTCCGAAGCTACAATCAGGCCCGATCCACCTACCATAGGATCACCCGTAAGGGCTATGTAAGCAATAAACAACCCGATCCCCACCGCTGTGGCCCGTTTTAAACAATCTGGAATCGCTTGAATGATGGCAGCCCGTAACTGAGTCAAAGTAAGACCAATAAAGAGCAAGCCTTCCAGAAACACAGCTGCTAATGCCAACTGCCAAGCAATACCTAATTCTAATACCACTGAAAAGGCAAAAAAGGCATTGAGGCCCATTCCTGGAGCTAGAGCTATCGGGTAATTGGCCACTAACCCCATAATCAGTGTGGCTATAGCAGCTGATCCGCCCGTGGCTACCACCAACTCGCCAAAGAGATCACCACTCTCAGTGAGGAAAATAGCATTGGAGAGGATCCCAGGATTCACCACCAAAATGTAGGCCATGGTGATAAAGGTCGTGACCCCAGCGATCACCTCAGTTTTTAAGTTAGTTCCCAACGATTCAAACTGGAAAAACCGAGCAATAACCCCCGGTTCTGGAGAATGTTGGCTCATAGCAAAGTCCTACCTCTGATCATCGTGTTGTCTCAAGTCATGTACCAATCAATGCACAACACCGACAGCTCAATTGTGGCCCATCACACCTGATACTCAATTGACTGTTCAGACTGGTTTTTAGATCTGGGTTCATCAGAGATAACCAACGAAGATAACCAACAAAGGATCCAGCTCAGCTGCAGCCTTTAGAAGAGATCCCAGAGAAAAGCAAGCAGGCTTTAAAATCAGGATCCCCATTGAAATGATGGCGTGATCAAAAGTTTAGTTTGTCCAGTTGATGGTATTCTTGTGCATGGCCACTCCAGCTAGGATGGAACTTCTAGGACTTCAGTATGACTTTCCGATTTCAAACAAGCCCTCATTTGGGTCTAACGCTGATCCTATTTACCTGTCTCTTGGGTTCCTGTAGTCGCCCGCTGCAGACTAGCATCTCCAGTGGACCAGAAACCGTATCACTGGATTCATCTGAGATCTCAGGGCAGATTTTGAATGGGGTGGCTCAACTCAAGGCACCGATCCCATCTGACTACGCTGCCCATTGGCGAGTTGATCTGCAAAATCAGGATTATCCATCTGGTCCATTGCCTGAACATATTCGTCTCGGATCCGCTGTCTTGACTCGGATGTCACAGGTGTCTCGATCAGGATGGACATCGTATACTGTTTCCTTAGAGTCTGCCTTAGAACAGCTAGAAATCGATGATCAATTAGTGGTGTCTGGAGTTAGGGATGGTACTGGAGTTCAAATTCACCCTATTCAAGCTAACAGTACTCATCTCATTTACTTTGGTGATCCTAACCAAACAAGTGTTTTGGATGTAGCTGTTGCTCTAGCCACTCTTCAACTGGATACACCAACCCCACAGGCTATTAGTGATCGAGCCAATGATCTTTTAGATGCGACTGATCTGGTGACCGTAGCTAATCTTAATCCGGTTCCAACAGACTGTAATCTCAATTATGTGGATGTTGATCCCGGACCCTTTAGCCTTGTGGATGTTGCCGCTATCTTAGCTCGTCTCCAAGTTGGCCCCAATCCAGCTGCTATTGCAAATCGCATTAACGAACTACTAGCAGCTTCTGGGTTGGTTAGTGAGTCAGATATCGGCTTTATTCCAGGGGTGAGTCTACCAGGTCCGTGTCCGACTACAACTTCAATTGTGATCAATGAACTTGACTATGATCAAGCGGGTGTCGAGATTGCTGAGTTTGTTGAACTTTACGATGGCGGTAGTGGGAATACACCTCTAGATGGATTAACACTAGTCTTTTTCAATGGGGCGGCCCAACTTCCTGATCTAGCCTATCGAACCTTTGATTTGTCGGGTCAAACCACTGATGCTGAGGGCTATTTTGTTCTATGTGGTGATAGTGCTAGTGTCAATAATTGTGATTTAGATGTTACACCTGACTTTAATATCCTTCAAAATCAAGCTGAAGCCGTTGCTGTCTATCAAGGCCCATTTGAGAATTTCACCCCTCCGACTACTTTGAACTTGATCGATGCTGTAGTTTATGGCAACAGTGATCCAGATGAAAGTTTAGTGAATCTCTTTGGAGTCCCCCAAGTTTCACAAGGTGGCATTGACAGTCCTAATTCAATTGGTCGGCTCCCTAACGGCACAGGAACGGTTCAACCTAATCCCCCGACACCTGGCGAAGCCAATGTGATGTCACTGCCGAGTCCCAGTCCCGGACCATCGCCAACTCCACCTTCTATCCCCTTGTTTATCAATGAATTTGACTACGACCAAGCCGGAGGTGAAGGGGCTGAGTTTGTAGAGATCTACGATGGTGGGGTTGGGAATACCTCATTAAATGGGTTAACGCTTGTCTTTTTTGATGGTGACTTTTTTGGCAATGATCTGTCCCTATTTGCCTTTGATCTTTCAGGTGAATCTACCAATGCTGAGGGCTACTTTGTGTTGTGCGGTGATAGTGCCAATGTGAGTAACTGTGATCTTGATGTCATGCCTGATTTCAACTTGCTCCAAAATGTAGCCGAAGCCATTGCTCTCTACCAAGGTCCTTTTTCGGTGTTAGCGCCACCTAGCACAGCTAATTTAGTGGATGCTGTAGTCTATGGCAATGGCCCAGAAGATGCCAGTCTAGTGAGTCTATTTGGGGGGCCTCAAGTTAACCAAGGAGGGGTTGATAGTCCTAATTCAGTTGGACGCATTCCTGATGGCAGTGGAGCTTTTCAACCCAATACCCTTTCACCAGGTGGAGCCAACTCAGCGGCCAGCAACTAGACTGACATTAGCGGCAGTATTGATCAAAGGCTTGAGCGGTCCCTTGGTGATGAGCTACTGTCGATAACTGACCCCAATCTGAAGCTGAGACACCTTGCTGTAGAGCTTGCGGTTCAAAATTAAAGAGAGCTGCCGTGACAGAAAGTGGAAAGGTTGATGTCAATTGATTGATCTCCTGAACCGCCAGATTGTAGCAAGCAGTCTTTTCAATATATTCAGAGGATCTAAGGCCAAGTACACCCCGCTCTGAGGTACCGGCTAAGATCTCAGAGGCAGAGGTGACTCGTTGTTGCCAGCTAGCCAATAAGTTATAGCTCCAACCTAAACCCAATCCTAGGGTAATCACTAAACTCGACACGCCAGCACATACCCCCACAGTCAATCGACGCCGGTGCTGAGCCTGTACCTGAAGTTGATCCAAGGCCTGTTCAATGTAGTCTGAAGGGATTTGGACTTCTGAGCCAGCTTCCTTGAGATCAGTTAGCGATACGGTTTGTTCCTGTTGTACGTACAACTGAGTGGCTAACTCTAGGACTTTAGTGGCGGTTTTCTCAGACAGACGTGAAGATCGTTTCATCTTATTCCGAGCATGATCTTAAAGCTTTATTTAGTTTGGCATAGGCTAAATCGTCTCCACAATTCTTTTGATCGCAAGTTCCTACCCATACCCCTTTTGATCACAAGTTCTTGCCTGCTATCAGCTATTCTGTCAGCTCCTGTATGGGTTACCCATAGAAACTTATAGCATATAGTAATAAATCGATACAAAATTATCGGGTATCCGATCTTTGTTTCTTCCAAAACCGTAACGTATAATACAGACATAGGATAAATCGTTCATCTCTACTCCAAGGTTGATCTGATATCTAGATTAGTCAGTGTAGAGACGGAAGTAGGGGCCTCTCCCGAAGGAACGCGCCTCTTTGCTCTTTTCTGTCATGACTAAAGCTTTTGGAGGCGACCATGAAACTGACTTATCGGGGTATTGACTTTGATCCCACCCAAGCTAAGCCTTTTAGTTTGGGAAACCAAGGTAGCAAGTATCGGGGATTAGATTGGCGGTTCCGTCATCTCAGCAAACCCCCTGTTTTATCCACAACATTGGATATGCAGTATCGAGGGTTGGCTTATAAGCCTGTAGCCAAGGAGACCCCCCAACCGGTTACTAACTCTCTTCCAACTGCAGCGTTGGCCAGACAATTGCTGGTAGGTCACCATCGTGATCTGAAGTTTCGCCAGCAATCGCTGCTCCTGCGTTCTGCAGCCTCTGTGGGTCCCTTAGAGCATATTGATGAGTACTGGACTCGAATTCAAGGTAAGGTTCAGCCTACATTTCGGGAAACACTTGATCGTAGCCATGCAACGATGAGCTAACATCCTCACTCTAGGTTTAGGCCCTTTGCGGTCATAAACTATAAACTAGTTAATTTGGATCCTTAGGGGTCCTTTTTTTATGGGTTTTTATCGGATCTTTTGTCTTGGTCCTCAAATGCAACGAAATGAGAACACTTACACCAGCCCCTTGCCCTTCATCCCGCTAGAATGTCATGATCAGATGCGCTTCAATACTCAATAGCTATTATGGTCCCATCTACTTCACCGTCTTCTGCAACTACTGGCGATCTATTACTCAGAGCTGCTCGTGGTCAACATGTTGAACGTCCTCCTGTCTGGATGATGCGGCAAGCTGGACGTTACATGGAAGTTTACCGTCGTTTGCAAAAACAGTACACCTTCAAAGAGCGTTGTGAAAACCCTGATTTAGCTATTGAGATTTCCCTCCAACCTTTTAGAGCCTTTGCTCCAGATGGGGTGATCATGTTCTCTGATATTTTGACTCCTTTAGAGGGAATGGGAATCCCATTTGAATTAGTTGAGCATCAAGGACCGGTTATCGATCCGCCCATCCGAACCGCTGCGCAAATTCAACAGTTAAGCGTGTTAGATCCAGCAGAGTCTCTACCGTTTATTCAGACCATTTTGGGAACTTTACGGCGAGAAGTTGAAGGAAAAGCGACGTTATTAGGCTTTGTGGGATCACCGTGGACGTTAGCCTGCTACGCCGTAGAAGGAAAAAGCTCTAAGGACTATGCCATCTTAAAAGCCATGGCCTATCGTGAGCCTGAACTATTGCATCAATTACTCAAACTCTTAGCTGATAGTATTGCTCGTTATGTCTGTTATCAGATTGAGTGTGGTGCTCAAGTCGTACAGTTGTTTGATACTTGGGCCGGGCAGCTGAGTCCTTCTGATTACGAGACCTGGGCTTTACCTTATGAAAAACTCATTGTTGAGCAAGTGAAGCGTATCTACCCGGATACTCCATTAGTTCTTTACATTAACGGGAGTGCAGGTATTTTAAATCGGGTGGCCCAGTCTGGTGTTGATATTATGAGCTTGGATTGGATGGTGGATATGGCTGATGCTCGTAAGACGTTGGGATCACTACCTGTTCAGGGTAATCTTGACCCCATGGTATTACTAGGATCACCAGAGTTAATCAAAGCCAGTACCTTAGAGGTGATTCGTAAAGCTGGCCCCCAAGGTCACATTATGAATTTAGGCCATGGCATTCACCAGACCACTCCAGAATCCAATGTGCATCATTTCTTTGATGTGGTCAGACAATCCCGTGACTTGTTGGATTAACACTTTGTTGCTCAAGAGCTGCTCAAGATAGATCGAAACCCTCATCACTTGGCTAAATGATCCAGGGTGTGAGCTGTTAGTCTTTGGAATGATCAAAGAGAGTGAGCACTGGGTGGTTGTTGCTATCTATGCTAGGAATGCTTGATCAGAAAAAGTTACAAGCCACGTGTGCTTTGATCGTATTGACTGCTGCGGCTTCTGGAGGTATTGCCAGTCGCTACTATATACCTGGGCTTTGGGGCCAGGTGATCTTCATGGTGACTCGGTTTGGGATCATAGGCCTGCCTATCATCTGGTTTGTTGCTATTGAAAAGGGTACTTTATCGTTGTCCCCTCCGACCCCCCGAGATGGCTGGATTGGGACTGTAGTAGGCTTAGGGCTACTAGGAACGATATGGGTGGCTTACAAAGGGTTGGGATCTAGTTTAATCGATGCCCACTTTGTCCAAGAACAAGCTGCTCAGGTTGGGTTGAGCCATCCAGTCATCTATGGCTTGGCCGCGCTTTACTTTACAGTGATTAATGCTCTGGTCGAAGAGTATATTTGGCGCTGGTTTGTGTATCGTCAATGTGAAGTCTTAGTACCCCAGTTGAGTGCTATTGGGTTAGCAGCCTTTTGTTTTACCCTTCATCACACCATTGCGCTACTAGCTCTTACCGGTAATCTTTGGGTTGTTAGTATTGGATCCCTAGGTGTCTTTGGGGCTGGAATGATCTGGTCTTGGTGTTTCCTTGCCACCCGTTCAATTTGGTCAGGCTATTGGAGCCATCTGCTGGCTGATCTGGCTATTGCAGTTGTGGGCTGGGACATTTTGTTTAAGGCTTAGGCTTGGGTCTGATGATTACCAATAGCAACACCTAATAGCTCTTGTTGGTTTAAAAGATAAGCCTCAGCAGTACTAGCATCCATGGGTTTAGAAAAAAGAAAGCCTTGACCATAGGGGCATCCTAGTTGCAGAAGACGTTCAAATTGATTAGGCGTTTCAATACCTTCAGCCACTACATCCATACCTAAATTTTGGGCCAGCGCCAATATAGCTTTAACAATACCGTTATTTTCAGGACTCGAATCGATCTGTCGCACAAAGGATTGATCTATTTTCAGCGTGTTGACTGTCAAGCGCTGCAAGTGACTCAGGGATGAATACCCAGTCCCAAAATCATCTATGCTAACTTGAACGCCTTTACTCCGTAATTCGTCGATGATCGCTTCCACAATATCTGGACTATCCATCATAATGCTTTCTGTGATTTCCACCTTCAGACTGTTGCCATCTTTCAATCCAGACTCTAGTAGGGCACACTCAAAACTGTCCACTAAATGAGCATGAATAAACTGTTTCATGGATATGTTGATGCTCATGGTTAAGGACAGCTTTGGCGCTAAGGTCTGCCATTGTTGCAATTGGAGACAAGCTTGCTTTAACACCCAATTACCAATGGGAATAATAAGGCCTATTTCTTCAGCAACAGGAATAAAGACGCTAGGGGGGATCCACCCTTTTTCAGGATGCAACCATCGAATTAAAGCCTCAAAGCCCGCAATTTTTTGAGTCTTGAGACAGACAATGGGTTGATAATGCAGTTGAAACTCTTGCCGCTCCAAAGCCCACCGGAGTTCGGTTTCCAGCTTAAGCCTTGACATGACTTGCTCATGCATTGAAGATTCAAACACTTGATAACAGCCTTTGCCGCGGGACTTAGCTTGATACATAGCCGTATCCGCATCTCGTAAGATTTCCTCCGGCTGAGCATACCCCACACCATGCACAATACCGATACTGGCGTTGATAAATATCTCGTAATGCTTGATCTGGAAGGGCTGAACTAAGCTTGCTTGAATGCATTCAGCATAAGTTGAGGCTTGTGAAATATCTTGAATATCTTCAATTAAAATCAGAAATTCATCTCCCCCTAACCGACCTAACAGGCTGGAGGCATTCAGACAAGATTCAATCCGTTGGGCAATCGCAATCAGGAGTAAATCTCCAATCAGGTGACCCAAAGAGTCGTTAATGACTTTAAAATGATCACAGTCGATAAACAAAATAGCGAATCCATAGGTTAGATCTTGATTAGCTCGGTTAATATTTTTTCCCAACCGCTCAATAACTCGGATCCGGTTAGGTAACCCGGTTAAACTATCATGCATAGCAATATGGAGAAGCTGTTGCTGTGCCTGCTCTCGTTTGGCAATTTCCTCTCGTAGGGCTAAGTTAGCTGCCTCTAATTCTGCGGTTCGCTCGCGGACCCGGACTTCAAGTTCAGCATTCATATCCTGAAGTTGTTGCTGCATGCGGCGCATACTCAACTGATTATGGATTCGAGCCAAGATTTCTCCAAACTCAAAGGGTTTAGTAATGTAATCATTACCTCCTACTGAAAAAGCTTGAACTTTATCCAATGTTTCGTCTAAAGCACTGACAAAGATCACAGGAATACTTGCTGTTGAAAAATCAGACTTGAGATACTGACAAATCTCATAACCACTGAGATCAGGAAGGTTAATATCTAGCAAGATTAAGTCAGGATGGCATTGTTGAACTTGAGCAATCGCCCCTAAACCATCATGAGCAACTGCAACCGCATAGCCCTGGTTAACTAAAAAAGTATTAAGGACATGGGCATTGCTTAATGTATCATCGACGACTAGGATGTAGCCCTGATTGGCTTGATCGCTAGTTGGATGATGCGGCAATGAAGAAAAGTGGATCATAAAACACAACGATGGTTCCAACAGTGAAGGAAGCGACTCCAACTCAAAGATACTATAGTCTACTACTCCCGCAGGTTGTCTAACAAATAGGTTGCCTGCCAAACGACTCTTGACACCAGAGACAGATCCCCGCCTTGACTTGAGTAGCCGTAGCAAAGCTTCAGCAGATCAGCAATGTATTAATCAACACACTTGATAGCCATCTAGAATTCAGTTGCAGAGCCTGTAGTACCTGTTAATAGATTACTCTGATCGGAGGCTGAACACAAAGACTCTACTAGTCATTCTGTTTCAATGTAGAAGATAGGAACAAGTTTGAGACTCTATAGTCTTATTCTCTGCAAGTGACCTATGATTTTGCTAGGGAGTCCTGAGCATTCAAAATGTTCATGCACAAGGGGAGTCAGGAGACTTATGAACAATCAGGAGAATGATTTTCCTAAGGCTGATATCTTACTAGTAGATGACAAGCCTGAGAACCTACGTTTACTCTCAGCCTTACTAGAAGAACAAGGGTATGAGGTTCGAGAAGCGATTAATGGTTCTATTGCCCTTAAAGCCGCTCAAGCCGCTCCTCCTGATCTGATCCTACTTGACATTAATATGCCAGGGATGAGTGGCTACGAAGTCTGTCAAAAGCTCAAAACATCAGAGTCAACTCGTGAAATTCCTGTGATCTTTATTTCAGCTCTAAATGAGGCTTGGGACAAAGTCAAATCTTTTTCAGTTGGAGGAGCAGACTATATCACCAAACCTTTCAAGGTGATTGAGGTTCTGGCTCGAGTCAAGAATCATCTAATGATCCGTCAATTACAGAAAAGACTTCAAGAGCAAAATGCGCAGTTGCGTGACGAGATTGAAGAGCGTAAACGAGCTGAAACTGCTCTAAAGCGAGCCAACCAAGAATTACAACGTCTATCTGTTTTAGATAGCTTGACTCAAATTGCCAATCGCCGTCGGTTTGATGAGTACTTGACCCAGGAGTGGCAACAAGCTTTTCAAAGCCAACAACCTTTGGCCATGATCCTCTGCGATGTAGACTTTTTTAAACCTTTTAACGATACCTATGGTCATCAAGCAGGTGATCAGTGTCTCTATCAAGTTGCTCAAGCGATTGGCCAAGCCATTGCTAGACAAAAGGAGTATCGAGAATTAGTTGCCCGCTATGGAGGTGAAGAGTTTGCTGTCATTTTGCCAGGTCTTTCACTTGAAGGGGTCAGCCAAGTTGCTCAGGCTATCCAGACTCAGATCCATAACTTAGGTATTCCCCATATTGCTTCTCAAGTGAGTGAACATGTCACAGTCAGTATGGGGATATCTAGCGTCATTCCTGATTCGGAAGCTGATCCAGCCACTTTGATCTCACTCTGTGATCAGGCCCTCTACACCGCTAAGGCTGAAGGTCGTGATCGCTCTATAATAGGGACTAAAGACAGAGGTCTGTTGTTACCTCAAGATCTCAAGCCTCTCTAAATCTATTCCTTTTCCCATCCTGTTGCTTTTGAGCTTCATTCCACTATGCCTCTTGACATCCTCTCCGGCCTAAAGGCGCGGAGATTCCCAGTCTGCCAGCACTAAGC
>CAYSWV010000006.1:0-97986 GCA_964434865.1 uncultured bacterium
GCAGGTGTGACCTACCCCAGTATTCATTTTAGCGGTAGGATTTTAGCTGCAAGATTGAAAATTTATATGACATGATAGATCTGCTCTCATAATCTCAAAGCTTCAATGATGTCGACTGAGTTTTATGGTGCCTTTGAGCCTGAATGTCGATTCTCATCATCCAGCGACTGGAGTTTGACCTTGATACAGGGTGCTAAGTCAATTGAAGAGATCCGTCGATCCATCACCACTGTGCCATGGAACAACTTGGCGCATGCGTACCACGGAGCTTGGGAGGCTCCAGAGAAGCTCAAGGTTTTCCTCGCGCCCGATTCGTCGGAAGAGTCCCTGGACAAAGCCGTCGACTGGTTGTGGGGGAGCATTCTTCACCAAGGAAGTATCTACAGTGCTTCAATACCTGTGCTTTGGATTCTGATTGACCTCATCGCCACAAAACCCGAGCACCCCGCCGCCGCGTCAATCTTATATGCTGTCCAGACCATCGCTAATAGCCTCCTCTCTGTTGATGCAGACGAGGATCTGCTCAATCCAGTTCAACAGAACGCACCCGGGCAGCCTGTTTACGAGGCTTGGACCCACAAAGCATTGCCAACTTCTGTTGATGATGCCTCAGAAGATGATGAGTATTTCAAGGCCTGTCTCGTAACACAGCGCCCATTGCGTGCCCTTGTGCAACATGCGATTCCAGTGATCAGCTACTGTCTACAGCATCCCAAAAACCAGACACGCACTGCAGCTGTTGCAGCAGGCCTGGGTGCAGTCCAAGCTGTCCCCGATGATGCCCAGCCTCTTTTTGAATTGATCAAAGTTATTGGCGATGCTAGCTACGATCCTGGCACCTGGATCAGTGTTGCTATGGTCTTCGGACAACTCGGACATGACATTACTGAGTTACTCAACCATTCAGATCGCCGGGTCCGGTTAAGTGCTGCACTATCCAAGGCTACCCAAAACAATCCCCAAAGTATTACGGAGCTGGCGGCAGCTATTGCAGAACCTGAGTGGCTCGAGGAGGCGTTTCCTAATGGTGCGGCACATTTGGCTATGCATCTACGATTTCATGTTCTTAGCGCTTTGCTCGATCGGACTAACCCTGATGTGGTTCATCCCTCCATAACTGCAGCTATTTGCACTCTGATCCATAAAAGGTCTAGCCAATATACAGTGGACGTTGAGTGGGGACGAGTTTTACATTGGGCCTTTCAGAAGCGACTGATTAAGCTATCCCATACGGGAGAGACAGCCCCCCTTCCAGATAGACTAACTAGCACGCAAGCTGCAATTCTACGAACGTTGTGTGCAAAGGACGAGTTATGGAATCCCACCAATGGCAATGCCCATCTAGCGTATAGGCGTGTGCAGCTTCCGTACGATCGCCAGGTTCTCTGCTCACTTGTGAACCTTGTGAGGTGAATCCGATCAGCATTGGAGATCAATCCACCATTAAGCGAGACGTTACAGCTGAGAAAAAAACTAAAGATAACTACACATAAAGGATGTAAAATTTTACAGAATCAGTTTAGGGGTAAGAGAACCCAATACGATGAAGCCTGAATATGATGATCATTTGCCTAGACGCACCCGGCAGGTTTGTATTTTGTGCCAAGCCTTTGGCAAAGCTGTGAGCCACATCAATTCCATCTCTGGTGATCAGGCAGCTGTTGACCAAGTCACAGTTCATCTTGAGGGGGGTGATCTGTTTGAGATCCACAGAACCCTGCGCAATGGAGCGCAAGTCGTGTATTACCAGTGGATGAATGGAGCCTATCATTCTGGGGTGACCGTAGACCTGAACGGACTGCTCAAAGAAGTGGGTCGGCAAGCCTTTTTGAAAGGATTTCCCTTTAATCAACGTTGGGGCACAGAAAGCCTGGGCTACTTGATCGGCTATAAAGAAGCTGAAAATCTAATGTGGACAGGGCACCCTAGCCACAAGAGCTGATCTAAGTTGAAGAGTAAGCACTGGCTAACCTGCTTTGCAAACCATTAAAGCCGATCCCATCATCGTTGAGCAATTGGGTAAACCCATAAAATTGGGTTGGGTTCCTGATGGTCCTATAAGAAATGGACAAGAAGCTTGCTTTGACTTCGTTATCGAAGGATCTAAAAGTGATGCTCGTGTCTCAACTGTTGTTGAAAAGTCGACAGATGATCAATGGCATATTCGAAAATTAGCCTTAAACCAGGCTGGAGACATCACTCCTATTATTCAAGCTGATGAAGACTTTAGAGATTTTTGTTCGTAGCATTGTTTCATGATCGTTCTAGCTTTTTGTTCACAAGCATCTGGTGGTCCCTTGACTTGAGTGACACGTGGTCACTAACCTTGCAGCAAGCGAGAATAAGTTAAGAGAAATCCAGATCGCTAGCAGGAGGCCACCATGTCTGATCCTGAAATACCAAAGGTTATCACCAACCCACAGGTAGGGATCAGCTATCCCATCAAAACCCTAATTCACAACGGGTTGAACTCACAGGTGTATAGGATCCAATCCTCCTCCGACCAGCCAGCTCAGATTCTCAAAGTCCTCAATTCTACCTACCCCACTCCACGCCAAATCAAACGTTATCAACATGAATTTAAACTGAGTCATCAACATCAGCTCTCTGGGGTGATTAAGTCTTATGCCCTTGAGGATTATCAAAGTACCTTAGCAATTATCTTTGAGGATATCAACGGAACTTCTCTCAAAAACTGGGCCGGGCAGCAGCCAGTATCAGTTGCCACTTTTCTGCCTATTGCTATTCAAGTAGTGGACTGTTTGGCCCAACTGCATAGTATCCAGGTTATTCATAAAGATCTGAATCCAGACAATATTGTGATCAATCCTGAAAAAAACATCCTCAAATTGATTGATTTAGGTATTTCTAGTCAATTCAAGCATGAAATGCTGTCTATGGAACCACCCTCAACGTTGGAAGGTACCCTCGCCTATATCTCCCCCGAGCAAACAGGACGCATGAATCGTGCCCTAGACTACCGGACTGACTATTATTCCATCGGTATCACCTTCTATGAACTCCTCTCAGGCCATTTACCGTTTGGTATCCATGATCCTTTAGAAGTGATTCACTGTCATTTAGCTGAAGAAGCACCGCCTCTACATACCCTCGATCTAGGCATTCCCCAGAGCCTTTCTGATATTATCCAAAAGCTGATGGCTAAAAATGCTGAGGATCGCTACCAAAGCTCCTTAGGTATTCAATCCGATTTGAAATACTGTTGGGAGCAATGGCAAGCCACAAAAATGATTCCTACCTTTTCTCT
Organism: uncultured bacterium; assembly: GCA_964434865.1. GTDB lineage: Bacteria > Cyanobacteriota > Cyanobacteriia > Thermostichales > Thermostichaceae > CAYSWV01. The sequence goes on from CAYSWV010000006.1 coordinate 3,269, forward strand.
AGCCTGTCTTGATATCCCAGAACGATTTCAAGTGAGCCAAAAACTTTATGGTAGAGAGCAAACCATTCAGACCTTGCTTCAAGCCTTTGAAGAGATTTCTAGTACAGCTACGTTACAGAGTCAATTTATCCTGATTGCGGGTTATTCTGGTATTGGCAAGTCCTCTTTGGTTCAAGAACTCTATAAGCCTATTTCTCAAAAGCGAGCTTACTTTACATCAGGAAAATTCGATCAGTTTCAGCGGACTACCCCTTACTCAGCCATTGTTGAAGCCTTTTCAAGACTCATTCAACAAGTCTTAACCGAATCGGAATCCCAGTTACAGCAATGGCGAGAGTCACTCATCGGCGCCCTGGGCACTAACAGTCAAGTGATCATCAATGTGATTCCGGCGCTAGAGTTGATTGTAGGTGCTCAACCGCCTAGCCCTACACTGGCTCCAGCCGAATCGCAAAATCGGTTTAACCGGGTATTTCAACAGTTTGTCCGAGTCCTGTCATGTATGGACCATCCTCTTGTACTCTTTTTAGACGATCTGCAGTGGGCCGATACAGCCAGTCTTAAACTATTGCAGTTGGTTTTAAGTGATCCACAGATGCAATCATTACTGATCATTGGCGCTTATCGGAGTAATGAGGTTCACGAAACTCATCCTTTAATGCGAACACTGGCAACTTTGAAACAAGACGGCATTGAGCCGCAAATGCTCTATCTTGACCCGCTCAATCTTAGCCAAATTGCTCAGCTACTAGCAGATACCCTTGACCAAACAACAGAAACCGTCTATCCACTAGCCCAATTGATCTTGGGAAAAACAGGGGGCAATCCTTTCTTTATCAATGAATTTCTCAAGACACTTGAAGCTGAACATCTAATTGTCTTTGATCCATCCATTCAAACCTGGAATTGGAGCCTAGCCCAAATTGAATCTCAGCAGATCACAGATAATGTTGTAGATCTCATGACCGCTAAGCTGCAAAAATTATCTCAGTCTGTGCAGCACTTACTCTGTTACGCCGCTTGTATTGGTCCTACCTTTGATCTCCCTATCCTGAGCCTTGTAGCTGACCAAACACCTACTGAGATTAGCCAGATCTTGGAACCGGCTCTACTATCAGGCCTCATTTTGCAGAAAAGTCAGGCCAGGATCTCTCAGTACAGTTTTCTCCATGATCGGGTGCAGCAAGCCGCTTATGAATTGGTGAGATCCGATCAAAAAGTGGCTTTACATTTACGGATCGGCCAACTCTTGCAACAGCAACTCTCCCAGAACCCAGATACTCTCTTTGAAGTTGTTGATCATCTTAATCTTGGTAGTTCTCTTCTGGAGCCTAGAGAAAAACAAGCGGTGGCTCAGCTCAATTTAGAGGCCGGAACCCGTGCTAAGCAAGCTACGGCCTACCAAGCCGCAGAGCACTATTTGTCAGCAGGGGTTAGCTATCTCAGCGACGATCAAAGTCTTGGAGCGTTAAGGTACTCTCTACTTCGAGAATGGGCTGAAGTGCAATACCTATTGGGGCAGTTTGAGGCTTCAAAGATGACGATTGATTGTTTACTGAGTTGTGATCTGACAGCACGCCAATTGGCTGAAGTTTATAGCTTATTGATTGTACAGTATACTATTCAAACCAATTATCAAGCAGCCTTAGTAGCTGGACAGGAGGCTCTGGCGGCTCTAGGGATCACCTTACCTTTAACTGATGTGGAAGCCGCTTTTGAAACTGAATATGCTAAGTTACAAGCTGTCCTAGGATCCCGACTCCTGCCTTCGCTAGAGCATTTGCCGCCTATAACCAATCCAGATCAAATTTTTGCAGTAGAACTACTTTCAAACTTAGGATCGGCTGCTTATCGCTATGATCGGCGCATATGGCAGTTAATTGTTGCCATTTCAATTAACTTATTTTTAGAACACGGTAATGTGCCACAGTCTTGTTACGGCTATTCCAACTATGGCACTTTACTTGGATCTGTACTAGGCGATTATCAAGCTGGGTATGAGTCAGCCTTACTTTCGTTACGTCTGAGTCAACGCTACCAAAATCGAACCCAAACGGCCCGGGCTTGTTTTATCCTGGGCAACTTTGTGCAGTCGTGGGTCAGACCGGTAAGTGAAGCTGAAGCTATCAACCAAATGGGTGTTGATGCAGGACTGGAGACGGGCGAGTTTCAATATGTGGGATATACGTTGAGCTATCGGATTACCAATCTATTTTTTCAGGGCAAACCGTTATTTGAAGTGATGCCAGCTTTGCAAGAAGCGCTTCGTTTTTGTCAACGATTGAAAAACCAATGGGCGATTGACTCCCTACTAGGCTATCAGGTAGTCATTGAACAACTGAGTGGTGCTGCGCTAGATCAGCCTAGTCTGACAGAAGCAGAGTATGTTGAGGCTTGTACCCAGCACAAAAGTTTCAGTGGTTTGTGTCGATACTACATCCTGCAAGGGATCGCTTACTATCTCAATCGCCAGCCGCATCAAGCTTTAACCATGCTGGAAAAGGCAACCCCTCTACTCGATTTCATTTTAGGTGTTGTTTCTGTAGCTGAGCATAGTTTCTTTGAAGCACTTGTGTTAGCTGAATTAACCTCTGATTCCAGTCACCCCCGTTTACAGCAAGCTCTCAAACGGCTGGACCATTGGTCTCAAACCTGTCCTCATAATTTTTTGCAGAAAGCTCAGCTGATTGAAGCAGAACAGGCTCGTATAGAGGGTGCTCATTGGAAAGCGGCTCAGCTCTATGATGAAGCTATCTCCAATGCCAAAGCTCATGGGTTTCTACAAGATGAAGCGATAGCTTGTGAACGAGCAGCTCTATTCTGGCTCAACCACCAAAAAGCCGACTTTGCCGAAACCTATCTACTTAAGGCGCACTATGCTTTCAATCGATGGGGAGCCTTGCAAAAAGGACAGCAGATGGAGGCCCAGTTTCCCTGGCTCGATCGAACTCAAACCTTGAATCGTCCCTCAAGCATCCTTAGATCTCCGTCAGATGTTGACCCCATTCAGATCACAACTTCAACAGAGAACGAGCAACTATCAGAGCGGATCGATCTATCTACCGTTATTAAAGCTTCACAAGTTCTCTCAGGGGAACTGGTCTTAGACCATTTGATCGCCAAATTAATGAAGATTGTTCTTGAAAATGCAGGGGCTCAGAAGGGTTATCTCCTGTTACCGACTCAGAGTCAACCTGGAGCATTAGCGATTGAGGCAGAGAGCACAGTTAAAACTGGGACTATCAACCTATTACAATCGATTCCTTTAGATCAATTAGATCCGACCACTCAATTACCCCTACTACCCAGCTCTATCGTGAATTATGTCAGTCGCACCCAGAAAGGTCTTGTCCTCAATGATGGAGCTCATGAAGACCCATTTACTCATGATCCTTATATTTTGGCTGTTCAACCTAAGTCTGTGTTGTGTACACCGCTGGTGAATCAGGGGCGGCTCACTGGCATGGTCTATCTAGAAAACAACTTAACAGCTGGCGCCTTCACCGTTGATCGGATTAATGTCCTTAACATGCTTTGCAGCCAAGCAGCTATTTCAATTGAAAGTTCTCGGCTGTATCATACCCTAGAACGAAAAGTTACAGAACGGACAGCTGAATTAGCCTTAGCTAACCAAGAAATCTCTCGCTTAAATGAGCAGCTTTCAGTTGAAAATCAACGTATGAGCACTGAGTTAGAAGTCACTCGCCAGTTGCAGCAAATGATTGTACCCAGTCTTGAAGAGTTAAGTGCTATCCCTGACTTAGACATTGCTGGATATATGGAGCCTGCTTCAGAAGTGGGTGGTGATTATTACGATGTACTAGTGGATCAAGGTCGGATCAAACTTGGTATCGGTGATGTCACAGGACACGGGTTACAAAGCGGTGTGATTATGCTTATGGTTCAAACAGCGGTACGGACTTTGCTAGTTGCCCAAGAAGAGGATCCGATCCAGTTTATGTCTATTCTGAATCGAGTTATCTATGATAATGTGCAGCGGATGGCAACTGATAAGAACTTGACCCTCTCTCTAGTAGATTATCAAGATCAAACGTTAAAACTATATGGCAATCATGAAGAACTGCTTGTGATTCGTCAAGATGGATCGTTAGAACGAATTGATACTATAGATCTGGGTATGCCGATAGGCCTCCTTGAAGACATCCGTGAGTTTGTCAATCATATTGAACTCAGGATAGACCCTGGAGATGTAGTAGTGCTATACACCGATGGTGTGACTGAAGCCAGAAACTCTGACAAAAAGATGTATGGCCTCCCGCGCTTGTGTGAGGTTGTGAGATCCCATCGAGAGCTACCGTCCCATCAGATCCAGCAGACTGTCATTCAAGATTTACAAGACTTTATTGGAACTCAAGCCATCCGTGATGATATCACTTTGGTGGTGGTTAAACTACGTTCTATTTCGGAGATGTAGCTAGCTCAACCTATTCATATGTAAATTTCATATGTAAATTTCAAGAAATTCTATTGAACCGGGAGGTCTCGTGCTACTGAAATTTGTAGAGGCAAGCCGATCAGGATGAGCGGTCCACTTAAGCGGTCCACTAATGAGCTATTTCTCACAAAGATCGCTAAACTTTAGATCTCAATCCTATGGAGGCACAATGCGTGAATTCAAACTACGCCAAGTGGTCAAAATGATCGTGATCGCATTGGGGTTAGTCTGGCTTTGGATCTGTCTAATGGGGGCAACCGGGCTGGGAGTTGATCTGTCTGGACAAATCACTGGAGAGGAGTGGTTGGGGGCAGCAGCGGCGGACAAGCTGGCCTATTGTCAAAAAGCTTACCGCTCATTTCGTAATTCCCCCTCTCAAAGTTACATTATTAGTTCTAATGTCCAAGCCCTGACGCCTGAATCCTTTTGTAGTCGGCTCGATCAGTTTTATGCCTATGAGTTAAACCTCGATATCCCCTTAAATCAAGCCTCAGGCATCGCTCCTCTCTTATTTGCCGATCAACCATCACTGTCGACCCGATAATGCTAAGCGCAATGCGAAGCTGCCTGAGTTAAAGCATTTTCTGAACCTAAATCTGATACGATCTGGGTGCATTTGGTTCAGGTTAAGCCCATTTGGTTGTCCTGGATACAACGCATTAGAAACAAGCTAAGCAACAGTTTGAGGGCAACTTGTGCGAATTGCTGTCGATGCCATGGGTGGCGATTACGCTCCCGAAGAAATTGTCAAGGGTGCACTTCAAGCCCGTCGTGAATTAGGGGTCGAAATTGCCCTAGTTGGACGGCCGGAAGCGATTCAACCGTTTCTGCCTGAGGCTCTGAGTGGGGTTACCTTGATTCCAGCCGAAGAGGATATCGGTATGGACGAAGAACCTGTCAGTGCCTTGAAACGGAAGAAAAAAGCCTCAATCCTGGTCGCGATGAAGCAACTGCGCAAAAAGGAGTGTGATGCGGTTGTCGCAGCAGGCAATACAGGGGCGGCGATGGCTGCAGCCCATTTGGGGTTAGGCCGACTACCAGGTATTGATCGACCTGCCATTGGGGCACTATTGCCTACCCTTAAAAACAAGCCAGTCCTTCTATTAGATGTTGGGGCCAATGTCGATTGCCGACCTAAGTTTTTAGAGCAGTTCGCGGTCATGGGGTCGATCTATAGTCATTATGTTTTAGGGATGCCGACACCCCAAGTGGGTCTAGCTAACATTGGCGAAGAACCTAATAAAGGTAATGAATCCGCTATAACTACCCATGAACGTTTAGCGGTCAATGCTTATATCAACTTTGCGGGTAATGCTGAAGGTCGCGATATTCTCTCTGGCGATTTTGATGTCGTGGTTTGTGACGGGTTTGTGGGGAACATTTTGTTAAAGTTTGCTGAAAGTGTAGGCCATGTCATTACCCAGATCATGAAGGAAGAATTGAAACGTAGTTGGCGAGGCCAATTAGGGGGGTTGATCTTAGCTCCCAACTTGAGGCAAGTGAAACGTCGAATCGATTATGTGGAGTATGGTGGAGCTTTACTGTTGGGGGTAGCGGGTGTCTGTGTAATCACCCATGGCAGTTCTAAGCAATCCATGGTCTATCATGCTATTCGTCTAGCTAAAGAAGCCGTAGAACAAGATATCTTAAATCGGTTGGAGTCTCAAATTCGTCTGATCAATCTCAATGCAGAAACGACGACTCATCCATCAAAAGCCTATGCGACTTCAGACCCGCTCTATAACAGCGCATCTAGCTTAGCCGCTAACCCATCAACCAACCTATCCACCCATGGATTCAATGGATCAGATAGCATGAATAATGCTGGTAGTTCTAGCCTCAATGGCCCAGGAACCCATAACTCAGGGCCTCGAGATGAATCAGTTAGATCCGTGCCGTCCCTAGACCTTGACTCTCTCGAAGGTTCCCAACCCTGCTGAGCTAATCTATTGTCTGGCTGATTTGAATCCAAGCTATGATTCTGGAGGTTATCGTTGTCTTCAGTACACCTTTAGTTCTGCACCCAGCTCTTTCTAACCCTTTTTAGGGAAAGCTAGGTCATTAAGTTCCAATCTGAAGAGCCTATGAATACTTTAGTATCTGAGCCGAGTCGATCTAGAGCTGTCCAGTTGGTAAGTGTAGGTGCTGCATTACCCGAACCGGTTTTGACCAATGATCAAATAAGTCAATTTGTTGAGACCTCGGATGAATGGATCCGACCTCGCACAGGGATTGGAGAACGGCGCATTTTACCCCCGCAGCTAGGTGTGGTTGATCTAGCCGTAGAAGCTGGACAGCAGGCGCTCAGCCGAGCCGGTATCGATCCCCAAACCCTTGATTTGGTCATTTTAGCCACTTCCACCGGATCAGAACGCTTTGGAACAGCCCCACAAGTCCAGCAGGGTTTAGGTGCAAGTCGGGCTGTTGCTTTTGATTTGACTGCAGCTTGCACAGGCTTTATCTATGCCGTGGTGACAGCCAGTCAGTTTTTACAAACCGGCCTTTATCAACGAGCGCTTGTGATTGCTGCTGATGTCTTATCTCGTACTGTAGACTGGAGTGATCGAAGTACCTGCATTTTATTTGGTGATGGAGCTGGGGCTGTCGTCTTAGAAGCCACTGATTCCCTCACGGAGCGCCGGTTGTTAGGGTTTGAGCTACGCACGGATGGTTCTGGCTGTCATCTTCTCAACCTGGCGATGGTGACTGAGGCCCAAACATTAGTGGATGATATTCAAGTTGGACAGTATCGTCACCAGCCCGTTACAATGAATGGACGAGAAGTTTTTAAATTTGCGGTGTCTTCAGTTCCTGACATCATTGAAAAGCTCTTATTCAAAACAGGAACTGCCGCAACAGACGTTAAAGGTTACTTCTTACATCAAGCCAACCAACGGATCTTAGACGCCATTGTTAAACGCTTAGAGGTAGATCCGGCTCGTATGGCTTCTGTCATTGAATATTATGGCAACACCTCAGGGGCATCGGTGCCGATCGCTTTCAATCATTGGGTCAATCAAGGCCGATTTGAGGCGGGCGATGTCGGAGTCATGGCTGGATTTGGGGCCGGCTTAACCTGGGGGTCGCTACTGTTTCGGTATGGCCGTGAATAATTTTAGACCTAGCTTGCCTCTCTCATAGGAGTGCTTCTTCATGCCACGTTTGTTTCGTGCAGCGGAATTACTGGAACGATATGCCGCTTGGGAGCGAGATTTTCATGGTATTCACTTAGTAGAAGCTGATTTAAGTCAGGCTTATCTCAGAGGGGTCAATTTAATCGGAGCTTGCCTGAATAAGAGTAATCTCAAGGAAGCTATCCTGAACGGATCTCAGCTACAACGGATTCAGCTGAGGCAATCTAGCTTGCAACGGACTGAATTGTGTGGTGTAAACTTGCAATATGCTGATCTAGAGCGGGCTAATTTAGCTGGGGCTAACTTAAAAGGATCTAATTTATTCAAGGCTAATTTAAAGCAAGCTGACTTGACAGGAGCCAATCTCAAAATCTCGATTTTAAAATCAGCCAATCTTAGCTCTGCATTACTCAATGGCTCTCTGTTGGAAGAGGCTGATCTGGCTCATGTTTCGTTAAAGGGGGCTGATTTGCAAAACGCACACTTGCAAAAAGCAGTACTGGTAGCCAGTCAACTAGGGGGTAGCAATCTTTGGAAAGCCCTACTACAGCAGGCTAATTTATCTCATGCTGATCTCAGGGTGGCTAACTTGTATCAAGCCTCCTTGGGTGGAGCTACCTTGACACAGACTAACTTCCTTGGGGCTAATTTGAGAGGGGCGGATCTAAGACACACCAACCTGGAGCAAGCTCAGATGCAAGGGGCTTTTTTTGATCCAAAAACTCAATTTGATCCCAGTATTGATCCGCTAGCTTTAGGGATGAAGTGCCTCAATTAAGCGGAATTAAGTGGGAGGCGTTGCCGAAAGACCAGACTACCGCTTCAATAAGGATGGCGTTTGAGGTTCTATCCATTAGCTCCACAAGGCTAACTTAGCTCCATAAGGCTAACGGATACTCAGGTGGGAGATCTCTACTATGGTATACGCCGATACGCATCTGGAGCTGAATCAGCTAGCAGGATCCTGCCTAAGACCTTTGCTAAAATCGCTTCATTTGATTTCGATTGTTTGCCGTTTACCTGCTTGAGGATCTCATGACTACCGATCACCGTGCCTCTGAAGTGACAACTCATGATTGGTTGTATCAACCTGTCAAGTTCTGGGGATCTTTAGGCCTGAGTCTAGTGATGAGTACGACCTTGACCTGGGCTACACTTTATAGCTCCAGTCCGGCTTCTGCTCAAGCAAATCTAGATGCAACCCTTTCTGATCAACAAGCAACTCCTGAGGTTCCCCCTGTCCCCTCAGGTCTTAATGTCATTTATGTTGATGCTACCAATGGCAGTGATACCAATGGGAACGGTTCCCAACAAGCACCCTATCGGACTCTTACCTATGTAACTGAGATAGCCCCCTCAGGAACCATTATTCAGCTCCTCCCAGGTCTCTATTCTGAAGCGAGTGGTGAAGTCTTTCCCCTGAAACTCAAAGCTGGCCAGATCTTACGGGGCGAGGAAGCTACTTTAGGTGAAGGTATTCTCATTTCAGGGGGTGGCACTTATATTAGCCCCACTTTAGCTCGACAAAATGTGACGATGCTGGCCGACAGCGGATCTGAGATTCGTGGTGTCTCGATGCGTAATGAAGGTCGACGGGGTTATGCCTTGTGGTTGGAGTCAACGGCGCCTAAGGTTTATAACAATAGCTTTGTGGGCAGTATCCATGATGGTATTTTCCTAACAGGTGAGGCCAATGCTTGGATTGAGGGCAATCGGTTTTATCAAAATGGCGCTAACGGGATCTCCGTGTTAGGAACCTCAGCCCCCACTATTGTGAATAACTTATTTCAGGAAACGGGGTTTGGCATCACAGTTGATAAACAATCTTCACCCCTCATTCAGGACAATCGCATTCTCCAAAATCGTACAGGCGTTATTGTTGGTGGTGATGCTCGACCCCGATTACGGGGCAACCAAATTAGCCAAAACCTACAAACCGGTTTAACCGCCATCACCCGTGGTATTCCTGATCTAGGGACAGCTAATGATCCGGGTAATAACGTTTTTCAGGGCAATGGTGATCTCGACATCAACAATTCAACTCGGGGTGGCGTGATCGTCGCTTTTGGTAATCAATTGTCAGGCGGGACCCAAGGACAGGTTGATGTAAGTGGGCAAGCCATTATTCCAGCCGTGGCAACGTCTGCCCCCAACGCTGTAGCTGATGGCTCTCTAACCTTGCCGGCCACACCTGCAGCACCTCCAACGCCTGCCCCTGATCTAGCTCAAGCCAGTGAACCAGCTCCGACTCTAGATCTAACGCCATCTGCTCCAGTCCAACCCATAGCCCCAACTAATGCACCGGCTCCGACTCTGGATCTAGCGCCATCTGCTCCAGTCCAACCTACTGAACCCATAGCTCAGTCGGCTGAAACGGTTCCCAGTCCTGCTGAGACACCCGCAGATACGGTAGCTGTAACAGGTGTACCGCCTTTGACAACCCCAGATCCGCAACCAGCAACGCCCTCAACTACTGACTCAACCAGTACAGCGCCTAACGTGCCAGTCAGTGAAAACGATGCAGAATTTAGAACGGTTCCCTTTACACCTGATGCGGCTCCAGCTCAACCGATCGCTCAGGCTACCCCCCCTGTAGTCAAAACACCGGCCCCTGATTTAGTGCCTCAACCGGTCGCAAATCCTTTAGTGTCCTCAGAGGCTCAACCAGTTCTAGATATTACAACTTTACTGCCGCCACCTGGCGTTCGTCAGCTCCAAGCCCAAAGCCCTGAACCAACACCTACGCCCAGTGCAGGGGCCCCTGTTGACTCTACTACTGGTGATGGACCCATTGCGAATACCTCTGGAGCTCAGTTTCGAATCCTGGTAACGCCGACTCCAAACAATGATCTACAAAAACTTCAAAGCCTAATTCCAGGCGCTGTTGCAACGGTTTTTAATGGTCGTGATGTTTTGGAAGCTGGGCTTTATGATAGTCGGAGTACAGCCCAAGCCGTGTTAGATCAACTCTTGGATGCTGGGTTTGAGGCCATTGCTGAAATGATCTTTCCTTGAGTGCAGTCTGGGAGTGCAGTCTGGGAGTGCAGTCTGGGAGTGCAGTCTGGAGATTCCTTGGGGTTACACCACTCGAGATCCAGAGTCAGGCGGGATATCCTGCCAGCGACCTGATCCCACGGCCCGAATTGCCTCACGTAGGTCAATGGCTCCTGTATACAGAGCCCGACCAATAATGGCTCCTGTCACTCCAGTAGGCACCAGGGTTAGTAGAGAGAGGAGATCAGTAATCGAACTGATGCCCCCTGAGGCAATAATCGGAACTGAGGCAGCTTGAGCCATCGTCCTAAGCTGGTCTAGATTAGGCCCACTCAACATGCCATCTCGTTGAATATCGGTGTAAATAATCGTAGTAGCTCCCATTTGACTGACTGTTTGGGCCAGATCAGTAGCTGCGATCGCTGTTGAGGCCAGCCAGCCTCGAGTTGATACCTGACCTTGGCGAGCATCAATCCCCACTGCAATCCGACCTGGATGCCGCTCACACATCAGCCTTAGGATTTCTGGTTGTTCAACGGCTAAAGTCCCCACAATCACTCGTTCAACGCCTACAGCTAGTAGATGGTCGGCTGCTGCTAGCGACCGAATCCCTCCCCCCACTTGAACGGGAATCTCTATAGACTGAACAATCTGTTGAATGATGGATAAGTTGACCGGATCACCAGTTTTAGCCCCGTCTAGATCAACCAAATGGAGGCGCGGGGCCCCTTGATCGACCCAGGTTTGAGCTTGAGCTAGTGGATTGGGAGAAAACACATCAACATGTTGGTAATCCCCTTGCACCAACCGCACACATTGGCCACCTAGGAGATCGATTGCAGGAATGAGTTCTAAGGTCATAGGCTTAAAGGCTAACTATTAAGGACTAGAGGTAGGATTGGTCAGATCAATATCAAAGGTAGGAATATCAGGCAATTTAAACCGATCCCAAAACCCTTGACTACCCTCAGGATCAACTGTGCGCCAGGCCACCAACCCAGCACTCGTAAACAACACAAGAGCAATCAGCAACTGCACCGTGTTAATCACTTTTTGGGTGATACTCGGTTCAGCTCGGCTTAGTCGTGCTCCTGAAACCGCTGCTCGTTTGATGGGGACCGTTCGAGGGACATCGGTCAAGGATAAGGGAGATGTATGAGTAGGCTCCTCAGGTTGAAGGACAGGGGGTAAAGGCAACTCCGGCATTCGCTGTAAGGCTTGATCAACTGTAGCTGGGTGTTTTTGATGACGGCTCCATTGCAAGAGTTCAGCCACGGCCACTGCACATAAGTTAGCAACTTGTAAATTCTGGATCCGTTGAACCAGAGGCCGATCATTACTCACCAAAACGACCAAGCTGCTTGAGTATTGTTTAGAAAGGGCATAGCTGCATTCAGCAATGGCTTGCACTAGGCGGGAGCGCTTACTCAGACTCGTGGCCTCAGCCTCGATCCCCTTGACTAGAGCTGTAGCGTCTAAAATGGCGAAAGCCTTGTCGCGGTTAAATTGAAAAAAATCTCGGGCGATCCTTTCATCACTGGCTTCAGTGGCGCGTTGAGTGAGAAAGTCTAATTCAGAGTTGACGGCTCGAGGGAGTACACAGATACCAAAGTCAACCCACTCCTGCCATTGTTTAGCCTGGGTTGCCAGAATGGCGGTAGTATCAAAAACTAGCAAAGGTTGGAGCTCAGCCATGATAGCCTCAGACAGGAACTAGACAAACCCCGACTAGAGATTATGGGGATCAGTCACCTAATACGCAAGCTTACCCATAAAAATTCTAAAGCAGTAGCTTTAGCCTCTTCTGGCTCGGTCCCATTGTTGGTTGGATTGAGACTCAAGCTGAAGCCTTAGCGATCTAGCCACACGGCCTCCAGTTGATCATATCCATAAGGATGAGCTATGGCTTGTTGCACCCCCTTGTGGTGAATACTCCAGCGGTGTTGCCAACAACTATTACCCATAGGTCCTCGCTCAACCATGATCTGCTGCAGTTGGCCCATCAGTTGTTGTCGTTGCTCCAGATCTAAGGTGGTTTCTGCTTGCTGTAGCAGTTGGCTAAATTCAGGATCAATCCAACCGGTTTCATTAAACGGCGCTGGAGATCCCCACCCGTCATCTGTGTAAGCCAGCGATAAAACCATGGTGGCCAAAGGTCGATGCGACCAAGCGGTAATTCCAAAATCAACCTCTGTCCAGCGAGACCAGTAGCTCTCAGGATCCGTGATATCCAATTGAATCTCAAAGCCACCCGCTGCTGCAGTTTCCTTCAAGGCCTGGGCCAGAGCAGGTTCAAGCTCATCATTTTTCGTGACCAGGGTTACGGTTAATCCCTCTGGATAGCCAGCTTCTGCCAATAAAGCTCGTGAGCCTTCCGGATCATAGGGAGGGATCTCGATGGCAACATAGTCCGGATGAGCTGGGGCCATATGGGCATCAATAGAGAGTTGGCCTTCCCCTTGAAAGATCTGTTGGAGGCTTCGCTGTCGATCTTGACATTTCTTCAAAGCATTGCGCACTCTGGGATCAGTCCAAGGCTCTCGATCCACGCGCATTTTTAAAATATAGGCATTGGCTGTGGCCACCGATTGTAGCCTGAGATCTGGATAGTCTTGAAGCTGAAGCCAATCCGCTAACAGGGGCTGATGAAAAGTATCAATCTCAGCTGTTTGAATAGCGGCTATAGCAGTCTCTCGGTCCATAGCACGATAGGACAGTTGATCCAAATACGGTAAGGGTTGACCATCTCCTCCAGGGCGCCAATAATCATGGCGACGTCTAAATTGGGCTTGCTCGCCGACTGCGTAGTGCTCTAATAGATAAGGCCCGGTACCAATAGGTTGTTGGGTAAAGTCACCTTCAAAGGAGCGGTGCAAAATAATGGCAGGGTAATGAAAGAGTTGCTCTGGAAGGGTAATCGTGGGTTTTTGCAGGTAGAGGCGGAGGGTATAGTCATCTATTTTTTCAATATCATCACTACTCTTGATGTAGGTGAGTAGCCCTAACATCGATGATCCCAAGCTTGGATCAAGCCATTGTTTAAAGGTAAAAAGCACATCCTCACTAGTCAGGGCATCGCCATTATTGAAGGTAATCCCTTGACGTAGATGCAAGGTCCAAACTTTGGCATCCTCACTAGCCTCCCACCGGCTCAGTAGCAGGGGATGGGTAATATTGTTGGCATCCGTTTGGGTCAAGTACTCACCTACGTGCCTGACCAAATTACTAGCTTCAATAGATGTGATCCGGGCAGGATGTTCTAGAGCGTGGATGGGCATGGCACAGCGCCAGCTACCGCCCCGTTTAATCGCTCGTTGAGTGGGGGTGGCTTGAGAAACAGGAGATTGATCAGGAGTACAGGCAGCTGCTACGGCGGCTCCTACAGAGAGTCCTAATAAACTGGCCCCTCGAATAAAAGTACGACGGGACACTCGACCTTGTTGCCATTGGGCATAGAGTTCTGGAATGTAAGGATGAATAGATTCCATCCCATGTTGTGAGACAGGGTTCATGGCTACTCCCTACCTAGTCTAATCTCGATTCAGCTAAAGCTTGACTTTTCATCCAAAGTGTAGAGTTGTGAACTGGTCCATGTATTGTAGCTTGATCTACCCCTGTTGAAGGGCATCTTGGAGCTGTAATATCACTTCAGGATGAGCCATGAGCCATCGGTAAATCCCATATAAGGCAGCGCCAAGACCCACTACCAGGACCCCGACTAGCCAAAGTTGAGATTTAGAGTCTGATGACTTAGCCTCGTCGATAAAGATAGCACCTTGCTCACTCAGTTGAGCCATCGTTGCTGATGATAAGCCCTGGTTGCTATTGAACGTCGCCCCTTGTACAACTTTAGCCTTAGCAATGCTACAGTACTCTAGTGAAACCCCCTCCAGTTGGGCCTCTTTAAGAATAGCTGCCGTCAGATCAGCTTGATCTAGACGAGTCCGTTCATTCATAATGGCTCGGGTTAGGTTCGCTCCCCGCAGATTAGCCCCTCGTAAATCACAATCTTGAAGATTGGCATCACTTAAGTTGGCTTCTTTCAAAGAGGCTCCACTTAATACGGACTCACTCAGATCGGCTTGATTCAACTTGGCTCGATTCAGGTTTGTCCCTTGCATCTGGGCTGAGGTAAGCTTAGCCTGCGCTAAATTGGCTCCACTGAGATCGGCTCCTTTCAGGTTAACGCTCCGTAGTTCAGCTTGACTCAGGTTAACCAGCGTCAGATCAGCTCCTTGTAAGCGAGCATAGTCTAGATTGTAGCCACTGAGATCTCGACCTCGTTGAGTTAAGCCTCTTAAATCAGCCCCCATTAGATCTTTGGTTGGATCTAAAGCTAGCTCTTGAACCAAAGTGGGTAAGTCATTGGCTAAAACCTCTAGGAGTTCTGCTACTGCTTTAATCTCGGCTTGAGACTTCAGTCGATCTTCAGCTAGGTACTCCAGTCGGCGGACAATAGATTTAACTTCAGATCGAGAGCGAGGTCGAGCTTCAAAAAAGATGGAAGCCGCCGGTAATTTAGATGAGGTCTCAACCTCAGTATCTTCGGATTCAGGGTAGTTCTCAGCCTCTGCAGCTGTTTGAAGTAGAGCTTTGAGTTGTTCAATAATTTCAGCCGGTAATTGCTTTTCTGGATCTAACCAGGTTGATATCGTTTGTCGAACCTGATAGATATCATTGGCTTTTAACCAGAGTGAGACCAAGTTGACTACCGTAGCTCCTACCGTATCAGAGTCTGTCTCTAGATCCAAACTAGCCAAGGCCTGGACTTCAAGTTCTGCTGCTTGCCGATAGATCTCTTGAGCCGTTTCCAGATCACCTTGCTCTTGATACTGTTCAGCAGACGCCACCCGCTCTTCACTTTGCCTGTGATAGTCAGACCAGCTCATAACGATCCTTGAATCTCAGCTAACCGCAACGACTAAGGTAACATCCTCAGGTGCCATCTTACCGAAAAGACCGCGACTCATCGCTACAAGAGGGTTCAGCAGGTTCAGATTCTACAAGGGCCTCCTCCTCTTCCTCAGGATCATCCTCTTCAGGTTTAGCTTTCCAGTCGCAGGCAATAGCAGCATCAACGGGATCGCTAAAGCTGGGAAGATGAGCCGGATCTAGATCAGGCTGATGCAGATGCAGATCAAACCAGAAGGTAGAACCTTCCCCTAACTTGCTCTCCAGTCGAATGCGGGTATGGTGCTTTTCCAAAATATTGCGAACGATTGCTAATCCTAATCCTGTCCCTTCCAACGTATGGACCCTATTTTCAACTCGGAAAAACCGGTCAAAGATTTTGACTTGATCTTCAGGATCAATTCCAATTCCAGTGTCAGCCACAGCAATCCGAACCCCTTGTTGAGTCCCATCAGGCCGCTCGACCACATGCGCATGAATCGAAACAACTCCTCCTGCAGAGGTAAACTTCAAGGCATTCCCGACCAAGTTAGATAGCACTTGCAATAGCAGATCATAGTTGCCCCAAACCGGTGGCAATTGGCCATCAATAAACGGTCTCAGTTTGATCTGTTTCTCACGGGCATTAAGCTGGTAGGTGCGAATGGATTGTTCGATCAACGCTGAAACTTCAGTGGCATCAAATTGATACTGCTTACCTGACTCTAATCGAGATAAATCCAGAACATCATTCACCAACCGAGTTAAGCGATCGGTCTCACGATTGGCAATTTCTAGATAATCCTGACGTTCTTCAGGTGAAATCTGCTCCCCATATTCATATAACAGTTCAATAAATGATTTAATACTAAACAGGGGTGTGCGTAGCTCATGACTGATATTGCTAATAAATTGACCTTTGGCTTCATTGAGTTCCACTTCACGGGTGATATCCTGAACAGTGATCACAATTCCTTTTAAATTTTGCCGCTTTTGATCAAACACCGTGGATAACATCACCCGGATCACTCGCGAGTTAGGTTCAGGCAGGGCTACCCGGCACTCTTCACTCTCAAGTTCACCCCGAGCCATTTGAAAAAGCGGTCGGGTAATCTGAATCCGTAAAGCATCTGGAATATGCTCCAGGATCTTCTGGCCTAAAACTTCATAAGATTCCCAACTAAACATGCGCGAAGCAGCTGGATTCACCAAGAGAATCTTAAACCCATCATCTAACAGAATGGCAGCATCGACAATCGTGGATACCAAAATTTCAAGCTTAGCCTTAGCTGCTGTCATTTCTTCAATATTTTGTTCTTCATACCGCTGGAGACGCTCAGCCATATCGTTAAAGCTCTCAATCAGTTGAGCAAGCTCACCTCCAAAGGGTAAGGTAATCCGCTGCTGAAAGTTACCTGTGGCAATACCTTGAACACCTTGAACCAGATCTTTGATGGGTTGAGTAATCGTCAGCGCATTGACCACTGATCCTAAAATCGCTAAAACCCAGACGGCTAAGAAAACACCTATAGACACTTCCCGTGCCAGCTGTGAGGAGCGAACCAGGGTTGGATTAGGATTGATCCCCAGAGCTAGAGTGCCCAAGAAGTGGCCATGGTGATAGACGCCCACAAAAATATCAGTAACTCGACCTGCAGGTGTATGGTGGGTGCGAACAATAGCTTCGCCTTCAGCTGGGGGCCGACTATCAGGCAATTGGATCCGACGGGTCAGTGTGAGTGAATTTTTGACTTCTTGGTTATAAAACGGGATACCGTAGTAAATCTCTCCATCGGGGTTGGCATAGAGTAAGTAACGGATACTAGTGGTACTTTCATAATACTGTTTGGATAAATCCGCTAGACTTTGGCTTGCCTTCTGAGAGATCAAGGGGGCCACATTAGCTGCTAATAACAGACCCAAGTCTCGACCAAATCGCGTGTCATTAAACTGAGAATCTTGTTGAACAATGTTAACCGCCCAAAAGGTAAAGCTGCTCACCACTAATGAGATCGCCAATGTGGCCACAAACAGCAATCGGGTTTCTAGACGCAAGTTCTGTGTGAATTTAAACCACCAGCGACCTATCGCACTTAAACGCAGCTGTGATCTCTGCTCTCGTAAGGTGCGTTGTGAGAGGCTATCGCTGTGATGATCGTCGTGATGATTACTCACACTAAATTCCGCATTAGAGTAGAGTCTTAAGCCAGCATGCCCATTATGCCATGAGGTTCAAACTGACCGATAACCTTAAAAGTATTTGGCCTAAGCAACTCCAATCGAAGCTCAACTAGTGCCAATGAGCTTACTATCAATCCCTTTACTATCAATTTGCCTACCATCAATTTGCTTACTGTCAATCTACTTACTATCAATCTGCCTAAAGGTAACCTTAGGGTATGCTAACCTGGATGGCTACTATAGTAGACTGCTTTAGGCGATGACCCATCTACCACAACTGTAACTCTTTATATTTACGTATGTCCGCTTAAAGGATCAGTTACCCAGGGTCAATCAATGTAGTTCGTTATGAGGAGCCAGTTGCAATGACACACAAAGGCGTAACCGTATGGTTCACTGGCCTCAGTGGTTCAGGTAAAAGTACCATTAGCCGTAAGCTGGAACATTATCTGCGTGAGCAAGTGTACAAAGTTGAGATCCTAGATGGTGACATTGTTCGGCAAAATTTGACCAAAGGTTTAGGTTTTAGTCGTGAAGATCGAGACACTAACATCCGACGAATTGGATTTGTGGCTCACCTCCTAACCCGCAATGGCGTTATTGTACTCGTTTCGGCCATTTCGCCCTACCGTGATATTCGTGATGAAGTCCGGGAGCGAATTGGTGATTTCATTGAAGTATTTGTTGATGCTCCCCTCTCAGTTTGTGAAGATCGGGATGTCAAAGGTTTGTATAAGAAAGCTCGAGCAGGTGAGATCAAAAACTTTACAGGGATCAGTGATCCCTACGAACCCCCCTTAAATCCAGATGTTATCTGTAATACTGATCAAGAAGATGTTGAGGAAAGTGTTACCAAGGTGATAGAAACTATGCGCTCTAAACACTATATCTAAACGCTAGTCAAAAAGTTAGCAATTTAAGAATCAAGCCGCTAGCGCCGCCAAAGGCACAGACATCTGAGGTAGCGCTTGTAGTAATCGAGGAATGCTGCCACTACAATACACTCGAAATTCACTAGCGATCGTTGCTTGTTCAGACCGAACAGCCTGATTGAGGACCAGCGATCCTGCAGGGTCTGATACTGAGCGATGAAAGGTACCCGGAGGTAACCGTAAGATGGCACCATTAGCTTCTAAGCGAACCACTTGAAACGGATCAGCCCAAGCAAAATTCACCAGATAAAAGGTCCGCCCTCCCGTTAAAGCAAGCAAGTTATCCTCTTGATGGGGATGCATATAAAATTGCCAGTAACCTTCTGGACTATCGTTGGGACTGGTAGCTGGGCCATCATGGAATACTAAATCACGTGCATTTGAAGCAGAGATTGTAATGTCAAAAAAACGAACACTAGGGGTATCTCGAAACTTAGCATATGAAATCAGTTCAAACATAAGCTTAAAGTTGAATGCTGCAGTGTCTGGCTTGCTATCTAAACTATCCCAGTCTTAAGATCTAAACAAAACAGATCTTAATTAGCATCTATGCAGAAAGCGAATTGATTAGGATGGGTGTGTGGGTGCCGTTGATTTGAATGGAAGAACCCTCGGTCTGATGGTTGAGATCACTTGTAAAATAAGATCGAATGACTCCTGGTAGAGACGTCATGAACCGCTGTGCTTAAACAGTGACTGATCCATGATGACGATCGAGCAATTACGCATTTTTTTGGCTGTAGCCGAGTCTGAAAATTTTTCGTCAGCTGCACTCCAATTGGGCACTTCACAGTCTAAAGTGAGTCGAGCTATTGCAGCGTTGGAAGATGAGTTAGGGATCCAACTACTGACCCGAGGTCGGTTTGGGGCTAGGCTTACACAAGTAGGAGAACGGGTATTAGACTATGCCCACCAAATGGTTCAAATTCGGGAGGCCATGGCCCATGATGTCAATTTGGCCCGTGGCTTAAATGGTGGGCAGGTTCGGGTGGCGTCGTTTCGAAGTGCTGCTACTCATTTGATCCCCCCTTTGATTGCTCAGTTTGCTGAACGGTTTCCCAATGTGAGTTTGACCTTAACCGAAAGTGAACCGACCAAAATTGATCAAGCCTTACGGGAAGGTCGTGTAGATATTGGCTTAGTCCCGCTCCCTCGCTCTGAAGAGTTTGAAACCTGGGAAATTGCCCGGGATGAATTTGTCGCTTTATTGCCAGGCTCCAGTCCTATCCAGGCTACCTCACTCACCTGGCAAGATCTTTCAACTTATTCTTTTATTCTATATAACTATGCAGAATGTACATCAGCAGTCCGTAATCATTTTGCAACATGGGGCCAATCTCTGAAAGTTGCTTATGAAGTGAAAGAAGATTCAACTATTGTCAGTATGGTGGCTCAAGGGTTAGGAGCTGCCATCTTACCTCACTTAGCTGTGTTGCCAGTGCCACCGGGAGTATCGATGTTTTCGTTACCGATTCCACTGGAGCGTCGGATTGGAGCTGCTGTATTAGCCAATAGCTTGCAACCTCCTGCTGTGTTTGCTTTTCTTGATCTGCTTAAGGCTATGAATGCTCAAAAATAGTTTACAGAGAACGGCTTTGCCGGAGTGTAGCTGAGGTTAAGGATCTCCTCCTTTACTGAAGGATCCTGGTGGGAACCAACATTGCCAGATTCTGTCGGAACGTTAAGCTCTATCTGTAAGATGAATCACCTGTCACGGTTACTGGTAAGGTGAGAATGCTCGAATGGAAACTTCCCACTTTGGCAGCACATTTAAGACGTATCGTTGGGCTGAGGTGTCATGCGTATTGAGGCAGGGTCTATTAAGAAGTCAATTTGCATCGTGAAGCGATGGCTCTGGGTTTCACTGGCTCTCCTTTTAGTGGCCTGTAGCAACACATCCGCGGTAGAAGAATCGCCACCCTTACCGATCGACACCACCCCTCGCATGCATCAGGAACCCACTCCAGTGGCTCTAGCTGATCTAGAAGATCAAACCGTGATTTGTGCGCCTAAAGTGAAGATCATTAGCCCTCAACCTGATCAACTGTTCCAGGAGCGAACGGTTTCGGCTCAGTTTATGATCAAGGGCATGCCCCTCTTTAAGGATCCAGATCTAGGTTTAGGGCCTCATCTCCAAGTGGTGCTTGATCATTATGATTATCGTGAGATCTATGACTTAAACGAGCCTGTGGTTTTTGAAAACTTAGATCCTGGATCTCATACTCTCCGTGTGTTTGCTGAGCGCCCTTGGCATGAAAGTTTTAAAAATTCAGGAGCTTATGATCAGGTCACTTTTCATATTTGGGCCCCAACACCTGATACGATTCCTCAGCCTGACCTTCCCTTACTTACCTACAACAGCCCTAAAGATCACTATGGAGCCGAACCCATATTGTTAGATTTTTGGTTAGCCAATGCCCCCATACGGGAATCTTTGTTACCTAATGTGCCTAAAGATTGGCGAGTTCGCTATTCGTTAAATGGGGATTATGCTTACTTAGATCAATGGGAATCGATTTATTTAAGTGGACTACGCCAGGGGCGCAATCTAGTAACTGTTGAACTTGTAGACAGTGATGATGAACCTATCCGCAATTTATTTAATAGTACGGTCTATGAGATTGACTACAGTCCTGGCGGGCAAGATACGTTATCAAAGTTGGTGCGGGGTGATCTCAAAGCAGATGATGCACTGAACCTGATCAATTTTTTTCAGCTTCCCTCTAGTTCTACCGTAGCTCCAGAGACATTAGAGGAACCTACCGCCCCGGAGCCTCTACCCAATCTAGACAGCCTAGAGGATCTCGAGATCCAGTCAGAAGTTCCCACCGTTGATCTAGCTCCTAATGTTGAACCTGATGTTGATGTAACCACCGAACCAGAGACTCTGAGCTTTGAAGAGACACCTGATCAACCTCTGCTAGAGAATCCAGAGACTACGTTTGCTGATCAGAGTGAAGACACGGCAGCCGATGAGGAGACGGCTAGCCCTAATGAGGCACATAAAGATCCTGTTGAAGATGAAGCTATTGAAGATTTGGATGCTACCGATACGGCAAGTACCGATCAGCCAGAGATGACTGCCCCAGAAGAAGCTATTGACCAAGCTGAGGCTATTGACCTTGACTTTGAAGCTCCTGACAGTCAAAGTCTAGAGTTCGAAGAGGCATCTGGAGCGACTCCAGAAAATCCTGAAGCAGTCGATCAGTTTCAAGCCGAGATTACTGATACTCCATCTGAGGAGCCTTCAGTACAACCGCCTGATCTAGAGACTTCTCAGCTTGTCCCAACTGAATCAAGTAACTTGCCCTCAACCACCCCTCAGCCAACCTCAATTGCCAAGCGCCCTATAGTAACCTCACAGCGGTTCCCAGCACCTAGAGCGACACCCCTACCCAAAGTCACTCCCATTCCTTACTCAGAACGTGATCTGCAGTTTCACTTTTTCCCCAAGGGGATCTGATCTAGAGGCGATCTAGAAAATTATGGACTGCTTGGAATTTAATTACTCAAGCTACAAACAACTTAGCGCTCTTCAAATAGGATTCTAGAGTTTCACCTTCGATCACTTCTTGCTCTAATAAGTGCTTTGAAATAGTCTCTAATAGATCACGATTCTCTTTTAAAAGGGTCAGGGCTTGCTGATGGGCTGTTTCAACAATCTCTTTGACTTCTTGATCAATCGCTTGAGCTGTTTCATCACTAATTGAGCGCCGGGGATTGGGCATCCCATTATTTAGGAAAGCAGATTGCTGACCATGCTCATAGGCCAGAGGCCCTAAAATTTTACTCATGCCGTAGCTGGTTACCATTTGTTCGGCTAAGTCAGTGGCTCGCTGTAGATCGTTAGCCGCTCCAGTGGTGATCGTGCCAAAGACCAATTCTTCTGCCGAACGCCCCCCTAAGAGAGTGGCAATCTGACCCTTCAGTTCGGTTTCATCCAGTAAGAAGCGATCGCCTGTAGGGAGTTGGAGGGTATACCCCAGAGCCGCCATCCCGCGAGGAATAATGGAGATCTTGGCCACTTGATTACTGCCCGAGGTCAGAGCCCCTACTAACGCATGACCTACCTCGTGATAAGCCACAATCCGCTTTTCTTTATCACTTAAGACACGACTTTTCTTCTCAAGTCCCGCCACCACTCGTTCAATCGCCTCGGCAAAATGCTGCTGGGATACCACTTGCTCTTGGTGGCGAGCGGCTAGTAAGGCTGCTTCATTCACTAGATTGGCTAGATCAGCACCGGCAAAACCTGAAGTCCGAGCCGCTAAGCTTTTGAGATCAACGTTGTCTCCCAACTTAACTTTACGGGCATAGATCTGCAAAATCGCTAACCGACCCGCCAGATCAGGACGATCAACTAACACTTGTCGGTCAAATCGCCCTGGCCTCAGTAGGGCTTGATCTAAGGTTTCTGGGCGATTGGTGGCAGCTAGCACGATCACCGTAGCATCCGTGGCGGCAAAGCCATCCATCTCGGATAAGAGCTGATTTAAGGTTTGTTCACGTTCGTCATTCCCCCCATACAAGGCTCCTGTTGATCGGGATTTCCCAATGGCATCAAGTTCATCAATAAACACAATGCAAGGAGCTTTTTGCTTGGCTTGTTCAAATAAGTCTCGGACCCGAGCCGCCCCCGCCCCCACAAAGAGCTCAACAAATTCTGAGCCTGAGATACTAAAAAAGGGGACTCCCGCTTCCCCCGCGACCGCTTTAGCCAGCAGGGTTTTACCCGTTCCTGGTGGGCCTACTAGTAAGACCCCTTTGGGAATGTGAGCACCTATTTGCAGATAGCGTTCAGAATGTTTTAAGAAATCCACGATCTCAGCTAGTTCAGCTTTGGCTTCTTCAATACCCGCAACATCGCTAAAGCTAACTTTAGTGGCCTCATTTTCAACATACACTTTAGCTCGACTTTTATTAATCGAAAGGGCTCCCTGCGGCCCCCCCCGCCCCCCAATAAAAAACTGCCAGATCGCCACAAACACCAGAGGGGGAATAATCCAACTTAACAAGTTACTAAACCATTGGTTCTGAGGGGGAGGGGCTGCCGAGAACTCAACTCCGTGAGCCTCAAGTCGACTGGGCAACTCCCTATCAAAGATCGGTGTTGTCACCAAAACCTGATCCTGTTGAGCAACTGAAGCCTCAAGTTGATAACGGATCTCTTGCTCTCCAATCGAGACTTTGGCCACTTCTCCATCATTAACCTGTTCAATAAACAAACTATACGGGACGCGCTGGATCGGGGGACCAAACAGGAGAGGTGATAACACGTTGATAAACAAAAACAGCCCTGAAATCAGCAACAAAGCGTTACCAATCACCACAGAGCGGGGGGGTTTTGAGGGATCTTCTTTAATCGGCATAGACAAGTAGACCTGAGAGCATGGGGCTTGGTCAATGATTTAAACTAGGTTAATGACAACCTTATAATGGCAACTCAATCACTACAATCTCTTAATAAATTAGCGATCTTCATCAACTAATTAACTAATCAACTAATCCATCACTTGTGAAGCTGTCAAGGACGACCGATAGACCTGAAAACGCTTCTTACAGCTTACCTGATCTCTTGAGCTGAGTAATTGATCGGACTTATAAGCCAGGTTGATACACTTGAAGTTGAATAATTTCCACCTATGATCAATTAGTATTCCATTTAAGGGTGCTATCCGTGCTAGCTAGAACAGCTACCTTACATCTAGGTTAGAAGACCACTAGAGCTAAACAACTATCGCATGAATTCGTGAAAACACTAGCGACTTTGTGATCTCAGGTCTCAGTAGAGAACGGCTCAAGTCATCCAAATCTCAGTATGCAAAATGAAGATCGTAAAAACACTAAGTTTTTGCGTGTAACTTTCAGTTATCATACGGATCCATTAACGATGAGTGTCCAGGTCTAGTAATTGGCTCCTGATGTGAGTCAAGCTTGGTTGGGGATGTAAGGCCCATCGTTAGTTTAGGGTTATTTAAGTTGGTTTAGGGGTAGCTTAGGCCAGATCGGGGTTGACTGGTCAGGGTTGGCTTAAGTTAGATCGTTAACTGAACTGAAGACTATCGTGTAGGCAGGTTAGATAAGATGGAAGAGATGTTCCCTGTAGTGTTAGATTCACATATGATTGACCCCATTACGACTCAAGAGCAACTAATTGCAGAAAAGATAGCTGAGGCCAAAAAAGCCCTAGCAGACAAGCGACGGGTTGAGCGAGAAGCCCAACGGCATAAAGAGCGAACCCAAAAAATTCAACAATATTGTGAGCTTGTGCGTCAGCGGCTACAACCCTTGAAAGATCAGTTAGCCCATTCATTGGCAGAATGTGTCCCTTTAGGTGAAGAGCACCCGGTATATCTAGATCTAAAATCCCAGCTAGAACAGATTGATGAGCAAATGGCCAATCCTCTCGAATTAGCAGAGCAGCTATATGAGGAGGAAATTGAGCGAGAACGGATCCAAGAGCAGCAAAAAGAATGGGAGGAACAAGTCCTTGCTGAAGAACAGCGCATCGAGAATGAAATAAACCTCTGGCGTAAAGATCTACTTCAAGATTTACTCCATACTATCGATACAGCTGAGAATTACTTTGAAGCCAGTGATATTGCCATCTATATCCGGGACTTTAAAGAAGATCTAATTGCGATTGATGCCTTAGAGGCTGTACTAGAGTATCTGATTGAGCGACTCAATGAACTCAATACCAAGGATACAGTTCTGGAGCTCCGTCAACCGATCGAAGGCACGTTAGACCGCATGGTTGATTTTGCTCTGAAGCAACGAGTCCAACAAAGCAACTTCTTTAAGACTAACAATGGACCTCCCTCACAGCTACGCCAGTCTCATCGTCGCCAAGCTGAACGGCCTTTTGAGTTCAAAGGGATCCAGGGCAAAGTGGTGGTATTTGGAGGTCATCCTCGAATGCAGCGCAATGTGGCCCGCCGGTTACCTGATGTAAATCTAGTCTGGTTTAATCAGGATGAGAGCGTGACCTCGATGACAGAACGAGCTGATGTTGTGCGCGACGCTGATCTGGTTATTCTGGTTACTGCGTATACCTCACACAAAGTCCAAAAAATTGCCCAAGCCAGTTGTGAGGCCTATGGCGTGCCTCTAACCTATCAGAACAGTACGGGTATCCGATCAATGCTAGAGCTGATCGCTATGCAGCTTAAGAAGCACAAACTCACGGACAAGTACATCCAAAATGGCACCAACTAAGGTTAATCGAGGTAATCCTACTCAGCTGTTATGGCTAGTTGGCTTGCCTCTAGTCGGTCTTTGTTTGAGCTTAGTGTTTCCGTGGTCATCTTTGGAGCCGCAGCCTACTCAGACGATGGAGTGGGTGTCTCAGGCCCCTAATCCAGCAGAGATACCCTATCCAATTGCCAGCCAAACTCTGCCCCATCTAGCTCGACAAGCCTTGGAGTACTACTTCAGCACAGGTCACGTCTTAGCTCTCCATGCAGAGATTCCAGCCGAGTGGCAGCAGGGGGCCGGTCTGTTTGTGACTTTGAGTCAACAGGGTGTACCTCGGGGATGTTGGGGATCATTAGATCCGATGGCCCCTAATTTAGCTGAGGCCACCATTCAAGCTGCGATTGGAGCTGCTACTCGTGATTGGCGCTATGCCCCCCTTCAAGCAACAGAACTCGATCAGATTGCTATCCAAGTTTCCATTATTCGAGCTGTCTATCCCGTAACCTCAATGGACCAAGTTGATCCGACTCAAGCGGGTCTGTTTGTCCGTTCAGGTCCCCAAGGAGCCGTTCTGTTACCTGGAGAGGCCTTAACCACTGACTGGCAGCTAGCCACCGCTCGACGCCTAGCCGGGATCTCAGGACCGATGGATCTGTTTAAAGTTGAAGCTGAGTTATTATATGAATTTTAAGATTAAAAATTTAAGATTCAATCACATAGCCTAAGTCTCTAAGGATACCAGGAGAGCGCCGCCAATGAGGCCGAACTTTAACAAATAATTCTAAGTAGACCTTACCTGCGATCAGTTTTTGAATCTGGAGCCGGGCCGCCTGGCCAATAGACTTCAACATTTCTCCTTTTTTGCCAATTAAGATCCCTTTTTGTGAATTTCGTTCTACATAAATCGCAGCCAAGACCCGGGTCAAGGTTGGTGACTCTTCAACTTGATCAATTTTAATTGCCACAGAATGAGGGACCTCTTGCCGAGTATGGATTAAAATTTGTTCTCGGATCAGCTCGCCCATAATGAAACGTTCCGGTTGGTCGGTCACATAATCAGGTGGGTAATAGTAAGGACCTTCAGGTACCAGATCAGTCATCTTAGCCAGTAAGGGAGGTAACGTGTTTGGATCAAGGGCCGACACTGAAATTAGATCAGCTTGGGGGCAAAGGGTGCGATAACTTTGAAGCATGGGATCAGCCTCTCTCTCAGGCACTAAGTCTTGCTTGTTAGCACAAACGAGCCAGGGGACTTGCTGGGGTAATCGTTCGGCAATAAAGGCATCGCCCCGCCCGGCTTCAACCGATCCATCCACCACTAAAACAATGCCATCCACTGACTGGGCTGCTAACTGAGCATTTTGAACTAAAATTTCACCCAAGCGATGATGAGGTTTGTGAATCCCTGGAGTATCCACTAGAATAAGTTGAGCTTGAGGTAGGGATAGAATCCCTTGGAGGCGATTGCGTGTGGTTTGGGCAATAGGGGAGGTGATCGCAATCTTTTCACCAATGAGAGCATTCAAAAGTGTGGACTTACCTACATTAGGCCGCCCAACGAGAGCAATAAACCCTGATCTAAAGCCAGGGGGAGCAACTGGAATCAAAGGCTCAATCAGCTGTTCGGCTACTGGATCGACCGAGAACAGGCCATCAGTCATACTGTCAAGATCTCAAAAACATTAAACACGAGTAGGGTGATAATCATAGCTTGAATGGGTCTAGGGGGTGACGAATGGAACGATCATTCGATGTAGTGCTATGGGGCGCAACTGGATTTACCGGTCAACTGGTGGCTCACTACCTGACCGAACACTATGGATGTACTAACACATTACGCTGGGCTCTAGCTGGACGCAATCTCACTAAATTAGAGCAGGTGCGAGATCAACTCGTAACGATCGATCCCACCGCGCATCAACTTCCTCTCCTTGTGGGGGATAGCCAAGATCAAGCGGCTCTAGAGAGTATGGCAGCCCAAACGCAAGTGATTTGTTCAACCGTGGGGCCCTATTCAAAGTATGGATCTCAGCTGGTGGCGGCCTGTGTGAATCAACAGACTCACTACTGTGACATTACGGGAGAACTCACCTGGATCCGAGACATGATTGATCAACATCATGAGGCGGCTCAGGCTCAAAAGTTACGACTGGTCCACTGCTGTGGGTTTGATGCCATTCCCTCGGATCTGGGGTGTTTGATGATGCAGGAGGCGATGCTAGAGCGTTATGGAATGCCCTGCGATGAGATCCGGTACTACTTAGGCGATACCCGAGGTGGTTTTAGTGGCGGCACTCTAGCTAGTCTGATGGCGCTGATGGATCAACTTCAAGATGAAGCCACCCGCACCTTATGGTCTGATCCTTATGCCCTTAATCCCTCAGATCACCGTGAGGGTCCCGACAACGGCGATTTGATGACAGTCAGCTGGGATTCAGATCAACAAGCCTGGATCAGTCCTTATATTATGGCCAGCATCAATACTCGGATTGTACGTCGGAGTAATGCTCTCCAACAGTTTCGATATGGCCACAACTTTAAGTATAGCGAAGTGACTGGGGGGCTACCGGGGCCTCTAGGGTTTATTCAAGCCACCACTACCACAATCTTACTGGATGTCTTCTTGGGGCTGGTGTTATTTCCTCCCACCCGAGCCTTACTGCAAAATACCATGTTGCCTAGTCCTGGGGATGGCCCTTCGGCTGAGCTACAAGAGTCAGGCTACTTTACCATTCATCTGTTGGCCAAAGCTGGCGAGCATAGACTTAAAGGCGTCGTTAAAGGGCAAGGGGATCCAGGATATCGATGCACGTCTCGCATGTTGGCCGAATCAGCGATTTGTCTAGCTCAAGATCAGGCCAGTTTGCCTCAATATTTTGGTGTCTTGACGCCAGCCACAGCCATGGGATCGGCTTTATTAAATCGATTACAACAGGTTGATTTCACCTTTGAAGTTTTGTCCTGATCTGCAGATCTTGCAAACGGTTAAAAATTAATGGCCAGAGATTTAACAGTCAGAGCTACGGCAGGATCATATATGAGTTGAATGAAGGCTCTCGATCAAAACGGGATGAGAAATGATAGCTACCTGATGAGGACCACTTCGTACCCAGTATTGAACGATAACTCAAATGGTGGGATTCATTCTTCGTATAGTTGGACTCATTTCTCAAGGGGGCTAACTTATTCCCATGTGGTGGGACTCATTCCTCAAGGGGGCTAACTTATTCCTCACAGAGTTGGACTCCTTCCTCAGGCGGCTAACACATCACGATAGTAATCTTCTAATTGTTGGGTAGCTGCTGACCAACTCCACCGTTCTGCTTCTTGTCTCGCGTGATGCCGTAACTGCTCTCTCTGATCTTGCTGATCTAATAATTGCTGAGCAGCCCGAATAAAGTCTTGATCAGAGCTGGGTTCAAATAAGTAACCATTTTGGCCACTATCAACAATATCGGTAATTCCACCCGATCGGGGGGCGATCACAGGACAGCCAGCGGCCATTGCTTCTAACAAGACTAAGCCTAGGGTCTCAGTCCGAGAGGGAAACACAAACAGATCGGCAGAAGCAAACGCAGCCGCCAAAGCTTGACCCTTGAGATAGCCGGTAAAAACAACGTCATAACCAGCAAAATGGCGTTCTAACGACTGCCGTTCAGGACCATCCCCTACAATAGCCAGCCTAGACTTCGGGATCTGATCCAGTAGCACTCGGATCCGCCCCACTTCTTTTTCCGCTGATAACCGGCCTACATAGAGCAAAACCGGTCGATCAGGTTCGCCACCACTCAGTTGATCCCGCATTTCCGTTGAAGTGGCTTGAGGATGAAATGTCTC
Organism: uncultured bacterium; assembly: GCA_964434865.1. Lineage (GTDB taxonomy): Bacteria > Cyanobacteriota > Cyanobacteriia > Thermostichales > Thermostichaceae > CAYSWV01. The sequence goes on from CAYSWV010000006.1 coordinate 32,890, forward strand.
AGTATCCACACCTCGCTGCCAGAGTTTAACGCGTTCAATACCATGGCTACTTAGTTCTTCAACCATAGCTGTGGAGGTACAAAGATTGAGCTTGGCCTGATTGTGCCCTAGTTTCAATAGATCCCATAGCACCCCTTCCAAACACCCCAAGCCATAATGATGCAAGTATTGAGGTAAATGCGTGTGATAAGAAGCAATCAAAGGGATCCGGTAGCGTTGGCCAAAATATAACCCCCCCAGACCCAACACCGCAGGATTCACCACATGGATCACATCCGGTTTAAACCGCTCCATCAAACGCCCCACTCCAGGGCCCGGAGCCGCTAAGGTCAATTCAGGATACATCGGTAACGGAATACCCGGCACGCCATACACCCGAGCCTGCGCAAAGTGATGAGGGGCTCCTTTGGGGGCCACCACCAACACCGAATTACCCTGAGCCGTTAAATGACGAACGGTATGACATAAACGCGTCACAATGCCATCAATCTTAGGTAAAAAGGTTTCGGTGAATAGGGCGATCCTCATAGTTAGGCCACATAGAGTTAGTACAGGATGTAGTGTTACACAAAATGGCAACGATGGGGCTTTCCGTAGAGAATCTTGAACTGTGACACCCCAAAGAAAAGATCTCCTCAGTCTTTGAAGAGATCCTTACTATTCCACCAGCTTTAAATTAGGGTGTTAGATCACCCATTCACCTACACATCAGGCGTCTAGACCTTGGCCGTTTCACCAGCTAAAAACTTCTCTAACTCCGTGAGAGCATCAGCATCCACTTTGGTCTGCATGGGACAGAACTTGGGTCCACACATCGAACAAAATTCTGCCGTTTTGTAAATATCAGCCGGTAAGGTTTCGTCATGGTATTCACGAGCCCGATCTGGATCAAGCGCCAAGTCAAACTGACGATTCCAATCAAAGTGAAACCGGGCTTTAGACAATTCATCATCCCGATCGCGAGATCCTGTGCGGTGCCGGGCAATATCGGCGGCATGGGCAGCAATCTTATAAGCGATCAAGCCATTACGCACATCTTCAGCATTGGGTAAGCCCAGGTGTTCCTTGGGGGTGACATAACATAGCATGGCAGTGCCATACCAACCGGCCATCGCCGCCCCAATCGCTGAGGTGATGTGATCGTAGCCAGGCGCAATATCAGTGACCAACGGTCCCAGTACATAGAAGGGTGCCTCCGAACACTCTTCCATCTGTTTACGCACATTAAATTCAATTTGATCCATGGGCACATGACCCGGACCTTCCACCATCACCTGCACATCATGCTCCCAAGCCTGGCGAGTCAACTGACCCAGTGTCTTTAATTCAGCTAACTGAGCATCATCAGAGGCATCATGTAAACAGCCGGGCCGCAATGAATCGCCTAAACTAAACGACACATCGTAGCGCTTGAAGATCTCAATAATGTCTTGAAAATGAGTGTAAAGGGGATTTTGTTGGTGATGCGTTAACATCCAGCGGGCAATGATCCCACCCCCACGAGAGACAATTCCTGTTAACCGATGCTTCACCAAGGGGAGATGTTCAATCAAGATCCCCGCATGGATGGTCATGTAGTCCACACCTTGTTTGGCGTGAGTTTCAATTACATGGAGAATATCGTCAGCGGACAATTTTTCTACATCGCCGTGTACACTCTCCATCGCCTGATACATAGGCACTGTGCCAATCGGAACGGGAGAAGCTTGAATAATTGCTGAACGGATCTGATCTAGGTTGCCACCCCCAGTTGAGAGATCCATCACGGTATCCGCTCCGTATTTCACGGCCAACTTCAGCTTCTCCACTTCATCTTGCAGATTTGAAGAGTTAGGGGAGGCCCCAATGTTGGCATTGACTTTGCAACGTGATGCAATCCCGATCGCCATCGGTTCTAGGTTGAGATGGTTCACGTTAGCGGGAATGATCAGGCGGCCCCGAGCCACTTCATCTCGGATCAGATCAGGAGCCAACTGCTCCCGTTGAGCCACAAAGGTCATCTCTTCAGTAACTAGACCCTGGCGGGCATAGTGCATTTGTGTCACATTTGACTGCCCCTGACGTGAGGCAACCCAATTCGTTCTCATACTGTTGCTGTCTCCTAATAACTGCTTCCCTCCGCTGGTATGAGCCAGTTCAGGTTCTGAGGATGTGATCTCAGCCCGGTATCCGAATCCAGGCACTCCTAGCGTTCTGGTGATCCTATCACCTGTGTTTATACACAGCTAACAACGTTACAATTCGAGATGTTTTGTGAGTTTTTGAAATTTTAAATCAAGGACAACCTGGAGTCCAGAGATCACCTATGATGGGGCTGATGCCAAGAGGTTGATAAGTATGCCTAGGTTAATTGAAGGGCCGTCCACTATTGAAGCTGTCGGGACTAAACCCAAAATTATTGAAGAATATATTGGTCGAGTTAATTCTGGGCATGAGCGTCTGAGTGTGGCCCATATGAAATCACCTGAAGGCTGGATCGAACCTGGACAAACACCCGACTTTGAAGAGATTACCGTTGTTTTATCAGGCTTACTTCAAGTGGACTCTCAAGCAGGCACACTATCGGTCCGAGCAGGGCAAGCGGTGATCACACAACCTGGAGAATGGGTTCGCTACAGCACACCTGAAGCCGGCGGGGCTGAATATATTGCCATCTGTCTACCTGCGTTCTCCCCACAAACGGTCCATCGGGATCCTGAGGGTTAGACGTGGTATCAGGAGCTGAGATCAACAGCGGTCATGAACCCTTGGAGAATAGCAGCTCCATGCCTCTGCCAGACATGTTGGTTGGGGCAGGCCCGTTCAATCTCTAAGGTAATCGTTGGGATCTGTCGTTCCCAGCCCGCCCATGTTCCTAACGATCCCGGTGTCGGATAACCAATGTAGTCTGTGACCCGATAGCCATTGACAGCTGACATCGCCGCAGCAACCGGGCGAGCGGGACCGTTGTAATCCACACACAGATCGCTGTAAGACGAATGAGCTGAAATAATCAGAGCTGGTTTAAGGGTTTCCAGACAGTGCACTAACCCCTGGGTCTCAGGTTCAGATCCTGGTGCCACGCCTGGAGTATAGCGGGGAGATTTTCGTTCGGCCGACCAATCCTGAGTAGGCATATTGCGATTGAGATCGACGCCTCTAGCATTCCAACGACGGTAGAGTTGACACCCATCTGGATTCAGTTGGGGAATCACATACAATGAGGCTTTTTGATCAAAGACATGCCACTGCTCGGCCAGCATAAATCGTTTCACCAGTTCAACCCCTTCGACTTCATCACCATGAACCCCTCCAATCAGGAGCAACGACACAGGCCCCTGAGTTAAGCGAAACATCTCGATTGCCTGTTTTTGAACTGAATAGCCTAGTTTTGAAGATGAGTCCATGATGGTGCTACCTTCAGATCAAGGTTGCGGTTATCTGCCAGGGAACTGAGGCCAAGTGTTCTGATACACGGGTTCTGATCATTGATCAACATGACCATCAAGATTTAGATCAAGCCAATACTGGGGTTGGAAAACCTGCAGGTAGGGACTGTGAGGGATGTCCATGGCATTGATGCCCTAAATGTCGAAATTTTATCAGATAGCAATCCTCAGTTCACCCAGCCAGTTCTCTAGTTATACTGATCAAGTAAAACTGCCATACTATGACCTATGTATACGATTGAACTGATTCTAAAGGGCAACTCTATGCCATTAGGTATCATGCGCAAAGAAGAAGACTCGGCCAACCAGATCTACCAAGACATCCTCAAGGCTATCCAAAAGGGGGATCCTCAAATGCTAGAACTCTCCTGTGAAAAGACAGGTCGAAAGCTGAGTGTGGTAGCTCAAGAGATCACAGCCGTACAAATGACCCCTAAAACCGGAGCTGCATCTGTGGGAGGCGCCCGCACAGGTTTTGTTGCTCAAGTGCTCGATGGTGGCGCTTAACCCTAACCCTAAATAGCACTCAGCCACTCCACTGATGCAGCTGATTATTCCATATAGCCCAGTTCTTGCATCCGCCGGACCAGATCTTCATCTGACTCCAATTCCAGTCGAGAGGGTGTCGATTTGGGGCTGGCGCGTCTTGATTCAGCTGTCATCACCAACCGTTGTAATAGAGATTGGAGTTGGCTCTGGCGCAGTTGAACATTGAGATCTGGTGTTTCTGAGACCCACTGCAGCAGGTCTTCAACCTCGTTGGGATCAGCGGAGAGATCATGGAGGCTAGTTTGGTCACCAGTTTCGATCAGCTTCATCAGGCCCTGATAGAGGGTCCGGCGGGTAGTGTGGCAGGCATAACGCTCTAAGAGTTGATCGTGTCGCTTTTCCATCGCTCGGATCAAAATATGGGGGGGAAAGGCTTCCGAGAGCACCGTCTCCGCTTCAGGATCTTGGTTAGTCGCGGTTTGATGTAAGCTTAATCGTTGAATTTCTCGTTGAATCCGGCGACTCAGCTTGGACTGGGATCGGTTACCCCCTGAGGCAGGTTTAAACTTAGCTGCATTAAGAACGGTATGAAACAACCGTCGAGTGGAGACAGGTGTAGTGACCCGGCTCGCCGCTGGAAATAACTCAGGATAGCGAATGATCAAGGGCACTCGGATCAGCTCTTCATACACCACAAAGGCATGGCCCACAAAATGATGCTCACCCAACCCTTCACCATGATCAGCAACAATGATCACCATCGTTGAATCTTGCAAACCTGTAGTTTGGAGAGTTTGAAAAAGCTCACCTAATAGATGATCTTGATAGGCCACTTCAGCATCGTAGATATCACTCAAGACCTGAGATTGCAGAGGATCTAGAGCGTCAGGTAATGGAGCCATCCAGCGGTAAGGTTGATTGTTATACTCTCGTAAAAAGTCTCGTGCCGCTCGGTTTTGATTAAAATAAGGTGCAAATTTTTGAATAAACGGCTCGGGAGGCCAGTAGGGAAGATGGGTTTCCATCAAATTCAAAAAGCAAAAGAAGGGCTGCTGGATCTTGCCACTCGACTGACCATCGGCTTGTTGAACCAAATACTGACTGACATCTCGGATCGAGGCGACTGTATCTCCTTTGAAATGAACTAAACGCGTCCATAAAGGTACGATCCAAGGATGCAGCGACAATTGGAACAAAACATCAGATTTGGCAAAGGCATTTTGACAGGGATAGGAGATACGACGCCAGAATTGTGTGTACTGCTCCACTAACCAAGCTAACGGGCGAGGTAAGGGCGTACTATCAGCTGGTCGTGTGGGGAGGGCCCCTCCATAGTTATAAAACACCTCAAAGCCCCGTCGGAGACCATTTTTTAAGATCCCCACTAGCGGATTATTACAGAATCCAATGGTTTGATAGCCACTAATTTTGAGCAGTTCGGCCAAGGTGGCATAGTCTCGGCCTAATTCAATATCGGCTTGAACAGCTTGATGGGTGCTAGGATACTCACCTGTAAACATAGAGGCATGAGCGGGGATCGTCCATTGGGCTGGAGAGATTGCTCGTTCAAATAAAGTCGCATCCGCAGCAAACTGATCTAAATTGGGGGTGCTTTGAGGTTTAGCAGCATCAGATTGAGTTTGATAACAGGACAACCGATCGGCTCGCTGTGTATCCAAAACAATAAACAAAATATTGGGACGCTGCTCTTTGGGACTCACGCTCACAACACCAACCACGCTAAGACTTTTACAAGCCTACTCGATTTCGCCTGAGACACACTGACTTTTTCACGCAGTTTTAGTGGACAATCGCAGCCGGCAATGGCCCGCCAACACTAGCTCGCATCAACCCTAATCTGGACTTAACCCATCTCAATGGGGATCTCTATGAGATAATCTGGAAGCGATTCTGCTGACTTGTTGATCCGACCTACTGCATTCGTCTCTATGGATCTTTGGAGCTACTATGCCTGATCCGAAAGCTGATCTGGCAGATAAAGAGCTGATCAAGCGTATTGTGCAACGAGACCAGTCGGCCCTCGCAGATCTTTATGACCGATATGGACGTATTCTTCTGGGAATGGTGTATCGGATGGTAGGGACCCGGGAGGATGCTGAAGAAGTTGTGTTGGATGGGTTTTGTCAGATTTGGCGTTCAGCCGATCAGTACAATAGCAACCGAGGTCGGGTCGATACCTGGTTGTTTTCGATTATGAGAAGTCGGGCCTTGGATCGGTTACGGCAATTAGAGCGCTCAGATCGAGCCCGGATTGCCTCTCAAGAGCGGTTTTTTCCAGAACCCTCCTGGCCGAGTCCCAATGACAGTCTGCTCTGGCGAGAACAGCGAGAGCACATCTGTGCAGCTTTAGCGCAGATCCCACTTGAGCAACGCCGAGTGATTGAACTAGCATACTTTGACGGACTCCCACAAGCTCAGATCGCTCATCAACTTGGAATTCCAGTAGGTACGGTGAAAACTCGCCTGCGATTGGGCCTCCAAAAGTTAAAACAGCTGATAGGGCCTCTGTCCCATTAATTTTAACCTAGATTGAATTTTATAATGAATCCTGCAGAGTTTAATGAGTTGCTGGCTTGGTATATTCTCAATTTATTGGAAGACTCTGATCAACAGCAACTAGAAGCCGCCCTAGTTCAATCACCTGAATTAGAAACAGAACTGGTTCAACTCCGGGATATACTCTCGCAGCTAGCTTACAGTGTCACTCCACTTGATCCCTCACCGACCCTTAAAGATCGCCTGCTTGAGCGCATCAACACCGAATCAAGCCCAACCAATGCTCCAGTGATCATCAGATATGCTGATCTAGAGTGGCTCCCACATCCAGCGGCTGGGGTCAAGGTGGCTATCCTCCACACCAACTTGTCCAGGCGTGAGCTTACAGCTTTATTTCAAGGTGACCCTGGCGCTTACTATCCCCAACATCGTCATGCTGGTCCTGAAGATATCTATACTCTTGAAGGTGATTTGATCATCAATGATGTGATTCTTGGTCCTGGAGACTACATTCGGTCGCTGCCTCAGTCATACCATCCCCATGCCACCGCTACCGGTTGTATCTGCTTAGCCCATAGCTGTATAGACGATGAATTTCTAGAACCTTTCAATACAACCCCTGCGGTTTTAGATCTACCTGATCTAGGACTCCACCCTTACATAGTTCGTAGCACTGATTTACAATGGCAGCCCTATGCTACAGCTGGAGTTGAGATCGCAATTTTATTTCAAGATGCTAGCCGAGTCACAGGTGTATTAAGAGCGGCAGCGGGCACTCACTACCCACTCCATGAACATGCTGATATTGAAGAAATTTTTATACTTTCTGGTGATCTAATGGTCGATGGGGGTGAAGTATTGGGGCCCGGCGACTATATCCGCTCTCTACCCAGATCTCAACATGGGCCTTCCACTCAGCAGGGATGTCGCTTCTTTTTTTCAACCTCAGTCTATGATCAGTTGCTCCCAGACACCATCAACCCAGTTCTGTAGCCTTCGAAAGGCCAACCTTTAAACCCCTGACAACAAAACCCGACAACAAAATGATTACAGACAACAAATAGATTTTAGGATGACCCAGGCTTGAGGCTTACTCAGCTATGACCACCACAGTCATGACAGGCATGATTGATCTGAGAAATTATTCAGCAAAGACCTAGACTCTGTTCACCTATTGATAGCGAATAAAATCTACAGTAGAGTTAAGTCTTTATTCATTAAATCTATGATGCGTCCCCGCTCCTTTTGGCATTCTCTCCAATCTCGACTGATGCTGATCTCGATGACAGCTACCTTGGCTGTTTTGGGTGGAGCTGGCAGCTTATCCACATGGCGGCTTCATCAAGACTTAGTGGCCAGTGTTAAAGATTTACATGAGGAAGCTGGGCAACAATTTATTCAAGATATTAACACCTACCAGGAAATGTTTAACACTGAGGAATCTCTTGAAAAAGCCATTGAAAAGTATTCACAACCTAACTTAGGGTGGCAAGTTGTCACAGAAGCAGGTACGGTTTTAGCGGCATCCACCAACCTCGATCCTAGTCTTGAGCCAACATCACCCCTCCAGCCTGAGTTGATTAAGCATGATGGCCGATTTTTAGTGTTGTGTGACATCCCTTTAACGCTAGCTAATAATCAACAGGTCACCATCAAAAGTATTAGTGATATTTCTGATGACTATAGAGCATATGAAGCCTTTGTCCAAACCTTATTAGTCTCGGGTTCTGCCGCGGTGATCATTGCAACCGTGGGAAGCCTGATGTTAATTCGGCGCTCACTTCGACCCTTGCAACAGATGAGTCAGATCGTCGCCAAAGTCTCAGCCGAACACCTTGAAGATGCTGAGTTAATTCTTGATAATAGCCCGACTGAAGTGCAGCAGCTGGCTGAAGCATTTGAGGCTATGCTGAATCGCCTATCCATGGCCTGGTCTCAGGAACAACAATTGTTAAGTAATATCTCCCATGAACTACGAACTCCACTGGCCATTGTTCAAGGGTATCTGGAAAGCACCCTCCGGCGAGGTACAAATCTGACTGAGATCCAGACAGAAAGCTTAACGGTATCACTTGAAGAGACTCAACGAGTTGTTCGCTTATTGAAAGACATCATGGAGTTAACCCGAGCCGAAGCTGGTGCTTGCCACTTAAACATGGAATTGGTGCAGCTTAACGATTTCTTCCAAGATTTTATTGCCCTGGCCCAGCAGCTAGGATCCAACCCGATTCAGCTCGAACTCCCCCATCATGATATTTGGATTCGGGTCGATCGAGATCGGCTGAAGCAAGTTTTACTCAACTTAGTCAGCAATGCCATTCGATATTCTGCTCAATCAGCCCCTATTACCTTAAGACTTTTGAAGCAAGAGGATATCGCTCAGATTCAGGTAGCCGATCAGGGAATTGGGATTGCCGCCGAGCATTTGCCTCATATCTTTGATCGATTTTACTGCGTTTCTCATTCTCGTAGTCGCTGTGAGGGTGGAACCGGTCTAGGACTAGCCATTAGTAAGACGCTTGTTGAACAAATGCGGGGACGAATCTCAGTTGAATCGCAACCTGAAGTCGGTAGTGTCTTCACATTGTGCTTCCCCATCTATAGTTTGACTCTAGAGGCTATCCCAGTTTCCCAAAGACCCTTGGCTATGATTGAACGGTAATCAAGTCGCAGATATACTAGCAAACAAGGTGGCCAGATCAAGAGCAGGCACATCGGGTCGAGCTACAATTTCAATAGTTTTATTGCGGGCCGCTGGCTGCATTAGGGCTTCAACACACACTTGCGCTACCTTATCCCGAGGAATTCGACCTTCAAATAAGGTATCAGCGCCTGACATCACCAGACTGTCCGTGTTGTCTTCATTCAGCAAGCCTCCAGGTCTGATAATGGTGTAGGTTACACCACTCTGCTGTAAATAAAGTTCAGCTTGCTTTTTCCAGAATAAGACTAACCAAAAGAGGTTAAGGGGATGAAAAAACTGCGAAACACACAGAGAAGACACCAGCACAAAATGAGAGATCTCTTGAGTCTTGATCTGATCTATCAGCCGCCGAGTTCCCTCATAATCTACTGAATAGGGACCAGCTATATTCCAGTCAGGCCGAGCGCCCACAGCCGAGAGCGCAACTGTACAACCCGTCAACCCGTCCTTAAGCACTTCAGCATTGCTCAGATCACCCTCAATAATGTCAACCTCAGAAGGTAAACAAGTTTGAGCAACCTTTTGATCACGCACAAGTGCCCGGACAGGGATCTGCCGCTCAACTAGAGCAGCTACAATGCGACGCCCAGTTTCTCCAGTGGCTCCAGCTACAAACGCCTTCATCCTTAACCTCAAGCCTAGATACTACCTCAAGCCTAGAGCTAGTTGGCAAAGCCAGCCAGTAGCACAATAGCAGCCCCCAAGCCTGCCAGAGCCATTAGCACAGCACCTGCATTGGGGCTCCCTTTCCAAGAATAGTTTTTGTCTTGCATAACGTGTAGTTGTGTAAACTTCCTTGTTTATTATGACATCTTTATTAAGCATAAGCAGCTGAGTCAGATCTAGATCCGAAATCATGAGATCTGATGACGATGGATTACCGCTCTAGAGCCTCTTCTAACTGATCGAGTAAAGATTCTGTCAGATCGAGCGCTTGATGCAACTCCACAGAACTTTCTAGATCAATGCCAATGGAGTTGAGGCTGGATTCCAAACTAGGCTGGGATGGAGTCTCCAACATAGTTAGATATTTACTGGTGAAGTCACGACCCTGGTGCTTATAGTTTTGATAACAGGCTAACCCAACAACCATGCCCAAAGTGGCTGCATAGAAAGAAAACGGTTGTCCAAATAGAGGACTGATCTCAGCCCAATCAAACTGATGATCAGGTAAGAGTTCCACAGCATCGCCACATAGATCTTGAGATAACCTGAGCCATACTTCATTGATGAAATGCTGAGTTAATGGACCTTGTTGAGCTAATGTGTACAACTCAAGTTCAAACCGGGTGATCAAGCCTTGATGGAATAAAGCATTGATCTGATTCTCCAGTTGATAGGTCAATAATGCAGCTTGTGTTTCAGCATCTGACGTTAATTTCAGGCAACTATCCAGCACCAGCAATTGATTTAAAATACTGGATGATTCAGTTAAAACGGCTGTTTTTAAAGACAGAGGTTGAGGATCTAAAAGCTGCAACTTTGATAGTACAGCGTGCGGTACACAACGAAGGGATCTCCGATAGTCACAGTGTAAACCAATGGGGTTAACGCCCAACTTCAAAGGTAGTGTCGGGGCTGACGGTAGCCTGACATATTGACCATAATCAGGGTGAAACTCCCGTAAAGCCTGGAGAATAAAGGTATTGTCCTGTTGATCCAGCTCCAGGTGGGACCCAAGCTCCCAGGGTGACCATAAATCACAAATGCGGACTGAGCGCCCTGTTGCTTTAGCTTTGAGTCGATAAAACTGCTGAAAGAGATCAACGCGTTCTCGAGTGCTTTCCAAGATGGCTTCAAAAGCTGTGTACGAGCAGTCCTGGTCTTGCAGTTGTTTCAGCAACACTGATCCATCATTGCTACTGAGGGCTTCTTGATGACGAGTTTGAATCAGGCTATTGAGGATCAGTCCATATAACCCATTGTGCTGTTCTAAAACCTGTCTAACTGATTGATAGGCCTCTAAGCGAATATCAGGATGAGGATGGTACAGGAGTTGGTTCAGCGTTAACAAGGAATTAGCCTGATCGCCTTCTGGCATGGTTACGCTGGGATAGGCTTGAATCCGTTGATGCCACTGGACAAACCCATATCGGCTTGGCGGTGATAGATGAGTCAGGGTCTGTTCTAGGGTCTCTGGAGGTACCTGTTGGAGTTCTATAGCCCAAAAATGTAACTGTTGGTCAATGGTAGCCAGAGTTGTTGTAATGGAATGATCCCAGGGCTGGGGCGCTTGAGATCTAACACTAGTATCCAGCTGAGCATACTGAGTTTGGATAGAGTCTAGCTCTTGAATAGCACTGGCAATCTCAAGCGGCGACAGGTCAAAAACCTGATGGGTATACCGCAACTGAAATGAGTGGGCACGCTCTCTAAGGCTAGTTAAGTCCTGGAGCCACTGCGGATCAGAGAAACCAATAGGGTGAGGGTCAGACAGATCCGTGTCGAGAGATAAAGCGGTTTGGGGCCAAGCCACCGCCGGCGTCCTCCTTAAACTTGAAGAGCAACTTAGAGTTAGACCAACCTTAGCTCAGAATCCTGAGATCACGACAGGTTTAAGTCAAGATCTAAAACAAGTTAACAGTAAGCCCATGATAACTGGGTGCCAACTGAATTTAATGTAACCGATTCTAATGGGAATCATCCGTTCTTGAGGTACGGTTTTCAGGATCGAGAACGGGTGACTGCTGAACAATGATCTGTCCTTGGCGATCAAAGAGCACGACCCCAATATTAACCTGACGGTCAGCATATTTGGATACATACTGCTGAGCTCGACAGCAGATCTGCTCGGCAAGATCGGTAAATATAGCCTCGGCCCATCCTACTTGAACGAGCCTTTGATAAGCAGCATCAGCCGTGGTGGACTGTAAGAGAGTTTGAGCTAGCTCGGGATTCGGATAGCGTCGGATTAAAGCAGCCACCAGGATTTCCAGACGAGCATCGGCCACATGACTAGACGTGTTAAAGATTCCACCAGCCAATTTAAGCAGCTTGCCCTGATACCCCACCAGCACAATCGATGTCGCCCCCCTGAGTCCTGCTTCGACCAGTAACGGCCCGATCCAGTTCGCAGTTTGGATAATCTGAGCAGCTGGAACCCCCAAACGCAGTGCCACTTGACGTCCGTGTTCCCCAATACAAAACACCAGTTCAGTTTGAGTCTGCAAACAGGCCTGCAATTGGGAGCGACTCTGGTCTAAATAATCAGTAGCTGACATGGGTTGGACAAGGCCGGTGGTTCCCACTAGACTTAATCCTTCAACAATTCCAAAAGCAGCGTTTGAAGTTCGAGCAGCCAGTTGCTTGCCTTCCGGTAAGATAATTTGGACCGTGACTCGAGAGGCCGGTGGAATGAGGGGCTTGAGCTCAGCCTCAAATAGAGCATAGGCATACTGATAAATAGCAGGGGTACCATCGACACGCTGCCCCAAACCCGCTCCAGCTTCGATGATCAGAGTGGAGTCAGACTCTCCTAAGGGTTGTAACTCAATCCAAGCCCAAACCGGGGTATGCCGAGTCAAATCCAAATGATCGCCAGGATCGCTATAGGTAATGGCCAAAGCGGACACCGGGCCCACCTGAGCTACTTGATCAATGGGAATGGTTACCTGCTCAGGAGGTTGTAACAAATCAAGCGTTACCGTCCGAACGGGAGTAGATTGCAGGAGATGAAGTAAGGCTCCTTTGGCAGCAGCTACCGCAAAAACAGGGAGTGTATAACCAGGTTGAGCCATGTGACATCACATCGAATCGGCAATTCTGTAACAGCCTGCAATGTAGTGATCTCAAGATAGGTTTAAAGCCTAGATCTACCTAATGTTGAGTTCTACGTTACATCCCGGAAACAAGGTTAACATTTGTAAAGCACCTAACCCCCACCAGGCGGACATTTATCACTCAATACTTCTCTCATCAGTCACAGCTGCAACTTAAAATGACCAAACGTTAAATGATTTGGAGAATCGAGACAGATTCTTAGGAAAGTCGCCTTCAATGAGAGTAGTACTAAGGGGCCTTGTGTGATCATGGATTCTGTCCTGCAATCAATCCAAAAACAGTTAGATTCACTACATCAGCAGATGTATAGTCTTGAGCAAACTCTGGAGAAGCTTCCTGATCAACTGTCAGCTTTGGTGGTGACCGCTCAAGAGACCAAGCAGCCAGTTGCGGCTACCTCTCATACCACTACCAATTCTTTAATCATGGATGAAGAGTGTCATGCCTTCCTGTTGGATGAAAGTCTGTCAGTGTCAAGTCAAAAGAACTTAGGTCAAGACATCACACCTGAAGTTCAGGTTCAACGATTAACGGCTCAACTGACTGCAGCTTATAATCGTATCGCAGCTTTAGAGGAGCAACTCTTAGCTCAGCGCATGTCTCACTAACAGCCTGACTGGAGAATCACTGACTGGAGAATCATGGGTTGTAGGGCTACGAGTAAAAAGCCAGCTCTTGAAGGATTTTCTTTGATCTACTTGATCTAAGCCAGTTCCGCAAACTGCTCTTATTGTAAATTTAGATCATGTCTCTACCTTAGATCGCTTTGTAAAGATCGCTTTGTTGGGTGTCTGTTTCTAAGCGACTTTACGTTGAACATCCTGCATATTAAAGCCGTGCTTCCGTAGTTCTTGATCTAATTGCAAGGCGTTATCTACGAGATCAACAAAAAGAACTCCATTGAGATGGTCTATCTCATGCTGAATAATGCGAGATAGAAGCCCATCTGTCTTAATGGTACGAGGCCGACCGGTTTCATCTTTGAATGTGACCACGATGGTATCGGGTCTGACAACATCACAATAAACACCTGGCACACTCAGGCAGCCTTCCTGGCTAGTGACTGAAGTCGATCCCCAGTCTTTAATTTCAGGATTAATGAATACCCAAGGAGCAACTGACTCTTTGTCAGGTTGGGGATCAGCCACGATAATTTGTTTGTGAATGCCTACTTGAGGCGCAGCTAACCCAATACCATCAGAGCTATACATCGTTTGCAACATATCACGAACCAGCTGGCGCAGTTCATCATTGATCTTGCTCACCCGTTTGGCTGGCTGGCGCAACACCTGATCACCCATAGTATGAACTTGGAGAGGTGGGGTTTTGAGCTTAACTTTTGGAACCGCAATTGTTAGTGCCATAAGTATTAGTTAAGTAGGTTGAACTAACGATCAATGCTTCAGTTTATTTTAGCTTAGGTTTGATGAGGTCTAGGTAAAGAGCTAGCTTAATCCTGAGATGTCTGATCGGGTTGAGAGCTAGATCTATCATCTCGGTCAAGAGCAAGTTTAAACCCAATCGCAACCAGCAGATTAGATAGCGTCAAAAAGGCTTCTGCTCCACCATGTAGCCAATCTATGTTAGCCAATGAGGTCCCTAACACCGTCTGGGAATACAGACCTGCTGGGATAGTAACCGCCACAAACACCAGCAATAGATAGAATCCTACTAGAGCCACCTTGGGCGTCTCAGAAGTTTTAGACAGAAACCAAAGAAAGACAAGATAGGGCAGCAGTGATAGGGCAAATAAGCTATTCATGGGGATAAATCCTGCTGGCTCGCCAAATCCAATAGGCCGCCCAGGCCAATGTACAGTTGCCAATCAAAGTAAAGGTAGCCTGGCCCGTCACAATCCAGGTCAGACTGGCCGCATTATCAAACAGATGCCACGTAATCGCACACATGGCTCCCACCAATGAGGGCAGCATCCCCCAAGCCAGCCACCGCCAGTAGAGCCGCCCTGATCGCTCAGCAAACACCCAGACTAACCCGATGGCTGCAATCCACTCCACCAAGCTTGAAATATGGATCCACCAAGTTGGGAATGACAAGACATGCATAGTTTCTGACTCTGACAGTCTTAACTAGATTAGCAGGTGTCCTCGCTCAATTCTTCAATGAATCATCAATCCTAAAACAGGTGAATGAGACTGAGATATCTTAGGAAGGATGATTGAGCAGATTGAGATGGTGTTTTCCCGTTTTACTCAAACCAGTTCTCGGCAAGGGGAGATTCTAGAAGTCGTTTTCCGTAACGGCTGGGACTACATGCGTCAACTCCTGATTGGAGCTAAGGTGAATGAGCCTAAATTACCCCCCCCTACCGTCCTCCG
Source organism: uncultured bacterium (assembly GCA_964434865.1). Taxonomy (GTDB): domain Bacteria; phylum Cyanobacteriota; class Cyanobacteriia; order Thermostichales; family Thermostichaceae; genus CAYSWV01. Next base: position 48,144 of record CAYSWV010000006.1, read on the forward strand.
AAATATCCTGGTGGATTTGGGTCCAGTCTATGTCAAGCTAGGGCAGCTGTTGAGCACTCGTCCCGATCTATTACCTGCTCAATACATTGAAGCCTTAACAGATCTGCAGGCTAATGTCCCGCCTGTCGCGTGGTCAGATATTGAAATCGCTATTCGTCAACAACTCCCAACATCTTTGGAAGACACCTTCACAGCCATTGATCCACAACCCATAGCTGCCGGATCTATTGCCCAAATTCATCGAGCTACCTTAACAGAGGGGCGCGAAGTTGCTTTAAAGGTTCAAAGACCTGGTATCGAAAAAATAGTTGAACAAGATATCGCTCTGATCCGTGGGTTAGCTGAATTAGTTGCCCAAACTGAATTTGGTCAGCTGTCTGATGTGGTGGCTCTAGCTGATGAGTTTGCCAATGCACTTAGAGCTGAATTGCAATTTACCCAGGAAGCTAGCCACACAGATGAACTTCGCCGCAATATGGCCAGCAGCACCTGGTTTGATCCCAAACAACTGGTTATTCCTGAAATCATCTGGCCTTTGACCACTAATCGGATGTTGGTGTTGGAATGGTTAGATGGTGTCCCTATCTTTAAGGCCGACTTCCCAGACTCCAATAGCAAGGTTGAACTGGAGAAGCGAGCTATGGCTAAGTTGCTAACACGGGTCTTTTTTCAACAAATCTGTTTGGATGGCTTTTTTCATGCTGATCCTCATCCGGGTAATTTGTTCTACATGCCCAATGGCCACATTGCTTTGTTAGATTGCGGAATGATTGGTCGGCTTGATCCCCGCACTCAGCAGATTTTATTAGAATTGTTATTATCTATTGTCAGTATTGATGCTCAACGCTGTGCTGAACTCACTTTGGAATTGGCCCCACCGACCCAACCTGTCAACCGAGCTCAGTTAGAACGGGACTATGAGCGGCTCTTACGCCAGTACTACAGTGTCAAAGTCTCTCAACTTAATTTTAGTGAACTCTTTTATGAAGTCTTAGAAACAGCCCGGCGCAATAAAATCCGGATCCCGGGAAACTTGGGACTGGGTGCTAAGGCTCTAGCTAATCTTGAAGGGGTGGCCCGCCAACTAGATCCAGAATACAACTTACCTGAGCAGCTACGTCCACTGATGACCGATGTCTTTCGACGACAACTGGTGGGCGAATCCCCTTTACCTGCTATTTTAAGAACAGCACTAGATTTGAAAAATTTGTCCTTACAGTCTCCCCGTCAAATTGAAGTTATGCTCAATCGCATCACCACAGAAACATTGCGGTGGAATTTGAGCATCAGCGAGTTGGATGCCGTCCGGCGCAGCTTGGATGATTCAGCCAATCGCCTGTCCTTTAGTGTGGTGGTTGGATCCCTAATTGTGGGGGCTGCTATTATTACCTCTCAATCTCAAAGTGTTCAAGTGTATTGGATCGCACAAGCTTTATTTGCAGCTGCTAGCTTTTTAGGACTATGGTTAATTATTAGCATTCTAAGATCAGGACGTTTACGGGGATAGACTGTCAGGATCCGCAGCGAATTGTATCAGCTGTTACAAAACCCCCTGGCTGGCAGTGCTACATAATATCGGAAATTGATCACAGTCAGGTTAGGGGGCTAATGAAAAAAATTGAGGCAGTTATACGACCTTTTAAGTTAGATGAGGTGAAAATTGCCCTGGTCAACGCGGGCATCGTAGGGATGACCGTCAGTGAAGTTCGTGGATTCGGGCGCCAGAAAGGGCAAACCGAGCGATATCGAGGATCGGAGTATACGGTAGAGTTTCTTCAGAAGCTTAAAGTTGAGATTGTAGTTGAGGATGATCTCATCGATACCGTATTGGAAAAGCTGATCGCCGCCGCCCGCACTGGTGAAATTGGGGACGGGAAAATCTTTGTCTCGCCTGTTGAGAGGACTATCCGCATTCGTACTGGAGAATCTAACCAGGATGCTCTTTAGATTTGAAATAGCCTGGATGAGGCCCGAAGAGATGAGATCAGGGTCTAAAGGTGACCTGACTGGTTTTAAACTTCAATTTTGACACTTTTTTGACGCAAACGTTACCCTAGGTTAACCCACGATGAACAGATGGATTAAGAGTCTAATAGGTGCTCCCCGATGGGGCCGCAATCTCTGTTTGATTGGTTCGTTAGGAGTTTTGAGTTGGGTGCTTTGGCAAAGCCCAGCTTTAGCCCAGGATGAGCCTACTGTTGAGGAGCTGCTGGCTCAGATGGAGGCCAATGCCAACGTTGTCTGGACCACTATTTCTGCTGCCTTAGTTTTTTTAATGCAGGCTGGGTTTGCCATGGTGGAAGGCGGCTTCACCCGCTCTAAAAATGCAGCCAACATCATGATGAAAAACTTAGTTGATTTTGCGATCGGGGCCTGTGCATTCTGGTTCATTGGTTTCGGTTTAATGTTTGGCGCCAATGCATCCCAATGGGTCGGGGGTAGCTGGTTTGCTTTTAGTTGGTCGGAAGCCTTTGAAGCTGCTGGCAGTGGTGATGCTTGGCCCTTTACCTTCTTTGTCTTTCAAATGGTATTTTGCGCTACAGCAGCCACGATTGTTTCTGGAGCTATTGCAGAACGGACTAAATTTTCGGGCTATTTGATCTTTTCCCTCCTGATCACGGGATTAATTTATCCCATCTCAGGTAGCTGGGCTTGGAACGGTCTTTTCGGAGACTATAACGGGGGTACAGGGGGTTGGCTCGAAGGTATGGGCTATGTTGATTATGCTGGATCGGGTGTGGTTCACTTAGTCGGTGGAGCAGCGGGTTTAGCTGGAGCTATAGCTTTAGGACCCCGTACAGGAAAGTATGGCCCTAACGGTGAACCTCGAGCCATCCCTGGCCATAACTTGCCAATGGGGATGTTAGGGGTCTTTATCTTAGCCTTTGGCTGGATTGGCTTTAATGCAGGGTCTACGACATCGGCTATTCCTGATATTGGCTGGATTGCAACCAACACCTTCCTAGCCGCAGCAGCTGGGGCGTTAGCGGCCATTTTCACCTCGTGGGCTATTTTCAAAAAGCCAGATATGACGTTTGCAGGTAATGGATTATTGGCTGGCTTGGTGGGTATTACCGCCCCCTGTGATAGTGTTAATCCTTTATCAGCCATTATTATTGGCGCCATTGCAGGTGTTATCGTTGTTTTCTCGGTTCTCTTTTTTGACACTGTCTTGAAAATAGATGATCCCGTAGGGGCTGTGTCAGTCCATGGCGTGTGTGGTATCTGGGGTGTGATTGCAGCTGGTGTTCCATTGTTTGCTAATGCTAACTACAGCGACTCCATCACTTGGGCCACCTTAGGGACTCAAATTGTGGGAGCTTTAGCCTATTTCCTCTGGCCCTTTTTGACCTCTCTAGCCGTCTTTTTCCTCTTGAAAGTGACTATTGGGATCCGAGCCTCCGTTGAAGAAGAAATGGCAGGGCTCGATATTGGTGAGCATGGCAACGTGGCTTACCCTGATTTTGTCAGTGTGGCTTCAGACTCAGAACCTTAACCTTTCAACTTAATCTTTCAACGGATCGTAAGCAGTTATAGCTAGCTGCTGCCTCCCATAAACCTCTCCACATCAGCAGGCTTGGTCATCAGGTCTGCTTTTAATTTGGGGCCTCAAGTTGCAAGAGATCTAGAATTTCATAATGTAATGATCCCCCACATGAACTGAGTAAGCTGCCCCCATCAATGATGTTTTCCCGTTGACCTGAAAGTGTTGTCACGTATCCTCCCGCCTCCTCAATGCAGGGGACTACAGCTGCAATATCCCAGGGTTTCATTTCAGTATCAATAGCAGCATGGATCTTACCCCGACACACTAAGGCATGTTGCCCACAATCGCCACAAAAATCAAATTGCTTACTAGCTTGAATCACCTGAGGCAAGGGATAAGCTACTTGATCTGGGACACGCTTTAACGTTGAGCAATGGACACCAGATGCTGAAACAGTAGCCTGAGCTAAGGGCCGAGATGGACAGACATGGAGCTGAACAGGATCAGACATTTTAGCTTTAAACCAGCAACCCAGTCCTCGTGCTGCATAGATAGTTTCTTGAGCGACAGGCATATGAATAACACCCAGCAAGGGTTCACCGGCTTCAACGAGTCCAATCAAAGTGCCAAATAGAGGTACACCCAGTGTAAACCACGTTGTTCCATCCACCGGATCAAGGATCCATTGGTAAGGACTTTGACTAGTCTGCTCACCTAACTCTTCACCTAAAATCCCATGCTCTGGGTACCGAGTTTGAATGAGCTCTCGCATCACTGCTTCAGCTTTTTGATCAGCCAGGGTCACTTCAGTGCCATCATCTTTGATCATGACTGAATGATTGAAATACCGAGAGAGGATCTCTGATTCGGCTTGCTTCGCTAACTCTAGGGCAAAAGATACTAAAGATGGTAAGTTGACAGATCCCACTCGACAGCCTCAATGAAAATACGAGTCACAATAGGCTCTTATCTTACCGCGATGAATCCTTTAGGATATCAACTAGTAGCCTATCAACTGGCGTTGCTAACCACTGGACTTGAGCTAGTTGCGCGATCTAGTAACTCTCACTAAACTAGAGGCAATGCTGAGTCCATTAGGCTGACACGAAAGGGATAGTAATCTTTCGGGATAATGATTTCAACAGTTGAAGTTATCTTTAGGAGGCAATAAATCATGGATCGTCCTACCAGTGTTACTGTGATTGCTATTCTTCAAATTATTGGTTCGGTGATAGGGATCGGATTTTCTCTGTTGTTCTTGGTTGGTGGGGCTTTAATTGGCGGCCTTGGGGGTACAGCAGAAACAGGGGCTGTTGGTGGATTCATTGCTATCTTTGCGTTGTTAGTTTTAATTCTAAGTACAGCTGCTTTGGTCCTAGCAATTGGTTTGCTACAGCTCAAAGGATGGGCTTGGGTAGGTACGCTGGTTGTACAAGGTCTGAGCCTTGCTATTAGTATCCTACAGTTAGTTACGTCTGAACAAAACCCTATTATCAAATTGATCTTTGACATTGTGGTAATTGCGGTTTTATTACAACCTAATGTTAAACGGGCTTTTAATATTTAAGATTCCGCGCTTATCCACACCCTGAGTATCCGTAATCTGGTATTTAGGCCCCTCGATGACTAATGATAATGTAGGAGTATGCTTAGGTCATAGACTTAGAACTCCTCATGTCACCATCGATCACATCTTTAGAATCTGCTCTCCACTACTGCCGGGAGCACAATCTGAGACTGAGTGCTCAACGTCGTTACATTCTTGAGCTCTTGTGGCAAACTGGTGAACACTTATCAGCTCGCGAGATCTATGACAGATTAAACCAACAGGGCAAATCGATCGGGCACACCTCGGTCTATCAAAATCTGGATGCCTTAGCCAGTCACCAGGTGATTGAATGTTTAGAACGAGCCGATGGTCGACTCTATGGCCACTCCACTCACCCTCATAGTCATGTGAATTGCACCGATACTGAGCAAATTATAGACATCAATGTTGAATTACCTCCTGAACTGGTTGCAGCAGTGGAAACCCAAACGGGTGTTAAGATCCAAACTTATCGTATTGAATTTTATGGAACTAAAGCTTAATCAGCCTCCTTTGTAAACATGTAGTCAGGCTACCTAGGTTGATCGAAATCAATGATTTAGTTGTAATATTTGAAAACAATTTTTCCTGAGCATTCATCCAACCAGAAGTGAACTCAGCAGATTTGAGATCTCAGAATTTTGGCTCCGATCCTGAAATCAAATGTTATAAACCATGACGCCTTTGCCGAATGCAGATACTCTTACATGAAAGCGACGTCATGTCGTAGTTTGGTGTCACTTTAAGGTACTACTATGGCTGAATTATTAGAAAGTCTCAATAGCCAGTTGGGAACCTTTATTCCTCAATTGCTGGGGGCGATCCTCATCCTGATTTTGGGTTGGCTCTTCGCCATCATTGCTGCTTCAACTACACTGAATCTCCTGAAAAAAACAGATCTGGATAACCGCTTGGCTAACTGGATACTGGGCGGTAAAGCTGATGCCAAATCACTCCCTAATCCCGAGTTTTGGGTATCTCAATTTGTCTTTTGGGTCATCATGATCTTTGTGGTGGTGGCATTCTTACGAGCTCTCAACCTTGAGACTGTAACGGGTCCCCTCAATACGTTTCTAGATGAGATCTTTGAGTATTTACCCAATTTAGGGGGAGCAGCTCTGCTACTGGGTGTGGCGTGGGCCATTGCTACCGTATCAAAACTGATACTCACACGAGGATTAGAACGATTTCAACTGGATGATCAACTAGCGGAACAAACAGGAACCCGTAAGGAAGACAGCCCTTTTCTGGTGAATGAAACCTTGGGCAACTTACTCTACTGGTTTATCTTTCTATTTTTCCTCCCCCTCATTTTAGAAACGTTAGAGCTAGAAGGCTCATCGCTGGCACCTGTTCAAAATTTGCTAGATCAACTGTTATCCGCTGTTCCTCGAATTCTAACGGCTATCATCTATGCCGGATTGGGGTGGTTGGTGGCTCGGATTGTAAGAGGTATTGTGACTAATTTGCTGATGGCAGCTGGCGTTGATCGCATGGGTTCTCGTTTTGGCTTTAGTCAAGAGACTGATCAAACCACATTGTCATCCTTGTTAGGCACTTTAGTCTATGTCCTGATTTTGATTCCAACTGTCATTGCAGCTCTGGATGCCCTGGCCATTGAAGCCATCTCTGATCCAGCTATTCGAATGTTGGAGCAGGTTACCACTGTTATCCCTAAAGTCTTTGCAGCGGCTTTAATTCTAGTGCTGTTTTTCCTGATTGGGCGCTTTGTCTCCGATTTAATTGCCCAGCTACTGACAGGAGTCGGCTTCAATAATGTCTGGATGTGGTTAGGCTTACCGGCCCCCACTGCGACAGACAGCCCACCCGAACCCTCAGATCCAGAAGCTACTGAAGTTTTACCCTCAACATCACCCCAGACGCCTTCTCAAATTGTAGGCACGATCGCCCTGGTGGTGATTCTTCTCTTCGGTACGATCCCAGCCACTGAGGTGCTTGAGTTTCAAAGTTTAACCCTTGTTGTTCAAGAGATCTTGGCAATCCTGGCCCGTGTGCTAATTGGCATTTTGATCTTTGGAATTGGATTGTATTTAGCTAATTTGGTATTTAATGTGTTGACTCGTTTTAGTGGTCCCCAAGCTCGAGTGCTAGCCCAAGCAGCCCGCATTGCGATTTGGGTGTTTGTTGGGGCGATGGCCTTGCAGCAAATGGGTGTGGCCACTGATATTGTAGTTCTGGCTTTTGGCCTAACCTTAGGTGCTATTGCTGTGGCGCTCTCGTTAGCCTTTGGGTTAGGGGGTCGTGACGTGGCAGCTGAACACCTCCGCCAGTGGCTAGCTTCCTTTGATCCCACTCCAGCTTCTACTGAAGAGTCATCGGAGCCACCTCAAGATTAACTTACTCTCTATCTTTAAAGCCTGATCAGCTCACTCCAGTGGGCTTTTTTAGTCACTGCAATACTAGGGAGAACACCTCTATCGTTTATGATTTTCTCAGTGTAGGACTCAGGCTATGACCAGCCCAGCTCGGCCCATTCGATCCACTGAACATTTCTTAGAGTGCTTTGCCACTGGAGAGCGAAGCTTCCATCGATTATCTTTGTATAACGCATCACTCTCAAATACTGATCTAGCCTCTGTTGACCTGTGGGGTGCCAGCTTATCGGCAGCAGATTTTGACGGAGCCAATCTCAGTCGAGCTAACTTCAGAGAAGCCAATCTCTTAACAGCTGATTTTACTGGTGCTGATCTCCGTTGTGCAGATTTGAGTCGAGCTGATTTGAATAAAGCTAAATTGAACAAGGCAAAGATTCAACAAACTCAACTCCAAGCAGCTTATTTAAGAGAGGCCAGTTTAAAAGGAGCTGATTTACGTGAAGTCAATCTTACCGAGGCCGACCTGATTAATTCCAGGCTGGATGAAGCTTATTTAAGTGATGCCGATTTACAAAACGCATTTCTGCGAGGTGCAACTTTAAATCATGCCAACCTAGAAAATGCCAATTTAGCAAGAGCTGATCTTCGTCAAGCTAATTTAACTGGATCTATCCTTATAGGGGCCAATCTAACTGAAACTAAATTAATTGGTGTTAACCTAACCGGCGCTAAACTTAGAGGGGCACAGCTAGGAGGAGCTATTTTGCACAAAGCTATTTTAAAAGGTGCTGATCTTAGAGGGGCCCTCTATACAGAAGAGACTCGATTTGATACAGGAGTCGATCCAGTTCAGTTAGGTATGCATCTATCTGATTAAATCAGTATGCTGTATGATAATCCAGCGGTACTGCAAAAGTTACTGGAAGCTGTATGGGATCAACCCCCCACAACTATTAAGGTTGAACTCCACGGCCCATGTTTGCACATCAGTTTAAGACCTAGCCGTTTTCAAGATCAAGCTTGGCAGGTGAATCATATTCAAACATACCTAGGGACCCTTACCTTGACAAAGGTTAAGATCATCCGACTCTATGGATACCTCCGACAGTCAACCTTCCCACTCTGGTTTGTAGAATGGCAGCCTACATCTGATCCTCCCCCTGTATCTATTCAAGTCCGCTTTGGTAAAACGGAAGATTACCCCATTCTTTTTGATCTACAAAACCAAGCTATTGCTGAACTTTGTTCCTCACATTACACTCCAGCCACCATTCAAGAGATCTTGCAATCCCAGTATCATGCACGACTCCACCATCAGGAACTCTACTTTGTAGCAGAGCTTGATAATCAGATTGTGGGTTTTGCACTTTTAGATAGTCGCTCTCCAGTTATTGGAGGGGTCTATGTTGATCCAGCGAGTACACGTCAAGGCATTGGTAGTCGACTACTACAGACACTTGAATCAGAGGCCTTTCGTAAACAGATACCCGTACTATCAGTATTAGCTTCGTTGAATGCCGTGGCCTTTTATGAATCTAGAGGCTATAGATCAATACAACGATCGGTACTTGCTTCTAGTCTATCTGTGGTGGCCATGGAAAAAAGGTTAGCACCTCAGATCAACCCAAAGTCAGCTCCTAAGCCTCTGACCATCAGTTTGATGATCTTGCTAATCATTTTAGTTATTGTCATAGCTCTGGTGGTGGTAACCGGGTACTAGAGTCGCTAGGATAACCGATTTCAAGCGTGTGGCTGCTTCACCCATAGAGTCAGTCAAGGTGTTTGGATCTTGCCAAGTTGGTTCATACGCTCGATGGTCGCTGTCCATTCCTATAAAACCAAGACCGGGTAGGATCCGTAAGATTCAAACCCTGGTGAGCATTAACGGCTCGAACCCGCCTGTTTTTAAATCATCTTCAAGCTAGACCGTCGCTGCCATTACCGCCATAGATCAAAGTCTATACCATGATTAAGATTTAGGATCTGCAATTTAGGTGACCAAGGATGCTATTATCTACAGGGATTAGTAGTCAGTCACTGCTTCAGTTATGAAGTCGAGTGCAAGCAGGCCGTAGTTCTGAAGTGGTTTTCATGACACAAACAGCAAAAAAAGTAACATTTGGAAAAAGCACTAGTTTCACAAAGGACCTTAATCAACGAGTTGAGACCTATTTCCAGACTAAGGCTATTAACCCCCGTGACAATTTAGCCATGTATCTCAAAACGGCCATTATTTTGGGTTGGGTTGGATCAGCCTGGGCCTTTATTCTTTGGGGGCCTTCCATCATTTGGCTGAAAGTACTGGGATGTGTGGGTTTAGGATTAGGGCTTGCAGGGATTGGGTTTAGCATTGGTCATGATGCTAATCATGGTGGCTACTCTCAGAAAAAGTGGATCAATTCGCTTTTTAGCATGACTTATGATGTCATTGGTATTTCTAGTTATCTATGGAGATTTCGCCACAATTCTCTCCACCATATTTACACTAATATTCTTGGACATGATGTTGAGATCTATGGAGATGGTTTAGTCCGGATGTCTCCTTACATGGATTATCGCTGGTTCCATAAATTTCAGCATTGGTTCATTTCTTTTATTTATATGATTATTCCTTTTTACTGGTCATTTGCAGATGTTTATTTGATCTTCTGGAAGCAGAAATATCATGAGCATCGTATTCCTAAGCCCAAGCCTTTGGATCTTGTTGTGCTGTTGGGTGGAAAGTTGATTTGGCTCATACTTTTTGTTGGAATTCCTGTAGCAGTTGGTTATTCTCTCTTTGAGACTATCATCGGATTTTGCATTACCTATATGACGTATGGATTCTTGATTTGTCACGTGTTTATGTTAGCTCATGTGATGGAACCCGCTAAATTTATCCAGCCTCAAGCTGCTCATATTGATGATGAATGGACTATCTTTCAAATTCGAACAACGGTTGATTTTGCACCTAAGAACACTTTTTTGAATTGGTATCTAGGCGGACTTAACTATCAAGTTGTTCATCATTTATTTCCTCAGATCTGTCATATTCACTACCCCAAAATCGCTGAAATATTGCATGGTATCTGTGATGACTATGGCATAACCTACCATGTATACCCGACTTTACTGGAAGCTCTAGCCGCTAACTATCGTTGGTTAAGACTCATGAGTCATGAAGCTGGATTTAGTCCTGATGTTAGCCCCACTGTTCAACGGTCTGTATAGCCAATATCTGGATGTATAGCCAATATCTGTATAGCCACAGCTGTCCTGGATCCAGTCAGCTGCAAATTTTGGCAGTCTCAACTCTGAAACCAGTTGCTTTAGGCATAAACATTAAGTTAAAGGATAACCTCTTAACTTTTCAACATATCTTATACCCCATAAAATGTATCCAATTGAGCAATAAAAGGCAGTGTTTCTGGTAAAATCTAAAGGAAACAATGATTTATGAAAGATTATATTGACTTTCGTAAAGCTGCGTAACACGTCGTTACGAATCAAAGCTTTTACTTCAACTTGACTGTCTTCAAGAAAAGTCCAAGGCAGATTAGGTCTTGTAGGACTAGTTTGTCTCCAGTCCCTTAACTTAAAGTCATCAGATCTAGTTAAGCTAGTTGATTTTTTAAGGGTGGATGGCTGAGGTAACTTCGATGACACACCCTAGCATTAATGCCGCATCAACTCATTCCAAGCGCACTATTACGTTATCTTGGGAGCAGTTCCGTTCTAGACTACGGCAAACACTAAGCCCCGTACAGGATCGGATGAATGGCTTTGAAATTCGGAATCGGCGAGTCGCCCATCTGATTTGTCGAACCATTCCCAGTCAATGCCCATTCGAACGAGATTTAGGTGTTTTAGGATACACTGTTCATGTCCCACCGCTGTGTAAACTCAATCCTCTCTTTGAAGAACTGATGGATCTGCGGTTTCGGGCGTTGACCTATTTAGCTGAGCAGTGTAACGAAGATATCACAGCTTACATCACCTAAGCCCAGATTCCGACATTTTCGTTAGGAGCTGATCGACCTGATCGCTATATCGCCCTGGAAATATAATCCACTGTTGCGGATAAACATGGGTCAGCGCTTGGACTAGGGGGGAAAGCTTAGCAATTTCTTCCCAGCCCGTCTCAGTTTGTAGAGATATCCCCTGTTTGTAGAGGGTATAGCCTTGGGTTCGAGAAGCACGTAAGCCTAAGTAACTCTCTGGATCTAGGTCGTCTTTCAACAGACTTTGATAGATTTGGGCCTTGAGATCATCTTGGTGATCAGATTTTAGGTGAGTGATGCGGCGGGCTTTGAATAAATCTCGCTCTAAATACCGCCGGGCTAGATCTGCCAATATGGGATCAGATCCCAGACTCCAGAAGCGGAGGGGATAACTAAACATGACATCATCGGCAGCCAGGTACAGGTGCAAGGGCAGATCATCAACAGATTGAGTTAACCACGCTGTCAAGATCGGATCAACGATTAGCTGGTTTTGCTTGACTAAGAGTTGGGTTCTCGCAAATAAGCGATTGAGCACAAACCGAGCTGCAATACTTTTGGGATGTTGATAAACTTGCGTGTACATGAAATAGCGAACAATCAAGTAGTGCTCTATGGGTCCTAAGCCCTTCCGAGCCGAAATAGCTAAGCTTTGACGAAGGGGATCATAACCTAATACTGTAATGATTCGGTCTAGATCCAATCGACCGTATTGTGCCCCAGTGAGTAAGCTATCTCGAAGTAGATAATCAAATCGATCACAATCTAGTTGACTTGAAACCAGTTCTACAATGAGAGGTAGGGCGAACGTTTTTTGTAATACAGCCTGCATTTGACTGGGTAAGGCGGGATCATAGCTCTGTAACAGTTCTGAAATGTGTGGATCTTCAGCTAAAATGCGTTGACTCCAATGTTCATGATGCGTTCCAAACATCTCCTCGCCTGCATGGCTAAAAGGGGTATGGCCAATGTCATGAAGTAGTGCTGAGGCCAGGGCTAGGGCCCGATAGGGTTTGAGATCAGGATGCTGATGCGCAAGTTTATCAAATAGACGGCGAGCAATGTATAAGACTCCAACCGAATGAGTAAAGCGAGACCCCTCAGCCCCATGAAAGGTAAAATAAGCTGTATCCAGTTGCCGAATGCGCCGTAATCGTTGAAAAGCAGGTGTATCAATTAATCGGATCAACAAAGCTTCAACGGCATCGCCACCATTCAAGCTAATGGCACCGTGTAGGGGATCATGATAGGTGCGGGATTTGCAAAACTTGAGAATCATGTATCCCTCACTAGGGATCTAAATTAGGGATCTAAAGGTGCAAATTGATGAACACTGATTAGCTATGCCCCAGGTAAACCATCTTATATTAAGCTAGATTACGTAAATGAGAGGCTGACCCCAACAGCTTCCGATCCAGTTCACCTGTCAGGCTGCTTTCTATGGTAACTAGTATTGATCGCAAAAGCGAGATCCGCGCCATTCTGTCACAGTATCATGAACCTAATGCTAGTAAAGCTTGGTCTCAGATTCTCAATACCTTTATTCCCTTTGGTCTGTGCTGGAGCTTAATGGTCTATAGTTTGTCGTATTCTTACAGTATAACGTTAGGATTGGCCCTATTGACAGCTGGTTTTTTGCTCAGAATCTTTGGAATTCAACATGATTGTGGTCATGGATCCTTTTTTAAGTCCAAGCAGGCCAATGAGATCTTAGGTTGTCTATGTAGTGTTTTTACGTTAACCCCCTATCACTACTGGTTAAAATCCCATGCTTATCATCATGCTCACACTGGGGATCTCGATCATCAGGATACCGGCTATATCAACCAACGCACCGTTAAAGACTACTTAGCAATGAGTCAATGGGATCAATTGAAGTATCGGTTGTATCGCAGTCCCTTCATTTTGTTTTTCATCGGTCCTGTGATCAAGTTTGTGCTATTGCAGCGTTTCACTTATAATCTACCGCTTCACTGGAAGAAAGAACGGTTAGGGGTGCAGCTCACTAATCTTGCTATTTTAGCCAGCATGGGCTTGCTCTCTTATTGGGTTGGATTTAAGACTTTTGTGTTGGTTCATACCCCTGTTGTGATCTTGACATCATGTTTGGGGGTTTGGATCTTCTATATCCAACATATGTTTGAAGACTCTTATTTTAGCCAGCATGCTGATTGGGATCCCGATCAAGCTTGTTTAGCAGGATGTTCGCACTATGATCTCCCCAAGCTTTTACAGTGGTTTTCGATCAATAATGGGATTCACCACATTCATCACCTAGATAGCCGTATTCCCAACTATTTTATCGATGAGTGTTATCGTCAACATCAGATCTTTCAGTCAGTTCGCAAAGTACCCCTGTCTGAGAGCTTCAAATGTATGACACTGGCATTATGGGATGAAGATGAGCAGAAATTGATCTCATTTGCTGATCTAAAGCGAGCAGTTGCTTCTTGAGTATCACTAGCCGGGTCCAAACATTTAGCTAATCAATGATGAAACTGGTTTGCCTGAGATACATGCATTAAATCTGGTTTATCTGGAATACTTTTGGAGCCATTGCCGGATCTGCCCAATTAACCAATGTTGCTCATCTTTGGTCAGTCCCTTGCCAAAAGCGCGTTCTTGAATACAGTTCTGGAGTTGGATCCGGAAGCTGATTTCTCCAACATCTTGATCTGCAGCAACTTCAACTCCAACAATTTGGTCAGTTTTTCGCTGAAGGATAGGCTGGGGCTGGTTAAAATCAGCGGTTTGACTATACCAAACTGAAACCTCCCTGGAGTTGATTAAGATCCGATAGAACCCTCTCCAACTACTGCGTTTGCTGGCCCGAGTAAATAAGTCACCCCAAAACCACAACCACCCTCCCTGCCAGACGACACCAAGGATGAACCAGGGTGAGGCAAAAGTCATCAGTAGAAAATTTAAAGCTAGTAACCCTGTAAAGAGTAATTGAATGCCAGAAAATATCCATCGCAAGTTAGCCCTAGTATCTTGACTAGCACGAGGTGGGATCACAATATCCAATTGAGCTGGAGAGCTTTGCAGTAAAATTCTAGGGGTTGGATCTATAGTCGGTACCGGTTGTGGAAGTTGGGTTTGAGTCAGAGCACTGAGGGCTTGTTCAGCGCTGCCAAATCGACGCTCCAGATTAGGTTCAAGCATTTGCTCTAGCCACTTTTTGAAGGTGTATCCAAAGTGAACAGAGTCCATGTTGATCCGCAAGTTGTCTTGAGGAAAGTCAGCCGGTTCAATACCTGTGAGCAGGTAAAGTATTGTGGCACCTAAGGCATACAGATCCGAGGCTGGAACGGCGCGGCCCCCAAATTGCTCGAGTGGCATGTATCCGTATGTCCCCACAACCGTAACAGTTTTTCCCTTCTGGCCTTCCGTTTGAACTGAGCCGAAGTCGACCAAATGAATCATTTGATCATCACCTAAAATTAAATTGCTAGGTTTGATGTCGCGATGAATTACAGGCGGATATCGTCCATGCAAATCCACTAAAATTTCTAAAATAGAACTGGCCATCTGTTTGACTTCAGCTTCTGAGAATCGTTGGCCAGCTCTGACGCACTCCGCTAGGGATCGGCCTGGAATGTAGTCATGCACGAGACCATAGTACACACCTCCGATCACCTCATGCCGAAAAGCACCTCGATAACATGGAATTTGGGGGTGAGTTAAGCTTTGTAATGTTTCACTTTCACGCTCAAACAGTTTATAGTCTTGCCATTCCATGCCTTGGCCAAAATACAGGGTTTTAACAATGACTTTAGCCTCCAGTTCAGTCCGGGCTTGATCAGTGGCCAGCCAGGTTTGTCGAGCCCCATTGGCCCCTAACTTTGCTTCCAACTGGTAGCGATAATTTAAGGTAATCTGGGGTTCTAAGAGCATGGTCTGTTTGCAACTCACCGGTTTGAAATCGATCTAGATCCAATCTAATGGCTATCTAGCCCGTTTTGCACCCACCGAGAAGCCGACAGTCATAGAGTAGATCAGATCCTGCTGCTCGATGTATAGCACCATCCACGCCTCCACCCCCTAGTAAAGAAAAATTAGCGGCATTACCAACAGACCTATTGCGCTAAAGCACCCAAATCTTGATCAACCCCTGCAACCTTCGGTGATATCGAACTTATTCAATCTGGTGGATGATCAATGGCCTCATCTCTTCAGCTCTTTCTCATCTAACTATCAATACTTTTTAATGCGGAACCTGAAAAATTCAGCTGTCTCTTAAATCCGAGAGCGGAGCTGAAGCGTCTTTAGGATGTATCGAAACTTGAAAGTTTTGATCTGTACTTATTCACAACGAGGATTGACTCATGATACGTTTAGTTGCTGCTCTGTCTGCAGTTCTGACTTTGTCTGCCTGGCCTGCTCTAGCTCAAGAACCTGGTGATACACTGGCGGATCTCTTGCGACGTAATAGTCTCCGTGCCGGGAATGAGACCACTGAATTTTATGATGATCGTTCAACCGTGAAACCTGTAGTAGCAGACACCCAAACAGAGGAGGCAGTTCAAGCTGCGAGTGAATCTGAATTGAATGCTATCTAAATCTCAGAATCGGTTGCATTAAGTGATCGGGATCAGAGTCTTCAAGGCATACCTTAAATTTCAAGTGGCTTAGACTGTTTAAGCTACTGAATTCAGGATGGTATGTCTTGGTATCTTTAGCGAAACTTAAGTGAAGGCTATCAAGTGCCAGTTTAGATTGGATTGAGGCCAACTTGGCTTAAGCTTGTTAGTTAAGCTGTACTCTGGATTAGAGAGATAAAGTAGCGGGAAAGACTTGATCGGGTGAGACTTGTGCTAATATCTGCATAACACTTAGGTGCTTACTCTGTCCGCTCGAATTCCAGTCTTCAATGAGTAAAGTCCTGGTATTAAACGCATCTTACGAACCCCTCAACATTACCAGCTGGCGGCGGGCTATTATCCTACTCCTTAAGGATAAGGCTGAACAGGTTGAGCACAATGGTCGACTCATCTATGACTCGATCCCCCTGCCAACTGTGATCCGGCTTCGTCACTATGTTCATGTTCCCTACAAAGAGATCCCATTGACCCGTAGGAATGTGCTTTACCGAGATAGTCATCAATGTCAGTACTGTGGGTGTTATGGTGAGGATCTAACCATTGATCATGTGATTCCTCGATCAAGGTATGGAGGAGATACCTGGGATAATGTTGTTAGTGCCTGTGTGCGTTGCAATGTCAAAAAAGGCAATCGCACTCCTAAAGAAGCAGGGATGCCCTTAATCCGACCACCACGGCGACCTCACAGTAGTCTTTATTTTGAAATTTCTAAGATTGTGCGGGCTGGAACTCACCAAGAGTGGTCAAAATACGTTATAGGTCTAGCTGAAGATCCTGATTGTTAATTTAGCATCATGATGATCGGAGTGTAGCACAGACAAACCGCTCAATCCCAGCTAAATCTTTAAAGACTTCAATAGTGCTGTATTGCTCTTGTCGTTCTAGACTTTGAGCCACAACCTGAGCTTGCCCTTGCATCACTTCAACGAGCCAACATCCACCTGGCTCAACGTAAAGGGGCGCAGTCTGGATCAGGTGATGAATAGCCTCTAATCCAGTCGTTCCTCCATCGAGGGCCAATTGAGGCTCATGCCAAGCGACTTCGGGTTGTAACATTGGGAGTTGTGCTGAGGGAATGTAAGGCGGATTTGAAATTAGACCTTGCACAGGCAACTGTGATGGTGGCAAGGGTTTAAACCACGATCCTTGAATGAATTGAATTCGATGAGTCAAGCCTAGTCGTTGGGTGTTAGCTTGGGCTTGAGTTAAGGCAGCTGCACTGAGGTCTGTGGCTATCATCGTTAATGTTGGGACCGCTTGGACCAGCCCAATGGCAATCGCGCCTGAACCCGTTCCTAGATCTACCCAACAGCCGGGGTGTTCAGATCTGTGCTCTTGGATCCAAGCTATGGCAATATCAATGATCAACTCGGTTTCTGGACGAGGAATCAAGACCGAAGAGTTAACCTCTAACTGGCTATGTCTCCAAGTTACCGATCCAATTAAGTACTGTAACGGCACCCTTTGATCAACACGGGTTCGCCAACATTGATTAATGGCGCCTAGATCTAGACTATCCGGGACCTGGTGCAGGGCTTGATGCAGCCGTGTCCATCCATAGTGCTCCAGCAACTGATCCACTTCCTGAACCGAGATCCCCTTGACTTGGGCCTCTTGCCTAGCTTGAGTGCGCCACTGGAGCAAACATTGTCTAGCACTGTCACTCACAAGCAACGGGTACTACTGAGCCGGTTGAGGAGCAGCAGAGGGATTAAAGCCTTCAGGCTGGAGATTAAGGACGTTGGGATCTAAAGATTGAACATATTCCAATGACTCTTTAGAGGGTACAAAAGCAATCTTGTACACATCAGACTCAGCATTTGGATCCAGCATCGACTCAACCACCTGAGCTAAGGTAGTGACTTCAATTTGAGTTGATTGCACGATGTCAGGATTATTGCCTGAAGCTCGAGACAAGGTGGTTTGGAGATCGGATTCCGCAAAGAAAAAGGGGACAACTTCAACCCCATCCCGTTCTACGGTCAGAATCCCTTGTTCAGAAACGCCGTAAAACAAGGGCACACCTGGAAACTCCGTCATCTCAGCTTGACCACTAGCCTGCACAATTTTAAGGGCAGAGTCTAGATCAGAGGGCCGAGGTAAGACTTGAAAAATCACATCGCTATTATTCTCTTTCTCGGTTTCAGCAATCTCATAGGCGTATCCTAATGAAATAGGTAACACTTGAGACTGGGCAGCTACATCAGGATTGGTTTGGCGAATATGTTCAATCGCCTGATCGGCCTGAGCTTGATCCAGCCAAAAGTTAGCCACTTGGTAGGTGGTGCCTTCTCTAGGAACATTGGCCAAAACCGGTGTGCCATCTTGAGACACAATGGCAAACACAGGTACAATATTGAGACGTTCGGCTACCTCGGCACGGGTCATAGGGCCTGCAGTAGCCGGAGCCGGTGGGGCGGGTTGAGCTTGTGTGGTGGGATCAGGTTGAGCTTGAGCCGATACGATCTCGTGTGCACCGACCCAGGTTAGACCCATCATTATTCCAGCTAGGCTTAAGCGCTGAAGACAATTCATGGAAACTCCTGGCTAACTGCCTCTGATAAAACGGATTGCAACAGTGAAGTGTAAATTAGATCCAGTAGCTGATGACAGGTCTTCATGGGCTAGAGGCTTAAACTTAAACTCATGAACTGCACCAGCCGTAACTAGGCACTCGAGGTAGTCACCCGAACCACTTGAAGGGCTAGCTTAAGGTTGAGTGACAATAAAGTTGAGTGACATCGTTGAGATAAGGGAGAAGACGCCCTGATGAGCTAGTTCCTAACTCAGCCTCGAACGTTAACCTTGAAACATTAACCTCGAGGTTAGGCTAAGCGATCTACCCTATCTCTGTCGAGAGGGACTTGACGTCATATTACCGACAGTTGCCTCCAGATTACTACATACAGCGTAGAACGGGTACTGCCAACACTAATTGTGATTTGAGCTTACACAAATACCATCGGCTTATGTTTAACTTGCTCAAAGGCAGCTGCATCAAAGTAGTACAACGCCGCCGGCCGGCCCGCCCCTTGTGTGGTTTTGAGGCCTGTATCTTTCAGAAACCCTAGCTTTAGCAATTTAGCCCGAAAATTAGAATAGTCTGAGAAGTGATCCCCTAATACGGTGCTGTAGAGTTGATACACCTCTCCCAGAGTAAAAGTTTGAGGCAAAATGCCAAACGCAACAGGGCTGTACTCTAACTTGTTACAGAGCCGTTGATGGGCATAATCACAAATTTGCTCGTGATCAAAGGCCAAGGGGGGAATGTCATTGACGGGATACCATGCGATGCCCTCAACCCCGTCGGCAAGTAGTTGAGTATCTTGATAGCGTACAAACGCAAAATAACCTACCGATAAGTAACGCACTCCATAGGAGTCAGCCTTTTCACGGGGATCTCGGTGAGGGCCACCAAAGGTGTAGAGTTGTTCTAGATAAAGTTGCTTGACATTAACTTTTTCAGCCAGAATTCGATCAGCGGCATCCTCAAGAGACTCATGTTGACGCACCAGCGTTCCTGGCAATGACCAATGGCCCTGAAACGGATCCTCTCGGCGGCGTACCAATAACACTAGTAACCGATTTTGCTCGCTATCTACTGAAAAAATCACAATGTCCACCCCAACTCTAAACTCCGCCGGTGGTGAAGCGGTGGACTTGGACATACTGAGCGATCCCATAAAGTTCTTATAAAGATAGTCTGAGAGCCAACACAAGCTTAGATTATCCTGTGGCTCTCTGAGTTAAGGTAGAGTTCTCCCCAAAGGCTAGTTATACTCTAGAGAGTTGCTGACCTCCTAGCTGAGTGTTGCTGCTTAGATACCAGTCACAGGTTAAACATTCAGGATTTCAGACTGAAATAGATCTCATAAAATTCGTTACTGTTTTTTACATATGACTGACTCTACCAAAACTGATCCCTGGATTGGGCAAGTGCTGGGTACCCCAGACCGCTATCGGTTAGATCGGTGTCTAGGAGGCGGGGGGATGGGTGATGTTTATCTGGCTATGGATCTTAACCTCGGTCGGCAGATGGCTTTGAAATTGCTCAAGGCTGGTGAAGATGAACAAACTGATTTGCACTTACGAAAGCGGTTTGAGCGAGAAGTTACCATATCAGCTGCCCTTTCAAGTGAACATATTGTTCAAGTGACAGATCATGGTGTAACACCCGATGGTCATCCCTTCTATGTGATGGAATACTTGAATGGGAGCAGTCTGGGTCAGGAAATACGCAAGTACCACCGCCTGTCTTTAAAGCGAACAATCAATATTGTACTTCAAGTCTGTGAGGGCCTCAAAGTTGCCCATGAAGGTATTACCTTATACAAAGAAGGGGCTACAACCACTGAATTCATTAAAGTCGTTCATCGAGATTTAAAACCTGACAATATTTTTCTCCTACCTCATGCTAGATTTGGTGAATTAGTCAAAATTTTAGACTTTGGTATTGCCAAAATCTGGGGTGAAGGCACCTTAACCCGGGAAGGGAGTTTCTTAGGGACGTGTCGCTATGCTGCCCCTGAGCAATGGCGGGGCGATGAAGATATTGATGGTCGAGCCGATATTTATTCCCTAGGCCTCATTATCTATGAAATGTTGAGTGGGACCGATCCCTTTGGATTGAAGTCTGATACTCGGGGCATCCATCCTACCTCTTGGATGGCCGCTCATGCCTTTACTGAGGCCCGTCCCATTCGACAATTACCAGGCTGTAGTGAAATTCCTATCGAACTCGAAGGTGCCCTCATTCGTTGTTTAGCCAAAGAGCCTGCTGATCGGTTTCAAACAATTGAAGCCTTAAGTTGGGCAATTCAGAAAGCTGTTGGCATCCTGCAGCCTGAACCTCGATCTGCAGACACCACCCATACCGACCGAATTTGGCCCACCACACCAGCTCCTCAACTTGATCTACCTATCGATGAAGCATCGGCTACCCTTGAGCTACCCCCTACTCAACCAGATACTCCATTTCGAGCGGATGCCACTGTCCCTCAAGTCAATACCGCTACCACTCCACTGCCGACTCCACCTCAAATACGACAGTCTCCTACTACAGGTCAGCCCAATGACACTATTCATCGTAGCCCCACGGCAGCCTTACCTACTCAACCTGACACTAGCTTACCGACCTCACCCAAACCAAAGGCAACATCTTCCAAACTCCTCTGGTGGGGTGGTATTAGCTTAGGTGCCCTGATCGCCTGTGGGATTCTCGTTGCGATTGTGAGGCCTTTTGGACCAGGAGAATATGATGAGCTATTAACTGATGCCCGATCGGCTGTGGAACAAGGTGACTACACAGCAGGCATCGAACTAGCCAAACAGATTCCCAGTGATCACAAAGATTATAGTATTGCCCAAGATCTAATCCCGGCTTGGCAGCTAGACAAAGCCAGAAGTTTAGCAACAGGAGGTAACTATCTGGGGGCTATTGAAGAAGCAAAAAAGATTACAGCTGATCAGTCCAGTTATGCTTCAGCTCAGACGTCGATTGGAAACTGGGCCTACGAGCAGGGCCTGATTTGGATAGAAGATGCTAATCTTGATCGAGCTTTAAACGTCCTCAATGATATTCCTGAAGCTCATGCTAACTTTGCCCGATCACAACAGACCAGTAGTGATATTAATCAGGTGACCGAAGCAAGAGCACTTTTCGGTCGAGGTGAACTGAAAGATGCAATTGCAGCCGCCTATGCGGTTGATCCAGGGCAAGTTATGGCTACTCAGGCGGAATCTATTGTATGCGATAGCCTGGCAGAGATTGTTGATTTAGAGTACAAGACCTATGTTGATGCTAGTTTTAATGATCCTGACCAATCGCCTATTTTGCAAGATTACCAATTTGATGGCTGTCTATCAGCATCTTTAGAAGTAGGGATCAATATGGTTAAGCTAAATGATGAAGAAGAGAATCTCAAGATCAACTCAGTGATTCTTGCTGGATATATCTGGGATAGCTTGCCTGATCAGGCTCACAGCCGTTTAGCTAATGGCTCTATAAATTTTGATTATTTGAAAAATGATCAAACTGTTGCCACGGTTATATTCACTAAACCTGTCACTATGGATATCATGGATGCTGATTTAGCTAGTGCTCAACAAGATCCGGGGCTGACTGAGACACAAAGACAGCAGATTGCTGAAGAAGCCCTCAATAAAGTGTTGTCTTCAATCCGGGTACAGCGTCCTAGCACCTAAGATTGATGTTGTGAAACTTTACTGAAGCTTTTCACTTGATAAGATTAGGCACTAGCTTACTGATTATCTTTAAAAAAGCGACGTAAATAGCCTACCACATTTTCACCTAACTCTTGCTTGAACTGTTGAAACTGCTGCTTTTGCTTCCACTTTTGAAAGTCTTTTTGATAACGTTCGCTCTCTGGTTGAAAGGTTGTCCAGCCATCTAGACTGAGTCCAAGGCCCCACCCTAGCAAGACATATTGAGCAAACGAAAACCCCGGGGCAATCACCCAATCAAGTGCAACTAAAAAGCCATTCACAGTAAGATATCGAACTAGATGTGAACGAAATTGGCCCCGGCGGTATACTTGAAATTCTTGGTGCTCTTGCGTTGATTTTTGAATCGTGAGCCATTCGGTTTCAGCCTGTTCCAGATCTTGTGGCAAAATGCCTAGTTCATCGGCCATCTCAAGCAGTTGCTGTCGTGAAAAGGTGTCAGTGGGGCTGTCCTCAGTACGGCGTGCAATAGCTCGTTGGAGGATTTGCTGGACATCATCTTGGCTATATGAATCACTCATGGATCTCTAGAGATGTAACGTTAGATGGTATAGTAAAACCATAATTCATGATCTCTTGGGGATACTATCCTAAACTTTACTGTTTTAGCTAGCTATGCTGTTTTAGTTAGCTGTGAGTTTTGTATGGTTTTTTAACAATGCTTGGCAACTTCTTAGTATCTTGGTAGCTCCCGCAACTCTAAGCCAAAATCTAAACCTCCTAAGCCTTAAGATGGTCTGCGTAGAACTAGCTTTGAGGTGACCCAACAATAATCAGCTAAGCGATCTAATTAGCTAAGGGATAGTTTTTAGCTAAGGGATGGTTTGAAATCGCTCTAGCTCAGATCTAGCATTTAACTGCTATTTAAAATGACTTGCTGGGATAATCTAGTTGTGGTTGAATCTTGGTGCCTGAATCGTTATAAACTAAGTCGTAAATTTGATTAGGTGTCTGTCCCTGCATAAAACCCGCCAGGGCCTAAATAGACTGTAGAGAGGCAAGCAATCACGAGGCAAGAAATTACAATGATCATGAGTCAAGCAGCCTTAAAGGCTTTCCAGTCAGAGATCCAGTCATGCAGTAACGATCCTCAATCTCTACGGCTTCTAGCCAAAGAATTGGAGCAACTAGCAGCTATTGCCTTGGGCCGTGCCGAGGAGTTTGATTTGTTTCAAGGCTCACGGATAGAGTCGGCTTCAAGGATAGAGTCAGCTTCAAGTGATCACATTACCCCATCCTTCTTACCCGCTACTACTACCGACTCTACAGTGTCTCCAATGGAGCCAGAGGTCTCTCTAGATTCAGATTCAGCTTTAGATCAATCACTGGCGGCTTTGCTATCTGATGATGCAACTGCGTTCTCTGAGTTAAATCCACCCTCAGCTGCTGGAGACTTGGCTGAGGATCCGCTCTTAGATCAATCTTTAGCTGCTTTGTTGGGAGATGATGAGGAACCTAATTTTCCAGACTATGCCCAAACTCCAGCAACCCCAGCTCCAGCTCCTCCCGAGCCACCTACAACAGAGGGTGCTCTAGATCAGTCGCTGGTAGAGCTATTTGGTATGGACCCTGATGAATGGGATCCAACGGCAGAGTAGATTGGGATGAGAACTTAAGATTTACACCACGATGAGTGTAAGAGTAGGTCATCATGGCACAATAGAAAACCTGGAGCCAGTTGTACGAGTTGTGGCTGGGTCGATGTTGGTCTTATGAGGCTGTAGATTTATGTTGGATATTGTGTATCGCCCTCGTCGATTACGGCGGACTGCTGCCTTGCGTCGCCTAGTTCAGGAAACAGTACTGGAGACACAGGACCTAATCTATCCTCTGTTCGTAATGGAAGGCCAAAACCAGCAGGTTGAAGTTCCCTCGATGCCTGGCACCTTTCGCTACACGTTGGATCACCTATTGAAAGAAATTGATCAAGCTGTCCAACTCGGAATTCCAGCAATTGCCCTATTTCCTGTGGTGCCTGAAGCTAAAAAAGATCCCACGGGTCAAGAGAGCTTTAATCCCAACGGTTTAATTCAACAGTGTGTGCGCCAAATTAGACAAGCTCATCCTGAGGTTGCAATTGTCACCGACGTGGCTCTGGATCCCTACAACATCGATGGCCATGATGGCATTGTCCAAAATGGAGAGATCTTAAACGATGAAACAGTTGAAGTGTTGATCAAGCAGGCATTATCACAGGCAGAGGCTGGAACCGATATTGTAGCTCCTTCTGACATGATGGATGGCCGCGTTGGAGCTATCCGAGAAGCTTTGGATGATGCGGGCTACACCCATGTGAGTATTATGGCTTACTCAGCAAAGTATGCCTCAGCCTACTATGGCCCCTTCAGAGATGCTCTAGAATCAGCACCCAAAGCTGGTGACAAAAAAACCTATCAAATGGATCCGGCCAATGCCCGTGAAGCCATCCGTGAAGTTGAACTCGATGAAATGGAAGGGGCGGATATGGTTATGGTCAAACCAGCTCTAGCTTATTTGGACATTATCTATCGTGTGCGAGAGTCAACAGAACTCCCGGTTGTTGCGTATAACGTGAGTGGAGAGTATGCCATGATCAAAGCCGCCGCACAAAAGGGGTGGATTGATGGATCTAAGGTGATGCTTGAAACCCTGACAGCCATGAAACGCGCGGGAGCAGATATGATCTTGACCTATTTTGCTAAGGAGGCTGCTCAACATCTTCAGCTGTCTTAGGTTAGGAGCCACTACTGATGCCTACCAGACAGGGTTATCAGAATGCTTAGTTTTCAGCGATAGAGTTCACTGTTATAACTGACTCTGCTGAGGTACTACTAGGGTAAGCAACAGGCACATCATCTGGCAAGATCATAGCCGTCAAGATAATCATGAGTCCTACTAATAGCATGGGTAGCCCGGCACTGTTAGCCCAGTCGCTATCTAAGTCGTTGCGCATCGATCGAGACCGCTTACTGGAATATCTCATAGAGCCATTCCTTCAAATTGAAGTTTCCTACTTACCAGGATCGATGAATCCGCATGGGATTGCCATCCTATATTTTGGTCGCCCGATCGGGTGAATCAGATTGTACGGTTTGGACTGTCTTACCGAGTACATCAGAGATATCCGGCGGTGTGACTGCACTGATCAACAACACATTGAAGCCTAAAGGCAGAGCAATTAGCAGTAACGGGAGATAGCGACTGACATAATCATCCCACTGCAACTGAGGGGTCCGAGTCTGGGTTTGAGTTCCAGGTCTTGTGAGAGTAGCTTGCATGGGTCAACCTTCTAAAACTAACCTTTTGAGCAATCAATACCTACAGCCTTATAGTGCCTAGTTTTCTAGGGCGTTAGCTTCGTCCGTTGAGTTCACCCACTCAGGTGACAATCTTGTAACATTAACCAACATTGCAAGTAGGTCTAGCATCAGCCTAAATGGGTAACCTGTGAATCGACTGATAACTGCCTGAGGATCCCAGATCTCAATGATCTCAAGACTCAATTTGGACTTGGTTAGTGGGCAGTCCTTAAATTTGCAAAAACTGGCGTAGTTCTCTTAGGTACGTTTGGGGATCTTCCAACATGGGAAAGTGGCCGGTTTGGGGAATTTCAGTGTAGTGGATCTGGGAATTTAAGCTAGCTGCTCGTTGACCGAGTCGGGCTGGAATAATGATGTCTTTAGCCCCCACCACGAGTAAGGTTGGGATAGCTAAGTCTCGGAAGGCAGCAGGCATTAACTGACTGGCCCGCTTACTCACAAACGTATAGATCGTAGAGACTACTGGAATCTGATCAGCCTGTAGGTAATCAGCGAGAAAGGCTTTACGTTCAGCTTGGGGAACAGATTGATGGAGAAACCGAGCCATCACTAAGCGATCCATTTGAGGAATGCGTAGTAGCACCGAAGGCCGGAGACTGACCACTAAGCCTCCAACCCAATGAAATAGCTTGAAAGTCAAGGGATTGTAATCAAAAATACCATTACAGGTAAGAATTAAACGCTCAACTCGCTGATCCAAGTCATAATAGGCGCTAAAGACAACCGCAATAGAACCCCCTAGAGAATGAGCATTAATAGACACACGAGGTATCTTCAATTGTTGAAGTAAAAGTTGTAGATCTTCAGCATAAGTTTCAATCTCATAAGCCGCTAACTCTTGAGGAGGCATCATAACAGACTCAGGCCAAGACGGTGATCGGGTGCTCCGACCAAACCCCCGTAAGTCATAAAGTAGGCAGTCATACTGAGTCTTAATCTGGTGGGCTGTCGATTCCCAGTAGCGCCCTGATCCACCCCACCCATGAATAAATAGCATAATGGGTTTGTCACCTTGAGGGCCGTTGGGATCAGCACAAATCCATTCTATGTAATGGGGGACTCCCTTAATCTCGATCAGCGCCATACATCCTGCTCCAATGCAAGCCTCAGTTTACTACACTCTATGGGCTACTAGATTTCAATTAAGTCTGTTGAGATTTTAATGTCTCGACAAGGTATTCAAGGAGACAATAGCTTGAATTCGGGGTAGGCTTGAGAGCGGTCAGAGTTAAGGTGATTCAGGTGACCCAGAGCTGGTTGAAGGGCATAGATTTCAATGAGGGTAGTCGCTGGCTGAAATGGATACTAATAGGTTGTCTCTGTTGCAGTCTCCTGGGGTGTGGCAGTAGTGGCCCGTCAAGATCCTTTTTACTCCCCACTAGTCTGGACCCCGCTAGCCTCGATCCTAGAACCACCTTTTCGATTGATCTCCGATTTGTGGATGCAGGATTGACTGTATCTCAGCAGGCTAGTATCTCAGCGGCAGCGGCTCGATGGAGTACCTTGATCCAAGGCGATTTGCCGGATATACCTCTAGGAGCACCCCTTCCGCCCTGTATCGATAATACACCACCCCTAAATCAATCCATTGATGATCTAGTCATTGACATTAGCATTGGACCGATTGATGGCCCTGGCAATACTTTGGGTCTTGCTGCTATCTGTCTGCTGCGAACTGAATCAGCCCTCCCAGCTTACGGTGCCATCCGCTTTGATCAAAACGACTTACCTGAATTGGTCGAACGTGACTTGTTGGGTGCAGTAGCCTTGCACGAAATTACCCATGTGTTGGGCTTTGGTATCCTGTGGCCTGCTAGAGGTCTTGTGGCCAATGTAGACACTACCCTACCTGTATACCTAGGATTTCAAGGTGTAGCCCAGTATGCAGCTTTAGGGGGGCAAGGTTTGGTTCCGGTTGAAGGACAAGGGGGAACTGGTGTTGAAAATGTTCATTGGCGAGAATCTGTCTTCGGTTCAGAATTAATGACTGGAACCTTAAATACTGGTGGGGGTAATCCCCTCAGCCGTCTCACCGTGGGTGCTATTTTGGATCTGGGTTATCGGATTGAGCAAGCGGTTGCTGATCCTTATGTTATTCCTGATAATGTGACAGCCACCGCTACTGAGTTCACTGTTCAAGCTTCCCTACCCATCAAAGAGATTTTAGTGACTGATCGGATGCGTTGGATCAATGCACAGGGGCAATTGGTCAATTAAATCGAATAATTGATCTCTGAGTTTTATCATTGGGATCTCTTGAGCTTTATCATCAAGATCTTTGCTGCGGTTGATGGAACCTAAACCAGGTATCATCTCTGAGTGAGTGCTGTAGTAGTAAGGCTGGTATCCATTATGGTGTATGCACCCTCTCCGTTTACCTTTGTTTTGGAGCAGATAGAGCCTGCTGAGATCCCAGTCTCACTAGATGAATTAAGCCAGACGCTAGCCCGTTCACCTTTACTAGCACCGGTCCCTGAAGCAGAGACAGCTGATCTGCGAATTGTGATGCAGCCCAATGCCATAGTACGGTTTTATCGTCAGACCCAGGCTGTAGCTTTAGCTGCTTTTCGGATCCCAGCCAAACGGGGCCAAACGTTAGTGCGAAAGATCTTACGCATTGCTGAGCACATTGCTGCCTTTGAGCATGTCCTCATGCTAGAGGCGACCACCGATGCGTTGCGAACGGCAGTTAAGCTTGAATTTTTTGAGTTAACAGAACCTGCTACTCGAATGACAGCGGCTGAGGTCAAGCCTTTACCCCGTAATGAGCAAGGAAGCCTAGATATCCGATCAGGTCAAAACTTGGCTATTGCCATGACGAATCAAACTCAAACGGTCTTAAACACTTATCTAGTGGTTTTGGAACCGCAGCAGTACCGTATCAATCTCATCTTTCCTCAGCAATCCGAGCTACCCGCTAAGCTCCGACCGGGTCAGGGTGTTCTAGTGGGGGGTGACCCCAAGTATCTGCTACAGATGCAGTTACCTGAAGGTAAGACTTCATCGACTGATCATTTTAAACTATGGGTTAGCGGTTCTACGATTCAGCCAAGTGTTATGATCATGCCTCCCTTGGGTCAACGGATGGATCCACCTACTGATCCCTATGGCACCGGATCCCGTTTAGATCGAGACCTACGGCAGAGCATCTTAGGTCAAGTTGGATCGACAGCTGTCCCTGATTTTGTTGATGATCCATGGTGGTGCCAAACGCAAATGGTTCAGGTTGTTGCAAGTCCATGACCCTACGGCCACGACGGGTGTTATGTCTGAGTAATGGGCATGGCGAGGATCAAGTGGCATGTCGTGTTGTAGCTGAGATCCAATCTCGTGGTGTTGATGTGATTGCTTTACCGATTGTAGGTGAGGGTAGAGCTTATCAATCTCTGGGGATTTCCATCCTGGATGTGACCCAAATAATGCCATCAGGAGGCTTTATCTACCAGGACTGGCGGCAGCTTTGGCGTGATCTCCAAGGTGGGTTATTAGCTTTGACCTGGCGACAACTTCGAGCTATTCGCCAGCAACCTGATGTGGATCTGGTGTTAGCCGTTGGTGATATTGTTGTTCTGCTAATGGCCTGGTGGAGTCAGCATCCTTATGGTTTTGTGGGTACAGCCAAGTCTGATTATTACTGGCGAGATGAATCGGGTCCCTACCAGAGGGGATGGCTCCCCTGGCTGCAACCCGTATCAGACTACCTACCCTGGGAACGGTGGCTCATGAGTCACTCTCGATGTCGTGGGGTTTTTCCACGAGATAGTCTGACAACGCAGTCGTTACAACACTTAGGGATACCTGCTTTTGATCTGGGTAACCCCATGATGGATGGCTTAGAACCGTCTACAGATGACCCGCTTCGACCTTGGCTCAATCCAGATCAACCTGCGGTTCTCCTCCTACCTGGATCTCGACCTCCTGAAGCCTATCGCAATTGGCGCTTGATGATGCATGTTGTTCAACAGTTGCCAGACGACATCGCGATCTATGCTGCGATTACCTCTACTCTCTCTAAACCCCAGTTGATCGACCTTATTCCTCACGGGCGTCATTTACCTCTGATCCAGGGTCACTTTGGTGCCTGTGCTCATCGAGCCACAGTAGTACTAGCCATGGCAGGTACTGCTACTGAACAATGTGTTGGCTTGGGTAAACCTGTGATCACCCTACCCGGTGAGGGTCCCCAATTTACTCCAGCCTTTGCTGAAGCTCAAACCCGATTGTTGGGGCCTTCGATCGTGTTGTCATCACTTGAACAGGGAGCGGCCCAACTCTTAACCACTTTGAAGCAGTTAACTTCTGATCCTAGCTTCTATCATCAGTTTCAACGTAATGGTCGGCGGCGGATGGGATGTCCGGGGGCTGCACCTCGTATGGCCGATCAGGTTTGCCAGTGGTTAGGTTTAGAGCCAAGCTAGGCTGAGGTTATGATAAAACATGCACTAAAGTCCCCAGATAGCAATGACACAGTTAGTTGAGTTTAAGAAATACCACGGCCTGGGTAATGATTTTATCCTGATCGATAATCGTCACACCTCAGATCCGATTTTGACCCCTGAAACGGTCGTGACCTTCTGTGATCGGCGATTTGGGATTGGGGCCGATGGGGTTATTTTTTTGTTGCCTGGTGCCCAAGGGGCTGCCTACAGCATGCGCATTCTAAATAGTGATGGCTCTGAACCCGAGATGTGTGGGAATGGGATTCGGTGTTTGGCCCAATTTTTGCACGATCTCAATCTGGAAGCAGAAGCTGAGGGGTATCCTATTCATACCTTAGCGGGTCGTATTGTGCCTAAGCTAGAACCCAATGGTCTCATTACCGTCGATATGGGAGAGCCTCGGTTGCCAGCTGCTGAAATTCCCACCACTCTAGGCCAAGCCCAGGACCCTGTGATCGAAGCCGAACTTGAGGTTGATCACCAACACTGGTCCGTCACCTGTGTGAGTATGGGTAACCCTCACTGTGTCACCTTTGTCGATGATTTGACTCCTCTGTCACTCACCACCTTAGGTCCTCAGTTTGAACACCATCCTGCATTTCCAAAGCGGGTTAACACAGAGTTTGTCCAAGTTATATCGCCACAACACTTGAAGATGCAGGTTTGGGAGCGAGGAGCAGGGGCAACCTTAGCCTGTGGAACGGGAGCTTGTGCTGTACTGGTGGCAGCTGTGTTGACGCAGCGATCTGAAACTCAAGCCGTAGTTGAGCTGCCAGGGGGACCTTTAACGATTCGATGGGATCAAGTGTCCAATCATATCTTTATGAGTGGTCCAGCTCAAGCCGTCTTTAGTGGGGTTTATCCGCTACCTTAGGCCAGGTTTACCAAAGGCCGAAGCCAATCAGGAGTAATCCGATCAACATCAAGGGCACATAGAGTAAAGCTTGAGTTTGCCACAACAGATAACTCACTACAAGGATGCCAAGGATGCCAAGGCCTAAAGCGATCCGTTGCAACGAGGGATCGACCCAACGATTGATCTGGCGCTTTAACCACGGAAAGGTAGCTCCCAGGACCAGAGCCAGGGCTGGTGTAATCCAGTAAAACCAGGGGCGATTGTCAAATATAAACCAAAGACCTAAGCCGATCCCTAGGCAAAAGAAGAGAATCCGAATGTTGGGGTAGTCTTTCCTAAATTGATGGGGCCGTTTCTCATTCGTTGGCGATGGCAGCATCTGGTACGAAAAACTAGTGCTCCATTCTGGCTCAGGTGAGTTTTTCTCCCGGATCCAGACAAAAATATTAACTTTGCGGATACCGTGAATGGCGGCAGCATCCATAGCCGAGCGAATCGTTTGAGTCAAACGCTTTTCATCAATCTCATCATGAGGTAAGCGTTCTAGTAAGACGTTGAGAATAGGACCTTTCAGTTCTACCTTGGCAAAGAGTCGCTGTTGTCCCAACTGATAATCTAATATTTGTTTGAGATTTCTTAGCTTGCGTCTCATTGTTACCTCATGAGGCCCCTAACTGTTACCAGTCTACCGATGTCCGACTATTCCAGGATCAAGACCTCCATCGGAAAGTGCCATGAGCCCTCTAAAAATTACGTTTGTCCTACCCCCTGCCAATCTATCGGGTGGTATTCGTGTGATCGCTATCTATGCTGAACGACTGCAGCAGCGGGGGCATGAAGTCCAGGTGGTCTCAGTTTCAAGGCGATCGTTATCAAGATGGCAATGGAGCAAAGCTTGGATTAAGGCCCGGTTAAAGGGGCAACGTTTGCAGGTTCCTCCACAATGGGGACCTTCTCATTTCGATCGGACTACAGTACCCCATCAAGTGCTAGAGCATGCTGGCCCTGTTACTGATCAAGATCTGCCGGATGCTGATGTTGTGATAGCAACCTGGTGGGAAACGGCACACTGGGTCGCCGCACTATCGGCTACTAAAGGAGTTAAGGCCTACTTTATGCAAGATTACGGCATTCCAGGTCAAGAACTAGAGCAAATTGTGCCCACATGGTTACTGCCGCTGCATCTGATTACCATCTCTCAATGGTTGGTTACACTTATTCAAGAGCATTGTGGAGCCATTCCGGTGACGTTGATTCCCAATGCAGTTGATTCGACTCAATTTTCAGTACCACCCCGCTCTAAACCAGCTCGACCTAAAATTGGACTCACCTATCGCTCAGGTCGCAGTAAAGGTATTGATATTGGCTTAAAAGCATTTGAAATGGCCCAACAAACTTTACCCTCACTGCAGTTAATCGCGTTTGGCCGTGAGTATCCGTCTGTAGACTTACCCTTGCCCCCTGATGCAACGTATTATTACTGTCCCCCTGATGATCAGATTGTTACCCTTTATGCGGAGTGCAATGCTTGGTTATTTACGAGTCGCCTAGAAGGATTTGGGTTACCTATCTTAGAAGCAATGGCCTGCCGGACCCCTGTAATTGGGACTCCTGCCGGAGCAGCTCCAGAATTACTTACCCCTGATGTCGGTCGTCTAGTTCCGTTTGAAGATCCTCAAGCCATGGCAGAGGCTATTGTTAAAATTTGTCGATTACCCGAGGCCAGTTGGCAGTCTATGTCTAAAGCGGCCTATACTAAAGCAACGTCCTATACATGGGACGAAGCCACTCAACGCTTTGAAGCTGCTCTTAGACATATGATCCAAATGACATCACACCCATCTAAAATTTAGCTGGGATCCAGAGAGAACTAATCGATTTAGAGCGCTTCAGGTTCTAGGTCGGCAAGCATAACGCCAACTACGATACTCAATCCTAGTAAGGTATCCCACTGAGTTGAGGGATCAATCCCGACCATGAGAATCTCAATGGCTCGATTAAGATCCATAAATAATTCAGATTGATCACCCAATGAGAAGACTAGATCGGTACTCACCAACATTTGGGTGCCATCATCTAAGATCACCAACACATCTTCAACCCCAATCAGCTCGATAGTGGCCTGTACGCGTCCACCTGCAGGATGGGGTACTAGTACACGGTCACCTGGATACAGTTGAGACATGGTTAGATCCTTATGCTTGCAACATCATCATTAAACACTACCTCTATCCCGCTATCGATTATCCCGCTATCCATTCAAGTCCTAGTCTATTCAAGATTTTGAGCATTTGCTCGAGGGCTAACTCAGGGGGCAACTGATCGGGTTTCAAACCGAGTGTACGCTTCGACAATTCGTTGAACCAAGGGGTGACGCACAACATCACTCTGATCAAAATAACAAAAAGCAATACCCTCAACATTGGTAAGAACCCGTTCCGCAACCGCTAACCCAGACATCCGTTGATGACCCAGATCAGTTTGAGTTAAGTCACCGGTAACTACCATGCGTGACTTGAAACCTAAGCGGGTTAATACCATCTTCATCTGCTCTGGTGTTGTATTTTGAGCTTCATCTAAAATCACAAAGGCACTGCTTAAGGTCCGACCTCGCATATAAGCTAGAGGAGCAATTTCAATAATGCCTTTTTCCATCATTTTAGTGATCTCATCAGGGGCAATGAAGTCATACAGAGCATCGTAGAGAGGCCGAAGATACGGATCAACTTTATCTTGAAAATCCCCTGGTAAAAACCCTAAACGTTCGCCTGCTTCGACGGCGGGTCGAGTCAGTATGAGTCGATCGAATCCCCGAGTTTGCAAAGCTGCAGTTGCCATCACCGCGGCCAAATAAGTTTTACCCGTACCTGCTGGACCAATGCCAAAGCATAGATCATGCGTTGAGATGGCTTGCACGTAATGCCATTGTCGTTGTGTCTTAGGTCGAATGATCTCGCCTTTGCGGTTCCGGGCTAGAACTTTAGCCTGGGTTTGCTGATATTGGGAAGCCTGATTTTGTTCTAGGGAGCGAAAAGCTATCTCAGCATCAATCTGAGTCACTTGACTGCCATCTTTCCACAAGGGCTGCAGCAACTCAACCCATTGATGCACCTGCTGACGTTGTAAAGCGGTCCCTTGAACCCACAGATCATGACCCTTAAGTGTCAATTTGGCTCCCGTGAGTCGGCTCATCAGCTTGAGATTAGCTTCATGACTCCCAGCCAAGTTCAGAGCTTGTGTTGGACTCATCAGGGAAATTGTATCAACACTAACCGGAGTCATAAGCTCATCGTCAACCCATAGGCATTAAGGCACTTTTGAGACAACCGCTAAGCAAAGGTAGCCCCATCAAATCTCAGGGATTCTGGTACAACTTCTCTAGTACAACTAATGGCCAGACCTGAGTCCAGCCACTCATTACTCTATCGTTAATGCCGTTTACGCTTGCGTGCAGCTGCCATCTTCCGCTTTTGCCTAAGACTAGGCTTTTCGTAGTGCTCACGCCGTCTAACCTCTGTAATGATTCCGGCTTTTTGAATCTTTTTCTTGAACCGTCTTAGTGCAGATTCAATGGACTCTTGTTCTCCTAGCAGAATTTGCGCCATGCGCTGATCATCCCTCCTAATTTTGATATGAATAATAGGTGTTAGTTTTAGCTCACCAGTAACACTGTCATCATTAATAATGCTCATGGTGATGGTATAGACCGATGCCCAGGATCGGCATAAGAAACTAACTTGTGATCATAACAGATTTAACATCGGTCACAACACGTTGAGGTGATAATAAGCTGAGATCGTCTATAGGTTTTTGCTTTGATCCCTTTGATCCTAGCTAGTGGGAATCCAGGTAAATTAAGGGAGTTCTCCCATTTTTTTCAGCAGATGTCCTCACCATGGCAGCTAGTACCCAAGCCACCTGAGCTTGAGGTGGAAGAAACAGGCCAGACCTTTCAAGATAATGCTCAACAGAAGGCTTGTGCTGTGGCTTTAGCTACCCAATCTTGGGCCATTGCAGATGACTCTGGATTAGCGGTTGTAGCTTTAAAGGGAGCACCAGGGGTTTACTCAGCTCGTTATGCTGCCACTGATCAGACTCGGATTGAGCGAGTTTTAGAGGAACTAGCTGCAATAGAACAGACAACAGGAGACATCAATCGCCAAGCTGCTTTTTGCTGCGCTATTGCCCTATGCAATCCTCAAGGTCAAACGGTGGCTCTGGCCGAAGGCGTGTGTGAAGGGGAGATTTTACCCGTCCCACGGGGTCAAGGTGGGTTTGGCTATGATCCGATTTTTTATGTCCCGAGCTTGGGGTTAACCTTTGCAGAGATGACAACAGATCAAAAACAGCTGATAGGCCACCGAGGTAAAGCTTTACAAGCTCTACGAGAGACATTGCAGGCTCAAACACTACCCTCTAATCTCACCTGAGCTAGGCTAAATAATGTCTACCTACGCTACCCGTAATGTCTAGCCCACCCATCTCAGTGGAAAAGAACCATGACTTATTCTGAAGATTTTGATGATCAAGATCTAGATGATTTGGATGATTTGCGAGAGGCCACCTTTGAGGCAGAGCAACGCCCCCCTTCCAGTCAACCCCCTTCCAATCAACCCCCTTCCAATCAACAACGTTCGAGCCGACCTCGTTCAGGGCCCATACCCTCTCGATCAGAAGCTAGAGGGAGAGCAAGTACTCATGACGCCCGACCCTATACTCAACGATCTAGACCTGATTCTCGATCATCAGAGCGTGCCTACAGTCAAAGAACCTATACTAGTGCTTCCAGCTATGCCGGTAACAACGGCGGAGGATATACAGTGGCAGACTCCTCGACTTCAAAAACTCGATTTCCTGCAAGCCTGATTGTACTGGCTGTTGTCTCTCTGATCTCATTTTTTGTGGGGTTCATTACTCGCAATACGGTAGACAATGCAGGTCTCTATGATGATGAACGTATAGTTTTATTTGAAGATATCCCAACTCTATTCAGAGACTTTTGTGTCTCTTACAACGGCTACGCCTCGTTTACGGTTGTGGAGATTACTAGTATATCTACGCTAACGATGTCATCGGTACCGGTTTTAAAACTGGATACCTGCACCATCCCCGTCAATCAAACGGCTAATGCATTACAAGCTCTAGGCGTGCAACGGCGTTCTAATACGATTGGTCCTCAGTTAGGTGGATCGAACTTGACGTTAGTATCGATGCCATTTGCCTACAATCTGGCCCGAGAACTTTACAATGATCTTCCAGGTCTCAGCTCAAGTTCTAATCAATCTCAGGAGGAGATCCTGCTCAGCCTAGAGGAAACCATTGATGAATCCATGACACAAGATATGGTTGGCTTAGATCTTCAAAACATGATTGCAACTGATATTTCTGGTGTTTATGTTGTGGTTCCTGGCCATTCATTTAATCTTTAATCATTTTTATCTTTAATCATTTTCATCTTTAATCATTGCTGCAGTACATTGACCTTGGATCCCTTACCTTAATTATGAGTCAGCCTGGTTTTTTTATTACCTTTGAAGGAGGAGAAGGAGTTGGTAAGACTACCCAACAGGCAATATTAGCCCGACAGCTAGAATCGATGGGCTACACTTGTTGCTGTACCAAAGAACCAGGAGGCACTGACTTAGGTCAACTTTTGAGATCGGTTCTACTCCATGAACAGGATCTTGAAATCTCACACCAAGCAGAATTGTTGCTCTACAGTGCTGACCGAGCGGAACACATCACCCAGATTATTCAGCCTGCTTTGGATCAAGGTCACATTGTGATTTCAGATCGCTATACAGACTCTACATTGGCCTACCAGGGTTATGGGCGTGGCCTTGATCTAGAGCTGATTGAAACCCTTAACCACATTGCCACTCAAGGACTCTACCCTGATTTGACCCTCTGGCTTGATCTGCCGATTGAAGAGGGGTTAATGCGCATTCAGACCCGCATTTTAAAGCAGGCTCGCTTAGATCGAATCGAACAGAATCAACTGGACTTTCACCACCGACTGTATCAAGGTTTTCAGCAACAAGCGCACAAATATCCACATCGGATCCATCCCGTCAATGCTCAAGGCTCCATTGAAGAGGTGGCAGAGCGCATCAAGCACATTGTTTTACCTCTAGTTCTCCAGCAGGTTACTCCATGGAGTTGAGCACCACCCTAGAGTCATGCATGAGCTAGTGGGTCTGGTCGTAAAATAGACTTAGCTTGAGGTTGTAATCTCTGATCGAAAGGAGGGGATGTGGGACTATTTGACTTTATTGGTGGTCAATTTATTGAGGTAATTGAGTGGCTGGATCCAACTAACACAACGCTAGTTTACCGATTTGACCAAACCTCTAACAACGAGATTAAGCAAGGAGCCAAGTTAATCGTACGACCGGGTCAGACAGCTGTTTTTGTGAATGAAGGTCATCTAGCTGATATTTTTGAAACGGGTACGCATGAGTTATTTACCCGGAATTTACCGATACTTAGTAAGTTAAAAGCCTGGCCCTATGGATTTAACTCTCCTTTCAAAGCTGAAGTTTATTTCTTCAGTCTACGCACCTTCACTGATCTGAAATGGGGCACGGCTACTCCGATCACCTTACGGGATCCTGAGTTTGGGCCAGTGCGGGTACGGGCTTATGGGAGCTATGCGATTCAAATCACCGATCCTGCTCGCATGTTAGAACACTTGGTCAGTACGGATGGTCTCTTTCAAGTGGATGAGATTAGCAACCAAATTCGCAACACGATTGTCTCTTCCTTTGCCAGCTGGTTGGGTCGATCGCAGATTCCAGTCTTGGATTTAGCTGCTCAGTATCAAGACTTAGGACTAACCATTAAAGAAGGGATCCAAGGTGACCTAAAACTCTATGGACTCCAACTAACTCAATTACTCATTGAGAACATCTCCTTACCTCCTGAGGTGGAACAAGCTCTCGATAAGCGTACCTCTATGGGAATCTTGGGTAACATGCAGCAGTACACTCAGTTTCAGGCTGCTAACGCCATCGAAGCTGCAGCCCAAAATCCTGGGGGTGGCGGTCAAGCTCTCAATTGGGGTATGGGTATGGCTATGGGTCAACAGATGATGAATGCTATTCAGCAGCCCCCTCAGCCTCCTCCGCCTCCTGTAACGCCCCCACCACCACCAGTCTCTGCTGTCTGGTATCTGACACATGAGGGCCAAACTACGGGGCCACTGACACTTGAGCACCTGCTTCAACAAGGTATTTCAGGTGAAACACTACTTTGGAAATCAGGCATGGCCAGCTGGCAGAAAGCCGCTGATCTAGCTGAGGTTAGCGCTCATCTACAAACTCGTTCACAATCCTCAGCTCAATGGTATTACTCCCACGATGGACAATCAGTTGGTCCCCTACCCCTCCATCAGTTAGTTCAGCAAGGAATTTCACTCCAAACTCTGGTTTGGCGAGAAGGGATGGCCAACTGGCTACCAGTATCTGAGGTTTCAGAGATAGCATCCCAGCTGGGGGGGACTCCACCACCACCACCCCGATAACTCATCTAACTCAGGCTAGAGATCTAGCTCATTACTAGTAATTGACTTACCATTATCTAGTTGGTTTTACAGTGGTGTTAGCTATGACGGTATCTCTTGATCAATATGCCAATAACCCCTCTACTGGAGAAGAGCGTGTCAAAGTTCGAATCCAGATGATCAACGGCAACGAAATCAAAGGCTACATCTATCTGGAAGGGACTAGTTTCGAGCGACGAGTCTCGAGTTTATTCAACGACACCCGACTCTTTGTCCCTGTCACAGATGCAGAGCTGTATCAAGGCGGCAAGAAACTCTCCACAACTCCATTTGTTTGCCTCAATAAGCAAGCCATCGCTATGGTTTATGAAGAGCAGTAGCCTTGACTTGCTCTATCACTTACTTGCTCTATCACTTACTTAGATTTCTAGTTAGAGAGTCTGTACCTAAGTCGCGAGAGCCAACTGGATCATCTATCAGATCCTAAAGTAACACTCTGGAAGTAGCTGTACTCTGTCCAATCTTCACGTCAACTGGAGATCTGATGTCTAGACTCTAGCACTCTCCAGATCCTGATCCTCAGCTTTTCAGCCACAGTCATTTTTAGATTAACAAGGCCAGTAACATTTACTGACCTCTAGCCTTGATTCAAGTCAACCAGTAGTAGTTAGGCATTACCATTGGCCAGACATGTTGGCAGAAATGGTCTCCTTAGGAGAGTAACTCTCAGCCTCTACCTAACCGCTTCTCTGATCAAACGGCAGCTGCTGCCGCTGAGATGAAATGCGTTTGAGGTCACATAAGACTTGCAAAACAATCATGAATCGCCTAA
Source organism: uncultured bacterium (assembly GCA_964434865.1). GTDB lineage: Bacteria > Cyanobacteriota > Cyanobacteriia > Thermostichales > Thermostichaceae > CAYSWV01. The sequence goes on from CAYSWV010000006.1 coordinate 87,309, forward strand.
TCTTTGTTCCAAGACACTTGTTTCATGGGGCTAGTACCAATCTAGCTTGAATACCTATCGAAGCATCCGTCATTACAGCGTTAAGCACTAAAATAAGTGACTGATTTCATTGCCTTCACGCATAAAATCGGCAACACTTGTCTTTAGATATGATTGAGACCCTGATTGACTCATTGCCACTCCCACCTGATCCCACATGTGATATCCCAAAATGTGACATCCACAGGACTATAATTCCAATGGACTGTGACTCCACCAGGGTTAAACACCAGGATTAAACACCAGGATTAAACACTAAAATCAGGTCTACGTGTTCACCATCAACCCTACAGAGTGCATAGGCTATGGCTCCCCAAGAAACGCTTGAACGACTGATTAAAGCAGCATTCGATCATGGAGACGAGGAAGCTCCCTTACTTCGTGAATTAATGAACCAACTGGGTCTGACCCAAACAGAAGTTGAGACCGCTTTCCAAGGACAGCTGGCTGGAGAAACCAATGGGACCCGCTGGCACCTTGAGGCATGCAAAATTCAGACTTACAATGTTCCTCCTGATACGGGTCGCCACTTTGAAATTATTACTGCTGATGGTCAACACCACAAAGTAGGCATCTTGTTTGTGGATGAGTTTACTTATCAAAGTTTTCATGAGACCCGACAAACCACTCAGTTACGTAGGCGTGATTGGCGTCTAACAGCTCCAGGTTCTGTAGCTGCAGCAACAGGGACAGCGAGTGCGAAGCCCGATGCAGCAACAATTGTGCTGGACGGTAATGTAGTAACCCAGCATCAAGCTCTCTATCCGGGGTTGTCTATCAAACAGCTAGTAACCACTTTCCTGAAAGAACGCATTCGTGAACGTGAAGCTCAATTGAAGCAACTTCAACAAGTTGAACAGCTGGGTCTCGATCTGAAGTCTATTTTTTCTAAAGTTCAAGACAAGGTTCATACTCAAGTTGACCTAGATGCTGTTGATCAAGACAAACTAGCAGCAGCTATTGCTGACCTCATAAGTAAGATGGATCCTGATCAAGACAGTGGTCAAGCTCCTTCACCTAAACCGAGTCGTAGCCGTACTCGCTCATCTGCTAAGCTTCGCTAACATGAGAGATCCTATTTTTATTATCGTTGGGTCAGTCTGGATGTTGTAGCAACGTTACATCAGCTCAAAAGGAGTCTTAAACCCATGTAACCCGAATTAATTCATCCTAGTTGTTTAAATGAAACCTGAAGGATTAGAGGTTACAGTTGGAGTCGAGATCCGTTAAGCTGGAGTCAACACCAATACCCAAAACACATGTAATGGGATCGCCTTGATAGTTAGTGTAGCTAGGGTTGCCAGCAATAGCTCGGGCTCTCCAAGCTATACCGTCTGGCCGTCCACCACCAGCACCAACGACCTCAGGCACAGGTTCATAGTTGGGTGCAACAGCATTAAATGCCTGATCCATGTAATCTGGATTACCAGGTGAGGGTTCAATCTCACTATAGTCGTTTGGGTAGAATCCCACGTAAAGTCGATAGATTTCTGAGCCGCGACTAACAAGAGCTAATCCATAGTTTGCTTCTGCTACGCGTGCTCGTTTCACTTGATTTAAAAAAGTGGGGACCGCTACTCCTGTCAAAATACCAACAATAACAATCACCACTAAGAGTTCGATTAAAGTGAATCCATCAGATCGACTCATCATTTTAACTAGGGATCTCATCATTATCACCTAAGTAACAGCAAACACCGATAGAGTACCTATAGTTAGATTACCCAATTTTCCTCGGATATCTGTCTTATTCTCAGGTAACTGAAGGGAAATAGTAAACAAGGTAACTCACAAAGCAATACTGACATACTAAAACAGCGTAGCCCGATTCATTCAAGAGACAAGCTACGCTGTTTATAGAACTTACTCAATTAACACAGAAATGATCAGGCTAGCCTGATACAACTACTGTTAGTGGAGTAAAAATGACAGTGATATCGGTTGCAATTACAGGTTGCAGCTCTTGTCAAGATCAGTCAAGGCTACCTGGTCACCAAGACCAACAGTGCAAGTCAAAGCCACACCAGCAAAGTTCTTGTAAGCAGGATAGGTAGCAACAACAGCTACAGACTGCCATGCAACACCAGTATCTGTAGCACCACCACCAGCAATGGTAGGATCATCGTAGTGAGGTGCCTTGGTAGTGTACTCATCCTCTAAGTAGCGAGTAGAACCAATTGCAGCAGGGCTAATGTCAGCATAATCACCGGGGTAGATACCTTGGTCTAGACGGTATACTTCAGAAGCACGAGAGATCAAGCTCAATGCAGCCTGAGCTTCAGCAACACGGCTACGACGAACTTGGTTCAAGAAGGTAGGAACTGCAACTGCAGTCAAGATACCTACGATTACAACTACAACCAACAATTCAATCAATGTGAAACCTTGAGATTGGTTCAACAAGTGTTGAGATAGCTTAGCACGGAATAAAGCAGAACGAGTCTTAGCGCTCATGTTTCGAATCCTCTTGATCTTGATAGCGGTTAACGTTTAGATGGCTTACATCTGCCAACACTAACTTACCCCCAGACTCTCAGTTTCATATCAGGATCAAAAGATAAATTTCTGAATTAGGTCTAAATAACTCAGATCCTATCCATACCTATGTTTCAGCAGGTTGCAGCATGACAAAGAGGAACTCTTCTAAAGCCTGAAGCAGGGTTAATACCTCATCAGTAGCTGTAACCTGATCAGCCGCAGTTTTGGTAACAACAACCTGAATCAGATCTTGTACTGCCATAGGACCTGACAAGAGTTGAGTGAGCCATGCTAGTTGGTGGGGGGTTAAGACCAATCGACCTCCTTTAGCGCCTAACCAGCTAACCGTTAAGACGTCATGGCTAGCCAGAGCCTGATGAGCATGATGCGAGAAGATCGTTGAGTTGAATAGAACCGGATTCAGTTGAACGGTGCCTGAAAGCCAATCTTGATCAGACCAGGGTAAAACCAAAGAAGACCCAACGGGCTCCGCCCAAAAATTGATCAGGCGGTGAGAATTAGGTGCCAACAGCTCATACAAATGGAGTAGCTCCGCACCTGAAAAGCGATCGAGTTGTTGGTTAAAGAAGTCGGGAGCATGGAGCAAGACACTGGACAAATCCCAGGTACCGAAGTCAGCGAGTGTGATCAAACCTAACCCAGCTTCTTTTAGAAAATCCAGCATCTGTGGGATGGTGTAGGCTTTATCATTAACTAATAAATAGTTATTCATAACAGCACCATCATCAGTATCCATAGCAGGACTCCACATCTGGCGAGGCAAGGATTTAGGATCCAAACTCTTAACAAAGGAGCGCACATGAGCGATGGCTTCAGCTCGGGGTAGATCAAATAAGCCAAACAAGCGATAGACTTCTTGCATTTCTAAATAACGGCGGCGGCCATAATAGTTATGCAGGTTGGCGTAAATAATGCCATCTGGCTTGAGAACTGAAGCTAAAACCTTTAAGCCTTCACCTGGAGAATCGAGTAAATAGAGCACATCGTTACAACTGATAAAGTCAAACTTCATATTCAATTGATCTAAATCAAGGAGATCAAGGACGTAGAACTCAGAATTCCAATAACCATGGTATTTGAGTCGCTGATCTGCGAGTTTGACCGAGGCAGGTGAGAGATCAACGCCCACAATTTTTGCGCCAGGATTGGACCAAGCTACTGACAAGGTTTCCCATCCAGAACCACATCCGGCATTTAAAATAACAGCGCCTTCAGGATTGATGATTTGACGAGTTCGGGCGTATTGGGCAGTTGTTAGAGAGGTTCTGAAGTCAAGTCGCTTAGGATCAAACTTTGCTGAAGCAGGGACATTAGGATAGGGTAGATCTTCATAAAAATCTTTCAAATTAACGGGGTTTGATTGATCTATATCGCTCATGTCAAAAAGGCTTAGCTATTTCGCTTAGAGTACTCCCCCAAATCATACATGACTGGAGTTCCCTCAACCGGTAGACTTGAGATCTTAGTGGCCTAGTAGATGGGTCATTAGGAGTTGCAGGTAAAGTTTAAGAGTGAGTTATTGGCTAAGTCTATGACATTTCATAGTTCAGACATTCAGAAGCTGATTCGATTAGGAATAGGTGTTTCCGTTGCGAGCTCGTTACTCATTTTAGTCAGAGCTTCTGATGCACTGAGCCGATGGTTGGCATTTACTGCAACGACAGGATCTACAGCAGCACTTGTGTTGTCGCTGAGACCCAGGACATCCTCACCATCAGCTAGTCAGTTACCACCACAACCCACCGTTTTAGCCCAACGGCCTCCGAGCTTATATCAAGGAAAATGGACACTCAAAGATCAGGCCGCTGATGAGGGTGCTGTTGGCCAAGCAGCTGTTGTCGACTTTGGGAGTGACATTGTTGTGAGCCAACCTAGTGCGGGTGGACTTTATGTGATGCAACTGAAGCGCCAAACGCAACAACAAGTCAGTGGAATCTGGTGGTTTTACAAACAAATGCCAGCTCATGGGACCTACCGCGGAGAAATTTCAGCTGATGGCTCCACCATTTCAGGAGCTTGGAGAATGACGCGCTCAGCCGAAGAAGGACTTTGGATCTTGACCGCTGAACCCACAGACTCAGAATCATAGCGACTTGATCAAGACCTCAGTGCTCCCCCACAATATGACTGATTTTTGTTGAACGGTAAAAAAAATTAAATCCGCTTATTATTGTGACCCGTATTCATTCTAGATAGACAGCTTGTGGTTCAGCCTCATATCTGTGCTGCCATTAGCTATCTAGCTCTATTGGCTTCTTTCAATCGTTTATTCCATTTAGAGTATCCAGTTTTGCACTGATTGGACAGTGTGACTGATTTTGCTGCGTTCATTTGAAGTCTAACTTGAGGTCAACGATATGCGGTTTACTAAATATCATTTGCTATCAACAGCAGTATTACTGACAGCATTGCAAGCCTGTGGGGGTAGTGATGCCGTTTCGACCTTACCTCCTGTTGATGTTCCCTCGGAGGCATTACAGGTCAGTCAGTCTGGATCTTTTAGCCTAGCGCAGCCAACTGAACCCGTAGCAGCGGCAGCCCAAGTCCGTTTAATGGTTGACACACCTGAAACATTACCTCCAACGATTGAGGTTCAGGGTGTACCTTTTGTATTACTCCCGGTTCCGGTAGGTGGATCTCCTCAGGTCTTTGTCCCTAGGTTTGACGCTGCCTTGCAACCACTATCCCCGATCCGAGAAATCTTGATTGAGGGTGTCACTCAGGCTCAAGTTTCTGCAACCGTAGCCTCTCTAGAATCATCTAGCACCAACTTGATTTTTCAAGGTGATCCTACCGAGGTTACCTTTGAGGATTTTGTTCTCGTTTTAGCCTTATCCAATTTGCCCCCTAACTTAAGGACACCTGAGAATATTGCAACTCAAGCTAATACGCTCTTTGCCCAAGGTAACTTTGCTGCTGCTGATCTAGATCCGATCCCAAATGAATTCAATACTGATTTTGCAGCTGGGGGGAGCACTCCTGCACCTGATCTGACTGATGCGGCTGTGGTCTATGCTGCAACGTTCTTACCTGCTAATTTGAGAACAGCCGAAAATATTGCTTTGACTGTTAATGCTTTGTTGCCTGGCGCTAACTTAGAAGCCGCCGATATTCTAGCGATCCCTGGACAAGCGTTACCTGGTGGTCTTGCTGTGGATCCTCCTGTTGGCCCTGTGACAGCTGGCACTTTGCAGATCTCAGTGCAAGTCCCCAACTTTGCTGCACCTAGCTTTACTGTAGGGGCTGCCGAGTATGTCCGTCTGCCTAACGAGATCTTCCCTGGGTTCACTAGCTACGTTCCTGAACCAGGTTCTGTCTTTTTAACCGTTGAGTTTAGCCAGCTGGACATTCCAGGAGCCGATCAATTCACTTGTGTGATCGTTCATACACCCGGTCAAGATCCGCTCATAGTCACCAACCAAATTGCAACAACGGCGGCCTGTGACACCGATACTGGTCTTGTGGGGACCGAAGGCGATGATACCTTAATCGGAACGCCTGCTATTGATACTATTGATGGCTTAGGTGGTAATGACACGATTAATGGTTTAGCGGAATCTGATCAAATCACGACAGGCTCTGGTAACGATTCGGTTGTCTACGATGCCTCACAATTAGGGTCGGCTCCCGATCAACTCTCTGACTGGGATGTTAATGCAGATGCCTTCCAGTTAGATGCTACTGACTTTAATGTGATTGGTAATCTGTCAGTGTTCAATGATGTGGCAGCTAACTTACCTGCTGGTGGTGGATTGAATGTCATTGTGCTCCAAGATACTGAAGATCCCAACAACCCAGGTAGTGCATTCAATGCTGGAGCTGCCGCTGATCTGATTGCTGCAGAAGTAAGTCAACCGGGCGCTGGATTCTTTATCTACTGGAACTCGGGGTTGATGATCAATCGCTTGGTCTATTCTGAAAACCTGGCAGATCCTGAAGCAGCTTTCACCGTTTTAGCCAACATCAATACTCTCTCAGGTCAAGATGCCATCAATGCACTACCCAGTTTTGATGCCAGTAACTTTGCCTTGATCAATGAGAACTTAGGCATTGTGGGATCTAACGGGGATGACACGCTCAACGGCACCGGGGGTAATGACAGTATTGATGCTCTAGAGGGGAATGACACGATTAATGGCCTAGCTGGTTCCGATCGGATCACATCAGGCCCAGGCAGTGACACGTTAGTCTATGATGCCTCTCAACTAGGCTCCGGCCCTGATCAATTGTCAGACTGGAGTGTCATGTCAGACCAGTTCTTGTTGAATGCTGGAGATTTTAATGTAACGGGTAGCGTATCGTTCTTCAATGATGTTGCCGCTAATCTGCCCACTGGAGGTGTTAATGTCATTGTGCTGCAAGATATCGATGATGGCACGGGTGGTGTCTTTAATGCTCGGGCTGCGGCTCGTTTAATTGGAGCTGAAATCACTCAACTCGGAGCTGGTTTCTTCATCTACTGGAACTCTAATTTGGCAGTAAACCGGTTGGTTTTCTCAGAAGATCTGTCTAATGGTGAGGCACCGCTTACTATTCTCAATGCCATCAACACAGTGAATGGGCAAGAGGCTATTGATGTGTTACCGGTTTTTGCCGCTGGTAATTTTGCCTTTGAAAATGAAGTCGCGGCGGGGGCTGATACTGATGTTGTCATCAACGAAGTCTTATATACTTCAGATGAATCTGGAGACTTTGTTGAACTGAAAAACACTGGATCTAGTGTCATTGATATCAGTGAGTGGTGGTTCTGTTTTGCCGTCGGTAACTACGTCCCCCTCTCCAGCTTAACCGTTACTAGTGGCAACGCCGATCTAGTCTTGGATCCTGGCGAGATCATTGTGTTTGCAGCGGGTCAAAACCTTGACGATACCGCCGCTGATCTAGGGTTGTACTCAGCTTCAGCCCCCTTTAATACTCCTGAGAATCTAGTTGACTTTGTCAAGTGGGGATCGTCTGCTCAGGGTAACGGTCGTGCCGATGTTGCTGTAGCTGGAGGCTTTTGGACAGAAGTTGAACCTGGCGTTTTCGACTTTGTTCCCACTGCTGCTACTGGTGAGGCCCTCATCTTTGATGGTGAAAATGGTGGCTCTAATCCTCTGGAAAGCCTCAGTAGTGATTTCTTGAATGGACCTCCAACGCCTGGAGCTGATGCAAACCAATAAACTAGTCCCCTGAACACTATGTTTTGAATGACCATTTAGTGTTAAAGTACAAGGCTGGGATCTAGATCTTCAACCTGGATCCCAGTTCATAATCAGCTACCGTTAATGAAATGAGAGCACACTAATGTGGATACAGTCTGTAAGTGCTATCTTCAAAAATTTGAAAAACTGGCGATCTCCGTTTAGTCCTGATATTAAGCTAAATCTCAGGCTAAAGAGGTGTGATAGAGTCAAGTGCAGGTTGCGAGAGGGTAACTGTAACTGAGATTTTGGGATCAAATTCCAATTTTTACAAGCGCCAGATTCAGCTGAAGAGTGAGCAATACTCATGGAATCCCGTAGTACAAATCTGCCAGCTGTTGGGCCCAACTCTACCGATACGGAGTTGATTCAGGCCATCCAGGCAGGACAATCTGAGGCTTTAACCCTTCTATATAGACGTTACTCCAGGCTAGTGTATAGCATAGCCATGAGAATTTTAGGGAATACTCAAGAAGCAGAGGATCTAACTCAAGAGATCTTTGTGACCTTTTGGCAGAAAACCACGTTTGACGCTAATCGAGGATCACTCAGTAGCTTTTTGGGTCTTCTGACCCGATCCCGAGCCTTTGATCGGAGACGATCTCGTGGAGCCTACTACAACCTTTTGGAGCGATATCAGCGGAGTACCCCTTCGGTATCATCAGCTATTCCTTTTGACCAAGTGTTTACTGCAGAGCGTCAAGAGGTGGTCAAGCAGGCTTTGTTAGAACTACCCCCTGCTCAACGTCAGGTGTTAGAGATGGCTTACTATGAAGGATTGAGCCAAACTGAAATAGCACAACGGATTGAGGTTCCATTAGGAACTGTGAAAACCCGCTCTCGACAAGGATTACTAAAATTGAGACGCCTCTTAGGACATCTCCTGGGGTGAAACATATGAGCGATGATTTGACACTTCGACACATTCATGAACTCGCAGCAGGTTACGTCCTCGGTGATCTAGACGACGACGAAGCCCAAACGCTTGACCAATTGTTACAGCAGTATCCTGAGTTTCAGGTTGAAATCGATCGGATGCAAGAAACGTTTGGTCTGCTGCCGTCTGGTCAGGCTGACTTAGATCCCCCTCCAGAGTTAGAGGCTACCATCCTGAACGCCGTTAACTTTGAACCTCAACAGCATCCCACTCAACTCCCTAAATCTCCAGATCCGGATCCCCTACAGTCAGCTCCATCTAAACCTAGATCCCCTCAATCTAGATCCTCTAAGGCTTCAAGTCAGTCAAGCCCTAAGTGGGCAACTCGGATCTTACAGATCTCAGTCAGTCTGGCAGGCTTGCTAGCTATAGGCGCTCTGGTGTTTGATAACCAGCAACTCCGTCAACAGATAGCCTTGCAAACACCAGATGAAGATGTCGTTGAGATCTTACAGCAACCTAACACCCGGTTAGTGTCTCTCCAAGGGGCTGAAACAGCTGAATCTCAGGCCACTGGCAGTTTGTTATTTGTGGCAGGGCAGTGGAGTGAAGTGGTTGTTACCCTCAAGGGGTTACCTATACCCCCAGATGAGCAAATGTATCACTTGTGGGCCGAATTCAGAGACGGGACTGTAATCTTATGTGGCATTCTGGAGCCTGATGACTCGGGTAACTTTGTAGCTACCTTACGTCCAAGCAGCTTGCCTAATCCTGGATCAGGGTTATCCAGTGTTTTTGCCACGCTAGAATCTTCCCCTGCTGTAAATCCCACCGGAGAACCAGTGATTTCTCAGATCTAACCTCAGGCTCTAAGGTTTGATGCCTTTGACTCGGAGGGTACTCTGATAGATAGCCCAGCAAGCTGGCTCCCGAGCAAACCTAGTGTATTGTTGCAAATCCTGATCGGTCACTAAACCTGTGGCTTTGTAGGCTTCCTGTAACTGCTGAGTTGACAGCTCCATCATCAAGGCCATGTCAGAACCACCAGACATAGCAGGAGCCTCGTTAACCACCTCAAGGTGTCTAAGATCAAAGGATTGCATCATCGCTGCTAACTGAGAACCGAAAGCAAAGTTGCAACCTCGCTGGCTGAACATAGCTTCGAGGGCAGCCTGAACACGCTGGAAAGCTTGGCAGAGATCAGTGGGGCCAGCTAAAGCTTTGGATACCGAAAAATCAGGTTCTTCCAGAACCAAGTATCCTCCAGGTTTGAGCAATTTTAAAGTTGTCTCTACAGCGGCTTGCCAATCGGCCAGATGGATTAGGACAAAGCGGGCATGAGCTAGGTCAAAAGAGTCTAGTGGGAGATTGACTGCACGAATATCAGCCTCCAGTACATCTAAGGTATCAGCCGGGAGGTCAGAGAGAAATCGGGTGTTACTATCCACAGCTACAACTTGACCGGTTGGCTGAACCCTGGCATGCATCCACTGAGCGATAGATCCAGCCCCCGCCCCAATTTCTAGGCACCGCCACCCGGGTTCTAGAGGGATGGTTTGTAAAATGTGTTGGGTTCCAGGATCAAAAATACTCTCAAGCATCCGAAGACGCCTCAACTCTGTGTCATCGCGGGTGCCATCAAAGGTATAAGCTGGTGTTTTCATGATTGAGCAGCCATGATATTGACATCGAGCAAAGTTATTCTCTAAGCTTGTAAAGCACCAAAATTTAGAGGGTGAGTGGCGAAACTGGTAGACGCACAGCACTCAAAATGCTGCGGAGCAATCCATCTCGGTTCGATTCCGAGCTCGCCCATCTTTAAAAATTCACTCGTTATTCTATTTTAGGTAACGGGATTATTCAAGCTGAGATCAACCCACTGAGATAAGCTTAGATCAACTGACAAAGACTGGATCAGAAAGGTCGGAAAGCACGACTGCAGCCGATAGGGGATCCGAACCTTAGATCTTTGTACTGCCGATTAGATTGAGACTAGTCGACCCTAAGTTTCATCAGGTCAATGTAGTTGAGTTGAGGGTAGTTGAGTTGAGGGTAGTTGAGTTGAGGGTAGTTGAGTTGA
>CAYSWV010000006.1:98086-119368 GCA_964434865.1 uncultured bacterium
GTTGAGTTGAGGGTAGTTGAGTTGAGGGTAGTTGAGTTGAGGGTAGTTGAGTTGAGGGTAGTTGAGTTGAAGACTCAAGGAATCCAAGCAACTTGGTCTCTGCTATCTTAAGTCGGTTCAATGACGTGTTTGGTGTTTAAGTCTGTTTGTGAAGGGGGTCTGTATGGCAGCCACTGACTTCAAAGATTACTATAAAATCCTAGGGGTTGAAAAGTCCGCCAGTGCAGATGACATCAAGCGAGCTTACCGGAAGCTAGCCCGACAGTACCATCCTGACGTCAATCCTAATGATCCCAACGCTGAAACTCACTTTAAGGATATTAATGAAGCCTATGAAGTGCTATCTGATCCAGAGAAGCGGAAAAAGTATGATCAATATGGTCAGTACTGGAAGCAAGGTATTTCACCCGAGGGGTTTAGTCAGTACACGAATTTCGACGATTTCATCAATGAACTCTTAGGTCGATTTGGTGGCTCAAGTGCTCGCTATTCAACTCAAACAGGCCGTCCAGGACAAGCATTTGGATTTGATAGCTTATTTGGTGAGGGGATCTTTGGAGACAGTCCGTTTAGTGGATCAGCTGCAAACGTAGAAGCCTACATCACACTGACCTTGGCTGAAGCCTTTCATGGCACCCAAAAACGCTTGGAGTTACAAGGCGAAACCTTTACCGTGCGGATTCCAGCTGGAGCCAAGCCTGAGAGCAAGATCCGAGTTAAAGGCAAAGGTAATCTCAATACCAAAACGAACCAACGAGGTGACCTTTATCTGTCAGTCAAACTAGCTGAGCATCCGTTCTTTAAGTTTGAATCTGGTGATCTAGGATGTGAGATACCGATTGCTCCGGATGAAGCGGCTTTGGGTGCTGAAATTGAGATTCCTACCCCTGAAGGATCCGTCATGCTGAAAATTCCAGCCGGTATTCAGTCAGGGCAATCTCTGCGACTTCGTGGTAAAGGGTGGCCTACACCACAGGGTAAGCGAGGCGATCAACTGGTCAAACTCAAAATTATGGTACCCAAAACCTTAACAGCTGATGAAGCTACAGCCTATCGACAATTACAGGCCTGTCGGAAGCACAATCCTCGAGCCAGTTTAAATTTTAAAGGACTTTAAACCTGTTCATACTCTGCATCATCGCACGTACCTGGAGTATCCTATGCAACCCATCAATCCCAATCAATTTACAGAAAAAGCGTGGGAAGCCCTGGCCGCTAGCCCTTACTTAGCCAAACAGGCCCAACAACAACAAGTGGAAACTGAACACTTGTTTCAGGCCCTATTGGACCCAGATAGCCTTGCTAGCCGTATTTTTGCAAAAGCAGGTCTTGATTGGGAACAACTGAAAAGCTATGTAACCACCTACATTAGCCGTCAACCCAAGGTGTCAACTTCTGATCAAGATATGCCTTATCCTGGCAAAAGCCTCATTCAGTTATTAGAGCGCACTGACTCGATCCGACACCGGTGGAATGATCAATTTGTTTCGGTTGAACACCTGTTACTGAGCTTTGCTCATGATGATCGTTTGGGTCGCAAGTTGTTTCAAAATTTTGGTTTAACTGAAGCTAAGCTGAGCGACATTATTCAACAAATCAGGGGACATCAAACTGTGACCGATCAAAATCCTGAAAGCAAATATGATTCTCTAGATCGCTATGGTCGAGATCTGACTCAGCAAGCTAGAGAGGGTAAACTCGATCCGGTCATTGGTCGAGATGATGAAATTCGACGCACCATTCAAATTTTGTCACGCCGAACTAAAAACAATCCTGTCTTGATCGGTGAGCCTGGTGTTGGTAAAACGGCCATTGTAGAAGGGCTAGCTCAACGTATTCTCAAAGGCGATGTCCCCGAATCTTTGCGTGATCGACGGATTGTTGCTCTAGACATGGGATCTCTGATTGCGGGAGCTAAGTATCGAGGTGAATTTGAAGATCGACTCAAGGCCGTTTTAAAAGAAGTAACAGCATCAGAGGGGCAAGTCATTCTCTTTATTGATGAGATTCACACGGTTGTAGGTGCCGGTGCTGTTCAGGGGGCGTTGGATGCTGGTAATCTATTAAAGCCTATGTTAGCTCGAGGTGAACTCCATTGCATTGGGGCAACGACCTTAGATGAGTATCGACAGCATATCGAAAAAGATGCAGCCCTGGAGCGCCGATTCCAACAAGTCTTTGTCGATCAACCTAGTGTGGACAACACGATTTCCATTTTGCGAGGCTTGCGGGAACGCTATGAAGTGCATCATGGTGTGCGCATTTCTGACAGTGCCCTAGTCTCGGCTGCCACCCTATCTAACCGCTACATCAATGATCGTTTTTTACCTGACAAAGCTATTGACTTAGTGGACGAGGCGGCTGCCAAACTCAAGATGGCGATCACCTCCAAACCTGAAGCTGTTGATGAAGTTGATCACAAAATTCTGCAGCTAGAAATGGAAAAGCTCTCACTAAAAAAAGAAAAGGATGAGCTGTCTAGAGAGCGCTTAGAAAAATTGGAGAAGGAATTAGCTGACCTCAAAGAGTTACAATCAACCCTAAATGCCCAATGGCAATCTGAAAAAGCTGTCATTGATCAGGTGCAAGACTTAAAATCTGAGATTGATCGGGTTAACATTGAAATTGAACAGGCTGAGCGAACTTACGATCTTAACCGGGCCGCTGAGCTTAAGTTTCGCACCTTGACAGATCTGCAACGTCAACTTCAAGATACGGAAGCTCGTTTATCAGAGCATCAAACCAGCGGTCGGTCCCTCCTGCGAGAAGAAGTCACAGACGATGATATCTCTGAGATTATTTCTAAATGGACGGGCATTCCCATCACTCGCCTCCTGGCCTCTGAAAAAGAACGCCTACTCAACCTTGAAAACACCTTAAAAGCTCGAGTAGTGGGCCAAGATACGGCTGTTCTGGCTGTAGCAGATGGGATTCAACGGTCACGAGCGGGCTTATCCGATCCTGATCGCCCTATTGCTAGCTTTATTTTCTTGGGGCCTACCGGGGTAGGTAAAACCGAGCTGGCTAAAGCGCTGGCCGCCTCTTTATTTGATAATGATCAAGCCATTATTCGGATCGATATGTCGGAGTACATGGAAAAACATGCCGTCTCTCGATTAATCGGGGCCCCTCCAGGCTATGTTGGTTATGAAGAAGGGGGGCAACTCACAGAAGCTATTCGCCGGCGTCCCTATGCTGTGATCTTGTTTGACGAGATTGAAAAAGCGCATCCCGATGTTTTTAACTTGCTTCTGCAAATTTTAGATGAGGGTCGCTTAACAGATAGCCAGGGGCGCACCATTGATTTCAAAAACACTGTCATCATTATGACTAGCAATCTAGGATCTCAATTTATTCTGGATCTGGCTGGTGATGATACCCAGTATGAACTCATGAGACAGCGTGTGATGGATGTCCTTCGCAATAGTTTCCGCCCTGAGTTTTTAAATCGAGTGGACGAGACAATTATCTTCCATAGCTTAGGACACGATTACCTGCGTGAGATTGTTCGGTTGCAAGTTCAACGGTTAGAAGTGCGACTCTTAGAGCGTCAGATCTCGCTGAAGCTTTCCGATGCAGCTTTAGACTGGGTTGCAGCCATTGGTTACGATCCTGTCTATGGAGCAAGGCCTCTGAAGCGGGCTATTCAACGTGAGTTGGAGACTCCGATTGCTAAGGCTCTGTTACGGAACGAATTTGAAAGTGGTGATACTATCTTCGTCGATGTGGTCTATGAGCGCCTCCTGTTCCAACGGCTTTCATCGGAATTATTGCCAGCTTGATGCTGAGTTTAGGTTGAATCCTAAGTCGTGGCCTTGCTATTTTGATTGATCACCATTGATGAGTGCTCAGCAGGGCCATGATAGGATACCGATGGTGCTTAAGCGTAATGGGTAATCCATGTCAGATGCTATCAGTGATGCCGTACAGACTCAGTATGAGGCTTTCCCTTACCCTGTTTGGCCAGCCGAGGAGAAGCTGACAGATGCTAGTGCAGCGCTTAATTATTCATTAGCTCAATATGCTCGGACTCGTCTCTTTCAAAGTTCTACAGGTAAACGGGTTTTAATAGCAGGGTGTGGTACCGGTTTTGATCTAGTGAGTACAGCTCTGATCAATCCTGATTTAAAAGAGATTATTGGTGTTGATTTAAGTCGTCAATCTATTCAGTTAGCTCAGGCAAAAGTGGCTGACTATCAGATCAAAAATTGTCATCTATGTCAGGCTAACTTGTTAGAACCAGAGACCTTACCCACAGGTCCTTTTGACTTTATCGTCTCCTATGGTGTAATTCATCATACTGCTGATCCAGCCAAGGCCCTACGTCATCTGGCTGAGCGATTAGCACCAGAAGGTGTCATGAGCATCATGCTCTCCAATCGTTCTGGGCGGCATATGATCTATCGGATCCGACAGGCTCTGGATCTACTCAAAGTGAAGGCTTCACCTCAAGGAGAGTCAATTACCTTTGTTCAAGATCTGTTAGAGGCAGGTCAACCGAATACAGCCTTGGCAGCACACACCCAGCATCCAATGGCTAAGCACTATTATGAGCAACCTGAAAATATAGTTGACAATTTCCTACATGCTCAGGATATTCCCTTTGACATTGCTGAAATCCCACCTTTTCTAGCTCAAGCGGGTCTGGAGTTTATTGATATTGCTCGTGAAAGTTTTCAACTTTGGAACCCAGAACTGGTCATCAGTCCGCTCCACCAGCAATTTTACGAACGCTATAATCGGCTATCTCGGATTCAGCAATTGAGTGTGTTAGAGCATCTACATCCCGGTGGGTATAGCAAGAATACCTTTTGGTGCTGTAAGCAAGGCCAGATCACCTATCCAGACGGATTTAACCCAACCTTCTTTAGTGAGTCTCAATGGCGACTGAATCCACAGTGTTTACATTCGAGCCTTAGGATTGGTAGCCAAGTTCATCCTCTAAGTTCAGTCCTTGCAAATCCAGACCTCATAATGGCGGATGTGCCTCTAAAATTAGAATGGCAGCTGGTGCCAACACCTCAGCATGAAATAGTCTTGAGTCGATTTCAAATCCGCCATTTACTGCTGCCTCTCACCCAACAACCTCAGTCTGGAGCTGCTATTTTGGATCAATGCGATCCAAGTCTTAGATCCCATATTCTTGATCTCTTCAAAACATGGGAAGCGACTCGTATAGTGCTTCGAACCTAACCCTCTAGGTCCAGATCTTCAGCTTGGTCTCGATCAGCCAAGGCAAAATAGAGAAGTCAGGATTACCCTTGAGAGAAATGAATTGAGGCGGATTTGTCTTTACAGTAGTTACGGCAGAGTAGGGGATGGCTAATGTCTGTAGTTCAGTCCAATTCAGCAGAGCTTTCCAAGCCATTGGACCTTATCGATCCAACCTTGTTAAATGGAGCATTAGCTCAGAAGTTAAAGCAGCTCCAGCACTTTTTTAGCGGGTTGGATCAAGTTTTAGTCGCTTATTCAGGTGGGATTGACAGTACGCTAGTGGCTAAATTGGCCTATGACTGTTTGGGATCTGAGGCTTTAGCCATTACTGCTGACTCGCCATCTTTGATGCCTGAAGATCTTGATGAGGCGATCACACAAGCGGTCTTTATTGGCATTCGTCACGAAATTGTCTCCACTCATGAGCTACAAGATCCCAACTATGCCTCTAATCCTGTGAACCGTTGTTACTTTTGTAAGCGCGAACTTCATGACACCTTGCGATCTTTAGCTCACGAGCGCGGGTATGATGGCGTCATTGATGGCCTGAATGCTGACGATTTGCAAGATTATCGTCCAGGTGTCCAAGCTGCTCTAGAACGGGGGGTCCGCTCGCCTTTAGCTGAAGTGGGCTTGACCAAGTTAGAGGTACGGCAGCTGTCTCAAGCTCTCGGCCTACCCTGGTGGGACAAACCAGCTCAACCTTGTTTGAGTTCGCGTTTCCCTTATGGAGAGTCGATCACACCAGACAAGTTGGCTCGGGTTGCAGCTGGCGAACGTTACCTCCGATCATTGGGGTGGCGGCAAGTCCGGGTGCGGTCTCAACAAGATACTGCTCGGATTGAGCTGCCCCCGGAGCAACTGTTGGCCTTCATGCAGTCTAGTGATCTATCCGCGCTGGTAGAGGTTTTCCGAGCAGCAGGGTTTCTCTATGTCAGTCTGGATCTAGAGGGCTACAAAAGTGGCAAACTCAATCGGGTCTTCAATCCATCTGAGGTGGAGTGAACAGAACTAGACGGTTTATTTTGATCAGCTGATCGGCTATTCGTTGTTGTTTCCCTAAGCACATTAGATGCTGTTTCCTCTGCTAACGCTAGCGTTGTCTACCTCAGTTGCACCCGCGGCTGACTCCGCAGTCTATGGCATGTCCAGGTCTTGGGTAGTGGCTCAAGCCCCATCGGTTCAGGCCCAGGATTTAGTCGAAGCTCAAGCCCCCACTCCAACCCCAACGTCACCGCCAGTTAGTATTGATCTGTCAACCCAAGCTTTACAGCTCCGTTCTGATCGCCAAGAGTTTAACCAAGAGACTCAGACTTTTGAAGCAGAAGGTAATGTAGAAATGAGGTTTGGGCGAACTTTATTAAAAGCTGATCGGATGACCATTGAAATTCCGAATCGTCGAGTGGTGGCTGAAGGGAATATTCAAGTTGAGTTAGGAAATCAGCGAGTTCAAGGCGATCGGTTAGAGTACGACTTTGAGGCTGAAACAGGGTTTCTTGAACCAGCTTTTGGACAAGTGGATATCAGTAGTCTCCCTGCTGCCAGTGCTAGCTTGGGTCTCAGTAATGATCTGCTCACCGGCCCAAGCCCCCCCCAAACTGCTCAGGCTGAACCCCAGTTTTTACGATTCCAAGCTGAACAAATTACTTTTGATGCTTCAACCTGGGAAGGCAAAAATGTTCGGGTGACCAATGATCCCTTTGATCCACCCGAGCTAGAAATTCGCAGCCCTTCGGTGCAATCTCGTCTCACTGAAGCTGGCAGTAGTCAGGTGGTCATTGCCCCAGGTCAGCTAGTCTTTGATCAAGCCTTGTTTCTGCCGTTACCCTTTAGGACCCAATTAGATTCCTTTAGCCGGTCCACACCAGTCTCTATTTATTTCGATAACTTTGATCGGGAAGATGTCCGACGGGGTCTCATTATCCAGCCTAATTTTGAAATTATTGATCAAGCTAATGTCAGTTTTGTGATTTCACCCCAGCTCTACCCTCAGCGGCTTGCAGATGGCTTTAATGGTATTGAAGACTCGCTTGGGGTCCAGACTGAATTAACAGTCGCTTATGATAACGGCCAAACGACTCATGTGTTTGCAGAACTGCGAGGGCTCGTCTTTGAAGAATTTTCTGATCGAGTCTTGGCTAGTGTAGAGCAAGTGATCCCCACTGGTGATGGGGGCCGAGTATCCTATGGCTATGCCTACCGCGAACGATTTTTTAGTGGACTGTTAGGGTTTCAGGTGGTGCGTAATCGACTAGGAGCACGGTATAGCTCACCAGTGTTGACGTTGGGCACGACTGGTATCGATTTCAGTTATCAGGTGGCTATGGATTTAATTGATGCTCTAGGACAAGATCCGATCGATACTGACACGGCTTTAATTGAAGAAACCAGTGATCAGCAACTGCAACTGGCTCGACTCCAACTCGGAACGGCCTTGAGTCGATCATTTCCCCTCTGGCAACCCGAGCTACTTGAGATTATGTCCCCTGATACTAGTCAGGCGGTCCCCCAATTTCGGTTTACGGCAACTCCCATCCAACAGGGTCTCTGGCTCAATACAGGTATCGGTAGCAATCAGTCTTACTACTCTAATGGTGAAACTCAAAGCTATATCTCAGGCAGCATTGGGATCGATGCAGTGTTGGGCCAATTTTTACAGGATACTTTTGATTACACGAATCTTAACGTTACCTACTCCAATGGCTTTTTAGCAGGCGCTTCACCATTTCTTTTTGATCGAATTACTACCCGAGAGCAACTGATCTTAGGTTTTTTACAGCAACTCTATGGTCCTGTTCGAGTAGGTGCCAAAACAACGATTGATCTAGAATCAGGAGAGCGCGTTGATACTACTTACAGTGTGGGGTACGATCGGCGTACCTATGGCATTAATTTGAAATATAACCCTGTCCAAGAAACCGGGGCTGTTGAATTCCGTGTGGATAGTTTCAACTGGAATGCTGTACCTAGTGTATTTACGGAAGTAACAGGAGGTATCGAACGTCCCACCAACTAAACTGAGGCCGCTCATTGCGCATCTATCACTGAGGGTAGATGTAGCTGCTAAACTCTGCAGACAAATCCGATACCATTTTGTTATACTCTACAAGGTCTGTAATCTATGGTTGATCTACTTAACACTAGAAGCCTTACTTGCGCTCAACGTTGATTAACCGTTTAATCAAGCGTCAAATTTTTTAACACAAGGTGAGTGATCTGGAAGCTGAATATTGTCTCGAGTGGATTAAGGTTACAAACTCTAGAAGCCTTGACACACCCGTATCGTAGACTACTACCACTTCAGCATGATGGTGTTACTGTGAGACTAAGGTTGAAATTAATTGTGGTTGGTGAAGATTTATGCAAATGTTAGATGCAATTCCCAGCTCTTATGCTAATCAACAGATTTTATGCTGCTACGTCAATGCTACTGATTCAATTCAGGTAGCTCGAATTACAAACATTGAAAACTGGTACTTTGAGCGGGTTGTTTTTCCAGGACAGCGTCTGATCTTTGCGGCACTACCTGAAGCAAAGCTAGAAATTCACAGTGGAATGATGGCTAGCTCTATCTTGACTGATACGATTGACTGCACTGAGCTTGAGATTCATGAATCCAAGCGCCATCCCGTAGGTGTCTAGACTAGCCTGGTGGCCTGGATACAACTCCTTGACCAACAGGTGGGAGTCAAAACTCGGCTCTGATTTCAAAAGGATCTATGGGTCTGAACGGCTCATAGCGTAACCGAATAAGTTGGGGTCAATGATGGTTTGAACAATGTCTGCTAGCCCATATTCGGACCAGCGGCGATCAACTTTGGCCATTGTCTCGGGATCAGGCTTCAAAGGATTGCCCCAGGCATGATCGGTTTCCGGGGGAATCTTAGTGGTAGCATCAATGCCCATCCGGCCACCCAGCCCTACTTTTTCACTGGCAAAATCCAAGGTGTCGAAAGGGGTTTCAGGTAGGATAAAGACGTCTCGTACTGGATCGACTTTCGAACTTATGGCCCAAACCACCTGTCTGGGGTCACGAATATTAATATCTTGATCGACAACAATTACAAACTTAGTGTAAGTAAACTGTGGCAGGGCAGTCCAGAAGGCTAGAGCGGCTCGGCGGGCCTGTCCCGGGTAAGCCTTCTTAATGGAAAGGATAGCGGCCTTGTAGCTCAAGGCTTCCATCGGTAGGAAAAAATCAACGATCTCTGCAACCTGCTGCCGTAGGATCGGGGTATAGATGCGATTGAGAACAATGGCCAACATGGCTTCTTCTTTGGGAGGTTGTCCACTGAATGTGGTTAAGTAGATCGGTTCTTGACGATGAGTCATGCAATGAAACCGGATCAACGGTGAGTCTTCAACACCACCGTAATAGCCCATATGATCACCAAACGGGCCATCGGGTTTCATTTCACCAGGTGTAATGGTACCTTCCAGGATGAACTCGGCCTGTCCAGGGACCTCTAAATCCAACGTTTTGCACTTCGTAAGCTGGACGCCCTCACCACTGTAGAGACCTGCAAATAGCCATTCTGATAGATCCAGAGGAATAGGGGTTGCCGCCGCCATCACTAAAATCGGATCGACGCCAATAGCCACTGCAATTTCTAGAGGTTTGCCCCGTTCAGCAGCCTTGCGTAAATGACGAGCCCCGCCTCGTACGGAGAGCCAATGCACAGTCATCGTAGTGGGAGATTGAAGTTGTAGGCGATAAACTCCAACGTTAGGCGTTCCGGTCTCAATATCTTTGGTAATAACGAGGCCCAGCGTCATAATGCGACCGGCATCTTCTGGCCAGGGACGTAATAGAGGCAATTGGGTGAGATCTAGATCAGAGTTTTGTACTACCTGCTCTTGGCACGGAGCGCCCCATAAGATGGGATTGGGTTGAGCCTTGAGCACATCAAATAACAGGAGGCCAAACTCAAGAGCTTGACTCGGACGCTTAGGTGGCTTAGGACTCTGTAGCTTACCTAATTTGGCCCCCAAGGCTTCCAGTTCTGACTGATCCTGCATCCCCATAGCCCAGCAGACCCGCTCTACCGTGCCCAAGGTATTGACCACAAGCGGAAAGGGAGATCCTTTGACATTTTCAAATAAGAGGGCTGGTCCACCACAGCTCAACATCCGATTACTGATCTCAGCCACTTCTAAATCAGGATCGACAGGCACGGATATCCGACGGAGTTGTCCACGTTGTTCTAGTAAATTAAGAAATTGACGCAAATCTCTGGCCATAAGAAGACTATAGAAGTACTAAATAAAGGTTAACGTTTTCTATTCTGACCTAAAAGTTGACCTAATGAGCAGATCTTCAGGAGAGCACCTCAGCGTCTCAAATGCTAGCTCTATACTTAACTCAGTAGCTAACCTAGTGTGAAGTTTTATTTTTGCTTTAAAACTACAATGGTAATATCATCAAATAGTTTATGATCGCCTACGTGATTTTGGACATCATTAATCACAGCTTGTTGAATTTCAGTTGCACTTTTGCCCCAATGAGTACTAACAATTTGGCAAAGCCGCTCAATCTGATACTGTTGTCCTTGTTTATTTTCAGCTTCAGTTAAACCGTCAGTGTAGAGAACAATGCCATCTCCAGGATCTAGTTGAACTCTAGTGGAGCTAATAAACTCTTTAATATCTTCTTGCAACCCGATTGGAAATCCTAGATCTAGAGTATCAATTCGCTCAACGGATCCATTCTTTCGGACGACCAAGGTTTCTTCATGCTGTCCTGCAATGAGTAGTGTTCCCTCATGGTAATGCATAACTGCCAGAGTTAAAGTTTTGTCTGTATTCATACGTTGAGCATTTTTATAGATAGTACGGTTCAAAATATCTAATAACTGCGTTAAATCCACATCTTCAACTTCTTTGAGGGCTCTGATCACAGTTTGAGTCATGATCATGAGGATACTACTTTCAAGGCCATGCCCGGTAACATCACCAATACCCAGTGTGATGCCATGATCTGAGGCTAAGATGTCATAATAATCGCCACCAACTTCATCTGCTGGATCCATATATCCCGCTATATCCAACTGATCAATATCTTCAATTTCTCTAGGGTTAGGCAAAATTAACTGTTGCATCTGACGTAGAATATCTAGTTCATGACTCATTCTTTGGTTTTCACGTTTCAATTTATTGTTGAGGCTACGAATTTCAAGATAAGCCGTAGCTAGCTGAGCTGTGCGTTCCTGGACTTTATCCTCCAAGGTTTCAAACAATTGTTTCAGTTGTACCACCATGCTATTGAAGGACTCTGTCAAGGTCATCACTTCTGAAATGCCTACCTTCACCTTCACTTGGCGAGATAGATCACCTTGGGCCATTG
Organism: uncultured bacterium; assembly: GCA_964434865.1. GTDB lineage: Bacteria > Cyanobacteriota > Cyanobacteriia > Thermostichales > Thermostichaceae > CAYSWV01. Next base: position 109,644 of record CAYSWV010000006.1, read on the forward strand.
CTTTGGAGATTTCGCTTAATTGCAAAATGGGATTTGAGATCCAACGAGAGGTGGTGAGACCAGCTAGGACTGCAAATAAAAAGGCTAGCAATGATAAGAACAAGGTGTTACGCGTATTGGCATTAATCCGATCGACAAAATCAGAGCGAGGTATCACGACCAAAAGTAGCCAATCTAGTCCCCGTCCGTCTTGAAAGGGAGTCACTTGTAGAAAATGTAATTGTCGATCTAAAAAGAATGTCAATTGCTGGCTCGTTTGAATCCGATCTAGAGTGCCATAGTGGGCCATGAGAGCCTGAGCTGCTTCTTGAATTAAAGGCTCACGGCTTTGACTTGCCGGCAAACGGCTTTCCCCAGACTCAGTGGTGATAAAAGGATTTTCTGCAACTGAACTGGCTACAATGTCTCCTGAACGCTCTAGGATCAGACTATGCCCAGAGGGACTAGCTTGAGTTTCTTTTAAGAAGGTAGCCATATCCCCTAAAGTGAGATCAACAGCCATGACCCCTTGCAGATCACCGGTCTCTTGATAAAGAGGTAGAGAGGCTGTGATTCCTAACGATGGAGGGACTGCAAAGACATAAATAGGAGACCATGTGGCGGCCCTGGCTTGCATAGCCCCGTGGTACCAGGGGCGATCTCGAGGATCATAGGCACTGACTTGAAGTTGTTCAACAGGCTTCCCTTCCTCATCAAGCTTAGTAATCGTTCGTAGCGGCGCCGACGTTGCATCTCTGACTCGCAAGGTTGTGATGCCATCAGGTTGTTGCCAAACACCGACAAAGTCACCAGATTGATTGCCATAGTAAACGTAAGGGACAGCTGGTGTAATCAGGGTTTGCCGCCATAAAAACTGGCTCATGCTGGTAAAATCAGCCAAATCAAGTAGCCCAGTATCGACTGCAGCTTGGTTGATCTGCAAAAATTGGTGGGGGGTGTCAGTGAAATCCTGGACTTGTTTGGCAACCCGAGCCACAACTTCTCGACCGAGTTGGCTGGCTAGATCTTCAATGGTTCGCTGCCCATTCCGATAGGATAAGTAAGCCACAAGCCCTACTGCAGTGGTAATCTGTAGTAGAAATAAGGTGACTAATGTTGTACGGAGTCGTAACGGAGCCGGTCTAAACCGAGACAAAACATTCATGATTTAGGTCAACTGGAGTTCGGCAGCTATGTCTCAGGATAACCTTGCTAAGATCGGCCTCTGTCTCAAGCCTATCAACTTTGCACCTAGGCTAGCTGTTAAATCATGACTACTCACCCATCATCATACACCCGCCAGAGTTGGACTCAAGGTCCTCTCATGATCAAAATGATCAATCCCACCATGATCGAATCACAAGGAAACTCATGGCATTATATTTAATCTCAATCTGATCAACAACAACCTGATCAAAAAATGAATAGTTTGAATTTATTTTAAGAGGGCATAGGCTGTTGATCAGCTTCACATTTTAAAGTGTCAGAACAGCAAGTGCAGCAGATCTGAAAATTATCGTTCTAAAGATGTCTACTGTAGCCTTAAATCATTCAGTTAATAAGGCACTTATAGCTATGAATGGATAGTAGCCATCAATGACTTAAGGAGTCCTGATCCGATTGAACCTCAAAAACCACACTAGATTGATGCTCAGGGGTATATTCAACGGCTCCCACTAGAGGGCTGGATAAGATAGCTCGAGCATTCTGTAACCAAAAATCACTTCCGTCTGGATCACCTTGCCAAAAATGGGTAACCGTGGGTTTTTCATCAGCATAGTCCTTATGCTTTTGGATCCATAGAGCTAAATCGGCTTCAGATTGGGGTAAAGCCTCATCTCGAAGCGGAGGGGGTAGTTTAAGTTGATCAGCTAGCTGACACCGCCATAATTCGGCATAGGTCAAGCGGCACCTCAAGACTACAGCACTGGAAGGATCATGATTATCTGTCGATACAACATGCTCTTGTAACCAATTAACTAGCTCAGTTTCAGTACTCACAACCAGACCTTCAGATTGCAAATGGTTATAAGCATCTACTGCTTTTGATCATAGTATAAAACAAATCTCGAACATCATTCTTTAAGTATATCTACGCATATTATTTCAAATCAAGCTAGATCAAGTGACTGAAAAGGCTTGCTCAGACCTAAAACAGGGATCTAGACTTAGCCCTAAGGTATTGATCAGGTGAGTTCACGGATGTCTTAATTGTTTATCTTTTTTAAATATCGTTAACACCCTTTGTGAGTCTCAGTCCTAGATTTAAAGACTTGGCATAACCTATTCTCTCAGTTGTAGGTTTGAGTAAGGGAGAACTCGTAGCCGCGGTTGACTCATGATGGCTACAAGCTCTGTGGGTTTATTTTTCAGGTTCAAACACGGTGACAGTTACGATCTCACCATTGTTGATGGCCCAATGCGCAAAGGTACCCGCAACATCCCCCTGATCATCAAAGTTGATCGAGCCTGAGGCACCGACATAATCAATATCTTCACCTTGGGCAATCAACGCTTTGGCCTTAGACCACTCGCCCGGATAGATCTCAGTCCCTGGGGCATTAGCCACCTCTCGTAAAGCAGCTTGAATCGCTTCGCCTTCAGTGGTCCCTGCTTGTTCAATGGCTAAGGCTAAGACCATGGTGGCATCATAGGCCGTATCAATGTAGGGCTTGGGGGGTATTTCTCCATAGGCAGCTTCATAGGCTTCTGTAAAGGACTGGGACGGTTCACTATCTGCAATAGCTTCTGGGGCGGTTCCAATGGCTCCATTTAAAAAGTCGGCTCCAATTTGATCAATGATCTCAGGAGCCTTCATGCCATCAGAGAAGATAAACTGATCAAATAGCCCTTCTTCCAACGATTGCTTTAAAACAGTAACGCCATTCTCAGGATAAGCAATCAAGACAAGGGCTTCGGCATCTCCTGCTGCTAATTGTGACAACTCACCTCGATAAGAGGCCTGACCACCTTCAAACGGAACTGATCCAGTAACGGTACCGCCTTTAGCTTCAAAAGCAGCTTGAAAACTTTGAGCTAGACCTTCACCATAATCATTGTTGATGTAGATGATAGCCAGCCGGGATAGATTGGCCTCTCGTGTGATCTGGGCTAGAGCTATCCCCTGGAAGGCATCAGAGGGAACCGTTCTAAAGAGGTAGTCCTCATCACTTAGACCAGTAATGACAGGTGATGTGGAGGCATTTGAGATCTGGGGAACCCTGTTAACACTGGTCACACTTTGAGCCACTGGAATCGTGTTGCCACTGGATAAAGCCCCGATGATAGCGGCCACCTGATCAATAGAGACGAGTTTGTTGGCAGCATCGATGCTGGGCTGAGGTACCGTTTGGGTATCTCCCACTACAATCTCTAAGGATCCATCCAAAACCCCCCCATTAGCATTGATCTGGTCAACGGCTAAGTTAATACCGTTAAGGGTCGTTTCACCAAAGGCTTGCAAATCTCCTGTCATAGGAAGCAATGCTCCTAATTTCACAGCATCTTGGGCGGCTACTGGCAAGGCAACTCCGATCCCCACAAGTAGAGCTGCTGTCCATCGACTCACTGATCGACTCACTGATTTAACACCCTGTTTAAACATGTAACCTCTCCTTTCATCATGGTACGGACGTGATGGTATGGAACATAGACGTGTCCGCTTTAGATCCGTTCCCAGCCGCTATAGTTGCCAACTACCCTATCAACAGACCTAAGACCGTCCTATAGACAGAACTTAGCCATTTTCTGAATCGCATCTGCTAGGAGCGATCCCTCAACCACCAGGGCTAATCTGACATAACCTTCGCCTCCAGGTCCAAATCCAGTGCCAGGCGCCAGAGCTACCCCTGTTGCTTGAACCAAATCCAGGCAAAATTGCACACATGTACCCGGATAGTGAGCGGGCAAGGGTAACCAAACATACATAGAAGCTGGGGGGGGTTGAATGGACCAGCCCATCTGTTGCAAAGCTGCAATCACACAATCCCGACGAGATCGATAAATCTCCAGCGAGTGTTGAATAAAAGTATCTGACTGGTTTAAAGCGACAGTAGCCCCTTGCAAGATCCCCAGGTATTGATTGAAGTTGAGAGTTGAGCGAAGCTTCGCCAGTGCTTTTACAATCTCCGCATTACCGATAGCATAGCCAACCCGAAACCCACCCATATGGAAGGATTTAGATAAACTAAAAAATTCAATGGATCGAGATTTGGTTGGATCTGATTGCAAGACTGATGGAGCGGGTCCGCCTTCATAAACCCAATCAGCATAGGGAAAGTCATGGGCTAGGACGATATCGTGCGCTTGACAAAAGTTGACAGCCTCTTGCCAAAACTGTGGTGTTGCCATCGCTGCTGTTGGATTATGGGGATAGCACAAAATCATTAAACGGGCTTGCTCACGGTGGGCCGGTGCAATAGCTGTCAAATCAGGGAGGAAGTGATGATCGGGGGATAAAGGCATGGATAGGATCTGGCCTTCTGCAAGCCCCACCCCGTCAAAGTGAGAGGGATAACATGGATCAGTCAGTAAGGCACCATCACCTGGGTTTAAAGTGGCCAGAGCAATCAGGGCAGTCCCCTCCTGTGAGCCAATCAGAGGTAAGACTTCAGAGTCCGGATCAATGGATAGTCCAAACTTACGCTGGTACCAGGCCGCGCAGGCTTCTCGAAAGGGTTGGGTTTTGTGAAATAAGGTATAACCATAGGTCTCTGGTTGATCTAGACTAGCTCGAATCGTTTGAATGACCTCAGGTGGCGGACTTAAATCTGAGGATCCGATCGAGAGATCAATAATCTGATGCCCTTGTTGTCGAGCTTGGTGCTTAGCTTGATCCATCAAACTAAATACATTAGATTTAAAGGCTTGAAGGCGGCGAGAAAGTAGCATGAGATTAAAGTGAACGCATGAGGTTAAAGTGAATAGGTCAAGATTGATATCGCTTGCGAATCTGATTAGCAGCCAGGGTTGCAATCAATTCAAATTGGTAATGGCTCATTAAGTGAGTAATTCGATCAGCTAGGCGGTGTTGGTGGGGAGCAAGTTGTTGAACCAGTTGCTGGATCCGTTTTTTGCGAATTTGAGTGGCCGCTTCATATAAATCCTGAAACCACTGCTCTGAGACCGTATCCAAGCTCTCAACTTCACCGTTGGCTGTACTGGGTAAGGGCTGGGGGGCCTGAGGTAAGGGGTGGAGTTCCCGGTATCGAAGTTTCAAATTAAGATGCTCTGACAGCTTGCTGTAAATCGTGTTAATTGAAAAGGGCTTACCCACAAAGTCATTGCACCCTGAAGCTAAGATCGTATTCCGCTCGTATTCAAACACACCAGCTGAAAGAGCAATAATAATCGGCGATAACAGAGTTTCAGAGGCGAGGCGGGTGCGGATCCATCGAGTTGCTTCATATCCACTTAAGCCTGGCATGCGTAGGTCCATCCAAATGAGATGAGGCTGCCATTGGAGACACTGGGTAATGACATCATTGCCATCTACAGCAGTAGCTGTTTCAAGCCCAATTTCACGGTGCAGTTGGACCAAGAGTTCTCGATTGAGCTGGTTATCCTCAGCAATCAGAATCCGGTATTGAGGCTGATCAGGCTCTACACTCACCACAAATTGGAAGTGTTCAATAGGTTGAGCCTCTAGATCTTGATCAATCAGCAGATAGACATAAAAGCTAAACTTGGAACCGACTCCTCGCTGACTGGCAACTCCCATATCTCCACCCATGAGCTGGACAAACTTGCGACTAATGGCTAAGCCCAAACCGGTACCTGTATTAGCTCGGAATCCACTTTCTGTTTGTTCAAAGGGTTCAAATAATCGGTCCATATCTCCGCAAGCAATCCCCTCACCCGTATCTTGCACCTCAACAGACAAGCACAGTCGTTGATCAGGGGTAATAGCCCCCCGAACTTCTAGACTGATCTCACCTTGATGGGTGAATTTGATGGCATTACTGAGCAGATTAAGCAAAACTTGATTGAGCTTGCCTTCATCACCTTGTAACGTAACATTGGGAAAACTAGGATCGATCCAAACTCTAAATCGCAATCCTTTAGCTTCAATATCAGACCGAAAAATAGATTCAATAGTGCTAATTAGGTATTGTATCTTGAAATTGGAGGGTTTTAGCTCTAGTTTGCCCACTTCAATTTTGGATAGATCGAGAATGTCATTAATGACACTCAACAAATGTTGGCCACTTCGATCAATGATGGTGACTCGCTCATGCTGGAGAGACGATAGCGTTGAGTCTAAAGCTAGCAGTTGACTAAACCCTAAAATGGCGTTGAGGGGAGTACGTAGCTCATGACTCATCCGAGCAATAAAGATGGTTTTGGCTTGGTTAGCAGTTTCAGCTACTTCCTTGGCATGCTGAAGTTCTAGTGTTCGCTCGGCCACCTTTCGTTCTAGTTCTAGATTAAGCTCAGATAGTGTTTTCTCATGGAAATATCGCTGTAAAGCCTCTTGAACAGCTGTATCTAAAGTATCACTATCCCAAGGTTTGGCGATGTAGCGATATAGATTGGCCTGATTCACAGCGCGTCCCACTGCATCAGATGTTGCTTGTCCAGTTAATAGAATTTTTAGTGTCTTTGGATACTTAGTATGGATCTTAGCCAGGAGCTCATCCCCTTTGAGGCCTTGCATCACTTGATCGCTAATAATCAGAGGGACTTCAGTGCCTTCTTCAGTTAAGATATCCATCACATCTAGAGCTTCTTCAGCACTTTCAGCAATTTCAATCGAATAATGACTTCCTAAATGCTGAGTTAAGAAGTCACGCAAACTGGTTAGAACCAACATTTCGTCATCAACACAGATGATAGTAGGCTTACTCATACACCAGGTACCCTGAATTGAGCCTAAGCTAGCTCTAGTCTACTTAGTCTATCGACCCATAGGTCTAAGGGTCCAGGGGCTTGAGTCAATTAAGCAAACCGGTGACCTAACTGTAAGGGGTCATGAACCGTGATCTTTTTCTTGTGAATCGAAATAAACTTCTGCTTACGTAGATCACCTAAGAGCCTAGTAATCGTGACCCGTGTAGAACCGATAGCTTCAGCAATAGCTTGGTGAGAGAGCCGTAAGTCAATAGTCACCCCATCTGAGCTAGGTACACCAAAATCACGGCATAAAATGAGCAGAAAACTAACCAACCGCGACCCCATGTCCCGATGGGCTAACGTTTCGATCATCATTTCAGTTTGGAGGATCCGGGTAGACAAGCTCTTGAGCAACAGCATGGATAGATCTGCATTGTCTTTGAGTGTTTTTTCCACTTGTTCGATGGGAAGAGACAGTAGCTCCACTGAAGTAAACGCTACGGCATGGTAGAATCGATCCGACCGTTGGCCTGTGATAAAGGAAAGCACACCAAATAAGCTATTCTCACGCAACAGTGCCACTGTAATCTCTTCACCCATTTCATAAACTCGCGATAGTTTAACTGCCCCTCTAGCTAAAAAATACACCCGTTCTGCAGGATCGCCTGGAAAGAAGATTGTCTTGCCCCGCTCAAACGTCTCTATCACGGGTGGAAACTGATTCCCACCTAATTGCTTAAACACTGATACTAATGATCCATTCGATACCGCTGTTGCCATGTTCTAGCCCCCAGACCTACTCAATTATGTATCAATACGATACAAAGTTGCATTGCAGCCTCAACCCGTTTTCAACCTCCCGAGCTGAATCGATCATGTTGATCTCCAAATTGATCTCCAAATTGATGTCACAATGGGTCCCCAAGTCAGTCAGCACACATCATTTAACTTCAACTCGGTGGCTCCACAGTGACCTGAATTTAGGTCAGCCTGCCGAAACCTTGTTACCGTTGTCAGGCTCATTACCATTGCCATGATCGTGCTACCTCTGATCGAGTACCCCAGTCGAGTTGTTCAAGGTTGGATTAAATGACCCTAGACTAGAGGTTATCCCCAGCTGAACTTTGTATCGGCTGCTACCTTTTCCTGTATTCTTGCTGGAAGTTACTCTAGCAAGCCTAATCTGACGAGTTGACTAGTAGCCACTCAGCCACTATCCTTTCCCCACTGCTTTAGCTCGAGCTCGTTGGATATCTTCAATAATCCGTTTCAGATCACGAGCAACTTCAGCAGCTGATTGGTAGCGTTCTGCAAAATTAGCCCGGATCATTTTGTTAATGACGGCTGCTAGTCTGGGATCAATTTGGATATGTTTACCTTGCCAAAGCATTTCGCCAGTTTCAACATCTTCAACCAACTGCTCAGGCAATAATCCCGTTAAGGCTTGAATAGCTACCATACCGACGGCATAGATATCGCTGTTGTACCGAGGCCGACCTGCATACTGTTCAGGTGGCGCAAATCCACGACTGCCAATACCTACGGTTTCTTTGGGGCCTTCTCCCAACTCCATCGATAATTCTTTAACAGCTCCAAAATCAATCAGAACCAGCTTGCGATTTTCATGACGCCTAATAATATTTTGAGGTTTAATATCTCGGTGAATGACTTTGTTTTGGTGGATATAGTGCAGCACTTTCATCAGATCCCATAGCAGTCCCAAAACTTGAATATCTGTAAACCGCTTATGCTCAAATTCTTGACTCAGTTCAACCCCATCAATAAACTCCTGAACCAGATAGAACTCTTGATTTTCTTCAAAGTAAGCCAATAATCGCGGAATCTGATCGTTTTTAAGTCGTTCTAGTGTCTCGGCTTCTTTAGTAAATAAACGACGGGCTAGTTCTAACCACTTAGGGGTTGTTTGGGTGGGTTTGAGGTGCTTTACAACAACTGTAGGATGACCTGGGCGTTGGATATCTTGAGCTAGGAAGGTACGGCCAAATCCCCCTGATCCTAATATTTCCATGAGTCTGTATCGCCCCTTCAATAGGGCAGGATCATGAGGGGGGGTCGCGGCTGCAGCTTGAGCGGCTACTTGTGACGTGTGTTCCCTAGATCCGGCTAAGATTGATAATTGGCTCCTAACCCGAGCTAACGCAATCGGAAAGTCAATAGGCTTGGTAATATAGTCATTAGCACCCATATCCAGGGCTCCCACCACATCCTCACTCTGATCTTTGGCGGTCACCATAATGATAGGTAGCTGGGATTGGGAATAGTGTTGCCGCAGTTGAGATAAGACTTCAAGCCCACTAATACCTGGCATCATTACATCCAGTAGCACTAGATCATAGGCATTATCTTCAATTAGAGTTAGAGCTTCCTGGCCATCTGTAGCTAAGGTGACCTCATAGCCTTCCTTGATCAGTCGCCGAGATAACATATCTCGATTCATCTCATTATCATCGACAACAAGTAAAGACGGTTGCATAGTAGTTTGGGAGCGAACCGCCATAGTGGCAGCTGGTTCTTGAGTTTCGTTGGCTACTGTCGCTCGATCAGCAACGGGTGCTTCTGATGCTTGATCAGCTATTTCAGCGTTAGCGTTGGGAGAATCTTTAGGATCAGAGGGTGCACTGGGAAGATCTGATAAGTCTATCGGGCTTGATTTAACTCGAGAGCGAGTAAATCGGGTTGAACGTCTAGTTGATGAAGCTGCAACATCAGCAGACTGAAGATTGGGGGGGAGTGGCCCCGCTTTGGCGGCGGCTCGCTTAGGTCCTGTGGTTGATCGAGACGGTGAAGCTGATGATCGATGAGGCTTGTCAGGTTCTACTTGCGGCGGCGGGCCTTTAGCAGATTCTTTAGCAGCAGATTCTTTAGCAGCAGGTTCTTTGGCAGCAGGTTCTTTG
>CAYSWV010000006.1:119468-126261 GCA_964434865.1 uncultured bacterium
GCTGACTCTTTAGGAGCTGAAATAGGTCGAGCGGCTGAACCGGAGAGTAAAGCCTCAATTTTGGGAACCAATCGACCAATATCGACTGGTTTAGTGTCGTAGTCATCGCAGCCTGCTTCTAGCGCTTTTTCTCGATCGCCAGACATGGCATGGGCTGTTAAGGCAATTACCGGAATCTGCCGTGTTGCTGCATTGGCTTTTAATGTGCGAGTGGCTGCCCACCCATCCATAATCGGCAAACTCAGATCCATCAAAATTAGGTCAGGAGCCTCTGACTTGGCCAGTTCTACACCTTTTGCGCCATCCTCAGCGATCACAATCTCGTAGCCCCGCTTGAGTAAGCGTCTGGACAACATATCGCGATTCATTTCATTGTCTTCAACTAACAAGAGTTTAATAGCCATTAGTTGTGACCTCGTGGAGCTGCGCAAAGAGGAGAATCAAAATCCATCAGCTAAAATGATCCATCAGCTAAAATGAGAAAAATCACTAATCAAAGAGCCAGGCTCTGATCATCAAAAACTGATCAATTAGCACTTATCAATCGGCTTATCTATCCATTCGAGAGCAGTTGGTGACCTAAGTTGGGTCAATGACCGTCAGTCAACCCGATCTCACCGTTAACCAAATCTCATAAAACAATCATGAGTAGCTTGATCATGAGTCGATTAAGGGACAAAAATAGCCCAGCTTTTAGCAATTGTATCGGTAACGCTCACCTTAAGATAAGCAAGTTAAGCTCTCAATGAACTTGTCTTTACTCAATCCTCTCTTACTTAATCAGCTCTTAATATATTTACTCTTTAGTCATAACCCAAGGCACCCACATTTCATAGGTACTCTAGCTATGATCACATCGCTTTAGTAGCCTTACAACTGTAAAAGTTGATAAAAACCTAGTAAATTTGACTAAGGCCTTGGAGTCGTTCTACATCAATATACCCAAACTTGTGATTTGAATTGAGGGTCGTGATCAGCTCAGGGTAAAACAGCAGCTTTCTTTGCTAGATCTAGAGATGGCTGTACTTATCCCAAAAGAGCCTAAATAATGGTAGAGATGGTCTATTACTTCTGAAATGGACCTACAGTCGTCACTCACACCACCGTTCTTAAGGCCGAACGTTAAGTAGGAAGGGATCACAATGAGCCAAGATACTGTGCAGCCAAACCCACCCACGGAACCTCAACATCAGTCAGCGGCTAAGTCCTTCAAGATCCCTTGGGAACTCTCCAGCCAAAACCCGTTAGTCTCTGTGGCGATTCTAGGATCAACATTATTACTCGTAGGGGGTATGGCCATTAGTGGCTATTCTTGGGTGAGTCAGTTGATCTTATCCAAGGCTGAAGAAGAAACGCAGTTGAAGCTTCAACAAACCCATACTCTGCTTGATAAAGCACTAACCGAATATCTCACCGAAGTAGAGACGTTAGCGGCGACCCCTGACATCCGCTCCTTGGAATGGACTCGTATAACCCCTTTACTTGAGCTGAAACAGGAGGCGGGCACTTACCAGGGTTTTATTTTAGTTGAGGCGGATGGCACCTTTCAATCAACCGGCTCAGATATTGCAGATCTAGAATCCTCGCTGCCAGAAACTGATTTTTGGGAGCAAGCCCTGGAGGGCGAAACGGTGGTGAGTGGGTTGCTTCAGGCTCAGGGATCTAGTTACATCGGGATAGCAGCTCCCATCTCAGCCACGGCCAACCCTGTAGGAACCTTAATTGGCTTCGCCTCTTTAGATTCATTGATAGCAGCAACCAATCAAACTATCGAAAGCGGAAGTTACCCCGTGGTCCTTGATGCTGAGGGTACTCCTTTAATCCCAGCTGATATCGATCAGAATTTAGCTTCATTAGTTGAGGCTATGTTGACCCAGCCTACTGGCAGTCAATCACTGCAATTGGCAGGTAGCTCTACATTTGTGGCGTATTCGAATTTGAATATAGCAGGTTGGCCTGTGGCCTTTGTCACCCCCAAACCCGAGAGGCCGATCTTGGCTCTTCAAGCTGGCATCATTGTGTTAATTGTCTGTGCTGCCTTGATTATTTTGGAGCAACTACGACAAGTGGATAAAACTCGGAGCCGGGCCGAGCGCGAAAAGCTAATGAATAGTTTGACCAGCCGGATTCGAGAATCACTGGATCTACAGACAATTCTGCAAACTACAGTAGAAGAGATTTTGAAATTACTACAAGTCGAACGAGTCTCATTTGGTTGGTATGACCCAGAACAACAGATCTTAGACCGAGTCTGTCAATATCGTTTGGATCTCGATCCGCCTGAAATTGGCCCTCTCAGAATTAGTGTGTTTGGTGATTTGGTCAATCAGCTAGAGAAGCAAACTATTATTAGCTTTGAAAATATTCCTGACGATACTAGCTTAACGGCAGAGGTGGTAACTGCCTTTACCGAACGGGGTATTGTCAGTTTGTTATCGGTACCAGTGTCAGTTGAAGATACAGCTGGCTTTATTTGGTGTATTCACAATGCACCTCGCTTGTGGAAGCCAGACGAAATGGAACTCCTAACCGCTGTTGCTGATCAGCTCGTGATCGCGATCAAACAATCCCACCTCTATGCTCAAACAGAAAAACAAGTTGAGATTATGCGGGAGCAGGCTAACCGGTTAAGTGAAACTATGCAGGAGCTTCAAGATGCTAAAGAGATGGCTGAATCGGCTAGTCAGTCCAAGAGTACCTTTTTAGCCAATATGAGTCATGAACTGCGGACACCCATGAACGCGATTATTGGCTATAGTGAAATTTTGATGGAAGAAGCTGTTGAAGAGGAACTGAATGGTTTCATTCCTGATTTGAAAAAGATCCATTCCGCCGGCAAACACCTCCTGGGTTTAATTAATGACATCTTAGATATTTCCAAGGTTGAAGCTGGTCGGATGGAACTCTACCTGGAAACCTTTGATATCAATGCCATTGTTCAAGAGGTGGTCGCGACCATTCAACCTCTACTGCAAAAGAATGAAAATAAGCTAGAGCTTAACTGTCGACATAGTCTAGGAACCATGCGGGCTGATGTTGTCAAAATTCGGCAGTGTTTATTTAATCTCCTGAGCAATGCCTGTAAATTTACTGAGAAAGGCACGATCACGTTAACTGTCAATCGGCGTATTTCTAAGGGGAAAGAATGGGTAGTCTTTGAAGTCAAAGATACTGGCATTGGTATGACAGCCGAACAGTTAGACAAGCTGTTTCAAGCCTTTACGCAAGCTGACTCATCCACAACTCGCAAATATGGGGGGACTGGGCTAGGATTAGCGATCTCCCGCAAATTCTGTCAACTCATGGGCGGTGATATTACGGTTGAAAGTGAGCATGGCCAGGGCAGTAGCTTTTCCTTCTTTATTCCAGCTGAAGTCAGCGATCCTAAGCTACAACGGGTGACTCAAGAGCCGCCCTCAGGCTTTATGTACGAAGAGGAGCATGTTACTAGCAAGAACGTCGCGAAAGACGCCGCCACGGTTTTGGTCATCGATGATGATCCCTCTATTCGGGATTTGATCCGGCGCTCGTTGGATAAAGAAGGTTTTAGAGTCATTGTGGCCAAAGGCGGTAATGAGGGCTTGCGCCTAGCAGAAGAAGTCCAACCCGATATCATTACCCTAGATGTGATGATGCCAGATATGGATGGTTGGGCCGTACTCAAAGCCATTAGAGCCAGTATTGATCTCGTCAGGGTGCCGGTTATCATCATTTCAACGGTGGACGATAAAAACCTAGGCTACGCGCTTGGGGCCACTGAATATTTGACTAAACCCTTTAATCGGGAACAGCTCATTGAAATTGTGAAACGATACAAATCTAAGGTCACCCCTTACAACATTCTAGTGGTGGAAGATGATGAAAACAGTCGTGATGTTATGCGCCGCACTTTGGAACGTGAAGGCTGGAAAGTGATTGAAGCAGCCAATGGAGAACTAGCCCTAGATGAAGTCTCTCTACAAAAACCTGATCTGATTTTGTTAGATCTATTGATGCCGCAGATGGATGGTTTTGAGTTTGCTACCCGGTTGCGCCAAAACCCAGAATGGCGATCGATTCCTGTGATTGTTCTGACAGCAAAAGCCGTTAATGAAGAGGAACGAGAACGACTGAGCGGCTGTGTTGACAAGATCCTGCGTAAAGGCACAACCAAACGGGATACACTCCTCTCAGAAATTCAACAGCTTGTGAAGTCCCGATTAGACTTGAAAGCTCCTGTAACCTATGGCCGAGAAACCCAAAGCCCCTTTAAACGAACCCCTTCTAAAACTATGGGCTTCTCTTGATAGTGATTAAGTGAACTTTTCCGATGAGAAGTGATCCTTAAGGTAGGGCAGATGGTAGCCTAGAACACTCTATCTCTAGGCTATTTGAGCGTTTGATCATCTGAGGGATTAGCGATCTAGTCTGGATACTTGGTATCAGATTAAACATCAGGGTTTCCGTTATTGCAATGATCTGGTATTACTTTTAAGATAGTGATTCGGATACCCAATGGTCATCTCCCGATTTAATCGAAATCAGGACGATAGGATACATATCTTTGTCGTCGAACATTCTCAAGACCGCCAAGCGTATGTGCTGAAGGGTGCAACCTATTCAATGGGACGAGATCCAAACAATAGTATCGTGATTGATACAGAGTCTATTTCTCGACAACATGCCATTTTGATCCGAGTGCCTATAGGAAAAACCTTTGGGTATCGAATTGAAGATGGCAGCTTATTGGGTAAACCTAGCACTAATGGTATCAAGGTCAATGGCGAACGCTGCTCATCACATGACTTAAAAGATGGGGATGAAATCTTACTGGCTGACAAAGTGAAAGCGGAGTACTTTTTCCGCTCCAAAACAGATGAAAACTTGAAGCATCTGGCCTTACGCAGCATCAGGGCTGAAACCTCGAATCCTGTGTCCACCATGATGGTAGATGATGTAGATCGAACAACACCCATAAGGCCCAGCGCCAGCGATTCCAAGTCACCCTTTACCTCTCCTGCAATCCCCATCCCTAAACATTTATCTAAACCTAAGCGTGATTTTTTCAAATAAGCCTGATTAAATTGATTAGCCTTAACCTTTAACTTCTACCCTTATTCATTTAGAGAGTTCCAGTCTGTCTTAAGCTTGGGGGGACTCGGGTTCAACGGATGGTGTCTGATGGTCGATCAACCCAATAAGAGCTAAACCAGGAAGAAAAGCTAAGCTCGTCAAGCCAAAAAACCAGATCCAATCTACAGATGCCGCTAAAAACCCAGAGGTTGATCCAGCAACGGTCCGTCCCACTGCAAACAAACTCGAGAGCAAAGCATACTGAGTTGCACTATACTGCTGCTGACATAAGCTCATTAAAAACGCTAGAAATCCGGCTGTTCCCATACCGCCAGAGACATTTTCAATGATCGTCACTAGGGTTAACCCGGTTAAATCACGGCCTTGAATGGCTAATATCATAAAGCCTAAATTGCTAATGCCTTGCAATATGCTAAAACCAATTAACGATCGGACAATCCCTAAGCGACTGATGATAGCGCCTCCAAGAATACCGCCTCCAATCGTTGCCCCTAAGCCTACACCGCTACTTAAGATCCCTAAGTCAGTTTTGGTAAAGCCTGTCTCCAATAAAAAGGGAGTGATCATAGGTGCTGACAAGCTGTCTGGTAATTGATAAACCGTGATAAACAGCAACGTGACGATTACTAACGGTTGTTGTAAAAAGTTTTGAAAGGGGGCTACTACGGCTTCAACTAGAGAGGTTGGTGCGCTCATTTGTTCTGGTTCTGGGGCCAAAAATGAGGTGATAGTGCCAATCAGCATCAGCGTAGCCATGAGTAGATACACTTGAGACCAGCTTACAAAATCAGCCAAAATTAGCGCTACACTACCACCCGTTAGAACTGCTACTCGATAACCGGCCACAAAAATCGCTACCCCTGATCCCATTTCTCGTTCTTCAAGTAGATCAGTCCGGTAGGCATCTGCAGCAATATCTTGAGTGGCACTTAAAAAGGCTACTAGCATCGCCACCAAGAAAGCCGGTCGGGTCCATACCTCAATCGGTGCCCAACTTAGAAGCCAATCTGGCCAATTTAAGGTTTCAATCCAAGATTGATTCGGATCTTGAAGCCCTAACCATCCTATGCCTAGGCACAATAAAATTTGAGTGAGTGCCATCCATCCCCGGCGGCGGCTACCTTGTAATCGTCCAGGAAAACTTGGCACAAACCGATCTAGAAAAGGAGACCAAAGAAATTTGAAAGAGTAGGGCAATCCCAGGAGTGTAAACAAGCCGATCGTTTCTTTACTTAACCCTGCTTCAGTGAGCCAGGCGGTCAGGGGGCGGATCAAGAGAATTAAGGGCAACCCAGACGAAAAGCCTAAAAGCAGCAACACCAGCATCCGAGCATTAGCATAAACCCTGAGCAGGGCCACAACTGATTGCATCATTACCTAAACACTAAAATGGATTCAAATTGAACCGGAAAGTGTGAATCATGATAGCGTGATCGACCTGCTGAGACAAGAGACTCAGGATAAGGCTACTTACAGCATCCAAACACCTTGAGGCTTATCTGCACCGTTAGCCACCCCTACAATCTTATTGGATCGAGTATCTAAATAAACGCTAGCAACACTAAAGCCGATCTAGGCAACTGTCTCGTTGAATATTCAGAATATGTTCATCTGGTTCAGAGTAGATCCTGATCTAGGGGTTATTCAATAGTCTCCTACTTGGGTTGCCTATTACTCGGAAACAGTAGCCCATAGATCGGAATCACGAATGGGCGGAATC
>CAYSWV010000006.1:126361-155461 GCA_964434865.1 uncultured bacterium
GGAATCGTCACCAAAGCGATACTCTTAAGATGTTGTGCTGGAGGGATCAACCTTGACTGTTCGAATTGTGCTGGTTCGCCATGGAGAAAGTACCTTTAACATCGAGAAACGGATTCAAGGCCGTTCTGATCTCTCCCGTTTAACTGAGCGTGGATATCAACAAGCTACCTGTGTTCAAAAGGCATTAGAGGGAATTACCTTTACCCAGGCTTACTCAAGTCCACTAGAACGGGCTCGTGCAACAGCTCAAACGATCCTGGCTCATCAGACGGTCTCTCTAGACACAACTCCTCAACTTCAAGAAATTCACTTACCCGATTGGTCAGGTATGACCTTTGCTGAAGTCCGCGACCAACAGCCGGAAGCTTATCATCTCTGGCGCCACCATCCAGATGAACTAGCGATGGCAGGCACCTATCCGGTTCGAGATCTGTGGGAGCAAGCTAAAGGCCTGTGGGCTTCACTGCGGTCAGCTTATAGCCAACCTCCTGAGGAGAGTGTGACGACGATCTTGCTGGTGGGCCATAGCGGGATTAATCGAGCCCTCATTAGTACAGCGCTCGGGATCCCCCCTCAGCATTACCATCGATTAGGTCAAGATAACTGTGCCATTAGTGTTTTAAACTTTCCCCAGGGATTAGAGCACCCGCCTCAATTAGAATCCTTGAACCTAACCGCTCACTTAGGTGATGCCTTGCCCAAGTCCAAAGGAGGCTTGCGGCTCTTGCTAGTCCGACATGGTGAAACCCAATGGAATCGGGATCAGCGCTTTCAAGGTCAGATGGATATTCCTCTCAACGAAACCGGGGTGGCGCAGGCTCAACAGGTGGCTGCCTTCTTAGGATCTCAACCGATTGATGTGGCTTTCTCTAGCCCCTTAAAGCGATCATGGGAAACCGCGGCTGCTATTTGTCATTACACCGGGCCTGATGGAACACCTGCTCATCCTCATTTGCAGTTAACAGCAGTACCTGGCTTGCAAGAAATCTCGCATGGCTTGTGGGAAGGAAAATTGCAAGCTGATATCAAAGCGGACTTTCCGGGTCAACTGGAACTATGGCAAACCTCTCCTGAGCAAGTGCAAATGCCAGAGGGGGAAAATCTAGGGCAAGTCTGGGAACGGACCCGATCGGCTTGGGCTGATATTGTGGCCAAAACTCAGGCTAATGGCTCAGATACTCTTGCGTTAGTGTCTGCCCATGATGCCATTAATAAGGCTGCTATTTGCCAAGTCTTTGATCTAAATCCCCAGGCTTTTTGGTGCTTTAAGCAAGGTAATGGAGCCGTAACGGTGATTGATTACCCAGATGGGCCTTCGGGCTATCCCGTGTTGCGGACCTCCAATAGCACGGCTCATATGGAAGGTGGGGTCCTTGATCGCACGGCAGCAGGAGCCTTGTAAATAAAAAAAAGCTGATCAGGTATTATCCCAATCAGCCAGATTGAAACCGGTTACTTGCACTTAGCTGGCTTGCCGATAAGGCACTTGATCCAAGCTCAGGTCAAAGACAGACACTTGTTGCCGATCGACAGGTCGGGCATTGACTTTCTGAGCCAAATCCCGATAAAGATTGGGATCACCTGCTTTAGGTTGCAACTCTTGAGGCTGGAAGCGTCGTACGGTATTGCGCCAGATAAATTGTGGGAAGCCCAATTGATCCCGGTGATAAGCATCATAACGAGGAGTTTTCAAATTAAAGGGAACCTCTCCCTCCCGCCGCTGGGGTAAGACTCGCCGCCGCTGCACAGGTACATTATCGTAGCCAAAGGTTTCTAGATACTCGTCAGAATTCAACAGTTGATCAATAAAGCCTTGAATGCCCTGAGTCGCAATCACAATAGACCAAGCGATCTTTTCTTGCTCACTGTAAACATCTCGTCCCAATACCCGTTGGACACAGATCTCAACAAAGCGATAGTTGCTATTCGTTTCATAGTTGAGGCGACGAAAGGAATCCGATAGCACCAGGCCTCGAATAAAGTCCCGGACCGTAATCTGACCATAGCGGAGCTGTGACTCTAAAAACCGCTCCCGATTACTCTCGATCATCTGGTGTTCACTAAAGATCTGGCGATAGGCAGCCCAAATGATCGCATCCATCTCTGAAGCGGACGGTAAGGTATCTGCAGCTGAGTACATCCGGGCCTGCACGGCACCTGGCACTTCATAGCCCTCCACTCGCTGGTTCTGACTAGAGGGTGCATAGCTGATCAGTGGTAATGGCACAGTGTTATCTCCAAGTGAATCAAACAATTGTTCTTTAACTGTATTAGTATCATGTCCAGGATCTAGCGGTAGATCCAAGAGCTTGCCTTTGATCGTAATGCTTTACCGCAATGTGTTTAGTGATATCCAGCATTCATTATGTTTTTTTACAAAACTCACAGCCTTGAACGTGTACCCTAAGCCTCTGCTCAGAATTCGCAGTTATGTTAAGAGATATCAGCTTTGCCATAATAGATCCATAACCTTCCTCATAATGGCTTAGAAATAAAGCCATCAGATCAGCGATTATCCCTATGGCGTGAGCCTGTAACAGAGCGATAGATTTGGGATGACTTGCACCTTTGGTTCTATTGATTCTGATATCTTGATTCTGATATCTTTAACTTCTGGCATTAGTATCTGGACTAGTCTCCAAGCTGATTGGATTTAGGTTGTTTGAGTTTAGACCTTTATGTAGACCTTGAGATAAGTAGGAGATAGCTATGATGTTTGACGAAGTGCGAGCGATTGCTGACCGAGCTCTGGCCGATGGCATTTTGACTCAAGCTGAGATGGATGAAGTCCATGATGCTATTTTTGCTGATGGTATCGTTTCTGCTGAAGAAGTGTCTCTTCTTAACGAGATCTATAACAAGCTCTTTTGGGGACAGATTCAACTGGGGTTTTAACACCACGACCCGCTTTAGCAGAGTAGTTATTAACTTTTGTGACGATAGACTCATGTCTAGGCGGAAGAATACCTTAAGATATGAGCGCAGATGGTCATTGAGAGTTTAATCATGTTTGGACAGTTCGAAGTATTTATTCAACTTTTTTTACTGATCTTAATTGTACTAGCTGGACCTCTGGTGATCTTTTTACTTTATCTCCGTGGTGCCGATCTCTAAGAGATTGAAGCACTCGATGGGTGATCAACTTAAAGCTCTTGGTGGGGCCCGGCATCTGTCGGGTTTTTTAGTTTGATCACGATATGGCAACTTTAGGCTAGACTTGTAACAAATTGTTAGTAAAAGCAATAGTGTTTCGGTTGCAATGATCGCAGACGACCCAGTTTGAGCCTACTTAAGCAGTTGGGATCACTATGGGCTCGAGATGTTGGCTTACTCTAGTTCTGATGGATTTCTATGACTCTTCCAATTCGTAATGTTGCTATTATTGCTCACGTTGATCATGGCAAGACAACGTTAGTGGATGGACTTCTCAAGCAATCGGGAACTTTTCGAGAAGGTGAAGAGGTCCCCACTTGTGTGATGGATTCCAATACCCTGGAGCGCGAACGTGGGATCACCATTTTGTCGAAAAATACAGCGGTGCGTTACCAAGATGTCTTGATCAACATTGTCGATACGCCTGGTCACGCGGACTTTGGGGGTGAAGTGGAGCGGGTGCTCGGGATGGTGGAAGGGTGCCTCCTGATTGTAGATGCCAATGAAGGCCCCATGCCCCAGACCCGGTTTGTGTTGAAAAAAGCCCTAGAAAAGGGATTACGTCCTATTGTTGTGGTCAATAAAATTGATCGACCACGGGCTGATCCAATGCAAGCTGTCGATAAGGTCTTGGATTTGTTCTTAGAGCTTGGGGCCGATGATGATCAGTGCGACTTCCCCTACCTATTTGCCTCAGGGTTACAAGGGTTTGCTCTTGAAGAAGACCACCTAGAGTCCTTTCAAGCGGGATCGTATGAGGGTCCCCTCGAGCTTCGACCTCTATTTGAAGCTATCTTAAAAAATGTCCCACCGCCGGTAGGAGATTCAACCAAGCCCTTGCAGTTACAGGTCACCACCTTAGAGTACTCAGAATACATTGGCCGTATTGTAGTGGGTAAAGTTCATAACGGTACGATTCGGGCTGGTGAGACCCTAGCTATGATCAAAGACGAAGGTCAGATCACCAAAGCGCGGGTAACTAAATTGTTGGGCTTTGAAGGTCTACAACGAGTTGAACTCCAGGAGGCAACCGCAGGCCATATCGTCGCCGTGGCTGGCTTTGCTGATGCCAATATTGGCTATACCTTAACGAATCCAGACAACCCCCAAGCCCTACCTCTGATCAAAGTTGATGAACCCACGCTACAAATGACCTTTTGCGTGAATGACTCGCCTTTTGCCGGACAAGAGGGGACTTATGTGACCTCTCGGCAAATTCGGGATCGGTTGTTAAAAGAACTGGAGACCAATGTAGCCCTCCGGGTAGATGAGACTGATTCTCCCGATCGATTTTTGGTGTCGGGCCGCGGTGAATTACACTTGGGGATTCTGATTGAAACCATGCGGCGGGAGGGCTATGAATTCCAGGTGGGGCAGCCCCAGGTGATTTTCCGAGAAGTGAATGGTCAACCTCACGAGCCGTTTGAAATGTTAGTGTTGGATGTTCCTGAGAGTGCAACTGGATCTTGTATTGAAGCCTTAGGACAACGCCGCGCCGAAATGCAAAATATGCAGGTGGGTACCGATGGTCGAGCACAGCTCGAATTTGTGATCCCAGCTCGAGGCCTCATTGGCTTCCGGGGTGACTTTATTCGAATGACTCGGGGTGAAGGCATTATGAACCACAGCTTCCTAGAATATCGGCCTCTAACAGCTGATCCCTCCTCTCGACGGAATGGGGTGCTAATTGCCTTTGAAGAGGGTGTTGCCACTTACTATGCCCTCAAAAATGCAGAAGATCGGGGAGTCTTCTTTATCGCTCCTGGGACTCGTGTTTATAAAGGCATGATCGTTGGGGAGAATACCCGACCCCAAGATATGGAACTCAATGTCTGTAAAACCAAGCAGCTCACTAACCATCGCTCAGCAACAGGGGAAGAGTTAGATCACTTGCAAACGCCTGTTGATATGAATCTAGAGCGAGCCTTGGAATATATCAGTGATGATGAGTTAGTTGAGATCACCCCTGAGTCGGTACGGTTACGGAAGACGGCTTTGCAAGCTTCACGTCGCTAGAACCTTAACGTCCCAAATCTGGAGAAGATAGGCTGTAGCTTAGGTAACTAGTTATAGCCTTTTAGGGCTCCCCTAACTGGTTGGTCTGAACTGGAGGATCCAGGCAACTCCTCTATCAAAGCAACGAGGTTGACTCTTAGTACTAAGGTGATCGCCTTGGAAATCAGGGCTGATCTAGGCTATGCTGATGCGCACCCAGATTAAGTTATTCACTGCTAATAATATAAGCAAATGACACCGAAAGTACCTCGTCAATCCGAAGCTGTATCCTCATTCTCGCTTGCAGATTTTGAGAAAGCCCTAGATGCTCACGATTATCAGTTCCAGCCCGGTGCTGTCGTGACGGGTAAAGTGCTCGAACATGCCAGTGAAGGGGCCTATATTGATATTGGTGGCAAATCGCTAGCCTTTCTACCTCTGCGAGAAGCCGCTCTAGATCGCATTACTGATCGAGAAGAACTGGCAGAGTTATTACCTGTCAATGCAGAAGAGGACTTTCTGATTATTCGAGACCAAAATAAAGAGGGGCAGGTTACCTTGTCTCGGCGTCGCCTCCATTTGCAGCGAACTTGGTCCCATCTAGCTCAGCTCAAGGCCGATAACCAGTCTCTACCGGTTCGAGTCCAATCCACTAATCGAGGGGGAGTTCTGGTCAATGTTCAGGGATTACGGGGTTTTATTCCGCGCTCACAACTCAATCACACCGGTGATCTAGAGAATTTGATTGGTCAAACCGTCACTGTTGGCTTTTTAGAGGTCAACCCTGAAACGAATAAGCTGGTCCTCTCAGAAAAATTAGTGAGTCAAGTGGCACTAGCTAGCCAATTTGAAGTTGGTCAGGTTGTTGAAGGCGCAATCACTGCCTTGAAACCCTTTGGGGCTTTTGTGGCCTTAGAAGGCTCAACAGGGCTTTTGCATATCAAACAGATCAGCCAGAAGTTTATCGCATCCCTCGCTGATCTCTTTAGTGTTGGTCAGCCTATCAAAGCTGTGATTGTGGAAGTGGATGAGATGAAAGGCCGGATTTCCTTGTCGACTCGGGTCCTTGAAAAATATCCTGGCGAGATGTTAGATGACAGACCGACCCTATTTCAAGAAGCCGAAGATCGAGCTCGTAAGCTTAAAGGCAAACTATCCCAACCTACTCTCAACTAGATGCTCGGTAATTATTAAGGATCTAGAGGTGGCTGCCGTTGTTGAGTGGCTTCAGCCTCCTGTACTTCTAATTGAGCTAAAGCCTTAGCTGCATCAGCCAGTAGAGTAGCCAGATTAGCCCGTGCTACTGGATCTCGCTCTTGCCATAATGATTGACCTAAACAATGCACTCGATAGCGAAACGCCTTAATTGAGTGAGGTGGGATAATCTTAATGTCCATAATAATGCTACAACCTCTTCTCAACAGAAGACAGAGTACGAAGCAACACTCTCTCGGCCTCAAGATACACGAAAGTCAGTAAAATCACTTGATCATTTCGATTGATCGATACATCGAGCGATGCTTCTTGGGGTTCAACCTGCTCATGTTGGATGACAACTGTATATTGCCCTAATTTTAAGTCATCGAATCCAGCATCAGCATAGATCAGATCCAGGACTTCTTTAGCTAAAACCAAGTCATGTTGACGTAAGTGCACTACAAATGGGATCCCCTCAACGGAGGTGAGAGCCCGATTATTGTGACTTCGGACCATGACAAAAATGTCAGACATGGGTATAAGCGTTGAGTCGTCAGAAAATTGGGGTTAGACCTAACCTCGCTCAGGCAGAGGTATGTAAGGGACATTATGCCCTCCACTGTACTGTTGTGTGGGTCGAAAAATTCGGTTGTCTGATAATTGTTCGCGCCAGTGAGCCAACCACCCAGCTGTCCTAGAAACGGCAAAAACAGGAGTAAACAAATCGGACGGAATGCCCAACTTGGCATAGATCAAGCCTGAATAGAAATCGACATTGGGGTAGATCCCTTTAGCACTCAGTAAATCTTCACAGACCTTTTCAACTTCTAGGGCAATGTCGTAGTACTTATCACGACCATAGCGTTCAAACAACTCTTCTACTAACTTTTGCAGAATAATAGCTCTTGGATCTTTAACTTTATAAACCCGGTGCCCCATCCCCATAATCCGTTGCTTGTTAGCTAAGCGATCTTCAACATAAGGCCGCACGTGATCAACCGAACCAATTTGCTGTAGCATCCGCATGACTTCTTCATTGGCGCCCCCATGGAGTTGCCCTGATAAGGTACCCACGGCTGAAGCAATGGCACTAAAGGGATTAGCTAACGTGGAAGCACTCACCAATAAGGCAAAGGTTGAGGCATTTACCGTATGTTCAGCATGTAAAATTAAGCAAATATCAAAAACACGAGCCATCCAAGCATCGGGTTTCTGTCCCGTAATCATGTAGAGAAAGTTGTCAGGATAGGCTAACTCTTCATGAGGTGGAATAGCATCATCACCCTGGCGCATTTGGTTGAAGGTGGCCACAATCACTGGGAGCTTCGCTAGTAAACGAGTGACCGTACCAAAAACATACTCATTCCCATATTCCTGCCAGGGATAAAATAAACCCAGCCCAGCTACACAGGTTTGTAAAGCATCCATCGGGTGAGCGGCGTCTGGAAAAGACTTGATCATATCTCGAATGCGATACTTAATCCGGTAGTAGGCTCTAATCACTTGTTCAAAGTCTTGGAGTTGAGCGGCAGTAGGTAACGTCCCAAAGATCAACAAATAGGCGGTTTCAAGAAAAGTGCTATGGGTTGTCAGATCTTCTATCGGAATCCCACGATATTCTAAGATCCCAGCCTGGCCGTCGATATAGCTAATATTGGAGCGAGTGGCAGGTATACCCTCTAAACCTGGTTTGTAGTCTCCTTCTGCTGCCATAGTGTGTCTCAATAACGTTATAGAAGTGGCATCAGTGTGCCATACAACGAGCGATTCCTGCGAGTCTTTCAGCAAGTTTGATGCTATAACACACCTGGAGATCTCGATCGATAGACCATGGCCAACTTGCAACCCTCAACGGCTCCAGGGCTAGCCTCACTACCTCACATGACACTCTCAACCCAAACCTATGATTTAAATGCATTACTCGATGAGACCCTAGCTGGCCAGGATCTATCTCCAGAAGCTACGGTTTGGCTATTTCAGCAAACTCACCCTGAGCAGATTGAGCGCATTCGACAAGCAGCAGACTCATTACGGGATCAACTGGTAGGCCCTACCGTGACCTATGTTGTCAATCGCAATATCAACTTCACCAATATCTGTGAACAACATTGTAGTTTTTGTGCGTTTCGACGAGATCCAGATACTGAGGGAGCCTATTGGCTAGATACTCAGCTGATCAAAACTAAAGTAAGTGAAGCTGTGAGTTGTGGAGCCACTGAAATTTGTATGCAAGGGGGTCTCAATCCTGAAGCTCGCACTCGAGGGTCAACCTTAAACTATTACCTGGATCTGGTAGAAACTATTAAATCTGAACATCCCACCCTCCATCTCCATGCGTTTTCACCTCAGGAAGTTCAGTTTATCGCTCGGCAAGATCAACTCTCAATTCAACCGGTGCTGCAGCAGCTCCAACAGGCTGGTGTCGATTCGATGCCAGGGACCGCCGCGGAAGTCCTAGTCCCCCAAATTCGACAGAAATTATGTCCCGAGAAAATATCGACAGCTGAGTGGGTTGATATTGTCAGCACAGCTCATCAGCTCGGTTTACCCACCACTAGTACGATGCTGAGCGGGCATATTGAAACGCTAGCCGATCGAGTTCAGCATTTGTCAGTGATTCGCGCGATCCAACAACGGAGCAGCCAACTTGGATCAAGAGGTTTTACAGAATTTATTCTCTTGCCCTATGTCGGGGAAACGGCTCCTGCCAAATTACGGCGCCAAGTTGGGCATGATCAACCAAATCACCAAGATGCCTTGTTCACCATGGCCATTGCCAGGCTCTTTCTGGGTAGCTGGATCCGTAATCATCAACCTAGCTGGGTCAAGCTTGGCCTCACAACAGCAACCCTGGCGTTGAAGTGGGGTTGTAATGATCTAGGTGGGACACTTATGGAAGAGCATATTACAACGATGGCCGGTGCTCAGGGAGGGACGGGTAAAACGATCCAAGAGCTGCGCGCGGCCATTGAAACCTTGAACCGTCCGGCCCAACAACGAACTACCCTCTATCAGCACTACCCCCTATCAGCAGGGTTGATGATCTAGCCGAATCAAGGCATGGGATTGGGGAAGATCCAAGTTAAGATTAGTAGCCGTGGCTATTCAAGTTAAGCGTATTCACGGTATTAAGTTAGGGGCTAAATGGACAGGACTAACCCCCTAAAATACTTGATACTTGAGTACAGTAGTAGCACGCAATGACCGACCTTGGAGCTTTACTGTGGGACTGTTTAGTCGTTTTTCCTTTTCCCGCGATATGGGAATTGATTTAGGTACTGCAAACACCCTGGTGTATGTAGCAGGCCGTGGAATTGTGCTACAAGAACCCTCTGTCGTTGCGATTGATCAAAATACTAAGACTCCTCTATCTGTGGGGGAAGAAGCCAAAAAGATGTTGGGTCGTACCCCAGGGAATATTGTGGCTGTCCGTCCGTTGCGAGATGGTGTGATTGCTGATTTTGATACGGCTGAAATGATGCTGAAACACTTTATTCATCGGGTTCATGAAGGTCGTTATTTAATCCCACCACGCATTGTGATCGGTATTCCCAGCGGTGTCACAGGTGTTGAACGCCGTGCAGTGATGGAAGCCGCTTATCAAGCTGGCTCTAGAGAAGTTTACTTGGTAGATGAACCCGTTGCAGCAGCGATTGGAGCTGGATTACCCGTTGAAGATCCGACTGGAACGATGATCATTGATATTGGGGGCGGGACGACTGAAGTTGCCGTTTTGAGTTTACAAGGGATTGTTTTGAGCGAATCAGTGCGCGTTGCTGGCGATGAATTAAGCGAATCCATTGCCCAATACCTCAAAAAAGTTCACAACCTTGTGATTGGTGAACGCACGGCTGAAGAAATTAAGATTCAAATGGGATCCGCCTATCCGATCCAAGAAGAAATCATTATGGAAGTTCGAGGCCTCCATCTCTTGTCAGGGTTACCTCGTACCGTTACGATCAAGAGTCCCGAAATTCGAGAGAGTATGGCAGAACCGCTGTCGGTGATTGTGGAAGCGATCAAACGAACCCTAGAACGAACTCCTCCTGAGTTAGCAGCTGATATTATTGATCGGGGCATTATGCTGGCAGGTGGGGGTGCCCTTTTGAAAGGGTTAGATGCCTTAATTAGTCATGAGACTGGGATTTTGGTTCATATTGCGGCTGATCCCCTGAGTTGTGTAGTTCTGGGCACTGGACGAGTTTTAGAGGATTTCAAGCGTCTTGGTCGAGTTTTGAGTAATAGTTTTAAGGGCTAACTAGATCAGTATAGGTATTTCAGGATAGACATCAGATCAGGCAAGCGATAGTGCTCAGGTGAGTAGCTCAAGTACCGCAGACGTGAGGCAGTCCAGATGAAAAAAATTCAACAGTGGTGGAGCCACCATCGTTTAACTGTAGCTGGAGCAGGGTTAGCGATTGCAGGCGCTTGGGTTATCCGACAAACTCACGGTGCATTTTTGGTTGAAAGTTATCGTTGGATCACACAACCCTGGCAGCCTACTCCTGAAACGCAGACACGTCTGGACACAGCAGTCAATCGTGAGTTAAAAGCTAAAGTCGCTGAACTGGAGTATCAAAATCAGGAACTCAAACGCCTGTTACAGTTTACAGACCAAATTACGGGAAACGGCATTCCTGCTCCTGTGGTGGCTCGGGCTGCTGACCATTGGTGGCAACAGTTGACGTTAGGCCGAGGTCAATTACAGGGTGTGAAATCTGGCGATGTGGTGATGGCGCCAGGGGGCTTGGTAGGTCGGATCCAACACGTGACGTCCCATACCTCTCGAGTGTTACTCATCAGTGATCCGACGAGTCGAGTTGGGGTGATGCTCAGTCGGACTCGGGTGATGGGGGTGCTTCGAGGGACTGGATCACAAGAGTCGATTCTGGAGTTTTTTGAGAAAGATCCAGTTGTTGAAGTCGGAGATCCAGTTGTCACCTCAGGCCTAAGTAGTTTGTACCCTGCTGGCGTTATGGTTGGTCATGTGCAATCCATTAATCTGGAGGCCAGCCCGGCTCCCCAAGCAGTGATAGAATTGAATGCGCCTCTTGGTTTGATCGAGTGGGGACTCATTTACGCCTATGCTACCTCAACCCCTTAAACACCTGTTGTTATGGTTGGGGACACCCTTATCTGCCTTAATTGCCGTTGTTGCTCCCTGGTTTCGATCACCTGGTTTTGAGTTAGTGGGACTAACACCTGACTGGCCATTGATTTGGGTTGTCTCGTGGAGCGTCAATCGAGAGTCGTGGCAAGGGGCTGTAGCGGGATTGGTGTTGGGTTTGATGCAAGATGGCCTGACCCAAACTGAGCCAACTCATGCGTTGGGGTTAGCAGTGGTGGGGTTTCTCACCAGCCATCTCCAAAATCAACGGTTTATGAAAGAAGATTTTGTTTCGATTGCTCTAATTGTCTTTGGCATGGTAGTAGTAGCTGAAACAACCTTGGCTCTGCAGTGGACTGTTCTACTGGCTCTCACCTTACCTCCTTTAGACGCGATGGTTGACTATGGATCGGATGTTCGTTCAATTGAGAGTATTTGGAATCATCACCAACGCATTACTTTAACATCGGCCATCATCACAAGTCTCTGGGCCCCAGCCGTTTATCTCCCTCTCAACACGCTATGGTCTTATCAGAAACAGTCTGAATAAACAGGACCTCTAGGCTATAAGGCTCCTGGGGATAGTGTTAACGATCTCTCTGTTGTTATCTAAGTTGTTATCTAAGACGTCTTCATGTTGAACCCCTTGATTGGATACCGTCGTCGTATTGCCCGAATTGAAATTAACGGTGTTATTGAAGCCGGTATGCGCCAGCGGGTGCTGAAAGCCTTACAAGACATCGAACACAAACAGTTTCCAGCCTTGGTACTTCGGATTGATAGTCCCGGTGGAACCGTGGCCGACTCTCAGGAGATTTATGATGCCCTCAAACGGCTACAAAGTAAGGGGGTACAGATTGTTGCTAGTTTTGGCAATTTATCGGCCTCGGGTGGGATCTACATTGCCATGGGTGCTCACAAAATTATCTCTAATTCAGGAACCATTACGGGTAGCATTGGTGTCATTCTACGCGGTAATAATATTGAGCGTCTTTTAGATAAGGTGGGGGTTTCCTTTACAGTGATCAAATCAGGCCCCTACAAAGATATTCTGTCATTTGATCGCGAGTTATCAGAGGCAGAACGGCTGATCTTGCAAGAGTTAATTGATGTAACCTATGAACAATTTGCCCAAACAGTTGCAACAGCTCGCAATTTACCCCTAGCAACTGTGAAAACCTTCGCCGATGGGCGGATCTTTACAGGAGAACAGGCCCTTAAATTAGGGGTAGTGGATCGTCTAGGTACTGAGGAAGATGCTCGCCAGTGGGCAGCAGAGTTAGCTGGACTGGATAGTGATACCAAATTTGTTGAGATGAATACTCGAGGAAACCGTTTCTTACGACTGCTGCCCGGTCAAGCCATCTTAAGTCGGCTGTATTTTGAAATTTCAACATCAGGGTTGCCGATGTGGTTATATGTGCCTCGTTCAGGGATGTGACAGGACGAGACCATTCACGATAAGATCAAGCTAGCAGCGCCGCTGTTGATGGCCATCCGACTACTAAAGTCTAGGACTGAAAATGTATGTTTAGCAAAGTGTTAGTTGCCACGGATCGAGAAGATGGCCTGGATCGCTTAACTCAATGCTTGCAAAGCCTACACCAGGGTGGGATTACTCATATTACCTTTGTGCATAGTCTGGATTGGGAAGGCGACGGCATTGGTCCTCCTGGTGATATGGCCCCTGCGATAGAGGAGGCTCGAAGGACTCTAGTTGAGGCTTGTACTCCGATTCCAGAGGGGCTCTCTATGGATGTTCTGGTGCAAGTGGGTAAACCCTCAGAGGTGATCAAAGCTGCCATTAAACAGTTTGAACCTGATGTGTTGCTGATTGGTATGGCAATTCGTAATCTGCTGGTTGAAAAGATTTTTGGTAGCACCACGATGGAACTATTGCCTCATGTGGATGTGCCCGTTATGATCGTTCGGCCTCAGTTGATTGCCACATTGACCCTAGAAGAACTCCAACTGCGATGTCGACATCTATTTCGCACCATTCTGCTACCCTGTGAATTTAATAAAACATCACAACAATTAGCCACTTCAATTGTGGAGCATATGCAAAACCATAGCCCACACCAGGTGCATACTGTATTGATGGTTTATGTACTAGATCCCAGTACTCGACGTAACCAGACCCAACCGCTAGACCATCTTCGCCAGGACTACACTCAAAAATTAGAGGATCTCAAGCAGACATTTATGCAAGCAGCCCCTAATGTGCAGTTTTTCACTGAAGTTCGATTGGGATCACCCGTCAAAGAGATTTTAGGTGCAGCAGGCGAGGGGGATGCCACTGCTATTGCGACAGCCTCTCGTCACGCTGTTAACTTCTGGGAGTGGTCTGTGGGAAGTACGACTGGCGAACTCCTGCGGAAAAGCTGGCATTCGGTTTTGTTCTTCCCTTTTCACAGGCGTGAAGAGTAGAACTCTCTTAGAAAGATCGAAATCTGCAAACGCCTAGGTTATTTATGTAGGCTACTAAGAATCTGGGTTAGATAGATCGTTATCTAGATGAATCTCAACTCGATCACCACGGAATCGGGTCATGCCATATTCAATGACATTGCCATACTGATCAACATTAATAGACTCAGAGACTAGGATGGGCGCATTATGAGGTAACTCCAGCAATTGAGCATCATAGGACTTAATTGCTTGGGCTGATAGGCGAGTATTTAAACGTAGATGATCTCGATTATAAATAGTCTTAAAGATCATTGAAATAGAGGCCATACTTTTGAAGTGCTCTAGAAAATCAGGAAATAAGCTAGAGGGAAAATAACTGGTGGCTAAGCTAATGGGAGCGGTGTCGGCCAGATTGAGTCGTTCCAATACAGCAATCTGATCACCGAGGCTTCCTTGAAAAATCTGGGCCATTGTGGCATCAGCCTGAAGGTAGGTGGCTTTGATCAGTTTTGAGGTGACAGTCAGCCCTTGAGCTTGCAAGGTTTCGGTAAACCGAACCCGTTTACCAATGGGGTAGCGAATCGGTCGGGTCGCCACAAAGGTTCCTCGGCCTTGATCAGCTCGTAATAAACCTTCTGCTTGCAACAAACTAATGGCCCGTCGTAAAGTGTGCCGATTCACCCCAAACCATTCTGATAACTGTGCTTCCGTTGGCAATCGATCACCGGGGCGATAACGGCCCTCCTGTACACTGTCTCTCAACTGATTGGCAATCTGGACATAAAGTGGTTGACGAGATCGGCGAATTAGCGTAGTCATAGGGCTTGAAATCAACATGATGGGTGTATTTACATCTGAGAAGGGAGACGTTACTCTTGAGGAGATTTGTCTATACATCTGTTGCAAGTAAGGATGGAGACTGGATGTCTAGTGAAGCTACTAGTCCGTTATACGATTTAAAGCCAAAAACAACATCAGACAATGAGCGTAAAATACGAGCTGTTTGGATGTCTGTTCTGGCAAAAGCAGAGCTGGATCATTTGGACCATTGTGTGCAAACTTTAGGTGAGATCCCATCCTACACCTTCCTACGACCCGTTGAAATAGGGTTAGTCATGGTCCAAGGTCGTATAGGGGGTTCTGGGTCTCCATTTAACCTTGGAGAGGTGCCAATGACCCGCTGTACGATTCGATTGCCCGAGTTGAACTGTGTGGGGTTTGGTTATGTAATGGGGCGTTCTAAACGCCATGCTGAATTAGCAGCTCTTTGTGACGGTCTCCTCCAAGCCATGGCGTGGCAGCCTTTGGTGCTCACACAAGTCATCCATCCGATTCAGGATCAACTCCATCAAAATCAAACTCAGCAATGGCAGCAAACAGCTGCTACTCAAGTTGAGTTTTTTACGATGGCTCGAGAGCACTTATGATACGCACCCCTCAGTTACCAGGCTTTCTAGATCCGATTCAGGGGGCTCAAAGCACATTTCGCCAATTGTTAACCAGCTTGTCTTATCCAGGACGGGTGCAGCTCCTATCCGCTCGACCCTCAACACCAGAGGGATTAGGGGGAGCCTGTGGGGCTATAGGTCTCACCTTATTTGATGCTCAAACTCAGATCTGGTTACAACCCCTAACTGAGACAAAGATGCTACCTATCCAGATCTGGTTGCAGTTTCATACCGGCTGTCAGTTTACCCTTGAGCCACAAACCGCTGACTTTGCCATCATTTTCAACCCCGCTCAAATGCCAACTTGGGATCACTTCAAGCTGGGCACCGCGACAGATCCAGAAGATTCCACCACCGTTCTGATTCAGGTTCAGCACTTCAATGGTGGCGAGGCCTTTCAGATTTGTGGCCCAGGGATCAAGCCCGAGTATGAATCCTTACCCTTGAAGGTATCACCCTCATCTTGTGTACAAGCCTTATTAACCAGACCTTACCTCTTTCCGTTGGGCATTGATGTTATTTTAATAACCGAGGAGTCTTGTTTGGGTTTGCCCAGAACGACTCAGCTCCAACCCCTAACGACAGGTCACTAATTATGTCTTATGTAGCCGTTAAAGGCGGTGAGCAAGCCATTCAACAGGCCGAACAGCTTTTAGCTAGCCGGAGACGTGGTGAACCTTCAATTCCAGCTTTACACGTCGATCAAATTGAACAGCAACTATCATTAGCTGTTGATCGAGTCATGGCTGAAGGTAGCTTGTATGATCGGCAATTAGCTTCACTCGCTATCAAACAGAGTTGGGGAGATCTAGTTGAAGCCATCTTTTTAGTCCGAGCCTATCGATCAACCTTACCTAGATTGTATAACAGTATACCCTTAGATACCTGTCAGATGCGGATCCAACGCCGGATCTCAGCTATTTTCAAAGATGTCTTAGGGGGACAATACTTGGGACCTACCTTTGATTATATGCACCGCTTATTAGATTTTAAATTAATGGCTGAGACAGATCCCCTACCGCTCTCCTCAACCCCCTCTGTTTTGGCCCCGGAGATGGAAGTTCCACGAGTCATTGATCAATTAGCCCGTGAAAATTTAATCCAGTTAGAAACGCCTCAGGATCACCCCATCTATGATTTGACTCAACACCCTTTGACCTTTCCAGTTTCTCGGGATGCCCGACTCCAAAACTTAGCTCGAGCTGATGAGGGTTTTCTGCTGTCCTTAGCCTATTCGACACAGCGAGGCTACGGTGATAGCCATCCCTTTGCTGGGGAAATTCGGATGGGCCAGGTGGATGTGGTGATCTGTCCTGATGAACTGGGCTTTGAAATTAGCATTGGTGAAATTGTGGTCACTGAAGTTCAAATGCTCAATCAGTTTTCAGATGAGGTGTCCCCTCAATTTACGCAGGGCTATGGCTTAACTTTTGGCCACAATGAACGTAAGGCGATGTCTATGGCTTTACTCGATCGATCGCTGCGCACCGAAGAACTAGGTGAAAGGCTTTCTCATCCGGCCCAAGACGTAGAATTTGTCATGTACCATTCTGATAATGTACAGGCTCAAGGCTTTGTCCAGCATCTGAAGTTACCCCACTACATTGACTTTCAAGCTGAGTTGAACTTGCTCCACCAC
The DNA here is from genome assembly GCA_964434865.1 of uncultured bacterium. Lineage (GTDB taxonomy): Bacteria > Cyanobacteriota > Cyanobacteriia > Thermostichales > Thermostichaceae > CAYSWV01. The sequence continues at coordinate 143,313 of CAYSWV010000006.1, forward strand.
ATTCGCCAGTCTGCGAGAGAGGCAACAGTGACCGCTAACTCTGAGGTAACTGATCATGAGCACAGCTGATCTCGTGGGAGCGTTTAATTTTGGCTACTTAGATGAAGCAACCAAGCGATCCATCCGCCGCACGTTATTGAAAGCTATCGCTATTCCTGGGCATCAGATCCCGTTTGGCTCCCGTGAAATTCCGATGTCGTATGGTTGGGGGACTGGGGGCATTCAAGTGACAGCCTCGGTGTTAGGACCACAGGATCGCTTAAAAGTTATTGATCAGGGGGCTGACGACACGACCAATGCTGTCAATATTCGGCGGTTTTTTGCCAAAGTCTGTGGGATTCAAACAACAGAAGCCACGGCTCAAGCAACAATTATTCAAACTCGCCACCGGATCCCAGAAACACCTTTGCAAGAGGGGCAGATCCTGGTTTATCAAGTCCCGACTCCAGAACCTCTGCGCTGGTTAGTGGCCTCTGAAATTGAAACCCGGAAATTACATGCTCTTCAAGACTATGGGGCGATGTATGTCAAGCTGTACGAGGATATTACCCGGTATGGCCAGATTGCCACCGCCTATGATTATCCGGTGAGAGTTCATGATCATTACCTCACTAGCCCTAGTCCCATTCCCCGCTTCGACAATCCCAAGTTACATCTGAGTCCAGCTATTCACTTGTTTGGAGCGGGGCGGGAAAAACGGATCTATGCTATTCCTCCCTACACCTGTGTTAAAAGTCTGGATTTTGAAGATTATCCTTTTGTGCAAGAGCGTTGGGAGCAGGCTTGTCAATTTTGTGGCTCTACTGACAGCTACTTAGACGAAGTGATCCTAGATGATCAGGGGACTCGCTTATGGATCTGTTCAGATACAGATTATTGCCAACAGCGACAGCGGACCCCGGAGCCTCAGTCATGATGCCTATTCTGCAGGTTAGAGATCTGAACAAACGCTTTAGCCATATCTGGGCTTGTGTCGATGTTACGTTTGAGCTTTATCCTGGCCAAGTATTAGGGATTGTGGGCGAATCAGGATCGGGTAAATCAACTCTCCTAAACTGTATGGCTGGGCAGCTGACGGCTGATCACGGTCAGGTCTGGTATCAAACTCATCAAGGGCCATCTGTGGATGTTTTGCAGCTGCTAGACCCTCAATTACTATACTTGATGCGCACAGAATGGGGCTTTGTCCACCAAAATCCTCAAGATGGCCTGCTGATGCAAGTCAGTGCAGGGGCCAACATCGGAGAACGTCTTATGAGTGCAGGATCTCGGCACTATGGCTCTATTCGCCAAGCGGCTCAAACCTGGCTCACCCATGTCGAGATTGATCAAAATCGCATCGATGATCGACCCACAACCTTTTCAGGCGGGATGCAACAACGACTCCAGCTGGCACGAGTGTTAGTGACCCATCCCCGTTTGGTGTTTATGGATGAACCCACCAGTGGCTTAGACGTTTCTGTCCAGGCTAAATTTCTAGACCTGCTGCGCCAACTTGTACGGGAATTCCACTTGAGTGTGATTTTAGTAACCCATGACATTGGCGTTGTTCGTTTACTGGCTCACCAGTTACTTGTGATGCAACAAGGTCGTGTTGTGGAAGCGGGCTTGACTGATCAGGTTCTTGATGATCCATCCCATCCCTACACTCAACTCCTAGTTGCTTCCACGTTAACCCCTTAAGGTTAGGGAGATATTTCTGTGAGTTTAGTTCTATAAGTTGTAGTAATGATGATACCTTTACTTCAAGCTGACCATCTCATCAAAAGCTTTACGCTCCATACCCAAGGCGGGATCCAGCTTCCTGTGTTAGCGGGAGTGTCCCTCCATGTCTTTCCCCACGAGTGCATCAGCTTATCAGGGCCATCAGGATCCGGTAAATCAACATTTATGCGGTGTTTAGTGGCCAATTATCGAGTTGACTCGGGGGCTATTTGGGTGCTACATCGCTCTCGATGGGTTGATCTAACCCAGGCTAATAGCAATGAAATTTTAGCCATTCGCACTCACACCATTGGTTATGCTAGCCAATTTCTACGTGTCATCCCCAGAGTTTCAGCTTTGGAGGTGGTGATGGAACCTTTACTTGATCAAGGCGTTAATCGAACTGAAGCGCAAACTCGAGCTCAAGCTATCCTTAATCAACTGAATATCACACCTCAGCTTTGGTCTATCTCTCCAACCACCTTCTCGGGTGGCGAGAAACAACGTATCAATCTAGCCCGTACCTTACTGCTCAATACCCCAATTTTGTTACTTGATGAACCCACCTCAGCTTTAGATCCATTAAATCGTCAGATTGTGATTGATCTCATTCAACAACGTAAAGCAGCGGGGTGTGCTGTCATTGGCATCTTTCATGATCAGGATGTTAAACAACAGATTTGTAATCGAGAGTTGAACTTTGGAGCTTACGCCTAATGTCGGAACAAATTTATACTAACTATCGGCTACTTCTCCCTGATCAAGAGGTTCTAGGTACTCTTATTGTCAAGGATGGCGTTATTGCTGACATTCAACCTGATCGATCCAACCAAGGCCAGGATGGTTACCAAGATTACCTCTTACCTGGCATCATTGAACTTCATACCGATAATTTGGAAAAATGTATTTCGCCGCGTCCGGGTGTTAAGTGGCCTCTACCCGCTGCGGTGAGCAATCATGATCGGCAGTTAATCAGTGCTGGGATTACCACGGTGTACGATGCCATTGCGATTGGAGATATCCAGGCCGGCTCACTACGGCTCTCGCACTCTCAAACCATGATTGAATCGATTACCTCAGCCCAATTGGCAGGCCGTCTTACAGCTGATCATCGGCTCCATCTGCGTTGTGAACTTTCTTATGAACATGTCACTCAAGTGTTAGACCAGCATGTTGACAATCCATTATTGTCGATGATTTCGTTAATGGATCACACACCTGGACAGCGGCAGTTTATTCATATGGATAAGTTTCGTGAGTATTACATGGGTAAACATGGCCTTACCGCCGACCAAGTGGAGCACTTTATTCAAGAACGGCTGACTGAACAACGCCTGTATGCTGACTCCAATCGTCAATCACTCGTCAAGTTAGCTCAAGCGAAAGGGATCCCGATAGCTAGCCATGATGATGCGACCGTCGACCATGTTCAAGAAGCGCTGGACAATGGAGCCACAATCGCCGAATTTCCCACCACACTTGAAGCAGCTCAGGCCGCGCATTGTCAAGGCTTAAACGTTTTAATGGGCGCTCCTAACGTAGTACTAGGCGGATCCCATTCTGGTAATGTTGCCGCTTTGGAGTTAGCCCAGCAGGAAGTGCTCGACATTTTATCGTCTGACTATGCCCCGCAAAGCTTGCTCCATGCCGTATTCATCATTGCTCAACAATTGGACCAACCTCTCTACCGGGTGGCTAAAGTGATCACCCAGAATCCAGCTCAAGTGGTGCAATGCTCTCACGATCGGGGCAGCTTAGACGTGGGTAAACGAGCCGACTTTATTACAGTCCAGGATGATGGCAGGGTTCCCAAGGTCAGCTCCGTCTATGTTCAGGGTCAACGTGTGGGGTAGTTTTAACTTTGAAGATAAGCTTGAAGCCGATCTAGATCTCGCTTGATATCAAACCCAAGTTCACGATTATCGGGTTCAGTTTCTAGGGCTAAGTTGAGATAGGAGCGAGCCTCATCATAGTTACCCTCGATTAAATGGGTACTGCCTAAGCGTTGATAGGCCAGGGCCAGGAGATGAACCGTTTCTCGAGTGGGTGGATAGGTTTCGATCAGGTCTTCAGCTTGGGAAATAGCTTGGTACCAGGCTTTTGCTTTCAAAGCAGCTCGAATAGTCTTGATGCGATTGTCAACATCAACCTGATCTTCTGGTGACAACGGCTGTTGAGTTGAATTAATCACAATCCGTGGATCTAAAGAGGAGCGATGGTGTCGAACGGTAGGTGGCTCAGATCTCTTGATATTAGTTTTATGATAGACCTGCCAGCGTTTATCGTAGTGGCTGCGTTTCTGGGGATCTATGAGGACTTGGTACGCTTCATGGATGAGTTGAAACTGTTCGGTTGCACTTTTGCCAGCTACATCGGGATGGTAATGTCGCGCCAGTTGCCGAAAGGCTTGTTTGATCTGATCAGGTGTTGACAGTGGCGTTAGGCCTAGTAGTTGATAGTAGTCAATAAAAGAGTCCATAATTTATTTGTCACGCCTAGATCTATGGTACCCACTCTGGTCAAGATTTAGTCTGAGGATCTAGGCTGTGAAGTTGGCAGTCTTTGGGCACCCAGTGGCAGGCTCGATACCAGGTCAGGGCATCTTGAAGGGAAGGGACTAGCTCCCGACAGGTTAGGCCTAAGTCATAAATCGCCTTAGTCACTCGCAATCGACTTGAGATCCGAGCTAACCGCACGCCTGTCAAAGGAGCTGTAGGGGATTGATGGGTGATCTTAGTCATCAGACCTTCTTGAAGTAAACTGAGGGTCCAGGCTAATCGATAGGGAATTTGAAATCGAGGCATCTGGATCTGGGTAATCTGTTCTAATACTTTCAATAATTCCGTGAGGGTGATATGACTATGGCCTAGGATATAGCGCTCGCCTACTTGTCCTCGTTCTGCCGCTAAGATATGCCCCCTTGCTAGATCACGTACATCAATAATATTGAAGTAGCTTTCCAAGTAAGCTGGGTAGCGTTGATTCAAAAACCCCAATAGCATCCGGGTGGGTGGTGTTTGCTGGTAATCACCGGGTCCAATCGGTAACGTGGGATTGACAATAACAACAGGTAATCCTCGTTGGACAAAGGCTCTAGCTTCCTGTTCAGCTAAAAACTTGCTGCGACAGTAGGGTCCCGCCATATCCTCTAGCTGTAAATCAATAGACTCATCGATAATGCTAGGGGGTCGACTCCAGCGATAACTCTTTAAAACAGCTTCAGTTGAGGTGTGAATAACTCGTTGAACGCCCGCTGCCAGGGCTTCCTCCAGTAGAATCCGAGTTCCGATATGATTGACATGGTCAAAGATCTGAGGATGACGTTCCCATAGATGGGCCTTAGCCGCTAAATGGAAAACATAACTGACTCCAGCTAGAGCCGTTCGAACACACTCTCGATCGGTAATGGATCCCTTAATCGTTTCGACTTGATCAATTTGAGCTAATGACGGATGAGGATCGTTAAGATCAAGCACCCGCACGTGATGATGACGGGCTAACAGCTCAGCAACCACATGGTGACCTATAAATCCCCAGCCACCTGTCACTAAGGTGATCCCGGGTGTCATGCGGTCGATACCCTCCAACAACTGTCGATTAAGCTGGCCGATTGCAAGGTTCGATCCAGGTGATGTTCAGCCGCCCGGCGTAAGAGTCGTTCAGCTCCCAGCCAATGACCGATAGACATCGCAAGTACTTCTTCAGCAAGTTCAGCGGCGGGTAAGTGCTGTAACACACTTAACACTTGAGGGCAGAGAGCCGATAGATGATGTGATCGATATAAGGTGGCACAGGGATCACATAAAACCCCCCCTAAGTCTGGGCTGAAGAAATGATCCTGCTCAGGTTGAGGCTCTAGTGCGCGTTGGCAAGACTGGCAAAACTGAACTTGAGGGGCCACACCAGCCAACGCCAACAGATGATAGATCCCATGAGTTAATAGAGGGAGGACAGCTTGATGATGAGGTGATCGTTCGATTCGGCCCAGATGCTCAACCAAAACTAAAAAAAGATCATCTTGAGGATACTCCGATAAAGCTTGGCGCAAGGTCATTTCCCCCAGGTACTGAGCTGCTATCAGTTGGCCTAGGCTGCGGTTTAGCTTCGGAAAACATCGGACCGTTTCAGCCTGAGTAATTCTTTGGACAGCGGCTTGGGCATCTAAGTTGGTAAATCGGCGGCCCTGAGAAATCAATAATTGATTAACGACAAACAGGTCCATCCGCCCCCCCAATTTAGAGGGTTGCTTACGAGATCCTTTAGCAATAGCCCGGATCAGCCCCACCTCCTTAGTCAAGATCGTCATGAGTTGATCGGATTCACCTAACGGAACCGACTTGAGATTAATGCCAGTGACCTGAGTTGTGCGACCAGACATGTAGCCTAAAACAAGGAGGACTTTAAGTAGTCTAGCCTTAGAACCCTCCTAGATCGACGCCCACATCAGATTCAACTCTCTACTCCACAAGATGAGGTTCTGTTAAGGATATGCCATGAGATCGAGACTTAATACTCTTATAAGGTTTATAATGACTCGGTAGTGTCGTTTACAGTATATATCTCAGTTCTACTGGTATAGAAAGCCTTACAACTCTATACAAGATCTGAGGAGACCTGTGAATGCTGATTTAAATAGGTGTTGATCTAAAAGAGACTGATTGAAAAGTACTAATTGAAATTCGGGCCAGGTGGTGGTTGATATGGAGACGGTAACAAGCGAGAAAAGTCTCAAAGGAGAATAATCTCAGAATGGATAGGCCTCAGAATGGATAGGCTGCATTGAGCTAAGGATAACAAACTCATTTTATCAACTCATTTTTATGTCTATGACTTCTTCAGTGGATCAGCCTGTAACTCATGCCTCTATTCGACTGTTATTGTTTGTAACCAGTCGTCCAGCAACCCTGGATTTGGCTGAGCAGATTCGTCATCACTTTTCTCAGTTACCGGGTGACTATCCAGCTTACCTAGAGATTGTCGAGATTGGCCACCGACCTTACATGGCCGAGCATTATAAATTGGTTGCCACTCCAGCTTTGGTGAAAACTTATCCCCCTCCAGCTCAAGTCCTAGTCGGAGAAGACCTGACAACTCAGCTAGAAGTCTGGTGGTCACGGTGGCAACGCCAGGTGGCTCTAGTCATTAACCAACCAGAAACCGAGCGTCCCGAATTAACCCCTCAATCATCGTCGGCTTTACTCCAACTCTCAGAAGAGTTATTTGAACTCCGTCAGGAGCGTACTCAGTTACTGGATCAACTTCGCTTCAAAGATCGGATCATTGCATTACTCGTTCACGACTTACGTAGCCCGCTTACCGCAACCGCCTTAGCAATTGAAACCCTTCAACAGCAATATTTTCAAGATCAACAGAGTCATTGTAAAGATCAAACGCTAACGGATCAGTTACTGGAACATGCCCGCTTCCAGATCCGTAAGATGGATGCTATGATCACAGATATCTTAGAAGCTGCTCGAGGCACTGCGGCTGAACTCTCGATTCGAGCTTCAGAAGTTCAATTGATCAATTTATGTCATAGTGTTATTGAAGATTTTCAACCTCGAATTCAGGATAAACAGTTAACCCTGGACACCGATCTGCCTGCGGATTTACCTACCGTCCATGCTGATGCTGATAAGATTCGCCAAGTCTTGTTCAATCTTCTTGATAACGCTATCAAATATACACCAGCTCAGGGACATATTTGGGTGACCGCTTTACACCGTACCACTCAAAAGATTCAAGTTACGGTTAGTGATACAGGGCCAGGCATTGCCGCCGAAGACCAAGAATTGATCTTTACAGATTCAGTTCGATTGGTCAGAGATCAGCACCAAGACGGCTACGGCATTGGCTTATCTCTATGTCGTCGTATCATCCGCTCTCATTACGGCCAGATTTGGGTTAACTCTACCCTGGGAGAAGGGAGCCGTTTCCATTTCACCCTACCTGTCTATCGAGCTTAGGCTCAGGCTCACCCTATTGGTTGCCTAAAGACTGCTGTCGTAGAGCGTGTCTCATGGCACCTATCAACAACCCAACTAACCCAACTTCAGCCACAAGAGTAGCCCCAGCCGCTCCCTGCCAACCCCAAAGAGGAATCCACCAGCTATTCAAAATGGCATTGAGGCCTAAGGCGAAGAGTTGAGCATAGCCTCGAACCTGTTGCAGTCCGGCCCCAGTCAGGAGATTGGAGAATAATAGATGAGTGCCTTCTAAGCCCACAATGCCACTGAGCCACCGCACAGCTGTCGCAGTTTCTACATAGTCAGGCCCTAACACGACAGGCATTCCATAAGACAATAGCACTAGCCCTAGAGTTGCAGCTAGCCCATACCCCATTACCCAAGGCAGCAACTTGAGACTATAAGTATAAGCTGATCGCGGGCCATGTTGACCTTGGCGACAGACCTCTGCAAACCCACTGGTCAACAAAGCAATGACTGGAGCCTGAGCGATATTGATGAGCCGATAGGCAGCACTATAGATCCCGCCAGCTGTCGCGGTGGCCAAGCGGGGGAGTAGAACCTTATCCAGATCGGTAAAGGTTTTGATGGCAGCCAAGCCTACAGCAAAGTCCCATCCAGCCCTTGCTTGAGCGAGACAAGCCTGCCGATGTTGCCAGATCAATGCTGTGGAGAGAGGCCATGATCGGACTTGTCGGATGACCACCCCATACCCAACCACGGTAAGACTAAGGGCCATACTGGCATAGAGCACACTCCAGGTTAGAAGATCATGCCAATTCAAGCTCCAGGCCACCGTCGCGATCAGTAAACGGCCACCAGCCATCCCAGTATCTACTGTTGCCATCGTAGCCATGTGCTCCCGGGCAATTAAGACTCCCTTTTGTACAGACTGCAGACCAATACAGAAAACTTCACTCAAGAGTAAAAGCCCCACCGCTATCGCCGCCGATCCAGGTAACCATAGCGTCAAAGGCCCGGTTAGGACTAGAGTCAAGCTAAGGCCGCTAACTCCTGCAATCACAAGGGCCTGACCCCAGAAAACAGGTAGATCATCAGGATGACGGCTTAGATGTTGGATTAACAGATCCGTCTGCCCCATGTAAGCGAAAGGAGATACCAGATTACTTAAGGCCAGGATGGCTGAAAACAGACCAAAGGTAGAAGGACCTAGCAACCGGGCTAGTACTATAAAGTAGGCCCCTGAGATCACAATCCGAATACCATTTCCACCCATGAGCCAGAGGGTATTTCGCCATAAGGGGGTCAATGAATGGAAGTCTCCTAACAGCTCAAGCTAATTCAATTTCATTATTCAGCATCATGGCTTCGATCTTATCTAGGAGAGCCAGTTCCTCTGCCGACACCACATCATCTGACATAATGGCACTCATGATCTCATCCATCTCTCGTTGGGTTAGCTTACCGTCCTCAAGGGCCTTATCCACAAGTTCTTTGAGCTTAGCTAGTTCCATAGTAATAACCCCAGGTTAACTCAGTAGAATTTCCTGAAGGGCTGGTTTCAAGGTTGGATATTTGAATTCAAACCCTGACGCTTGTGCCTGAGCAGGGATGACACGTTGCCCTGTCAACACAACTTGAGCCGCTTCTCCGAAGGCCAATTCCAGTACAAAAGCTGGTACCGGTAACCAAGAGGGCCGACCGATGACCTGACCTAGCATTTGACAAAATTCTGACATTTTCACAGGTTCAGGAGCAGTGCCATTAAACACACCAGAGATCTGCTCAGTTTCAATAGCAAACTGAATGAATCTGGCTAAATCTTGCCGATGGATCCAAGACAACCACTGTTCACCACTCCCAATAGGTCCCCCCAAAAAAGATTGAAAAGGTCCCAGCATTTGGGCTAAGGCTCCACCCCCTTGATCAAGGACAATACCAGTTCGAATAATGACCAGTCGAGTACCTAGCTCTGAGACTGCTTGGGCAGCAGCTTCCCACTCAAGCGTCAGTTGAGCGAGGAAATCTTGCCCTGGTGAACTGGTTTCATCAAGAGCCGCATCATCACTCTGAGGTCCGTAGTAACCCACAGCAGAGCTATTGACTAAGACGTTAGGTTTTTCTTGTAGGGACGCTATTGCCTGCACTAGAGCCTGGGTACCCTCAATCCGACTCTTGCGGATCTCTTGCTTTTTTTGAGGTGTCCAACGGGTGCCAGCCAACGGTTCACCGACCAAATTGACAACAGCCTCCATCCCTTCTAAGCGAGCTGACCAAGTCTCTGGTTGCAACGGCTTATAGGTTACTAAAGTTAGATGATCATCACGGCCTAGGGCATCACGAGCTTTAGTATCGTCCCGTGTAAAGACTGTTACAAAATGAGACCCTTTAAGCTGTTGGATTAGCGCTTGGCCTACAAAACCACTGCCACCTATGATTGCGATCCGCATAATTCAGCATCCAGACTGTACTCAACTCACATTAACGCCTAGCCATTGGGATCAATTCGCATCAGCACCTGGCCAAACTCGACGGGTTCACTATTTTTGACTAAAATTTCAGCAACGCGGCCAGAACTCTCAGCTTCGATCTCATTCATAAGCTTCATAGCCTCCACAATGCACAGCGTTTGGCCCTTACGAACTGAGTCTCCCAGCTTGACAAAATCAGCATCATCTGGGGCAGGAGCACTGTAGAAAGTTCCTACCATAGGAGAGGTGACTTCAACCCAATCTGGGGGTGAAATGGAATTAGGAACAGCCGCTACAGGTTGGACACGAGAAGGTTCTGGGACTGGAGCCACAACATCGACAACTGCTGGGGATGCGATTGGGCTTATTTGAACTGGAGCCCCTTTACGCAGTAACAATCGGAAAGTATCTACTTCAAGTGTTAACTCAGCTACACTGCTCTCATCTAAAGCAGCAAGTAACTGTCGAATCTCATGCCAGTTAACAGAATCCAAGCTCCCACCCCACTTTCACAGCTGTGACCACCAAAACTCAAGACCTATCCCAAACAGTTTAAATCTCAATCTAGAGGCTTAAGCCACTCAGACCTTACTTCTCAGTTTCTCGACCTAAATAAGTATCTGAACGTGTATCAACTCGGATCTTTTCACCAATTTTAATAAAGAGAGGAACTTGGATTTCAGCGCCTGTCTCTAGTTTGGCTGGTTTCGTTCCACCTGTTGCTGTGTCCCCTTTAACACCAGGATCAGTCTCAACGACTTCAAGTGTAACTGTATTAGGTAATTCTAGATCAATGACCTGGTTGTTCCAACGCAGGATGGCAACAGCCATTTCTTCCTTGAGATACTTTACACCTGGACCAATTTGGTTAGCTTGTAGCGGTGATTGTTCATAGGTTTCCATATCCATGAAAATGTAGTCATCGCCTTCCTGGTAGAGATACTGCATATCTACCTTCTCAATATTAGCCGCTGGGATCATTTCACCCGCCCGAAAGGTTTTCTCAACTGTATTGCCCGTCTGCATATTTTTCAGCTTGGTACGGACGAATGCAGCCCCTTTCCCCGGCTTAACGTGTAGGAAATCAACGACTTTGTAAGGCGCACCATCTATTTCTATGGAAGTTCCAGGGCGGACATCGTTACTTGAAATCATGGCTGTAGGATAAATCGGGGAAACAATCGAATTGATTGTACCCTGCTACAGTCGATCTCTAGCTGGTAAAGATTCGCTCGGTTGTAAAGATATCTAGTTGATGGGAGGTTGGCGGCAATAGTTCGGTGTGATCTGTGACCACTTGGGATAATGACCTGCTTGGTATTGGGCAGCAGCCAAGGCACCAATCGCTCGGACGGGTGGTTTTTCAGCATAGTCATCCGCATCAATGCGCCAGGGATGATCTCGGGATTGAAGTAACTGTTCCCAGTTCTGGGATGTCCACAGTTGATCCTGGACTAAGGTCTCTGGGAACGGATCAACTGCTGAACGTCGATTGTAGAGGCCACCGTACCATTGATCGCGTCGAGCATCTAGCTCAATCGCCACTTCAACTAAAGAGGGCTGACTCTGAAATTCTGTGTAAGCAATAGCTGCTAAGGATGAGAAGCCATAAACGGGGATCTGTAATGATTGGCCTAGAGTGCGAGCAACAGTCACACCCAGGCGGCATCCTGTAAAACTCCCAGGCCCAACAGCCACTCCAACGCCTTGAATGTCAGACCAGTGATGCGGCTCCAGAAACGTCTGAAGGATGGGATGAAGTTGACCTGCCATAGCCTGCCCTAGGGGCCAATAATGCCATCGTTCAGAGGCTGGATCAGAAGCAGTTGGAATTAAAGCTAATCCCAGCGTTGATGTTGTGGTATGGAGTCCCAAGATCCAGCTCATGGGTTGCCTCCTACGATCAGCACTGGATGTAGAGATGACGAGTAGTGCAATTCATCCATAGATATGGAACTTGACGAATCTTAATTAGAGACTTAACATCTAGAGTGTACATCCCCGCATCCTTACTAGGAGCTTCGGAATTATGACTACTGTTATTCAG
>CAYSWV010000007.1:0-11733 GCA_964434865.1 uncultured bacterium
CAAAACTTTGAGTACACTGGCGGCAGCGACATTGCCCAATTGCGGATCAACAGGAAACGATCAAAAAAATCCAGAATAAGTTGAAAAAGTCCATTTTCACAGATCCCAAAGAAGCCCTCTCATCTTACGACTCTCTAGGAGCCTAAACGGGCTGGCTCTCAAACTTTCTTTACTTCTAGATCTCATCATCGAGTTTTAGTTCAAACATGAAAGCAACGCAGGTTGGCAATCTGGAGACTCCCATGACAGCTATGGTAAATGTAATTTAATCCAGGGCTGAAGATGCTCACAAAGCGCTTGAATTTGATCAGGAGTATGGCTGGCTGACAGTGAAATGCGTAATCGTGCGGTTCCAATGGGGACTGTAGGAGGTCGGATTGCTTGAACCCAAAAGCCATGTTCTTTCAAGTGTTGAGAGGCCTGCAGTGTTGGGGTTGACTCACCAATGATAATGGGACAAATCTGACTCGTTTGAAAGGATGATAGGCCTGCTTGAAGGATCTGGCAATTGTCATGGAGTTGAGCCTGCCGTTCTGGATGGGCTTGAATAAAAGTGATAGCAGCCATCGTTGCAGCAATTACGGCGGGGGGGAGTGAGGTGGTGTAAATAAAACTGCTAGCTCGATTACGGAGCAAGTTAGCCATGATCTCACAGCAAGCTACATAAGCACCAAAACTACCTAACGCTTTACCACAGGTTCCCACTTGAACTAGGCGAGGTGAACTCAAGGCCAGTTCCTGACATAACCCTGCTCCTTGTGGCCCAAACACACCCACCCCATGCGCTTCATCCACGATCAATAACGCATCATAGTGTTCAGCTAGATCCAGTAAAGCCGGTAGGGGAGCACAATCACCATCCATCGAAAAGATACTTTCAGTCACAATGCATTGGATCCCAGGTCTCCTATTTGCCTGTAAGAGCTGTTCCAAATGGTCAAGATCATTGTGTCGAAAGTCAAAGGTTGTTGCTGGAGCAAGCTGAGCGCCTGAACGTAAACTGGCATGGGCACGATCATCAAGAAAAATCTGATCATCTTGGCGAGTTAGTCCCACTAAAACCCCCTGGTTAGCCTGAAAGCCAGAATTGAAGATCACAGCTGTTTCAGTGCCTTTCCAACGAGCAATTTGACTTTCGAGTTGCTGATGTAACTCTAAGCTGCCAGTGACTAATCGGGAAGCGCCAGTACCTGTGCCCCAGTGTTCAATCGCTTGGCAGGCTGCAGCTTGGATCTCTGGTTCTTGTGTGAGACCTAGATAATCATTACTAGAAAAATTGATCAGCCATTGATCATTCAACTTGATCTGCATAGTTTGAGATCTTTGGGATCCTCGATGATGCACTAATTCTCGGCGTAAACCTAGAGCTGATATTTGATCAAGTCGTTCTTGCAATTGATCGAGAGCCAGTTTAACACCGATACCAACCGTGGGCCTGAGGTCTTCAGTTTGAGTCGGTGCTGACGGCATTGAAGATGAGAACACTAGGTTACATAAATCGGCCAAAGTCAAGTCCTTGACTAGATCGGTTCCAGAAAGTGTAGTGTTAAAGGTTTTATAAATCCAGTGCCTAAGTTCAATTTTCATGAGTGAATCTAGCCCATAATTCGATAAGGCTTGAGTAGGCTGGATCAGCCTGGATCGATCCAGACCTAAGAGCCTGGCCAGACCCTGCCTCAGTTTAGTTTGGATCGAAGCTTGGGTATCTGAGACGGGATCAGCTGTCAAGTGCTCTGAACTTGGGTTTTCCTCACTATCCTCAGTCGAGTGCTTGGAATTAGTGATTGCAGACTGTTGAACTAGATGAGCATAGTATCGGGGGACCTGTTCACCTTGAAATCGTTGTTTAAAAGCCTGCCAGTCTTGAACCCATACACCGACAGGATCCCCCCCTTGTTTCAAGATCTGATCCAGCGAGTCCAATCCTTGTGGAGCCGTCATAAACTGTCGCTGCTGCCAATCGGTGTGTTGAGGCTTTAGGGTCTGAGCCATCCCAATTCCATCCCAGGCCCCCCAATGAATGCATGTACAGGGCAACCCTAGACTGAGTCGGTAATGGGCCATGCTGTCCAAAAAGAGATTAGCACAAGCATAAGCACCTCGCCCCGCTGCACCCAGCCATGCAGTAACCGATGAAAAGAGGACGAAATAATCCAATGGCAGATCTTGAGTCAAAGCATGAAGATTCCAAGTCCCCCCAACTTTAGCGGCCAAGCCCTTGGCAAATCGCTCCCAGTCATAGTGGATCAATATACTATCTGCCAATACACCTGCGGCATGAAAGATTCCTTTAAGTGGGGGTTGTGTAGTTTGAATAGACGATAGGACCGTTTTTAGCTGCTCTCGACAACTGACATCAACTGGAAAGTATTGGATCTCAACCCCTTGATGACGCCAGGCTTCAATGACTTGAAGAGTCTGTTCAGAGATCTGCTCAAGGGATCGTCGACTTAAAACAGCTAGATGCTTAGCCCCCTGATTCACTAACCATTGGATGAGCTTGAGACCGATCCCCCCCAACCCTCCGGTGATCAAATAAGTGGCGGTTGTGGAGAATTGAGGTGGGGCTGATGATTGGATGTTTAAAACCAATTTGCCAATGTGGTGGGCTTGCTGCATGGTCCGGAATAGCTCACCGGCTTGGTCCAGAGGAACAGCACGATAAGGATTGAGTTGCAGTTGACCTTGCTTGAACAGATCAATGATAGTTTGCAATGTATGTTGGACTCGATCTGGATGGGTCGCTTGGTAGGTCCCAAGATGGTAGGGGATATAGTGAATAGCTGGAGCATAGGCTTGGATCTGAGCCTCACTCAGCAGCTCGGTATTGCCAATCTCCAGAAAGCGACCCCCCTCTCGCAATAGAGATAGCCCCTTGGTAATGAAGTCACCTGTGAGTGAATTTAAGATTAGATCAATGCCTTCTCCTTGAGTGAGTTTAAGGATTTCAGTAGCAAACTCCAGTGATCTAGAACTGAAGACCTGTTGAACTCCTATTGATTTTAGGAAGGCTCGTTTAACTGCTGATCCGGCTGTAGCCCAGATCTCTGCCCCTTGTCGTTGGGCTAATTGAAGGGCGGCCAGACCTACTCCCCCTGCACCAGCATGGATCAAAAGTCGTTCGCCAGCTTTGAGTTGACCTAACTCATAGAGTGTTTGATAGGCTGTGATAAAGTTGATCGGAAGGGTAGCAGCTGCCGTGAAGGATAAGTCTTCAGGGACTTCAACGACTTGATCAAAAGTAGTGACCACGTGAGTTGAAAAGCTGCCAGAAGCTAAACCTAGAACCCGACGACCTAGCCAGTCTGAAGTTAAATTCGATCCAACCGCCACGACCCGACCCGCATATTCTCGCCCTAAAGGACCTTGCTCACCTTTATAGGACCCCAAGGCATTTAATAGATCTCTAAAATTGAGGCCCGCGGCCGCAACTTCAACTTCGAGCTGATTGGGCTTGAGAGGAGACCTGGTTTTGGCTTCCAAGCCTAATGACTCTAACACCCCTCTCTCTGGAATCACCAGCTGAACTGATGCCGCACCTGGGTTGGTCAACCGTGAGGAGGAGGGGAGCTGACTAACTTCTAATCTAGGAGTCCATCTGGAATTGGAACGATAGGCAACTTCTTCTTCTCCATCGGTATAGAGCATCTCTGAGCATAACTGTTGGCCCGCATTGAACCGATCCCACGGATCTAGATCAATTTGGCGACAGTGGAGTTCAGGATGTTCAACCCGAATCACGCGACCCAAAGCCCATACCAGAGATCCACTAACTGCCAGTGGCCGATGACAAGTAGGAATAGCTTGGCTACCCCAAGTGACTAACCACAGTTGAGGAGCCATTTGATGATTGACGATCAGGGCTTGAATCAGATGCAGAGTACTCGCACCAGTTAATTGAGCCTTGGCTTCCAAAGAGCTACTGGTTACGGGTTGTCTCTGATCAAGATCCCAAAGATGAATCAGCCTTGCAATCGATCCATACTGATCTAAGAGTTCAGACACTAATGAGTTGAAGTCATTTAAGCTAGCCGGATTAACTGAATAGCATCGCTCAGCTAGTTTTGAATAAGATGATCCTGGAATAACCTTCACCCCATAATCAGCATAGGTGTCTAAAGCTTTGATCAAAGAGCCAGTAAGTTCTAGCTGTGGTAGTAATGCTACGGTCAACCCCTGTAGCTTCCTGTTTTTCTGATGAGGAGGGGAGGGGAGTGTTTTTTGATACCAATTGGTTTGATAATAGGCTACAGGTGATGGCTGTAATGAGTCCTGTTTGCTGGTCAAGGGTTGTCGGACCAAGCCTTTAACCATAACCATTAACTCGCCTTGATCATCATAAAACGATAAGTCAACACCCTGCTCAGAAATCTGGCTATGACACCACAGGGTTTCAGGGATATCCGGGCTCAAACACCTAATCTCAGCCATATAATTAGGAATAGGAATAGACCCTTGATCCATCGCTTTGAGCAAAAATCGGGAACTTTGAAACCCGGCGTCAAGCAGGACAGGATGCAAACAATAGTGCTTTGAGTTTACTCCTGTAGGTAATTGAATTTCAGCAACGACACTGGTTTCCTGCGTCCAAAGTTGACACAAACCTTGAAAACTAGGGCCATAGTGCAGGGATGACTGTTGAAACTGTTGATAACATTGATCCGGTGATAGTGGTTGATACCCTTGATGAGCTAGATCCAGGTTCTGTATCTTAGGGGTTGATCTTGGGGATATCTTTTGAAGATCTAGCTCGCCCACAGCATGACAAGTCCAGGTGGTGTTTCCGCATGATTGGCTAACTATTTCAAAGTGATAGGACTCAGAAGCTTTAGACACTAGCACTTGAATAGCTTGAGGAGAGTCAAGATCGATCACAAGTGGAGCTGACAAGTACAGCTGACAAATCCTAAATAATGGTGATGGATAGAGTTCTTGCCCCACAGCCAAAGCGAGCTCGACATAACCTGATGCTGGAAAAATAACTAAGTTATTAATTTGATGATCTGCTAAAAAACTAAATCGCTTAAGATTAATGTCGGCTTCAAAACACTCTTGGTCGGGAAATCCTAGGCGATACCGGATCCGTAACATAGGATGTGAAAGAAGTTGATAAGGTAAGGTTAAACCCAGTTGATTAGACCAATATCGCTGTCGTTGAAAGGGGAGAACTGAAGGTTTAGGATCCAAAGCAAGGGTGCCATCACCTTCCTCAAGGATGACATGGGCATTCGTTCCACTAAATCCAAATGAATTAATGCCTGCATACCGCCTTTGATCTAAACTCTCCCATGGCATGAGATCGGTAGGAATTTGAATACTATTGCAGATCTGGATGCGAGGATTCAATTGCTTAAAATGAAGGTTAGCTGGAATCTGACGATGCTGTAATAGTAAAACAGTTTTAATAACTGCAGCCATACCACTAGCGGCTTCACAATGCCCGATATTTGTTTTAACCGATCCAACCCATAAGGGCGAAGATGACTGCCGCTCGCCAAACACAGCTGCTATTGAGTTAAATTCAGCTGGATCGCCGACGGGGGTGCCAGTTCCGTGGGCTTCAATATAACCAATATCGCTTGGGTTTAAACCACTGACTCCTAAAACCTGCTGTATCAAGCGTTGCTGAGCCTCTGGATTAGGGGCAGTTAAGCTATCACGGTTGCCATCTTGATTGACACCAGATCCTCGAATCACCGCTAAAATAGGGTTCCCTGCTGTCAAAGCTGCCGACAACCGCTTTAAGACCACCACCCCACAGCCTTCTGAGCGGACAAACCCATTAGCCGCCTGATCAAAGGCTTGACAACGACCATCAGGGGATTGAGTGCCTAGTTTTGAAGCTAATATAGAGACAGTGGGATCTAAAATAACGTTCACTCCTCCCACTAGAGCCAGATCGATTTCATGATTTTTCAAGGACTGACAGGCTAGATGCAAAGCTACCAGTGATGATGAACAGGCGGTATCGATCACAAGAGCAGGTCCCTGAAATCCATAGTAATAAGCGAGTCGACCGGCCAGCATACTAGTTCTGCCGCCAGTATACGTGTGGCCTGAGAATGAATGTAATGATTGAGATTGGAGTCGAAGTCGGTAATAGTCGTTATGAGCCGCCCCAATGAAAACTCCTGTTTGACTGCCTTGTAACGAATTAAGATTTAATTGAGCTTGTTGAAGCGCCATCCAGCTAACTTCGAGGAGCAGTCGCTGTTGAGGATCCAGATCCATAGCTTCACGGGGGCTGATCTGAAAAAACTGTGGATCAAATAGGTCAATATTCTTTAAAAACCCCCCCCACCGAGATACGGATTGACCTGCAGCTTGAGGATCAGAGTCATAAACTGAGTCGAGATTCCACCGATGTTTAGGTACTTCAGTAATCGCATCAACTTTGGAGGTCAACAACTGCCAAAACTGCTGGAGTGACTGTACACCACCTGGAAAGCGACAGCCCAGTCCGATAATAGCTATAGATTCAACCATGAAGCACTTAGATCCATACAAGCCATCAGATAGAATGCATCATAAGTTACCCTAGGACTAGATTAGTAACTTAACACCAAGCGGAATGAGGGTTTACAAATGGCAACCCTAGCCAAAAGGCGTCCCCAAAATAGGGCTGGTGAATTTTATGTGGATAGCACCTGTATCGATTGTGATACTTGCCGTTGGATGGCCCCGCAAGTATTTTGTGAAAGCGATGGACAGTCTGCTGTTTACCACCAACCGACCACTGAAGCTGAGCACTTTCGTTCTTTACAAGCCTTGCTAGCCTGTCCAACGGCGTCCATTGGCACTGTTCATTCTCAGGCTGAGATCAAAGCTGTTCAAGCTAGTTTTCCCCATCCTATCACAGAGGCTGTGTATCATTGTGGCTACCATTCTAGGCAATCCTTTGGAGCCGCCAGCTACTTGATTCAACGGCCTGAGGGCAATGTCTTGGTTGATTCGCCCCGATTTGTCAACCCCTTAGTGAAACGGTTGGAATCGCTAGGTGGAATTCGTTATCTTTACTTGACCCATCGAGATGATGTAGCCGATCACCAAGCCTTTCATGATCATTTTGGTTGTGATCGCATCTTGCATCAGGCCGATAGTGGACCCAGTACAGCTACTGTTGAAATTCAACTCACGGGCCTAGCCCCCTTTCAATTAGCGTCTGATCTGTTGATTATTCCAGTACCGGGACATACCCCAGGCCACACAGTCTTGTTATTTCAAAATCAAGTGTTGTTCTCTGGTGATCATGTCGCTTGGTCTCCTAAACTCAATCACTTATATGCTTTTCGATCAGCTTGTTGGTACTCCTGGTCAGAACTCCAGCAGTCCATGCAGCGACTGTTAAACTACAAGTTTGAATGGGTACTACCTGGACATGGTCATCCCTTTCAGGCTAGTACTCAAATGATGCATCAACAGTTACACCAGTGTCTTGAATGGATGCAAAACCAGTAGTGAGGCTAGTCATCTAAGCGAGTCATGTATAACCTCATACTTGACGCCTAAATCTATCCATTGACCTTACCAATTCCCTATGTTTATGATGATACATAAGCAGGGTATGTGATATATGAAAACAGTACTCATTGTTGATGACATGTCATTTGAAGTTGAGGCGATGGCAGGCTACTTAGTGGATGCTGGATATCAGGTTATTTCTGCAACCAACGTGGATGATGCCTTAGAAAAGGCACTTCACTTTCAGCCTGATTTGGTAGTCACAGATCTCATCATGCCTAGAAAAAGCGGATATGACTTGTGTCAAGGCTTAAAAGCTCATCCAGACACTGATCAGATCCCTATTATCATCTGCAGCTCCAAACAAAGTGATCTGAGTAAGATGTGGGCTTTGAAGCAAGGTGCCACTATCTATATTACAAAGCCCTACACCAGTGAAATCCTGATCCGTTCGGTTGATTCTTTAATTAACTAAGGTCAACTAAGGTCCTGCCTAGTTACTGAAACCTGGGCTAGGGCCCAAGAGATTTTATTGTAAACCATAATCCAAGTCTAGGCTATGGATCAAGTCTAAGCTATGGATCAAGCACCTGCAGCTTCTTTAGCAGCATACATGACTTCAAGAGTTACAGAACTAAAGCCACGCTCGCGAGCAAATTTCTCGGTGTTGCGCTTCACTTTACCTCGCACAAAGCCTGGGATCTTCTTCAACTCATTCGCGGCTTCAGCGTCCCACATCAAGTCCGAATCAGCCGTGATCGACTTAGTCAACACTTCAGATGTATCATGGCCCCCAAAAATTTCAAGTAGGTGATCTTCCATACCCAGTGTAAACGAGTTGTAGATCAGGTCTGCAATTTGATTGGTGCCCTCGTAGCCTACAAACGGCTTATAGCCCAAGGGAAAATCTTGAATATGGACGGGTGCTGAAATCACGCCACAGGGGATATTCAGGCGTTTGCCTATATGGCGTTCCATTTGAGTTCCAAATATAGCCGCTGGCTCAGCCTGAGCAATAGCATCACCCACCTGAGCATGATCCTCTGTCATCAAGATTTGGTCACAAAAGGGGCCCACTTCTGCTTGAAACCACTCTTTGTCATAAAGACAATAACTACCCGCCCAAACCACATGGATCCCCATTTCACGGGCTAAGATCTTAGTAATAGCAGCTGCATGGGTGGAATCGCCAAAAACAACTGCTTTTTTACCCGTCAGGTTTTGACAATCAATCGATCGAGAAAACCAGGCAGCTTGAGAAATATATAAAGTTTGATTCTCGATATAAGGTTCAAAGTCAACCGCCTCGCCTTGATCTTGCAAGAGAGTCTGAATGCGGCGGATGAGCCGAGCCGTTTCTATGACGCCCATGGGGGTAATCTCAATAAAGGGCGTGCCTAATTGGTGCT
Source organism: uncultured bacterium (assembly GCA_964434865.1). Lineage (GTDB taxonomy): Bacteria > Cyanobacteriota > Cyanobacteriia > Thermostichales > Thermostichaceae > CAYSWV01. The sequence goes on from CAYSWV010000007.1 coordinate 8,871, forward strand.
GCAAATACTCGGCAGTTAAGGGTCCCATTTCTCGATAAGGAACGATATTAAACCAAGCCTGACCGAGATTCTTTAAGTGGTGGACAGAAGCCCCTTCGGGTAGAACCAAATTGAGCTGGATACCTAGATCAGCCAGGAGAGTGCGTAACTCACGTAGATCGTGTTGGTTGTGAAAACCTAGTGTTGAAATGCCTAAAATGTTACAGGACGGGGTGGCTGTCTTAGTTGTCTCCAGGGTGCCCGATTTGCGAGCTTTTTCAATATAAAACGCCACGATTTGCTGTAGGGTTCGATCTGCAGCCTGTAACTCATTAACTCGATAGTGATTCACGTCTGCCAAGATGACGTCTGCTTGAGCTACCATCTGGGCTTGATGGACAAAATGGTTGAGATCTTCCTGCAGAATACTGGATGTGCAGGTGGGTGTCAGTACAATTAAGTCAGGATGGTCCTCTTGATCTTTACGAGTAATGTTGTTGATAACTTTCTCATCAGAGCCACGGGCCAACACATGACGATCAACCACACTAGCAGTAACAGGGGTAAAGTGACGCTCTCGCTCTAACATCGAACGCATGACATTGAAGTAATCATCGCCTAAAGGAGCATGCATAATACTGTGTACATTTTTAAACGAACTCGCCACCCGGAGCGTTCCGATATGAGCGGGTCCCGCATACATCCAATAAGCTAATTTCATTCACAGTCTCCCAACATAACGTGGCACTAACACACTGCACTATCAGCAGCTCAAGCTTGAACTAACTCAGACATCTAGATCTAGACGAATGATTTCGAATCAGCCTAGTCATGAATTCTAGAGGCCTGGGGGAGCTAAACTCAGAACTTGTTAAAGTCTTTAACCAGAATGGAGGATGATTTAGCGAACCTGAGATGATTTTTGCGATTTCTTAGTGTTTAGAACATGAAAATTAATAGTTGTGTTGCCTAAGCCCCTTCATATTGACAGCCTGGTACCACTTCTTCGGTTTGTTCAAGGTCCAAAGATGAGCCGACAACTTCATCGTAGCTACCTGAACGCAGCACCCGTCCCTGATCAATGAGATAAATGCGGTGACAGTGGCGGACCGTAGTTAAGCGATGAGCAATGATAATCAATGATTTAGTCCGGCCGAGGGAGCGGATAGCTTCTGTGACTAGCGCTTCAGTCTCGTTATCTAGTGCTGACGTAGCTTCATCTAACACCAAGATGTCTCGCTCATGATAAAGCGCTCTTGCAATGCCAATTCGTTGACGTTGTCCCCCCGATAAGCGAATGCCGCGATCGCCGACTCGAGTCTTAACCCCTTCGGGGAGTTGACTAATGAGGGACTCCAGTTGTGCGTCTCGAATAGCTTTGCCTAATTGATCAGCATTAATTTGATCCATAGGCACACCAAAGGCAATATTGCGTTCAATCGTGTCGTCATTTAAAGCAATAGCTTGAGGAATATAACCGATGAGATTTTGCCAAGCTCGTAGATGCGTGTAAATAGACGTTCCATCGACTTGAATATCACCCACCTGAGGCCGAAGTAGACCTAAAATAAGATCTGCAATCGTGGTTTTACCGGCACCCGATTTACCAATTAAGGCAATTGATTCACCTTTTTTCAACAGGATAGAAACACCATTAATGGCTTTTTGATCGGACTCTGGATAGCTGAAATGAATATCTTGTAACGTTACAGAGTCTGTAAATGAGAGCACTGATCCAGACTGAAGGGGTGTAGCAGAGATCAGATCGGGAACTTGTTCAAGCGCTTCCGATTCCTTGAGATCCTGATAAATCCGGTCCAGTTGATACCGGGAGTTTTGTAGAGAAGTAGCGCTATTGAGCAAAAGTGTAATGGCAGGAATTAACCGCACAGAGGCCAAACCCAAGACCCCCAATAGAGGAAAAGCCTCTTGAGATCCTTCACCTGTAGCTAGATAGATAGACATGGAGCCAATAGCAAATAACACTAACAAAGCTTCAACAATGATCCGAGGGGCTATTTTGAAACTTTCAATATCAGTGATGGCTAAACTACTAGTCTTGACCGCTTGTTCCAGGTAGTCAACAAAATAATCCGCACAGCCGATGACCTTAGTTTCTTTAATGCTAACCATGCCTTGAGTCACAACTTGCATGACCTCAATATTGGTTTCACGAACTGTCTTACCCCATTGATACATCTTGCCTTGAAAAGACCTAAATAAGAAAAACAAAGGCAACATAATGCCTACAATTCCTACTGTTGCAGTAAAGTTTATAACACAAATCAAAATGGAGAGACCCATTACAATGATGGCATTAATCAAGACTTGTAACACTGGCCGAATGATGGTGGATGCATAAGCTGTTGAATCTTGAGTCACAGCTTGAACAGCTTGAGCACTGTTGCGTTTGAGGTGAAAAACATAAGGGGCATGGATATAGCCCTTGAATAGCCTGACACCTAGATCTTGCCGACACTTTTGACTAAATTGAATAATAGCGCGTTGAACATACCAATAGATTAATGATTTCAAGCTAAATAATAAAACAATGCCAATACCAATGAGAAGAATAAGATCTTTACTATCTACAATTCCTAATAAAGTGGCTAGACCTGTTAACATCTCAGAGTTCTCCACAATATCGGGATCAGTGGCTAGCCTAATATAAGGGGCAATAATTCCAATTCCAGTCAACTCAAGCAATGACACTAAACAGAATGCCGCCAACATATAAAGCAACCACCATTTTTTGGGGCCTAAAAGATAAAACAGCTCGGTTAAATACAACCTCATAGATTATTCCGCTTCAGACCTTTAGATTTTGACCTTTAGAACTTTAGCATGCCTCAATGGGTACCCAGCTTAGCAAACAACTCTGGGT
>CAYSWV010000007.1:11833-23904 GCA_964434865.1 uncultured bacterium
GGTCTCTCATCAACTCCTCATTTGAGACTTAGAGCAAATTCTACTAGCAGGTCTACGGTAGTCGTTATGAAGAGTTTTCATGCCATACTGACTTAACCACAGGAGACCTAAAGAATGTTGGATTTTGCCTGGTTACCTCTTGATCAGCTATCTTTTGAGCCATGGTTGTCTACCGTTCAACAGTATGGCTATTGGGCTGTATTCGTTGGGATCTTGCTGGAAAACACTGGATTGCCGATCCCAGGTGAAACCATCACATTGACAGGTGGCTTTCTGGCTGGTCATAACCAACTCAATGTATGGGGCGTGTGGTTGGCAGCTTTCGTGGGTGCGATGACTGGAGATTCGATGGGCTATTGGATTGGTGCTACAGGAGGGTGGCCCCTGCTAGTTCGGATCGGGCGTTTCTTTCGGTTATCTGATCAGCAATTACACACTATACGAGCTGAGTTTCAGAAAAACGCAGATCAAGCTGTTCTATTGGGTCGTTTTCTAACGCTACTTCGGATCTTTGCCGGTCCTCTGGCTGGCCTAGCTCAAATGCCCTATCCTCGATTTTTAGTTCTCAACATGATTGGGGCCTTAGCCTGGGCCAGCGTCATGGTTACTGTAGCCTATGTAGCTGGGCAATTATTATCCTTAGAAGTCTTGCTCAGTCATATGACCAAAGTAGCTCTTATCTGTTTGGTCACCTTTGGGGGCTGGATCGGCTTCCAGTATTGGCTAGAGCGCAAACCAGTCTCAGATTCACGAGATTCAGCTTAGCAACTGCCGTGATTGGATTCGCAAGTTGCATCCTGAATAGCATCATTGCGAACATTTCTACGTGTATCTTCGGGCAAGATTTTTAGAGTTTGGTTCAATAAAGAGCTGAGGGTTGCTACAACCACAGTCCGAGATTGAGTACTAGCTGCTCCCAACGGTTCTGGCAGGACTCGATCCCCAACAGCCACAAATAAGAGACTTAGAAAGACAGCTATAGGAACACCGACTTTGCCAAGCATATCAGCCTCCATAAACGACTAACTCCGCTTCAATTTTAGGAGGTAATACCGAGTGAAAGAGTCCGTAAAACGACGCAAATGTCGATAAAATTGTCAACTTGAGACCTCTTTAGCTCAAAGACTAGGTTAGTTTAGAGACGGTATTGTCCCGTTATCGAAAGGAATAGACTGTTTATGGCTGATGGATCAACCCCTCCAACATTAATAGCCAATATGTCTCAACCGTTATTGCTGTCTTCAGATTTTTGGCAAGAAACGCTGGCTCTAACTCGTCGCTGGTTTATTCAGCTGCAGCGACGTCCTGTCACACTCCTAGTTGGTATTATCCAACCCTTGCTATGGTTACTCCTATTTGGTTCTCTGTTTCAAAATGCCCCTCAAGGGATGTTTGGCGAGGAACGCAACTACACCCAATTTTTAGGCGCTGGCATTATTGTGTTTACCGCTTTTGGGGGCGCCTTAAATTCTGGAGTTCCCGTGATCTTTGATCGTGAATTTGGGTTTCTGAATCGATTACTCGTGGCGCCTCTAACTTCCCGATTTTCAATTGTATTGGCCTCTACGATCTATATTGTGTCACTGGCACTCGTCCAAACCGTGGCTATTATTGTGGCTGCTTATGCTCTGGGTGCAGGCATACCAACGGTAGGTGGCTTAGGGCTAGTTGCTTTGATTATTGGCTTATTAGTGTTAGGCTTTACGGCTTTATCGTTAGGGTTAGCCTTTGCCATGCCAGGGCATCAACAACTACTAGCATTTATCTTTTTGGTGAATCTGCCGTTGATCTTTTCAAGTACAGCTTTAGCTCCGCTTTCCTTTATGCCCACTTGGTTGCAGTGGGTGGCCAGTCTGAACCCCTTGACCCATGCCATTGAGCCGATTCGACATATTTATAGCCAGGCTAACTGGACCTGGTCTGATACCATTCTGTTAGCGCCTTGGGGACATTTGACACTAGGTGGATCTTTGGTTCTCCTCGGGATGTTTGTTCTGGTTGCGGTAGCCTTAATTCAAAGACTGTTGCGTCAAGGCTTAGCCTAATAGTTGAACTGGAATGAAGATTTCAAGTCATGACTTGATGTAATTTAGAGTGTGAGCATAGTGGGTGGCGATCATGAATTCTAACGATCTAGACCGTGAACTAGATCTTCAGCAAGCTGCTGATCCGGTAAAGTCTGATATTGGCCTTGTCGTTCTCGATATTGATGGGACTTTAACGGGTGGGTCAAATGAGGTGTCACCCCGTGTTCAAGAAGCTATTCTGGTAGCCAAGCAACAAGGGGTTCAGATTGGTATTGCTACGGGTCGGATGTACCAATCGGCTAAGCGGTTTCATCAAATTATTCAAGCAACTATGCCTATCAGTGCCTATCAGGGAGCCTTAATTCGTCATCCAGACGATAATGTGACCCACCATCACTGGTTGCTGGATCAAATCAAAGCCCAACAATTTATTGATTATTTAGCCGATTATCCTTTTATCATTCATGTTTACATTGAAGACCATCTTTATGTTAGAGAATTAACCCCCTTGAGTCAGAACTATGCTGAGCGATGTCAAGTCCCTCTCAGTTTGCTTTCTGACCTGAATCCAGCCCAGTGGCCAGCTAATCCCACTAAAGTATTGGCCATGGCATCTGAGCCTGATGTCATTAACCAATTAGTGGAGCGTATACGGCAGGATTTCCCTCCAGAAGAACTCTATTTAACCCGTTCTATCCCCACCTTTTTGGAGGCCACCCATCCTGTTGTTAACAAAGGCAATGCGGTCAAATATGTAGCTGAAGATCTACTGGGATTGAAGCCAGAACAGGTTTTGGTAATCGGTGATAGTGATAACGACATTGAAATGATCCAATATGCAGGGTTAGGTGTGGCCATGGGCAATGCTCGCACTGAGATCCAGGCTTTGGCTGATTGGGTGGCGCCTACCGTTGATGATGATGGTGTTGCCGTCACTCTGGAACGATTTGTGTTGTCCTGACTACTTTTAAGTCCATTGACCCGTTTTCAGCTCTATTCATCTATTCAATTGATGCGTTTAAACCCAAAAGTTGTGCCTAGCAGTAGGGGTAAAAAAACACGCTTGTATTGTTTGGCTACAGTAAAATAGGGATACTTGCCTGATACAACTAGGGTTTGTTTTCTGCAACAGTTATGGTTTCTATGACATGGGGATCCAACAGTGTCTAACCTTTTAAATGGACGATATCGGCCTGTCAAAGTTCTGAGTAGTGGTGGATTCGGCATGACATTTCTGGCAGAAGACACCCATATGCCATCAGGCCGAATTTGTGTGGGCAAGCGTCTCTTACCAGAAATGGAAGATCCTAAATTTATTGAGTTTGCTCAAGAACGATTTAATCGAGAAGCCGCCTGTTTAGAACAATTGGGGAACTTATCAGAGCAGATCCCAACCTTGTATGCTTATTTTCGTGAGAAAAAACGGTTCTACTTGATCCAGGAATATATCGAGGGCCGCACATTAACGAAATATGTCTCAGAAGTGGGGTTGTTCTCTCAATCTGAAGCCATTGAACTACTCTCTAGTTTATTGGCCGTTCTAGATTTGGTTCACAAGCGTAATATTATTCATCGTGATATCAAACCCGACAACATTATTTTACGCCAGTCAGACAACAAGCCTATTTTGATCGACTTTGGTGCTGTCAAAGAATCCCTTCGAGATGGCAATTCTATAGGTCAAACTAAAGTGATCGGAACTCCAGGCTTTATGCCTCCCGAGCAAGGGGTGGGTAGACCTACTTTTAGCAGTGATCTGTACAGCTTAGCCGTTACGATTATTTTTATCCTGACAGGCTTTTGGCCGCAGAGATTGCCTTACGATTACCGGACATCTCGATTTGAATGGCGCCGCTTAGTACCCTCACTCAATGCCACCTTAGCCGATGTCCTCGATCAAGCCCTATCACCCGCTGTCTATGATCGGTATGAATCCGCTCGGGACATGTTAGATGCAATGGGAGACTTACATTTGGATATGTTGACGGAACAGATGTTGCAGTTTCGGCGGCGCAAACCCCAATCTGATTAGCGAGGTCTGATCAGAGGTCATAGACTTCTGTGTTTAGCCAGTCTGCTTTAATATTTAGACGTCCCATTACCCTAGAGGAACGAATGCCCAAAATTATTTCTGTTCATTCCTATCGTGGCGGTACTGGTAAATCCAATACAACTGCCAATCTCTCGGCTTTAGTGGCTAGTCAAAAGAAACGAGTCGCCATTGTGGATACTGACATTCAGTCTCCAGGTGTACATGTGCTGTTTGGGTTGGAAAGTGATCAGTCCCGTAAGACCTTAAACGACTACCTATGGGGACGATGTTCAATTACCGAAGCCGCTCATGATGTGACCCTGAAGCCGATTAAAGATCGAGGGGGGGCTCTATACTTAGTTCCCTCCAGCGTTAAATCAGGTGACATCGCTCGGATCTTGCGAGAGGGCTACGATGTTGAGAGCTTAAATGATGGATTTAGAGATCTGATTAAATCTTTAAAACTTGACTACTTGTTTATTGATACCCATCCAGGGTTAAATGAGGAAACTCTCTTATCTATTACCATATCAGATATTTTAGTCTTGATTCTTCGGCCTGATCGACAAGACTTTCAAGGATCTGCTGTAACCATCGATGTAGCTCAACGCTTGGATATTCCGAAGATGTTACTCCTTGTCAACAAAGTGCTACCGACCTATGACTTTAAGGCAGTCAAAAAGCAGGTTGAAGAGACTTATGGTATTCCTGTGGCTGGTGTACTACCGTTGTCAGAGGAAATGATCGAGTTAGCTAGTGGTGGCTTGTTTTGTATTAAACATGTGAAACACCCCTGGAGTACAACCATGCGGGAAGTAGCTGTACAGATTTTATCTGCTTAAGATCTGATCTGCCTACACTGCTGTTATTTGAGCTGTCTAACTGTTCTTTTCAAGTTTAAAGACTTTTCAATCTGAATCAATAGACTGATTTATGCTAGTTTAGGATCTGAGGTGTGATTCAATGATCCGAATTTCAATTAACTCTTTTGGCTATGGAATTGGCAAATCAACTTTGATCGCAAATCTGGCCACCGTCATGGCTCAATTAGGGTCAAGAGTTGGCATTATTGATAGTGATCCGCTGAATAGCCTCCCTAGCTTGTTTGAATTTAGCCTTGATCAAGCTCCTCATCAACTCTCAAGTTATTTAGCTGGAACGGCTTCTCTTGAAGATATTTTAATTGATATTAGTCGGCAACTTAGAATTGGTGACACCCAAATTAGATTACTCAATGGAGCTATTTTCCTGATTGCGGCCAGTTCTCAGCCAGGCGATCTAGTGCGGCTAACTGATTCGACTGATCCCAGAAATCTAGAATCCCTGATGCAAGATCTTGCCCGTAAGCTTAAGTTAGATTTAGTCCTTTTTGATACACAAGCAGGGATCAATCAAGACAATTTACTATTATTAACCCTAAGCGACATGATGGTCATGTTGACCGGTATTGCTCCCCAAGAATTACAGGGAACAGCTGTTTATATCGATGTTGCTCAGAGATTAGTGGATAACCTGGATATTCAACTGCTCGTTAATCAAGTGGCTCCAGACTTCAATTTAGGTGACATCCGGCGCAAAATGTTACAAACTTATCATGTGCCTGTGTTAGAGATTTTGCCTTATACGCAAGAACTGAAACAGCACTCAGGTGTTTTTTGTTTACATTATCCAGATCACCCTATTACTCACATGATTAGAGCAGTGGGGTCTCAGCTTGCTCAGAAGCCATAAACCACCATCACCGTTTGAGGGGTCCTATGTTAGAGCTATTTGAGTTCTTAAAGCGGTTATTCCAGCCTCGGGATGAGTTATCTGAGATGAATAGAGCGGCTATCGATAATCTTGATCCTGGAGTTACACCTGACTCAGCTCAACCTGGATTAGCTACTGACTATGGGGCCACTCGGCAAAATCTATCTCACCTCCACGTGACCTTGCTACGCTGGATCACTCGTCAGGGCCAAGCCTCATTTGAAGATATAGTGGCCTTCCTCAATACTGAAAGTTCGAGTACGTGTTCGTTAGAAACGGTGAATCAGTTACTCAATCAGCTTTGTGAGCAGGGGGTCCTCACCCAACTTCCTGGAAAGGGTAGAGTCTACAAACCAACTTACGAGTCTGAATTCAAACGGACCCGGACTAAAAAAAGACTCCCCAAGAGTATCTGGGATGCTATGGAGGACAAGTAAATGGCCTGGATCAACCTAGCAGACCTTGAGAATCAGATTCAGCAAGCCTTACCCATCTCCATTCATAAGATCAAAGCCTTAGTTGAAGACTCAAAACTAACTCTTACTATTGAAGCCCCACCCGATGAGGCTATTCAAGGTGACCAAATCAAGCAGATCGTCCATGATTGCTGTCTTGAGAGGGTTCCAGATAGTATCAAACATATTCTGATTCATGTTCAAACGGGATCGGGTGAACTCAAATTAAATCTGCCTTGGGAGTTCGATGATGATCCATTTGATTTGACCGGTGCGGTAGAAACGTTAGAAACTCAAGGTGTGATTCGGCGAGATCAATTAAAATTCAATCTAGATCCTCAAATTTCAGATTCGGTAACACCTGAGAGCCCCCGGACCACCCCTCCCATTGCTTGGGAACGACTAACCCGAGATCCAAACTGGATTGAGCGACTCTTAAATGTGCGGGCTGGAGAGGGTCGGATTCTATTAGTGCTAGGCTTTGTCCTTTTTTTAAATGCTTTGGCTCAAAAGCTATCTGAAATTGCTTCCATCAGTGGATTTTTAACAGAGGTAGGACCTACCCAAATTTTAGGCGTTTGGCTAATTGATGGTATCTTGCTGATCTTGGCGGCTAGCTTACAGTCTTTAGTTGTTGATAAGTTTAAGCGGATTCAACTGATGAAAGGCGTGGGATTAGCTGTTATTGGTGCCTTTTTAGTTCTGTTAGCCATGGATCAATTGGGGGCACCTACCTGGGCTCGGTTTGGTTGGTTTTACTTACTTTCACAACAACAATTTACCTTTGTTCCAACCGTATTTTGGATCCTTTGCAATGATGTCTTAGAGATTCCGCAAACGCGTCGCTTGTTTCCCAAAATTACAGTGCTAGGGATATTAGGTAATCTTCTCGGTATCGCGCTAGCTGGCTTAGCCCCGACTGTTTTGGCTACTCTCGGTTTAGAGTCTGTGGCTATCATTATCACCAATATTACCATCTATCTACTGATCTATGTGTTGATTGATCGAGGCTTAACGAGGGTTTCGGTGAGATCTCTAGCTCAGGATGTGGCTGGTGTGCAAGAAACCTTTTGGGAGGGCTGGAATTTTATTCGTGAAGTCCCAGCTTTTGGCTACTTAACCGTATCACTACTAGCTGTATTCATTTGTGATCAATTGATTGAATTTCGATTTTTGTTTCTTTCTCAACAGACCTTTCAAGATTTAGACACCTACCAACAATTTTTTAGTTTATTTACATTGGGACGATTTTTAGGCTATCTAGGGATCCAGGTTTGGTTAGCTGAGCCGATTCTCTCTACCTTTGGTTTACAAGGAGCCTTTTTGATTTCGCCTATTTCTGCCCTAATTGGAACGGGAATCAACCTAGGTATTAATAATCTAGGTGGGGCTGTAGCAGGTCTAGCTGTGCAAAAGTTGCCCCTATATAGCATTGATGAAACAGCTCGCAAAAATATTCTGGGTATGGTTCCAGAAGAACGGCGGGGGCGGGTTTCGCTTTTTCTTGATAATTATCTAACCGCAGGTGGAACCATTCTGGCCTCTGCCTTAGCTTTGGCTCTACTCTGGATCAGCCATGTTGCTTTTGACGACGCCCCGATTCAATATTGGGTTCTCTTCATTGCGGCTCTAGCAGCTCCGATTTCTATCTGGGCCATCATGAAGTTTCGCAAGGTCTATGAAGGATCTATGTTGAATTGGAGGCTCCGACGACGGCAAAAAGGAAGCCAAGTTTTAGATGACTTAGATTTTTAGCGGTTTTGATTTGGCCACCTCTTAACTTACCTTCGCCAAAACCTACCTGCAAGAACCGGCCTGGTTTCAGTAGAGATCAGGTAATCGCATGGTTTTGCCTTGATAGTTTTCTAACCAATACCCCTCTGCATCTTGGTGCACAGACTCTTCGGCCAACGATACTTTTCCTAGCATGGTTGTAACAATGTAGTGAGGAACGGCAAACCCAGTGGTGTGGCCCCATAGCCCTCGCATGATGTCTCGACCTTTTTCAATACTGGTCATGAAGTGAGACACCCCTGTCACGTTATCACAGTGATAAATGTAGTAAGGTCGAACTTTGATCTTCAATAATCCATGGAGTAGTGCTTTCATGGTTTCAACAGAGTCATTTATTCCTTTCAAGAGCACTGTCTGATTTTGGACCACAACTCCATGGCGAATGAGTCGATCTACAGCTGCAGCTGAGTCAGAGGTGATCTCCTTGGTATGATTGAAATGAGTATTGAGCCAAATGGGTTGATAACGATCCAACATTTGACACAGATCAGGTGTAATCCGCTGAGGTAATAGAACAGGATAACGGCTCCCAATCCGAATAATCTCCACATGCGGAATAGCCCGAAGTCGAGCGATGATGCTTTCTAATTTTTCATCCGTTAAGGTAAGCGGATCACCCCCTGTCAGCAAGACATCCCGAATAGCAGGTGTGTTTTCGATATAGGCAAAGTCAGGATCCCAATCAGCAGCAGGATTAGATTCAAAGTAAGTGCCTTCTAAATCAGTAGTGTGATACTTGCGGGTACAGTGGCGGCAATAGACGGGACACACATCAGTGACTAAAAAAATGACCCGATCTGGATACTTATGAACCACTCGATTGGTTTTCCTGTAAACCATATCACCTACGGGATCCACTGAGGTGTCAGGAAATGTTTGTACCTCTAAGGCACTAGGAACCGCTTGACGACGAATAGGACATGTATCATCCTCAGGGTCCATCAGTGAGGCATAGTAGGGAGTAATGCTCCAGCGATATTTACCCTCACAGGCTTTGATCGCTAGCTCTTCTTGATCAGTCACCTTGATCCAACCCCGTAAGGCGTCTAAAGTCTGAATCCGGTGTTGCATTTGTGAGCGCCAGTCATCCCAAATCAAGTCTTTTTTGGTAGTGTATGGATACAGTTGAACCATGATGTCCCTTCTATGCCTAAGATTCAGACTAAAGGATCTCAGTTAAAAATTTAACGTGCATGACCGCACTGATTTACCCGCTATTTTACGGATCTCTATCAGCATTATGGCTTACATGGTTAACTTAGAGTCTAGAATGGCTTATTGCAGATGCTGTTGAATCTCAGTTTGCAAGGCCAAGACAGCCTCAATAGAGGGTCCCAAAAATATACAGCCAAAGGATCCGCTACTGGACAAGCGGCCTGTATTCGTGACAATGAGGCCATAGGGGATCCTGTCAGAATTGATGGGATATAGCCAAGGCTCTAGAGCTGTCCACAGTGCATCAATCGATCGAAGCCTTGAACTCTGTAGGGCTTGGTTAGATAAAACAGTCACAGAGTCTTTGTAGCTTGGCCCTAACAACTGTAGAGGTAGCTCGTGGGTATGAGTGCCTCCGGTTCGTCGAGCATTCAATTCTAGTAGATATACTCGATGATCTTGATCGATCACACAGTCCAAATCAAAATGACCTAAATAGCCCCTGTGGCCTAGATACTGACCGACAACCTGTGCCGTCTCGACCAAGGTAGCGTGCCATGGATAATGCATTAGTTCAGGTCCTGTCAGTTCTCCACTGTAGAGGCCTGAAGGTGTAAAAAATTGAATAGCCGTATGGGTAATGACAGGAGTGTGATCAGGAGTAATACACACTTCAATAGAAGGTGACAGAGGCTGAGTATTATCAATCCACTCTTCTACAATAAAAGGACTCTGACTTAAGGAAAAATGCTGTTTAAGTTTATCAGCAATACTAGACTGAGGCTCAAGGTGGCGCAAGATCAGCCTGGCCAATGAAATAGTGCCCCGATCAGCCTTAACCACACACGCTTTACCCCGATCTAAAAACCAACGAGCCATCTGGCTGGCCTCATCGAAAGAAGTACTCGTATACCCTTCAGGCAGCTGGGCTGTTTGCTGATGGATCCATTGAGAAGCGATACTCCGAAATCCAGTTTTTGAATCGATATAGTCTCGTAACCAGAGCTGAGTAGGTGTTTCTGGCAAAAGGATAGTGATCCCTTGAGCTTCTAAGTACCGCGCTAATTCCAAAAAATCAGGTGTGGTGCAATAAGGAATCAGTTCTAAGACTCGATCAGTGGCATAGTCGATCAAGGTGGCTAGCACCGTTGAATGGCTAAGGATATCTCGGCAGATACAACCACTCTCAGGTGTGACATAAACATGATGGGTTTGATGGTAATGCAGTTGCTGTTGAACCTTAGGCCAATGGGCAGCTGGACTTGAGGTCAAAACAAGTTTATTAGGTCTGTACCAAAACAACACCCTTTCATCAGCTGAGTAAAATCGTTGAGCTACTGATGCATCGTACCCCTGCAACCAGGATGCGTTAGCCTCAAAACTATTGCCAATAAGAACTGCAGGTATCATAAAGATTTCAAGGGTTTAAGAGGCTGATGAGCTGCCAAGATCACCAAAATCACCAAATGGATCATCTAGGCTATCACTATCTCCACTATCTGTTGAGCTATCACTATCCATTTGTGCCTGCATATTTTGTCGCATTGATATCGCTTTCTGCTTGAGATCTTGAAAAAAGTCTGATTCCGTAATTTCTTCAACCTGCTTTTTCCGTTTCTCCTCATCAATTTCTATTTTCAGTTCTTTGATCTCTTCTTTAAGCGCTTCTTCCCGATTTTGGACCTTATCGACCATAGTTGAAAATACAGCAGAGAGAGTGCCAATTTCATCTTGAACAGGACTGTTAATTAAACTTACTAAGTTGGCTTTGTTGTATTCACCTTCGCCAATCCGTTCTGCAGTCTCACTCAAGCGCTTTAGGGGGTTTGTTAGGACCGTTGCGGTAGCATAGACCAACGTAAACAAAGTTAGATAAGTAATTCCAAAAGCAACAAGAACTTGATTTTGAATCGCTTGTCGAATTGAAATAACATAATCGGCCTCAATATCAGCTCCCAAAACACCAATGACCTCCCCTGTTCTTCGGTCTATTAGCGGTGTATACGCACTAATCCAGCTTCCCCAATCATCCGTGTATAAATCTCGAAATACCGTTCGTTCTTCTTGAAAAGCGGTGAGAGAAGCCTCTGAGGGGCAATCTGGGTCTAAAAAGTATAGCGCTCGATCTAGGTTTTCTTCATCAAGCCAGATCGAATCGACTAAATAAATAATTCGATAAGGCCCATCACAGGTGGGTAGTTCACCTTCTGCTCGGGGATTGGATTCATCAGTGATAAGAAACGAGTAAGGATAGACATAGGGTGCCACATCTCGATTAAGCTTAAACCATTCTTGTTGAAGCGTATATAGCACATCATCAGAGTAGCCAGCCTCATTCCGTTCACCGATCTCGTAGAGTTCGAGGAGTTGCACCACATCTAGATTTTCAGCTGAACCTTCAGCAAAGCCCTTGAGTTCTTCTTGAAGTCTCCCTTTGGCTCGTTGATCACTAAAGACATAGAACCAGCCAAAAGCCAGTGCAAAGACGATAGTGAAAATTAAAGAAAATCCAATTAGAAGCTTAAAGCGCAGCGAGAAAAAAAGCTTTCGGGACTGATTGGACATAGACCCTGAAGACATAAAATAACTCCAGTCACTCAAAATGGCTTGTATCTAAGCGAACTATCGGTAGGTGAGGTAGCTTAGCGCACTCCCAAGTAGTGTAATCCTAAAGCGGACTGTGATCCATAAGTCCATATCAACAAGTGTACTCAATATCAACAAGTGTCCTCAATGCCTAGCCTGTTTTAGATCTAGCTTAAGGTTGAGAGGTTAGCTCAATGCTTCACAAGTTTGCTAGCCCTAAATTTGTAGCCCTAATTTGCTAGCCCTAATTTGCTAGCCCTAATTTGCTAG
>CAYSWV010000007.1:24004-50751 GCA_964434865.1 uncultured bacterium
TAGCCCTAATTTGCTAGCCCTAATTTGCTAGCCCTAATTTGCTAGATCGGATTCATAATTTAAGGGTGCTAAACTCGGCTACCCTCTGTAGGATGTAAAGCAAGGTTACACGTGAATCGAGACATGAAACGAGATTGGATTGAGGTGCCTGGTGGCGTTACAGCTCCAAATGGATTTCGGGCGGCGGGGATTGCTGCGGGATTAAAACCTTCAGGTGATCCAGATCTGGCCTTAATCTTCTCAGATACTAATGCGGCAGCAGCTGGCGTGTTTACCACCAGTCAAGTGAAGGCAGCTTCGATCACCTATAACCAAAAACGACTTCAGCAAAGTCCAGCTTCGATCCGAGCTATTATCTGTAACGCCGGCCAAGCCAATGCCTGTACAGGTAGTGAAGGGGAGGCCAACAATAACACCATGGCTAAGTTGGTTGCAGATGCGGTCCAAGTTCAACCTAATCAAGTCTTGACAGCGTCTACGGGAGTCATTGGCAAGCAATTAAATATGGCTAAGCTCACCCCAGCGATTCCTACGTTGGTGTCATATCTATCTCCCGATCAGGGGGAAACGGCAGCTCGAGCGATTATCACAACTGATCTCAAACCCAAATTGATTGCCTTTGAAGCCAAAATTCAAGGTCATGCAGTGCGGATAGGGGGGATGGCTAAAGGGTCTGGCATGATCCATCCCAATCTGGCCACAATGTTGGCGTTTATGACCTGTGATGCCACCATTGACTCCACATTATGGCAAACCATGATCCGGCGGGCGGCTGATGTTAGCTTCAATCAGATCACGGTTGACGGAGACACTAGCACCAATGATATGCTTCTAGCCCTAGCTAATGGCCAATCTCAGGCGCCCCCCATCTTACCAGATACACCAGCTGCACTCGTTTTGGAAGATATGCTGCACGAAGCCTGTATTTATCTAGCTAAGGGAATTGCTCGTGATGGCGAAGGGGCGACCAAACTTCTAGAGATCCAAGTGCGAGGGACATCCAATAATGAAACCGCCCGTCGAATGGCCCGTATTATTGCGAGTTCTCCTCTCGTTAAGTCGGCAGCTTTTGGCTGTGATCCAAACTGGGGTCGGGTGGCAGCAGCAGCAGGTCGCTCAGGTGTTGTTTTTGATCAAAATAACCTAGATATTTTCTTAGGTGATTTTCAACTCATGCGCTCCGGGATCCCATTAGACTTTGATCGGCAAGCTGCTTCTAATTATTTAAAAGGAGATCCGGTGGTTTTTACCGTTGATCTTCATCAAGGTTTAGGTGAAGGTAAAGCGTGGGGATGTGATCTGAGCTATGACTATGTGCGGATTAATGCTGAATATACCACCTGAACCAGACTGCTGAGCTAGATCCAGGCCTATCCATCTTCTGGGTTCTAAAGAGAATTAAATGATGATGCTGGCTCGGATGAGAGCTTACCTTTTAAGTAGTCAAATACACTTTTGTCCCCGATATCGGACGGGATCTCTTGTTTCAGTTTACGGGCAGCAAAGATACAGAAGCCCACCGCCCAAATGACTAATAAACCTCTTTCTATATTCAAAGGCAACCAACCCAATAGATGACCTAATAGGAGGGTTGGCACTAATGGAGTCAGGAGTTTAGTTTCCACTCGGTTAAAACAAAACGCTTCTTTGAAGAAAATACCTGTTAACGCCACAAAGACAAATCCAACACCTAGGAGAGTAAGAGGTTGGTGATAGACAGTGGTCGCTAACGCCTGATCACTCTTAAAACTAACCCACAAGGAGGCTAGACACCCCAAGCCCCAACAGACTTGTAAAAAGCGATGCAGAGCCACCAAATAAATATGAATCGTAGCTAGGCTGATCCCCAAAGCTATACAGAAGCCGCCATATAACGGTGTCAGTAACTGGATCTTGTCAGGTTGATATAGGGCTAGCCCTGTTCCTAACAGAAAATATAGAGCCATGAGGCCTAGACCACTGCGGTAGAGCATAACCTCTTGGCGATCGGCTGCTGTGATGGTGAAAGGGCCAAATTGACCTTGATAAATGACCCTGTCTGTTTCTTCGGAGTTCATCAATGTTACCTACAAGTGAGTATGGGTACCAACCCTGGTCCAATTTTAACGACTTTTGCTCTGTCTGGAACAACAAGTAGCTACAGATCAGCGACAGGTCGAATTTCGTAGCGGATGAGTTCAGTACCTTGCTCTCGACGTTCTTGGTTAACAGACTGAATCCCAGCCTCAAGTTGTCGAGCTCGGTCTAGAGCTGCACGTTCAGATTCAAAGCGCTCCATTTTGCGGTGCTTATTACGGACCGGGTCAACAACCCATACATCCCAGGCTAATGAGTTGCTAGCAGCTTGAGTTGGGGGACCTGCCTCCATTGAGCTTGATCGTTGAGCTTGATCAGAAATGTTTAGATGCGCTTCAACTAGAGTGAGTCGTGCTTGCAACTCATAGATTGCTGTCCAAGGAGACTCTGCAGGTAAGGTTGGTGGAGATGGTAGTTGCTGGATTAGCTGGTCAAGCGCGGCTAAAACCACCTGAGGATGAGCTTCATATAGCTGAGCTAATGTCTGAACACGACTGAGCAAGGGAATAGGGATCTCAATCACGACGGGATCAGGAGTCATAGAATAGGCCTTGTTCCTTCAAAACTCCCTGAATGGCACTCAGAGTAATGGGCTTGGTAATATAACTAGCAGCCCCTACCAATTTAGCCCGAGCTCGATCAATAGTTGAGTCTGTACTCGTTACAATCACAACAGGCGTTTCTTTAAATTGGGCTACTCGCTTAATCTGAGCACAGAGTTCATAGCCATTGGTAATAGGCATCACCAGATCTAAAAAAATTAAATTAGGTTTACGTTCGATCAAGGTTGGCAAAGCTAAAACTGGATTTGAAATCTGAAAATAGTTGCAAGAACAAGCCTTTAACACTTGCTCCATCTGTTTGCCATCCAGGAGACTATCCTCAATATGAGCCACTAATGGCTTCAACTGACGCTGAGTCAGGGGACCTGTTTGTGATCGTGAAGATCTGGATTCATAACGCTGATCTAAGGGTCCTAGAGAGTTGAGTTTACCGGTATCAGGATTCCGGGTTTTCAAGAGTTGCTCGTAGGTCACTTTGATCCAAACCTCAGGGAGTGGCTGCTTTAAAATTAAGCTGGATACCTTTTGAGCACCGTTTTGCCGATATAGGATCATGGCTTCTTGGAGATTTTGGCATTTTTTTTGAAGGATATAACTACCCCCCTGATGTTGCAGAACCCTCATTAAGCCTGACTTCGTGGGAAGCGATACAAATCTTTGAGCATCTTTAGGATCAAGGATTACCACTATACCTACCCCCTATACCGAAGGAAATCGTTTCAAGCGTTATCAAATCTGAGAGAGATTACCTATCTTGACTGGTGTGTCTTTAAGCTTTACCTGGACAGTCCACATTAGTGATTAATACTGTTGCTAGATAGGCTGCTGTGGTCATTAGCAGAAAACAGCAATTAACATGACCTTATTAACCCTACATTTACAGAGTGATATTTATAGTAGGATACTTAGCTTAAATGCACAGTAGCAAAACTACCTAAATCTTCACAACAGATCAGATATTGGTTTATTCACTCGACATCCTGGTGAAATGACTTAAAAAACAAGATGGTATCCAATATTTTTACACTGCTCAGCCGATTCAATCAGTCAACCCATCTATGGCTTGAACTTAGCCGACATCTCGGAGTTGATGGTTGGATCCAGATTGTGCTCTAGCTAAGGGAGGTGCCAGACTTGAGCTTGTTGTTGTAGCCAACCTGACTGCCTCAGTTGTTCAACTAGTTGAGCGACACGACGTGTTAATTCAGCTGATTCTTGATCTTTTGAGGTGACAATCGCTAAACCCACACGTGAAAAAGTAGGTGATAGTAATTGATAGTCAGGATGTGCTTGAATCCAACCTGCCAGAATAGTTTGATCTGCAGCTAAGCCGTCTACAGCTTCGGACTGAAGTAGATCCACACCCGCTTGATAGGAGGATACAGGAACTAACTTTGTAGAAGGAATTGAAGTTTTTAGAGAGGGAATAGCACTAGAGCTTTCCAGTACAGCAACCGATTGATGTCTTAAATCAGACCAGGATTCAAGGCCAAGGGTTTTACTAACGGCAATAGCTGTACCATCAAAGTAATAGGGAGGGCTAAAGGCTACCTGCCGCCTTCGCTCGGGAGTAATGCCCACCTGTGCAATGACTAAGTCAACCCGATCCTCAATCACAGCTGTCAACCGCTCAGCATTAGCTAAGGGAACTAGCTCGATTGCTGCCGTTGAACCTAGTAACTGTTGCCCCAACTCATAGGCTAGATCAATTTCAAAGCCTTCTAACTGATCCTGCTCGTTGCGCAACCCTAAGAGGGGGACTGAGTCTTTAACTCCAATGCGCATTTGGCCTGAAGCTTGAATTTCTGTAAAGGATCTAGCTGTTGCCACCGAGACCGTAGCACTCATCAAGCCACTTACCAGTAGACTAGCTATCAGTAGTCGTCCAAGTACGTTTTGTGAATGCATTGCCGTTAGCAGCTCAGGTTAAAGTGGCTGGTTTGAAATGATAAATGACCGGATTTCAATGAAGGCTGGGGTTGTTGACTCAATTAGACGATTTTGTTTGCACCGTCTTGACAACTTGAGAAAAGCCGTCAGGATCCATCATAGCGATTTGGGCCAGCATTTTGCGGTTGAGCTTCACATCAGCCTTGTTGAGTTTATCAATGAACTGGCTATAGCTAATTCCGTTAAGTCTAGCAGCTGCATTGATGCGAACAATCCACAACCGACGGAAGTCACGTTTCCGTTTGCGCCGATCCCGGTAAGCATGCCGTAGGGCTTTCATCACCCTCTGATTGGCTGTCCGGAATAGCTTAGAGGCACCCGCCCGAAACCCTTTGGCTAGTTTGAAGATCTTTTTGCGGCGCTTATGAGCAACATTGCCCCGTTTTACTCGTGTCATTTTACCGTCTCAGTTGGGTTAACTACATCTAATACCTGTCTAGCGACTAAATGTCGGTCTAGCGACTATAAGGCAATTGCAACCTTACGTTTTCAGCATCGCGCTCATCAACTAGTGCCATACCCGCTAACTTGCGCTTTAATTTGGTTCGCTTGTGCTCTAGCAAGTGATTATGGCCTGCTTTACGACGCTTGATCTTGCCGCTGCCTGTAAACTGATAACGCTTTGCTGCAGCTTTACGAGTTTTGAGTTTAGGCATAAGAATTACAAATAGCCACGATTTATTACTGTAATCCAAAGAGTAGAGATAGTGCAAGTATTGCTTTTATGGATCTGATTCTGGAACAGGGGTAAAGATGTAACCCTCTGTCATCGTGCCAAATGTTTGACAACGTGCGGCCCCCCACCGAAATCCAAATAAGGCAATGTAGGCACACATGAGAGCATCCACTTGATCTTCATAAGCTTTGAGAGACTTGCCCCGTAAGCTCGAAACATCTTGCAGCAGCAAATGGTCGTGGCCTTGCAAGGACGGATCGGCTTGTTGCAGTGACCTCAAATGTGATTGATACTGATCCCAGCTGTCCAGACGTTCTTGCCAACTGCGCTTGGGTTTGGCTTTATACTTCAGAATCCGATTTAACTTGAAGATCGACACTATCGCTGTATGGGGGAAAACTTCTATCACCTGCTTGATCAAACGACCTTGTTCGATCTCAGGAGCATGCACAATGCCTCGCCGCTTCAATGCTGCAACAAGAGCTTCACCGCGCACAACCCCGTCATAGGCTAGCAACTTACGGTTAGCTGGATGAGATCCTGCATGATAGGGTCTAAATCGTTGAGTGATCTCAGCTTCTGCAAGCCGTCGGCCAGTTTCATTGGGAACCCATAGGGGTGCATCTACGGCGATTAAGGCAGCAGTAACCGTTGAAATCTGTTGATCGATATAGGCCAAAATCTCGTCATTAGTTTGTAAGGTTCTGACATCAGCCAAGTGGCCTTCAAGTTGCTCTAGCGGCTCACTATTGCATTGTAAGACTGCAACACCAGAGGGATTTCGAGGAGACCAGGCGAGGTCAATACCAATACAGATCAGGCTTGTTCTAGTTTTTCGTTCCACAAAGTTAGCAAGTGTTTGGCGGTAGATCGGATTAAGCGAGGGGCTCCAAAATCAATGGGTATCATTTGGCTAGGCAACTGCCAATCACTCAACACAAATGCAGTCCAGTCGGCTCCTAGGCAATCAATATCATCGAGATCTGGCATGACCCCCAAGGCTTGGGCAGCTCGATACACAGGCACTGTCATGGGTTCAACGTCTAGGATTGCCATTAACACCCGCTCAACTGCAAATACATTGGTCCCAGCAGCTAATAACCCTAAGTCTCTGGGTTGACCATTACTGGGCCCCTGACCTTCATGCCCTATGATCCCATCAACAATCGTCAGTTGAGGGTTGATAGCTTGAGCGGTCTCCACTAACATCTTGCCAAAGCGCAAAGCATCTTTGCCTGCTTCCATATGCCACCAAGCTTTGACTTTACCAGGGACACACCCGAACAGATTTTTGACCCCCAAGGTGACTCGAAGCTGAGCATGAGACTTCACCTTAGGCAGATTAATCACAACATCAGCTTGTAAGGCTTCTCGACTGAGACGAAGGTGATCAAATGTTTGCCCCTGCGTTTCAACTTGACAACCATGAAATTCAACAATAGGTACATTCAAGGCCTGACAGATAGGCAAGAGACCATTTCTAGCTGCAACACCTTGAGCACTACCAAAGGCTGGACTATCCCCAACAAAGGGATCCCCGCCCGCGGCTTGAACGGCTTCAGCTACTACTTGAACGATTTCAGGTCGAGTGGTGCATTCATTGTGAGGGCGAGACCCCGTTAATAGATTAGGTTTGAGGAGAACTCGAGGCCGCCGACCTAATGAAGGCATAAAAGCAGATAGGCCACCCCACGGAGCTAACAGATCAGCTAACTGCTGGCGTAATAAGTCTAAAGCGTAGGTCTTGACGGGTCTCAAACTGACTGTATGGGGTGTGATTGGCATACCTACTCGCAAACACATGATTCTATTGTGTAGATAGGAGTCAGTTTTGCCAAGGGCTGAGACGGTTTAGATCTTGGACGGTTAGCTTTCAGGCCTAAGTTAGATCTTAGATTGTTAGCTTTTAGACTTGAGATTGTAAAGCGGCTTCTAAAGATTCTGACAATTGGGGTTGGCTCAATTGAGATCCCTCCCGGACCACCAAGACTGAGCATGGAGCATGTTGCAGAACGTAGTGACTCACCCCTGTTTGCAACCATTGTTCAATCCGATTATGGCGTCTCCGACCAATGACAACTAGCTGAATACTAAGGTCTTTAGCCGTTTGGCAAATCGTGCGATTGGGAGATCCTAGTTTTTGATAAACCTGAGTCGTGATGCCCTGACCTGTGGCTTCGGCGGCCATTGTCTGCAGGCGATCTTGACAACGTTGGACATAGACCTCCCAAGCCCGTTGGTATTGCCGACATAGATCATCACGGACACCGGGGGTATAACCCATAGAATTGACGCCAGGGATGGGACATTCCATAGCAGCCATCGTTTTCACATCAGGGCAGCCCTCCTCATCAGGTGATAAGACATGAACTAAATTGAGCTGGGCTCGAGTGTAGCTCGCCAATGTGAGTGCAGACTCAAAGACTTCCCGACCTAAGTTGGAATTGTCAATAGCTGCCATAATCCGATAGACCATAATTCCCTCTAGTGTTTAGATAACCCATGTAAGCAACTGATTAATAAGCAACTGATTGATGAGCAATTGATTAGCTTACTGAACTTGTGCTAAGGACTCAATTGGTAACTCAGATTGAACGGTTGTTTCTCGATCTTCAGACACCATATCCGTATCACGATGCACAATCAGGACTGAACAAGGAGCATGGTGTAACACATAGTTGCTCACACTACCGGCAAAGATACCCGATAATCCACTTAGACCTCGGCGTCCCACAACGATCAGCTCAGCACCCCAACTATCTGCAACTGCACAGATTGTCGAGCCAGGTTTGCCATAATTTTGGCTGATTTCAATATTCACACCTTCTAATTGAGCCTGCTCGGTTAAGTGTTGAAGATAGCTCAATCCTTGCTTTTCAAATTCAGTCCACTGGTTATGATAAGACTCCAAAAAAACATCAGTGACGGCAGGATGATAAGCTAAACTCACAAAGTCAACAAGCTCAGGACTGCCATCTTCATCAGGGGTCAGAACATGCATTACCATCAAATCTGCTTGAGTTAGCTTGGCCAATGATAAAGCAACGTTGAAAACCTGCTCACCCATTTGAGAAAGGTCAATAGCAACTAATAGCTTTTTAAACATCATGATCTCCTGATATGATCAAAAACAGGGATCTAACCAAAACTTGAACAATTTGTGCTTGCCCATCGATCTCTACTCAACTTGACGCGTATCGGTGAATACATCGGTGAATGAGATGTGTTTATTAGGTCCATGGTTTTAGCGATTCTCTCTAGTTCAGCTTGATACATCTCTCCTCTAGTTTTGAGAAGACGAGGGGCTAATTTAAGCCTATAGTGTAAGCTCACAGGATGACCGCTCAACTCAAATCACCCAGGCTATCACCTAACAGGTAGAGATAGTAGAGGTTATTCCTTAACCAATTAGAGCTTAACTCTATCTTATTGAAATCACTAGAATGTTGTTACAGCCTGTAATGAATTAATGACGATTGTCAAGCACTCTATCCCCTGATTATTCTACTTGTAGTGGTAACGTGAACCAGAAGCAAGCCCCCCTGCCTGGTGCACTTTTGACTCCAATTTGTCCTCCATGAGCAGAAATGATCTGACGTGATAAAAATAAGCCGAGTCCTAGCCCAGGTGTGTAGGGTCTAAGTAAGGCTTGCTTGTGTAACTCAAAGATGTGCTCACATTGCTCAGAATTTAGACCGATACCATTATCTTTCACTTCACAGTGCACCTGTTTGTGTAATAGGGTTGCCGTGAGGGTCAGGGTGATCTCTGTTGAGTTGTGCTTTAATGCATTGGTAATTAAATTGTTATACACACATTTAACTTGTAGAGGATCCAAAGCCAGCTTGGGTAAATCAGATGGAATTTCATTACAAATAATCGGTTGATATCGTTGTAGCAGTGTATCAAGATCTTTAAGCGTATCTTCAATGAGTGATCTTAAATGCGTGGGCTCAGGCTTAACAGTAATAGTTTTCGCTTCACTATAAGCTTCAATTAAGGCATTGGCCATATTGAGTTGACGTTCATGACCTTGAATCATGCGCTCCAGCATTGTGCGTGGCAGGGTGATCTGAGAGCCTGTCTGGTTGAGTAAGTTTTTCAAAACCATTAAGGTCCCCATCACAGGTGTGCGCAACTCATGAGAAAACGCTTTGAGAAAAGCATCCTTAACCTGGTTTAAATCTGTTAACTCTTCCATTTTTTGCTGG
The DNA here is from genome assembly GCA_964434865.1 of uncultured bacterium. Lineage (GTDB taxonomy): Bacteria > Cyanobacteriota > Cyanobacteriia > Thermostichales > Thermostichaceae > CAYSWV01. Next base: position 33,481 of record CAYSWV010000007.1, read on the forward strand.
AGTTGAGCGGTGCGTTCTTCAACTTGAGACTCCAGGGTCGCATTCAGATTTTGGACCTGTCGATAGAGGGTTGCTTGTTGGATGGCAATACCCACCTGAGTAGCTAATTGTTCCAATAACTGAATCTCGAAATCCTGCCAACGTCGTGGACCTGTGCACTGACTGACTAACAAAAGACCACAAAAGCGATCACCCAGATAAATCGGAACCGTGATACTGGCTCGCAGATCCTGACAACAGAGATCTAAGGACCAATAAGAGGGTAAAGGCTTGGAGTTACAGTGCCAATCTTCAATGACCCAGACGGGATGCTCAGCAAAAATAGGACGAAACCGCTCTAACTGTTCAGGTGACAGAATCGATAACGACTTCACTTTATCAAACCAAGGGGGTGAAACTGAATCGGCTGCCACCCAGGCCTGAGTATCGGGATCACAGAGGCAAATTTGAGCTAGATCAGCTTGCAGTACATGTCTAACTTCAATGACGGTGGTATTTAAAATTTGACTTAAATCTAGTGATTGATGAATCCTCAAGGCAACTTGTCCCAGGAGTCGATCTCGTTGGGCGGCTGCCCGTAGTTGAATTTCAGCTCGCTTACGATCGGTAATATCATGGACCATTGATAGCAAACAAGGCACACCATCAAGTTGTACAGTTTCAGCTGAGAAGGTACCAATAACACTAGCCCCATTCTTGCGATAAAACTGAAATTCAATTTCACGGATAGATCCATGGTCCTGAAGCTGTTGGACTGCCCAGTCTCGCTGCCGACTATCAGCCCATAGGTTAAGCTCAGTAGTGGTCCGACCAATGACTTCATCTCGGTGATAGCCACTGATCTGTTCAAAACTTCGATTGACGTCCAGAATCCGACCATCTGCTAAGGTACTAAGGCAAACGGCTCCTGGATTGGCTCGAAAGGCCTTGGCAAATTTAGTTTCGGAGGCCTGAAGTTGCTCTTGAGTCCGCTTGCGTTCATGAGCTTCTAGAGCCATGGCGACCCAATCTGCCATCGAACCAGCAAAATTTTGTTCTTCAAGAGTCCAGTGACGGGCTGATCCAATATGCTCTAACCCCAAAACACCTCGGATCTGCCCACCCAGCCAAATAATGGCTAGCAACCTACTGGTCACAGAATGCTGGCCAAAATAGCCATGACAGAGGCCATGCTCCCATTGAGCACAAAAAGGTTGATCTAGTACTAAAGTTCGCGCTGATCCCAGTGATTCGAAGAGTTGAGGACAATCGGTTGCCGTCAATCTCAGACCTGACTGGTGCCAATCCTGACTCAGGAGGTAGAGATCCTGACAATGCAGTTGAGTTTGATCGCAGGAGTACAACCAGAGGCTCACGCGTTCGACATGCAGTGTCTTAGCGGTCTGCTTGACTAAGTAGGGAAAAGCCAAGGCTAAATCGCCGCTATTGACAGCCTCTGATTTGGCCAGGTCTGCTAACACCTGCATCTGCTGACGAAGGTAACCCTCTCGCTGAGCTAATCGGGTTTCATCCTGCTCAACTTGCATCGACATCAGAATCTGTTGCATCCGCAGAAAAGCAGCATCGTCAGTACAGCAGTCTCGCAACGCATTTAGATAGTGATTCTCGATAGTTAGCTCTGCCGCTAGAGGATCTTGCACATGCATTATCACCGCCTGTGACTATCAGGATTGATCTCGACAAATTGACTTGTAACACGACAGCCTGGAGTCTTAACCTCCCCAGACAGGGTGATTTTACCTATTAGCAACTAGGCTGATTGCAGGGCTGGCCATCTTAAAACATGCTCCTGATAAAGCGTTCGTCCGGCTTGCACCTTTTCTGGCGATAGCCCTACCAATTTTGCCAAGATCAAATCCGGTAAGTCGGCAACGGTAGCTGGAGAAAAGAGCTGATGTAAATCGGCCAGGAGACGATAAGTCCGATACTCAGCTTGATAGGCTTCAGTGATGCTCTGGTGCCAGTTAATTCCTTGAATGCGGCGCCGGCGTGACCATTGTCGTTCTAGATAGCTTTTAGCTCTGACCAAATAGATAGTACCGATCGGGATCACCTGTTGACACTTTTGATCAACTGACATCCCCACCGCACTACCAAATAAGACCAGCTCAGCGGCAGGCCCATAATCTAGAATGAGACCATGCTCACCGATACCCTTCACCATCCAGGGATCTCCTGTGGCTAATTGAGATAAAAGATAACTGGGATCAGGTTGGGGATGGGCCAGGCTAAGCCGAAACTGACTTAAATCTGGCTCGGGTAGCGCAGAATAGCTAAAGCTCTTGATGAGTATGGGCGTGCTGTTTGATATTGTCGGCATCACTAACCTCAATCACCGTATTAATGATTCGCCTAGGCTCAACACTGTGATTCAATTTAATGACCCCCTGATCTGGCGTACAGATCTCATGCAGTGGGATGTGTCTGAACTCAGGCTTGGTTCGATAAGTACGAGTCGCTGCTTGAACTCGTTCAACAAAATGTTCAGCTGCCACAACATCAGCAGAGATCACATCTTGAGGTAAGACGGGTCGCCCTGCCTGAACAATTTCGGCATAGGTAGTCGCATAGAGTAACCGATAGGATGTTGGTCGAACACCCTGGGCTAAGGAATCTAGATCAGCTGCTGGCACAGGTTCAGCAACTAGAACTTCATCTAAGCGACCTTCATCATTCCGTTGAAAGCAAGTGGCAACACCAATAACAACATATTCCAACCCCTGGACTTCAGTAGCACTCAAGTGAATTTGAGTAGATTCAGTCATGACTCTCTCCCGTTTGATATGAAGTTAAGCCTCAAACCTTAACCTTAGAACAGGTTCTACGGTACAGCCCTGAGATCCCTAACATACCTCTTAATCACTAGAGTCCTGGCAAACGTTGGATTTATTTTGTTGTAGCGTGAATTATACGTAAGATAAAGGCGTTAGGCTAGTCTTAAATCCTCAAATTTCATCGATTCTGATCCCAATGATGCTACTATTATTATTAGATATGGACCTGGTATGTGATCTGGAGTGACTGGAGTTGTTTGAATAGATGGCTTTTTAATACAGATCTTAGTTAGCTTCTGATCCTAAAATATGAGCCGTTCGAGGTTCAAGATTCAAAAACACGGTTGCATCTCCTTCAACTCGAATAACCTGCAACGGTGATCCGGAGTTAGTCGTATCGGCTAAACGGATCCGTTCTAAGAGACGCTCATAAAAGAGCAAATCAGACAGTTGAGCATTGGTAGCCGCGGCTTGACCTTGAAGTTCAATAGCAATTTGATCGGCATCAGCTGCAATTAAAACTCGTTCGGTTTCTTTTTCCTGGATCTCAGCCCGAACGGCAGCTGTTTGAGCTGTAATAGAGGCGACTTGTTTTTCCTCAATTGATGACTTCAGCCCTGGGGGAAAGGTGGGAGTCCCCAAAAAGACACCCTCGACTAGGATCATCTGGGTCGCTTGGTCAGCAACGATGGCCGTTGGCATTTCTTGATTAATCAGATCTTCGGCTTGTTGTTGGATTTCAACCCGAGGGTCTTGTTGGTAAAATTGCTCAGAGTCAAATTGGGCTGAGATATCACGAATCTTGGAGCGAACAACGGGGATCACTACAGTATCAATGTAATTTTCTCCAATTTCAGCATGTAAGTCATCAAGGGTTAGATCATTGGGTCGATACGTTACATAAACATCAATTGAAAATGCTTGGCCATCGGCTGAATTGACAGAGATAGCATTGCTGATTCCCCCTTCAGACTTAAACTCTAAGACTTGAGTCCGCATATTGTAGGAAATAGGCCGCTCTACAATTGGCATGATCAAGCTAACACCTGGTTGTTCAATTCTATCTTTTTGGAGGCCTCTAAATGAGTTGAATACAACTGTGGCTTCTCCAGGCTCGGTCACATACAAAAACGGCTTGGTTGTGATTGTAAAGGCTAAAAAACCAATGACAGCCATAGGAATCCCGACTTTACGGACATCTATCGATTGTTCCATCTTGAGATCCTCCTAGAGGCTGCACTCTGCACCTACACTATACAGTCCAACTTCCTGAACGTAAAATGTTAGATTGAACGTAAAGTGTTAGATTGAACGTAAAGTGTCAGATAGGTGTAGCTAATCGACTTTTAGTTGAGGTAAGGCATGGGATTAACAGGTTGCCCGCCATGAGGCCGAATTTCAAAGTGAAGATGAGGGCCAGTGCTCCAGCCAGTACTCCCCCGACTCATAATCGTTTGGCCTTGCTGAACCCACTCACCGTGTTGCACATAGATCCGATTACCATGAGCATATCGGGTTAAAGTACCGTCTTGGTGGCGAATATCAACTCGGTTACCATAACCACCTCGGCTATACCCTGAGAATGTGACAGTCCCCTCCTTAACTGCGACTATAGGTGATCCCATAGGACCAGCAATATCAATCCCTGCATGAAAACGGCCTCGCCGCCAGCCATACCCTGAACTGACTTGACCGGTTACTGGCCAGACAAAGGCTGCTTGTGATCGGGGAGCTGGAGGTGGAGTTGGTTGAACCTTGAGTGGGGGCAACGTCAGTAAAGGGATAGGACGGAGCGATAATGATAGTTGAGTGTCGTTAGAAGCATTAGGATGGTCAGCTGTCTGTGGATGTTTGTCGATGATTGTAGTCGAAAACTGAGAGGAGGAGGATTCTCGCGAAAATTCGAGATCGAGGCCAGGTGAAGGTGAGCTTGAGGGCTTAGGTGATGATGACGTAGGGTCGAAAAATCGATAGATTGACGATTTAGATCCCCCAATAGCTAAAGGCTCAGCTGGTTGGGATCCTCGATCCTGCTGATAGTTGGGCTGCGGTAGGTGAATTTCTGAAGATGAGGCAATCTCAGCTAACTTGGGAGAAGGCTCAGGTCCTAACAGTCCTATTAGACCCACTAAAAGAGTTAATGCGGTAACCCGCTTAGGGGAGTGAATGGAGGTTGGCTTAGGGACCTGACTGGTACTGGAGATTGCTGTTAAAGGGAGCTGATCTTGAGTTGGGTTACAGTTTTTGAGGGGGTGTTGTGTGGTAACGCCAAGATTGATAGCCTGATCATTAACAGCGGGCTTGGGGTTCTGTGAGCCGTGCTTTTTCCCCCTCATCCTGTCCAACTGATTCAAGTGAATCTCCTTATTGACATAACAAAGTTGGCCCAGTCAGACTGGACTTGATGTAACAGACCTAAGCAGCCACTTGCTAGCTCAAGCTCACGATAGGCTATCGTAGTTGCTCAAGCTAAACAAATGACCTAGCGTACAACTTTACTGACAATGGCGTACAACTTTGTTGATGATAGTCGAGTAGAGTAATGTGCTCTTTAGCCCCTAGATCTGACTCTGTCTGTAGCTCAGTCAGGGTTAATCAACTTAGCATCAGGTTAGTTAGGGTAGCTGTTGGCTCTATTTGTCAGTTAATAGGGCAGTAGGAGTAGAGTCTTTGGGAAAACCTTCTTGACCTGACCATGTGGGTTGATCAGACGTGGTTTCAATAACTTGGGTTGGTTTAGGGTAGGGAATCCGTTCATGATTGGATTGTCGCCAAACTTCAATAAAAGCTTCTGCAACAATGTCTAGCTCATCCCAATCTAAGCCACTATCAACGAGCTGATGATCATCCCATCTGGCTTTAAAAATCCGTTTGATAGTATCTTTAGCTTGATCAACAACTTCATGATCAAAGCCTTCAGCAGTGGTCATACTTCTCAGGGCTGCTTCACAAGCGTCAGCGAGCATCACCACACCGGTTTCTCGAGTTTGGGGAATCGGCCCATCATAGCGAAAGGCAGACTCCGGTACGGATTGGCCATGAGCCTGCTCTTGAGCCTTATGGTAAAAATAGGCTATGCGAATGGTACCTTGATGCTCAGGAATGAATGCACGGATTGCAGTAGGGAGTTGATATTGTCGGGCTAACTTTAACCCATCACTGATGTGGGCTTTGATGATCTGGGCACTGCGGTAGGGATCGTTTAAAGCATCGTGAGGGTTAGCGCCACCCATTTGATTTTCAATAAAATACTCAGCATGCACCATTTTGCCAATGTCATGATACAAGGTCCCCGTACGAACAAGTTCAACATTCAAATTGAGCCGTTGTGAAGCTCGTTCTGCTAGGGTTGCAACAAATAGGGTATGTTGAAAGGATCCAGGCGCTTCAGTTGCCATTCGGCGCAGTAAAGGACGATTGGGGTTTGCCAGTTCTAGCAGTCTTACCGGTGTAACAAGATCAAACAACCGTTCTAAGTAAGGACTAGCCCCCAACGCGATGATGCTCCAACCCAATCCTGTACCTCCGGCAAGAGCAATAGCCCCCAAGTTAACACCTGAGCCCGTGGCTAGGCTCAAACCACCCTGAACCAGTACTTGAGTTAGGGCAGCGCCCCCACCTAACAAGGCAAGTTCCTCACGAGATCGCAACCGGCGGGCCCCAATGCAGGTCACTATACTACCGATCACCAAAGGCACCCAAGTTGTCACGGTAATGGGAGCAACAAAGGGTAGCAGTAAGGCTGTACCTGTAACCACAGCCAACCCCACTCCAGTGCCATAAAAGCTACTGAGCAATAGTCCTACAGCTGGAAGGGACGAAAATTGAACACCAAAGGCTGAAGCTAGAGCTGGAACCGTAAGGACTAGTAGAAGGATCAGTAAACGATCCCAGTTCCGAATATCTGGATTTAATTGCCTCTGTCCATAGAGAAAAAGAATAATGGTCAAATTCATTAAGCCAGCTACACCTACCAAGCCCCAGATATTGATTCGTCGTTGAGTTAAATTGTAGTGATCTAAGATTAAAAAGGCTTTGGGGCTAATTTCTTGACCCGAACGAACAATAATTTGCCCTTCTGAAACTGGAATAACCACTGTTTCAACTTTAGCGACTTCAGCTTCAATTTGAGCTTTAGTCCGGACACTATCAGGCTCAAGATTAGGTTCAAGTGCCTGATTGATCAATTGAATGACTGAAGTTTCTAGATCAGTGTCAGGTTGAAAATCAAGAGTCGTTAACTCCAGGCCATCGAGTTGAGCTTGAATACCCTGAAGCCGTACAGCAATGGGTAAGCCAGGAGCAATACCAATAGCTTGCAATCGATGTAAGGCCAAAATACTGGCAGATTGTGCCTGTAACCATTCTTGATCAGTTAAATTTAAGAGAGCAGGTGAAATAGGAGAGGGTAATGCTTCAAGCTCAGTTAAACTTTGCTGATAAGCCTGGCGGGCCTCTTGAATTTGACGAACTAATATCAAGTAGGGTTCAGGAGGCAACGGATTCGGTGTATCCTCAGGTGCAGTATCTAGGTTTGTTTGCCAAATCTGAATGAGCTCTTGAGTCGCTCGGGCTGGAATAGAGGAGGTAAAGGTCAGCTGATTAAAGGTAAGCTGATCGGATGATTGTTGGACAGTGGTCCGGATCTTGTCTTGAAGAGCGACCCAGTCTGAATCTGAGAGCTGACGTAAATACAGTTGTGAAGTCAGGGATAGTTGTTGAATAGCAATAAAGGGAACGGGACTGGCAAATTGACGCACTTGATCTACTTGATCAAATAATGATTGTAACTTGCGTTGCATTTGCTCATTTGCGTCTGGATTGACCTTCAAAGCTGTAGGGGCTTGAGAGCGAACGTCATCCTGCTTAGCTTGGGTGGCTTCTGGATCTTCAATTACAGCTGATCGAGGGGCATACAAAGTTCGGGGGGCTTTACTGCCAATATCCAGTTGAGGCTCGTTATAGTAGCGGCTGCCATGAAGGGCAGTTAAGGAGACTACAGCTACAAAGTAGAGCGTTAATCGACCTGTTTGGCCTCGCCAAGTATTTGTACAGGATTTAGGCTTTCTCTTATTAGCTAGGAGTGAGCTAGCTGTATCTCTGATTAAGCGAGATCCAAATCGATTGTCCTGTGGATCAAGCCCTTGAATCATGAACTTAAGGATATGCATGGAGTATCACCCTAGCTTTTCACTGCGGCTGAGTCAGCCTTTAACTGTCAGATCAGATTCATCACACTCATCGTTACCCATATCCTCACCCTACCCTACGTTAAAGCCTGACCTCAAACAAGACAACTCTTGCCAGAGAAAATCTTAGCGATCGATCACAATTATCGATCGGGCTTGTCGATAGGCTCAAGGTTAGGTTTATCGAATCGGCGTTAGGGCTTGCAACCCTGAGAGTAGAGAGGCTGGACGTTGTCGATAGGGCCAAGCAAAAGCATGACGAAAGGCTGCATCTTGACAGGCTTGGAGTTGTTCAAAGTTGATGATATCTAAAGTCAGTAAATTTTCGTATTCAAAAGGCAACCTCACATTATGTAAGCCTGCATTGTCAGTACAAATTGCGATGTCAACACCTGCCTCAAAGCATCGAGTAAACACAGTTCGGAGAGGTTCTAAACTGCTTAGAGTCCCTGTCTTAACGTAAGTGGTGGGACAAACTTCCAAACATTGACCTCGTTCGGCTAGCTCAGGTAGGAGTTCAGGGTAGTGTAGCGGAATTTGAATGCCATGACCCAGTCGGGAAATATAGGGTAGTAGCTCAGGATAACATCCATCTAATGTTTCATAAAGATGGGCTGTCGTTTTTAAGCCTCGAGCCAACGCATAGCGAAAGAGATCAATCCAGTCTTCTAAGCGCTCTTTGTAATACTTGTCACTCCCTGCTAGATCAATACCACTCACATAATCTGAAGTTGCAGCTGCCTCTACAATAACTCGATTAACAGAGGTCGGTAGCTTAGCGTGCATACACAAGATTTGAGTCGTCACAATGGGGTAATCAGTTTGGCTCATGGCCTGGCCCACCGTTTCGATCACCTCATACATTTGCCGCAGCCGATCAGAGTCTGACAGAGTTGGATCAGTGCGGAGATAAGGTGTGTAGCGAATCTCTAGGTAGGCTAAGTCCTCAAAGATGTAGGCCCCTCTCAGTAATCGAAAAATGAAGTAGGGCAGCGAGTCAATAGTTTGAACACTTTCCACCAGCGTATGGAGTTCGAGATACTCTTCTAGTGTGTTTCGAGGTCGAGTGTAGAAGGTTTCAAATTCGGGATAGGTGGGGTAGTCCGTGGCCAGAGGTAAGTGTTGTCGATGGAGATAGCGCCATAGGATCCGGGGTACAACAGATCCACCAAGATGACGGTGTAGCTCGGCGTGAAGTGCCATAGACCCTCCCAGAATCCTAGTTGCCAGCTTATACACAATTCAACAACTTGCTACCTTAGACTGACCCAGAGGAGCTAGTGCTCAACTGGGGTTAACTAGTACAAGTGACCCTGCTCAGGCCTTACCATTAGAACCTTCAGAACTAGCGCTCCAGCCTTAGCTCATTAAAGACTAGCTCCTCATGATCTAATGTATCAAACTCATTCCCTTAATGGGCTGATCCGTTGCCATGGTAGCTATCTGTGTCGTAAAAACCGTTTCGAGTGCCAAAATAAAAGGCGCCTAGAGAAACAGCCACAGTAACGGCCAGAAGGATGTACTTAAATACCATGGTAGATCTCCTCAGATGTTGACACCAATCTTATTATGACAGATCAAATAGCTGGACCTTTTGTGAATGCTCAGTGGTTGAGTCAACCTTCTCCTGTAGTGGCCCCAGCCTTATTAGGGTGCTGGCTTGTTCGGCGTAGTCTAGAGGGTGATTGCTACCGAGGTCTCATTGTTGAGACAGAAGCCTATGCTCCTGGTGATCCAGCTTGTCATGCCTATCGGCGCAAAACACTACGAAATGCGGCTATGTTTGGTCCTGCTGGGCATCTCTACGTCTACTTAATCTATGGTATGTACTATTGTCTTAACATTGTGACAGACCAACCTAATGTTGGCAGTGCGGTTCTAATCCGAGCGTTAGCCTTAGAGACCCTACCTGATTGGGTTCCAGAGCGAAAACGGCAAAAGCCTCATCGAGTAGCCGCTGGCCCCGGATTACTGTGTCAAGCTCTTCAGATTGATCGCAACCATAATGGCTTACCTTTAGATCCCACTCAAGATTCACCCCTTTGGCTAGAACCAGCTACCGAGACCCTGAACCCTGCTGATGTTGTCCAAACCACTCGAATTGGGATCTCCCAAGGGGCTGATATTCCTTGGCGCTGGTACATTGCAGATCATCCAGCTGTTTCAAAGCGTTAATGTATGCAACGTCGCCCATTTATCTTGGGACTACCCTTACTAATGGTCACTTCAGGATCGGCCTGGGCAAGTTCACGATCATCACGTCGATATTTGCGGGTGCAGCTCTTTAGTCCATGGGCTTTCCAACACCTTCAGATTAGAGCGCCTTTTACCCTGGCCGGCGAGATTTTTCGAGCGGGAATCTGGCAGCTGCAAGCCCATCAAGGTCAGCTGTTCTTACGTGGAGGCGGTCAACCCCGGCGCTATCTTAGGCCAATTCTCTTAGAGCGGGCCACCAGCATTCAGATTGAAGGTGTCGAACCCAGGCGCTACCGAGGTGTGATTCAAATAGGTGTCAAGGGAGCCGATCAGATCCAGCTGATCAATTGGATTGAACTAGAAGAGTATTTACTGAGCGTAGTGCCTAGTGAGATGCCTTTTGAATGGCCAGCCTCTGCTTTAGCGGCCCAAGCCATTGCTGCTCGAACCATAGCCTCCCCATATCTAAGGTTGGCTGGGGGTGATATAACTGAGGACTGGGCAGCTGATCCCTACCTGCTTCAAGACTCAACAGCTGATCAGTTTTACGGTGGTATGACGTTTGAAACCCCTGAGACAACAGCCGCCGTGAGACAAACTCGCTCTCTAATTTTGGTCACAGGTTTAGAGCAACGCCCGATTGAAGCCCTGTACCATTCAACCTGCGGGGGTCATACTAGTGCTAATCAAGTCATTTTTGCCCCTCCAGCCCAGCCCTATCTTCAGGGAGTCCAGTGCCAGTGGTGCCATCGATCTCCGTTTTATGGACCTCATGAGACCCACATTCCCATCAATACTTTAATTGAACTGTTTGGGAGTCCTTATCTTGAAGTCCTAGATCAAGATCCAGTTGGTCGGCCTATTCAAGTTCAAGTGGGGGCCAAAGTGCTCACAGGCCAGGCGTTTTGGTTAGCCTTAGGTCAACACATGGGCTGGGGAGTTCTCCCTAGTAATCGTTATCAGATTCAAGCCCGTGATCAGGATGCAGACGGTTATACCGTACAATATCGAGGCGCTGGCCATGGGGTTGGTTTATGTCAATGGGGAGCTAAAGGCCTAGCAGAAGCAGGTCGTACGGAGTCTGATATCCTAAGCTATTACTACCCAGGCACCAAGATTATCCCATTAGTTTAACGGAATTTCACGAGCCTATGAGTCAATTCAAGATGCTCTCAGTTATTCCCAGCAATAGTTCAGGAGAATCTACTTAAGCTCTAACACTGATCAAAGTTAATTGGTCACAATAGAGAGACATGGATAGAACAGCTCATCAGCATTATTTTGAAGTTTGAGGGATCCCAATGACATCAATCAATGAGACTCGTGAAGCAGCCCGTCTCCAAGCTGATCGAGAACGGACAGCCTACTGGAAGCGTTGGGGTCCCTATTTAAGTGAACGGCAATGGGGTACAGTCCGAGAAGACTACAGCCATGATGGAGAAGCTTGGAATTATTTTACTCATGATCAGGCTCGCTCACGAGCTTATCGCTGGGGTGAAGATGGCCTTGGAGGAGTATCGGATACCCATCAACGGCTCTGCTTTGCTTTAGCACTATGGAATGGGCAGGATCCCTTTTTGAAAGAGCGGTTATTTGGCTTAACGGGGAGTCAAGGTAATCATGGTGAAGATGTTAAAGACTATTACTTCTATCTAGATAGTACACCCACTCATTCCTACTTAAAATTTTTATATAAATATCCCCAGAGAGCTTTTCCTTATGATGAGTTATTGCGGGTTAACCAGCAACGAAACCGTCATGAACTTGAGTATGAGTTGTTAGATACTGGTGTTTTTGATGATGATCGTTACTTTGATGTGTTTATTGAATATGCAAAAGCCACTGATGAAGATATTTTAATTCAGATCCAGGTGATGAACCGGGGACCCGAAGCTGCAGAGATTCATTTATTACCCACTCTTTGGTTTCGGAATGACTGGTCTTGGAACTCCTCCTTAACAAAGCCCATTTTGCAACCTTACGAGACTCAGGCTCAGTTTAAAAGTATAGCGGCTCACCATCGAGAATTAGGGTCCCGTTGGTTGTATGCTCAAGACCAGCCCGAACTCCTATTTACCGAGAATGAAACTAACCATCAACGCTTATTTGGATCTGAAAACCAGAGCCCGTATGTTAAAGATGCCTTTCATGATTATGTGACTCAGGGGCAGATCACAGCCATCAATCCCGATCAGGTGGGGACTAAAATGGCAACCTACTACCACCTTAGGGTTCCCGCTCAAGGAAGTGTAACAGTACGATTAAGGCTTTGTAACACAGCTAATCTAAGCGATCCTTTTGGACCTGAGTTTGACCAGATCTGGCGAGATCGATTGCAGGAGGCTGATGACTTTTATCGTTATTTAATTCCAGAGACACTTGATCCTGATTTGAAACAGATCCAGCGGCAGGCGTTTGCTGGCATGTTATGGAGCAAGCAGTATTACCATTACGTGGTGGATCAATGGCTGTCGGGTGACCAGCAAGGCCCCAAACCTCCCGTTGAACGACTCCAGGGTCGTAATCATGATTGGGTGCATTTGTTTAACGATGACATTTTATCGATGCCCGATAAGTGGGAGTATCCTTGGTTTGCAGCCTGGGATCTTGCCTTCCACTGCATCCCCCTGGCTATGGTAGATCCAGAGTTTGCCAAGCGGCAGCTTGATATCATGACTCGGGAATGGTACATGCACCCAAATGGGCAGTTGCCTGCCTACGAGTGGAATTTTGGAGATGTCAACCCACCCGTTCATGCTTGGGCCACTTTAGCCGTGTACCGTCTGGAAGCTCAACTCTATGGTCGCCAGGATCGGGCCTTTCTGGAGCGCGTTTTTCAAAAGCTACTGCTTAATTTTACCTGGTGGGTCAACCGTAAAGATACCCATGGTAAAAATATCTTTGAAGGCGGTTTTCTGGGTCTTGATAACATTGGTGTCTTTAATCGGAGTGCTGCACTACCAACCGGAGGCTTTATTGAACAGGCAGATGGCACCAGTTGGATGGGGATGTACTGCTTAAATATGCTGAGTATTGCCCTAGAACTAGCTTTGGAAAATCCAGTTTATGAAGATATTGCCAGTAAGTTTTTTGAACATTTTCTCTATATTGCGGCGGCTATGAACCAGATCGGGGAGGATAATAAGCTCTGGGATCCTGAAGATGGCTTCTTTTACGATGTATTGTCATTGCCCGACGGTACCCAGGTTCCTCTGAAAGTGCGATCAATGATAGGTCTCATTCCTCTGTATGGGATCAGTATTTTAGAACCTGAGGTACTGAAACAGTTACCCAACTTTAAAAAACGCTTGGAATGGTTTATTCATCACCGGGCTGATTTAAAAGTTAATGTGGCCTGTATGGAAACCCAAGGTATCGGAGCCAGACGATTACTCGCTCTCTGTTATCTCACACCTCATCGTTGGGTTGAAGTAGACCGATTTCGACAAATCCTGATTCGACTCTTGGATGAGCAAGAATTCTTGAGCGAGTTTGGTATCCGGGCTTTATCGAAATATCACGCTAATCATCCCTATTCGTTCTATGTTGGATCTGAAGAGTACCGGGTTGACTACGAGCCGGCTGAGTCCTGGACTGCTCTATTTGGGGGGAATTCTAACTGGCGGGGCCCGATCTGGATGCCGGTTAACTATCTCCTCATTGAATCGCTGAAAGCCTTTTATAACTATGCCGGCGATACTTTCAAAGTTGAGTGTCCAACGGGTTCAGGCCACTGGCTAACTTTAGCTGAAGTTGCTCAACAGCTTGAGGAACGACTCTTGAAAATCTTTAGACGCAATGAAGTCGGGCGACGTCCCTTATATGGAGGAAGTTCAAAATTTCAAACCGATCCTCATTGGCGCGACTATATTTTATTCCATGAATATTTCCACGGTGATAATGGGGCAGGACTAGGAGCTAGCCATCAAACAGGGTGGACTGGCCTTATCGCTAAGATTATCTATGATCTATACGCTAGTTAAACCGTCAGTTTGATCTTACCCAAGCAATAACGAGTTACAAATCAACTGCCAGAATTACTGGATTTCTGGGTACTCATCGACAAATTAGCTATGTTAACGTCTCGGTGATCATTAAAAGTTGGAGTGTTTAAGATTATTATGCTGGTTAACTTCATGATCATTGGTGCTCAAAAGTGTGGCACTACAACCCTGTTTGATATTCTTAACTCCCATCCATCTTTAGTGGGGAGTAGCCCAAAAGAACCTCACTTTTTTAGCAATTCTGTTGATTGGAAAGCGGAATTACCAAAATATGAGAACTTATTTAAGCAAAGAGATGGTGTCCAATACTTTGAAGGTTCAACTTCTTATACCTTTTATCCTTTAAAAAACTTTCATATCTGGAATGATCTGTTTGCTTATAATCCAGGGCTTAAATTTATTTATTTGGTTAGAGATCCTATTAGTCGCGTTATTTCCAGCTACATGCATTGCTATGAAAGAGGTTATACCAACTTAGGCATTGAAGACGCTATTCGTAAAGAACGATCTTACATCGACATCACCCGATACTATACTCAGATCTCTCCATTTATAAAAAAGTTTGGGAGGGAACAGGTTATGATGATTGACTTTGATGATTTGATTAAGCGACGCGATCAGGTTGTGCTAAATGTTGCTAAATTTCTAGATGTTGATCCCAGTCAGTTTGGCAACTATCAAACCATCCATTCCAATGCCTCAGTTACCGTCAGTAAACTCCATCGTCGATTTGATAATCCTTCACTACCTTTGAAAGCAGTACGTAAATGGATGCCCTCTGTTTGGTCTGTAATTACCGACAACTCAAAACGAGGGTTTGATCAAAAACCGGCCCTAAGTGATGACTTTAAAGAAATGATTTTAACCATGTTGGAGTCTGAAATTAGAGAGCTAGAACAGCTAATGGCTAAAGATCTAAGTCACTGGATGGTGCTTCCAGACACAAGGCCTACAGCCTTAACTGCTTAGACCAGGTTTTAGTAGAGTACCCCCATGATCACTTAGGATTTTAGCTAGGGAGAGTTCTAAGCCCTCAGACTGCAGTTAAAGACGGTAGTAATGCTGCTCAATCCAGTATCTGACTGCTTCTTCAGAGGCATACCAATGCGTGGTTTGGTTGAAGGGGTTGTAGATCTCCCACCCTGATAAACCGTCAGGACCCTGAGCCTTACGGATGGTAGGTTCTGAGGGACGAGAGGTTGACTCGATCATCTGTTGAATCATGGTTGACAAGCGAGATTTTAATAGGATCCAGCCTAAGCGAACTCGCAGGCGAAATGTTTGTAATGACGATGGTGGAATAGGGGTCTGCATACTTGAAGCCCTCTGACAACTGAGTTTAGTATCTTCCAAATCTAGAACAGTTTGAAGGTACAGTTTCAAGTAAATCAACTAGACCAGTTCCCGAAACTATTGACTGGTTTAGTTAAGATCGGCAGAACTGTACCAGCGGAATCAGAAGTTGATCCTCTAAAATCTAGATATATAGTTCTGGACTTGGCTATGAGAATTGCACTTAATCGGGATTCTGCTCAGCCGGTCTATCTACAGATTCGGGATCGGTTACAGCATCTCATTACCTCAGGATCGCTGCAGATAGGTGAGCGGCTACCCTCAATTCGGGGGTTGGCTCGCTCGTTGCAGGTCAACAAATTAACGATATTGGAAGCTTATGGTTTGTTAGAAGCAGAGGGTTTAATTTTAGCGAGACCTGGCTCTGGTTATTTTGTAGCTCAAGCCAGCTTACCCCTGGTTAAACCTTCAACATTTGCACCCCAACAGGATGTGATCGTTTGTGAAACTCAAAGTCGGGCCTTTTACCATGCCTATGCCCAATCTATCCAAGCTCACGATGATCCTGACATTATTGATCTAGGGTGTAGTTATCCCTCACAAGCCCCTAATGATTTGCAACGAATTTGTCGCCGTGTAGCTAGTCAGGCTGAAACCTTAATGGGCTATGCCTCTATTCAAGGGAATTTAACGTTACGGCAACAGATCAGCCAGCTCCTCATTCAGCGTGGGGTAGAAGTGGCCGCAGAGTCATTGATCATTACCAATGGGTCAATGCAAGGTCTCTCGTTGGCCTTTCAGTATTTCTTAAAGCCAGGAGATTGGGTTTTAGTTGAAAGCCCGACCTTTCATGGTGCCTTGGCGATCTTAGAACAATTAGAAGCTCGTTTGATCGGGATTCCTATGACAGCCACAGGCATTAACCTAGACCTACTAGAACAGTACTTGAAGAGTCATCAACCTAAGCTAATTTATACTATTAGTACTATCCATAATCCAACTGGGATCACAACTTCCCTAACTCATCGACAACAATTGCTAGATCTAGCCCAGCGATATCACTGTCCCATTTTGGAAGACAATGCTTATGAAGGGCTTTCAGTTCATCCAGTCCCTCCTCCTCTCAAAGGCTTAGATCAGCAGGGGTGGGTCACTTATTTGGGTACGTTTTCAAAAACTCTGATGCCAGGACTACGGGTTGGCTATATCGCAGCGCCACTTCAACATCACAAAGGACTATCAGAGCGGAAATTATTGTCTGATCTGCATACATCCACGGTTTCTCAAGCTATTGTCAGTGAGTATTTGGCAACAGGACATTATCGACGACACTTGCATCGACTTCAAACACTTTACAGCTATCATCAAACGATCATGGTCCAAGCTATGGAGACTTACTTTCCCATCGAAACCTCCTGGACCATCCCCAAAGGGGGCTTGTACTTATGGGTGCAGTTGCCTCACCAGATCAATTGTCGTCAACTATGTAACCAAGCTGCCGCTAACCGAGTGATTATTGTTGACGGGAATGCGATGTTTCCAGGTCAACAGGGCTATCCTGCTATACGGCTAGCTTTTTCGAATCGGACACCTGAAGTGATTGAAGAAGGCATTTCTATACTGGGATCATTACTCCAGCAAGCTTTATCAGGCTCAGTATCCATCCTCAATCCTGTCTCATATACCAGTGAACAGGCCGTTTAGCATTCACTAGGCTTGAAGCTGGACCTATTTGATTAAGATCTTGAGGCACACTTGAGCTAGATAGTGTTAAAACTTTGAGTTATGACTGCAACCATCCTCAATCTGGATCCC
>CAYSWV010000007.1:50851-62362 GCA_964434865.1 uncultured bacterium
CACAGGCGGATGTCATGGAAGGGTTTGTGTTGGATCTAGCATCGTTCTGGGAGCTAGAGTGACCGAAAGCAAAAGTTTTGAATACCGACAGTTTGGGCTAGGTTAACAGTGAGATCGCTAAGGCACAACTACATCCAATCCCAGTAAAGGCCGTAGATAGGGCCCCCAGTGCTCTTGCGCTTAAAAAGAGAGGCCCCAACCCTTGACTATTCAGCTGATAAGCTCCAGCAGCAGAGGAGAAACCGATAGCATGTAAAGTTCTAGCAATCGCAAAGGCAAAACACAGACTAAACACAAGCCTAGTAGGACCTGTTTGAAGTTCAAGTAGGACCATGGATACCACAAAGATGCCCGCATTTTCAGCAAGATTGCCATGACGACGCACCATACGTTCAAGTGTTAGGTCGTCTTGAAAACCCATACCTCTTCTTTTTCGGGTTCGATACAGTCCTACCGTCAACATCAGTACCTGCTGTAGCACCAAGAGATAAGCAGCAAGCCACGGTGAATATAGCAGTTGTGTCATGGTTTTGATCCTCTGGTTTTAATCCTCTGGTTTTAATCCTTGCTTCACTGTTTCTAGGTTGATAGCCCGGCAAAACCTGGTGTAGCTAATAAGATTGAGTGGCTTGGATTAGACAGCGATTGCCGAATGGGTATAAATGGTTGATAGCGATCGGACTGGTACCACGTTTTGAGCCTCTCCATTGAAGGGAATTTCACAACTACAGTCCATGATGCTTGGTAATCACCCTCTAAAACCGTTGTTGTTGGTGTTGCAACTAGAACCTCACCACCGGCCTCAACAATGGTTGGAAAAACGGGCTGACCATAATCTCGCATAAAGGCATCTAGATCAGATAGCTGCAGCATAGCCAGTAGATACGCAGGTTGTGATGTGGGTGTCATCCTTGTTACAGCTCCTTTGATTGATTGAAGTTCCCCAATCGTAGACTTGTAAAAACGCAATGTCATTGCCAAAATCTCAAAGTAGGTTTGCATTAATGCAAAGGGTTAATTTGAGGTGATAAGATGAATTGGTCTGATCTTCAGGTTCTACTCACCTTCAAACGAGAGGGAACTTTACAAAAAGCAGCAGAGTGGTTGGCTATGGATATCAGTACAGTCTCTCGGCGAATTCGATCACTTGAGTCTGACTTGGGCTCCAAGCTGGTTGAAAATGTCAGTGGTCGTCTGGTGTTAACATCCCATGGCGAACGGGCTGTGCAAGCCGCGGCAGTTATGGAGATCGAGTCTGATCAACTCCAACGTCATGTGAAGGGCCAAGAAAACGCTCTATCTGGTGTTCTTCGGGTAGCGCTACTCGACCTATTTGTGCTCTTTCACGCTGACCTTTTGAACAACTTTAAATTGCAACACCCCAGAGTCATGCTAGAACTGGCCTCGACTACCATCCGGACTCACAGCCTAACGCGCCGAGAAGCTGACGTGGCGATTCGGGTGACCCAACAACCTGATGAAACCTTGGTCGGTATTCATGTGCTCCATATCAAGTATGCTGTTTACGCTCATCGATCGATCGTTGATGCAGGCACCGATACCGAGTCCGCCCGTTGGGATACCCTCCCTTGGATCGGCTGGGATTCAGCAGCTCATGCTCATGTGACAGAGGCTTGGATGGCAAATCACGTTCCAACTAAACAGATCTGTTTTCGAGTCGATAGCCCTGCAGCTCAGTTCATCCTGGCTGAGGCGGGGGGAGGTGCCTGCATACTACCTATGGCTTATGCTGACTTAAGTACTTCCTTAGTGCGCCTAAGTGAAGCCCTAAAAGGATTTGACACTGATGTGTGGCTCCTAACCCATCGTGACCTTAGATATAATGCTCGAGTTCAAGCCTTTCTTGATCATGTTTACAAAGGGTTAGAACCTCTCCGAGATGCAGGTTGAGAGGAATTTGGATAATGTTTGATCATTGAATTCAAGACTCGATGTTACTATGCTGTCAACACAAACAATATATGGGCATGCTTAACTTCTATAAGTTGTGTCCGCTGAAAATACTGCCTAAGTTCAGATTGCTTGTTTTTCAGAAGGGGCCTGAGATAGCCAATAGGTGCGGGTCGAATTGGAAAGAGGCAACTGATTTAAAAAGGTACTCACTTCTGTTGTTTCGCTGAGTAGCTCAGGTAATTGAGGTTCTAAACTAAGTTCAAATATAGCTTGGAGTAGGTCAATAGCCATGACCAAGGGTTCAAATTCAAGCCATACAGGTAAGATCCGTACTTCAATTGTGTGTTTATGGGGAACTTGGAAGATCATGTTTCTGAAGTTGAAGTCAAGATACTTAGAGGGGTTGAGCTGTTGCAAGATCTCCCGTGCTTGGTCCCAATCCAACGCCTGCCAGTCATCGGACTGAACCGTTTTCATTAGAGAATCGGGTATGGCCCCCAATTTACGACAACGAGGGTTAGTCCTGAATAACCGCCGTAGAGTTCCACCATGAGACCCAACCAAGGTCATTAGATTACGGAAAACCCCAGGAGAACAGAAAGATGTGGCATCAATATGTAGGTGAGTAGCACCTTCGAGAGGGGCCGTAAAATGTAGATCTCGTGCTGTTTCTAACCATTTCTCCACCCCTGAGAGCTGGGACCTGAGAAAAGGAGCACTGATGAGTTCACAAGGACGTTCGCGTTCACCGGGCAAAGGAGCAGCAACAGCAATAGGCCAACCTTCCTCACAACAGACTTTCACCATGCCACCAGGGCCTTGAATCGGATCTACGCCAAATAGCTTAGCCACTGGATCAAGAACAGCTTCTAATGGATCAGTGGCCCGTGATACTTGTCGAACCAGATGGAGCAAACGAGGATCATCACTAACAATGCGATACCATCCTGGAGCTGGGGGGGACTGCTTGCAGCAATCAGCCTGCAGGGTTAGATCGTCGACACACCTAGCGATGATCTCTCCACCGTGATCTACAACTTCAAATCCAAGCGTCAGATTTTCCAGAACCGGTGTATTGGCCATTGGACTGGGTTCTGATTGAGGATGAAAGAAACGGGTGACACAACCTTGATGTAAATCAGCAATAGCCTCAGCCAGCGTGAGCCGACTAGATCCCGGAGGTGCTAGAAGTTCAATCTCCAGCCCCAACGTCCAAGCAGAAGCCATCTGTCCAATCCCTAGCTATTAGCCACAGCTAGCGCCAGGTCAATCGCCTCTTGTTGATCAAAAATCAGGTTTCGCTCAATGCGCAGCTTAGCTTCGTAAGGTGAGTTTTCACCCCAAAAATCGGCCAGAGTTTCAGCATCTTCATAGCTGTAGGCTTGATCGGTGAAATAACGTAACTCTTCAAGGGAGCTAAGGGCAGTAACTCGAGCATCTAGAAGTTGTTGAGTTAAAAGGGCTTTACCGACAGGGCCGGCTAGGATCTTGTTGCCCATCACTGTTTTAGTCTGATCAACAGGTAATTGTAAGAAGTTAGCTAGAATACTCGCATCTAAATAGTCATAGTGACTGTTGAAAAAGGCATCGAGGGCTGCATTAGTTTGCGCAATGATAGCCTCTGGAACAGCAGAAGCAACCTGTCCCTCAAACACGTAGATGGCACTGATCAACCATGAGACGACAGCTAGTGTTGACAACAATTGAAAAGTAGCTGATTTTGATCTAAACAAAGTGATGGTTCTAATCATCATATTTAAATCCTGCCTATTTTAATGGGATAGTAAATCTTTGGGGTCATCTAGGGAACTCTAGTTAAACGAAGGATCATTGTATAGACTCTAACACGTGGCTTAGTGGGTCTTATTAGGCTCATAAATTAAGTTCATGGATCAGACTGGGTACCTATGACCTCAAACCAATCTTGTGCCTATCGAGTCCAAGGTAGACGTCGAATCAAGATCTGGGGAAACCGATCAAGAAAGGAGAGTTTTTACTATAGTTAAACGAATGTAAAACAATGTACGCTAGTACTCAGTAAGTCAATAAAAGTTAATTAAGGAGACTCTGGATTTATTTCGATTTGTTACCCCAGTTTATCAGGTCAGGGAAGCCAGGTGGCTGTTGCTCCTCGGTGTTATGTCACGGACCCGCCAGACCTAACGACTACGTCGCACTCCAGTCCTTTATTAGCAAGACCCCAATTATTCGCTTACCGACGTTTCATGGAGAGAGTCTGCCATGTTTGATCGATTCACAGATAAAGCTATTGCCGTTGTCATGGCCGCCCAGGAGGAATCACGGAGACTGGGACAGCATTTTGTCGGTACAGAGCAAGTTTTATTAGGTCTTTTGACAGAAGGTACCAGTATAGCTGCTACTGTTTTAACTCAGTTTGGCGTTACGTTATCCAAGGCTCGCACTGAAGTTGAAGCCATTATTACACCTGGATCGGGCACGGTTCCCATTGAGATCCCGTTTACCCCTAAAACTCGTGCTCTATTTGAGCAATCTCTGCAAGAAGCTCGACACCTTAATCATACTTACATTGGCCCCGAACACATCCTGCTTAGCCTCACACGTGATGACCAAAATGCAGCACTCAAGGTTTTACGGAATTTAGAGGTAGAACCCGCTGTTGTCCGAGCTGAGCTTCTCAATCATCTTAAGGATCGGGCGGCGGTGCCAGTGGGCCATTCATCACCTGATACGGAGCGATCCCAAACCTCTAATCTCCTGAAGGAATTTGGTACCAATCTGACTGAATTGGCTGAAGCTGGCCAGCTAGATCCAGTGATTGGACGTCAGCTAGAAGTTGACCGGGTGATGCAGATCTTAGGGCGTCGGACTAAAAATAATCCTGTGCTAATTGGCGAACCTGGCGTCGGTAAAACAGCGATTGCCGAAGGTTTAGCTCAACGGATTTTTGATCACGATGTGCCAGAAGGCCTCCTAGGTAAGCAGGTGATTAACCTGAACCTGAGCTTGATGGTAGCAGGTACAGCCTTTAGAGGTGCCTTCGAAGAACGGCTTAACCAGATTCTTGATGAAGTGCGTCGCAAAGGCAACATCATCCTAGTGATTGATGAGATCCATACTTTAGTGGGGGCTGGATCCCTCCATGGTGGTATCGACGCGGCTAATCTGCTTAAGCCCGCTCTAGCTCGAGGTGAACTCCAGTGTATTGGTGCAACCACTCTGGATGAGTACAAAAAGTATATCGAGCGTGATCCAGCTCTAGAGCGACGGTTCCAACCTGTCAAAGTTGGCGAGCCTTCCATTACAGACACCATCGAAATTCTATATGGTTTGCGTACCCGCTATGAACAGCACCATCAACTGGTGATCAGCGATGAAGCCCTAGATGCTGCTGCTAAGTTGTCAGAGCGTTATATCGCCGACCGTTTTCTGCCAGATAAAGCGATTGACTTGATTGATGAAGCTGGATCTCGGGTGCGGTTACGCTACAGTATGCAATCCCCAGCACGTCAGTTGAAGCAGGATCTGCGTCAGGTGACTCAAGCTAAGTCAGAGGCTGTAGAGAGTCAGGACTTCGAGGCGGCCAACCGACTTCGGGATCAAGAACTTGACCTGCAATCTCAGATCCAACAGATTCAGCGCACCGAACAGCAGCTTGAGAACCAACCCATCGTAAGTGCTGAAGATATTGCTCAAGTGGTTCAAGCCTGGACTGGGATTCCCGTTAATCAGATCACAGAATCTGAATCAGTCATGCTACAACATCTGGAAGCAACCTTACATGAGCGAGTGATCGGTCAAGATGATGCTGTGACAGCTGTCGCTAGAGCTGTACGTCGAGCTCGGATCGGTCTTCAGGATCCTCAGCGTCCTATTGCTAGCTTTATCTTCTCGGGTCCCACCGGTGTTGGTAAAACTGAACTGGCCAAAGCACTAGCTAGCAGTCTGTTTGGGGCTGAAGAGGCTTTGATCCGGATTGATATGTCGGAGTTTATGGAACCTCACACGGTGTCAAAACTGATTGGTTCCCCTCCTGGCTTTGTTGGATTTGAAGAAGGTGGACAATTAACGGAGCTGGTCCGGCGCAAACCTTATTCTGTGATCCTTTTTGATGAAATTGAGAAGGCGCATCCGGATGTCTTCAATGTCATGTTGCAGTTACTGGATGATGGCCGTTTAACTGATGCTAAGGGTAGAACGGTCAATTTCAAAAACACCGTGCTCATCATGACATCGAATGTGGGATCCAGTGTGATTGCTAGAGGTGGCGGTGGTCTTGGTTTTGACCTGCTGGTTGAGGATAGTTCAGGTTATAGCCGGATTCGGTCCTTGGTTACGGAAGAGCTCAAGCAGCTGTACCGACCTGAGTTTCTAAATCGCTTAGATGACATCATTGTCTTCCGCCAACTTAACCAGAGCGAAGTGACCCAAATAGCCGATCTCTTAATTCAAGAGTTAGTTCAACGCTTAACTGAACAGCGAGATCTAAAGTTAGAGGTCACCCCTGCTTTCAAAGATTTGGTGATATCAGAAGGCTTTGATCCTAACTATGGAGCTCGTCCACTGCGCCGCGCCATCTCACGTCTGATTGAAGATCGTCTAGCTGAGGCTCTACTCTCAGGCCGTATTAAAGATGGTGATCAAGTGGTCTTAGATCTTGATGAGGATCGTCAGCTTCAGATTGAGGTGATCCAAACCACGTTAACACCAGCTTTGGTCAGGTAAACTATTGGGCTAGTTTGTGAAACCTGAGTTAGACCTAGAACTATTGCTGGCTCAGGTTTTTCCAATAGCTACTTATGAAGCTTTTAAAATCCCGATCTCAAGTTGCTGAGGTAAACAAGCTACTGTACTGACGGCAGCACAGTACTTTAGGTCTAAGTCTAGCTCGGGCCCGATTTTAAGGAGTCGCTGTCCATGGCTAGACAACCTGAGTAGCTCTAGTAGTCTCTCCTGCCACTGCTGATAAAGCGCCAGAGCCGCTAGGGCTTCATCGTTACCGATTAGATCAGGTGTCTCTAAAACATTGAAAGCTGCTACTACAGCTCCGGCACAGACACTATCTTCTAGAGAATAGGTACCCTGCCAGCCGGATCCAACAATCCAAATTGTGTTGAATGACTGAGCCTTCAAAAAGGTGATCACAGTTGTCAGATTGACCAAGCTAGCTGTAATGACAGTGGCAACTGCTTGAACCCGTTGTAAAGCCCGGGTCCCGTTAGTGGTACTCATAAAGATGCGCTTGCCTTTGACCCTATCAGCGGTGTAACTCAGAGGTGAATTACCTAAATCAAACCCCTCTACGGTTTTACCCCCACGTTCACCTGCCAAGATTCGTTGATCAGCTGGCCATGCTTGCCCGGCAGCTCGTAATGCTTCTAGATCAGAAAACACTTGAACGGCTTCGGCTCCTGCAGCTAAGGCTGTTGCTATCGTTGTTGTAGCCCGCAACACATCTACAACGACAGCACAATCAGGTTTGAGTTGGTCCTGATCAAGCGTATCTAACGCTGGCGTTTGTTCTGGTGTCTCAAAGACAAACAGCTTCATACCCACCTAAAATTGACGACGTGCAAACACTATCACAGCAATCGTCAGGAGCAAAGTGGTATAGCCTAAGGCATAAAGGGCATTCAATCCCAACTCAGCCACAGGAGGTATTTGACCATATACAGCTAAGTTTTTTAGATTTAGGCGTTCCAAGTTGGGGACCACAATAAAAAAAGCTGCAACGATTCGATCCACAACTGAACTATCTGCTGCTGCGTCACGCAGAGATCGGAACTCAAGTAATGCACTACTAAAATGGCCTGCAACATAGACCGCAAAGGTATACAAAGTGGCTAATATCGAGGAAGTAAAGGTCCCAAACATGATCGCAGCCGCCACAATGATCACCAGCTCAATCCACGTAAATACTAAGGTCCACACCAAAGCTAGGTAAGGCGGATTAGGTTGAAGTGTGGCAACACCGAGCAAAATTAGACCCATCAGGAGAACTAAGACAGAGAGGACAGCTGATAACCCTAAATGTTTGCCCAAGATAAATTCAGCTCGAGTCATAGGTTTGGCAATAAGGACATAGATCGTCCGCTTTTCCAGCTCTTTATTCACCAAATTGCTGCCTAGAAACACGGCAATGACTAGCCCTAACAGGCCCACACCAGCCAAGCCCAAATCAAGGGTGATCTTGGATTGATTTCCTAGAGCTAGCTCCGGCAGCATCAAGTTACCAATGGTCAAAATGGCAATGTAGAGAAGTACCAAATATAGAATGCGATCTCGGATAGTTTCGCGGAACACATTGTGTGCAATTGCCCAGGTTCGAGTCAGATTCATCTCTATCATCCTCCTGTTAAACCATGACCTAGAATCGGCTATCTGATTAGATACTAGGAAATCAACTGCAACCTGATACACTGGTTGTATGTCCAGTCTTCATTGTATGGTCTTTCAGGTTCAAATTCAGGTTACTCTGCGGCCTTCTGTCCTTGATCCAGCTGGTGCAGCAGTGGAAGCGAGCTTACATCAATTAGGCTATGTCGGGGTGCAACAATTACGTATAGGCAAGCTGATTCAATTTCAGTTAGATGCTACTGATCTAGCTCAAGCTCAGGCTCAGACTCAGCAGATGTGTGAGCAAATGTTAGCGAATCCTGTGATTGAAGGGTATCAAATTCAGCTTGATCCTATCCCCTTGGCATCATCAGTCTAGGATCACTGATTGGGAGATTAGAATGAGTTGCCGTATTGGTATTGTCGTGTTCCCAGGGTCTAATTGTGATCGTGATGTAGCTTTGATTACTAAGGCTCACCTTCAATGTCCTACTCGACTGATTTGGCATACTGAAACGGATCTGGCTGATTGTGATTTGATTGTGATCCCAGGTGGCTTTAGTTATGGTGATTACCTCCGCTGTGGGGCTATTGCCCATCTGTCCCCAGTGATGCAGGCGATCAAAGCCTTTGCCGATCGGGGTGGCTATGTCTTGGGCATTTGCAATGGTTTTCAAGTGTTAGTGGAAGCAGGCTTACTCCCTGGTGCTTTAATCCGCAATCGAGATTTGCACTTTATCTGTGACTGGGTTGAGCTTGAAGTGGAAGTAACTCAAACTCCATGGACTCACCACTACCACCTCCATCAGATCATTCGACTTCCTATTGCTCATGGTGAAGGCTGCTATGTATGTGATGCTGAGACGTTGGCTCAACTCCAGGCCAATGATCAGATCATCCTGCGCTACCGTAATCAAGCACCCAATGGCTCTCTTGATCGGATTGCTGGACTCTGTAACCCAACTAAAACAATTATGGGTTTAATGCCTCATCCAGAACGAGCCGCTGATCCAGCCCTTAATCAGATTCCTGCTACCCCAAATACAGATGGCTTAGGGCTTTGGTCTAGCATTTTAGCCACGATCAAAACCCAACAGACTGTAGCGTCCCTCCGATAACAGATTAACTATTAAACTGACTGCAGCTCAGGGTGCTTCTGACATCAGCATCACCCCATGAATCTGAACCCATCTGTCAGGCAACTCACTCTGACACCTTAAATGAAGATCTAGATGACCTAGCTACAACCTTACTTGCGCAAAAACAGAATCCCTGCGGGGCGTGGCACCAAAGAACAAGCAGATAAGTACAAGGCTAGGTTGCAGTCTGCTTTTACATGTGTAATTAAAAATGCTAGCCCTAAGTTCGAAGATTTGAAAGTTATTGCTGATCTCCAAAAGAAGTTGACAGCAGGTTGGAGTTACGGCTGTTACTGTGGCGTGGGCAATGCTAGTCTAAACATTAAACCTGTTGATGAAGCTTGTCGAGTCCATGATCCAATCTTCTGTAGATTTCAATTAGGACGGCTATACTTCACCCAAAGTAAGATGGAAAGCTCAAGGAAGTTACTTGGTCTATTGAGTCTGAGTTAATTCTCTGATGAAACTCATTTCCATAATTCGATACCATAGTGGAGTTACTAGCCCATGGCTCCACTACTACCTAACTGTACATTTCTGGTATGACTACAACTGAAGCACCAGCTAGACCTAGCCAACAATCCTCTCCAGCCGTTACCGTTGTTCGGAAGCCTTATCCTAATTACAAAGTTATCGTGCTTGATGACGATTTCAATACGTTTCAACATGTGACGGAATGCCTGCTTAAGTATATTCCTGGGATGACTCCATCTCGAGCCAAAGAGTTAACCAACCAAGTTCACTATGAAGGCAGTGCCATCGTTTGGGTAGGTCCGATGGAGCAAGCCGAGCTCTACCATATGCAACTCGATCAGGAAGGGTTAACCATGGCGCCTCTAGAAGAAGTTTAAGCCCCTGATCTAGCCTGTAAGCAGCTGAGTATACATCGATTCAATGGACTGTAACAGTTGATCTTGGCCCCACTGTTGGTAAAGACTAGCTGCAATAGAGAGGCCTCCCGCTCCTATCCCTTCTTTGACAAAGCCTCGTTCGTAAGCTTGTAATGTTTCATAGCGGCTATTAGCAAAACTGAGTTGAGTAGCCAGCAAGGGTACCGTTCCTAAGACTTGAGCCAACCCTACAGTATTCCCCGTTGGATCAGCTGCAACCCAGCGCGTGGTGCCTACCGCAATGGATCGAGGCTGCCAGTCTAAGTACTGCTCTTGGATCCAACGCTGCATTAACGCATACACAGCCAGCATTTGGGTTCCCCCAGCCAGCAATACTGGACATTGCTTGGAGGCACTTAGGGCTAAGCCTGCTACAAAAGGTTGCATGGGATCGCCCACCGCAGCAACTACTTCAAGTACAGTGGGATGAGTTGAAATCTGAGCTAGCCCTTGCTTGACTAAAGCTCGTTTTTGATCATGATTACAGATGGGGTGACTACTATTTACCATGCCAGCAACCTGATAACCCAATCCCGTTAAAACTGCTAATGCTGTAGTTGTACCGCCCACGACACATTCGCCAATAACCAGATACCCCCCCATTTTAGATAACTGCTGTCCCCAATGGGTTCCCTGTTGAAACAGATGGTTAACTATTTGAAGTGGCAGGGCCTGTCCTGTACTTAAACAGTGAGCTGGCGATCCATCGAGTTCAATCAAACCTTCAAGTGATTCTGTTAAACCACAATTAAATAGATAATATGGGAGCTGTAAGTCTTGAATAACCGCTCGGCTGATCACAACTGGAGACGGATAGCCATCAGGGGAGGTCGGTAACCGAGATGAGTAGCCCTTAATCAAAACTTCAGCATCAGCTAGGGCCGTCATCCGACGAGCCTCTGGAGTAGCCCCTGCAGCTGAGATCCCTGGAATCAAACCTGTATTGGTAAAGCCAAAGCAGCCAACAAAGTTAGGTTGTCGACCTCTTACAGTCTGCTCCCACGTTTGGGCTAACTCCGGTTGAGTATAAGCAATCCAGCTCAACGAATTCATTTGAATCACACTATCTCTTCAATGTAATGGGAAAAGTTGATCATCGAGGATGCGGTAGCTGGATACTATTACAAAACGATACAGTGGTTTGAGACTAAGATATGTTACTATACACTTCACCTTAGCTAGGAGTGTCCCATTGAGGCCTTTGAAAACCCGATCAGCTAAGCCCCGATCAGCTAGGCCCCGATCAGCTAGGC
>CAYSWV010000007.1:62462-79380 GCA_964434865.1 uncultured bacterium
GCCCCGATCAGCTAGGCCCCGATCAGCTAGGCATTGTCTTCAGTTTCAGAGTTGAGGTTATCATGAGTGTACTAACATCTGCTGAGGTGTTGATTACCCTTGAGCAAGGTGGATCGTTAGCCAGGGCTGAACTGAGTCATGTTGATCTCAAAAGTGCCCAGTTAGATGGGGCTAATTTTCAAAAAGCTTATCTGCGTTTGGCCAATCTCTCCGAAGCCTCCTGTCAATCTGCTAATTTTTCTGGGGCCCTACTTATCCGGGCGCTCATGATACGAGCCAACTTAACTCAAGCCAACTTAGCTGGATCCCAGTTAACAGCCGCCCGATTAGAAGAAGCTACGCTCACCGCTGTGCAAGCCCCCAAAGCTCGACTTCATGGCGCGATCCTTGATTACGTACAAGCCACTTTAAGCCTCTTGGAAGGAGCCGAACTGGGTGAATCTAGTTTACGCCATGCTTGTTTTGAATCAGCTCGGCTATCGAAATCAGATCTCAGTGCAGCGGATTGTTTTCAAGCTAATTTTACCCGAGCTGAATTAATGGAAACTCTCTGGGATGGAGCCAATTTAACAGAAGCATGCTTGGTTGAGGCCCAGTTGGCTAAAGCTAATTTTTCTAGATCTCGACTAGCTTACACCAATTTCTATAAAGCAGACTTAATGGCTGCAGATTTGACACTCTCTTACTTATTTGAAACGGATCTCCGCAAAGCCCAAATGACCGCAGTCAATATGGCTGGAGGGTTGGTGGTTAAATCTAACTTTGAGTATGCGTCTCTGTTTGAAGCTAATTTAGAAGGGGCGGTTCTGTCTGGATCTAATTTGAGTTATGCAGATCTGCGTGAAGCTAACTTGGAGAGAGCCAATTTATCTGAAGTTACTCTAGATGGGGCTCAGGTAGCGGGCGCTTTATTCACCGATGTTCAGGGTTTAAGCGTTGCTGTGAAACAAGATTTGAAAAAGCGAGGGGCTTTAAATGTGGGCTAAGTCTTGCAACCATTGCTCCAAGATAGGACGTACAACAGGCGGGATCCAGTCATAAAACTGAGGGTAAACGGGTAATCGAGGGTGTAAATGGTAGCGAGGCTGCAGTAGCGTTTGGAGCCTGTAAGGGGTTGGATGAGGATAATCTGGATTGACATGATCTTTAGGACCTAAACCACCAAGATCTCGGGCACCCGCTTCAAGACATTGCATGGTGGATGCAGTTAAGTTAGGTGGAATTTGAATCGTAATCTCTGAGGGTAACCGATCACGGGCCTGCTTGACTGTTTCGATTAAGATGCTATCTAGCTCCTGATCGGGTAACTGCCAAGGAAAGATTTTAGCTTGATTAGGATCAGGTCGATGCGGTTGAATAATCACTTCTTGAATATGACCATACTGTTGGTGCACCTTGGCAATAGCTTGTAAGGTATCTACTCGATCAGCTTCAGTTTCTCCAATCCCCAAGAGTAGGCCGGTAGTGAAGGGGATGTGTAGTTGACCTGCCTGTTGCAATTGAGCTAGTCGCAAAGCTGGGTCTTTACTAGGGGCTGCCTGATGCACATGGAGATGAGGTGTCACTTGCTCCAACATTAACCCCATCGAGGCATTGACTTGCTGTAAGCTTTGCATCTCTGCCCAAGTTAGTGGGCCAACATTCGTATGAGGCAAAAACCCCATAGATAAGGCCAATTCACATAGACGTTGAATATGACGGATCCACTGCGTTCGCTGCACACTCTGCGGATGGACTTCTCCACTCAAGATTAAGATTTCACAAATACCCTGAGCTTGTAGATGCCTAAGCATGACTTGAGCTGTCTCCAATGAAAGCCAAGACTGACCTGGTTCAGCTCTAAAATTACAATAGTGACATCGATTGAAACAGGCATAAGTTGGCACTATCGTAAATGCTGGGCTATAAGTTACAGGTAAGGATTGCTGATGATCAGATACCATTTCAAATTGGGTTACCACGAGACTATGCAGTTAGGATCTAAACAACTAAAATCAACCTGACTAGAATCAAACGTACTCCTTATTAGGTGCCAACCCCAATAATTTTGGCAAAAAGTGGCCTAATCGATCCCAAAATGAGCTAGGATCATGCTCCCTATTATTATGTAGACCTCAACATTATAGGTTTTAGATGGCATCAACATTCTCTTTTGATGTGGTTAGTGACTTTGACCGCCAGGAACTTGCTAACGCAGTGGATCAGACCTTGAGAGATGTCAAATCTCGCTATGATCTCAAAGATACTCAGTCTGATATTAGTTTAGAGGAGGCGTCCATTACGGTAACGACAGCCAATGACATGGCCCTGCACTCCATTCGAGACTTACTTTGTAGTAAAGCCGTTAAACGGGGGCTAGATCTCAAGATTTTTGAATTTGGGAACCGTGAGTCGGCTAGTGGTGGTCGGGTCCGTCAGGTGGTCACCCTAAAAAAGGGAATTGATCAAACTTTGGCTAAACAGATCTCGAAAGATATCCGTGACCAGCTTAAGAAAGTACAAGTCTCTATCCAGGGCGAGGCAGTTCGAGTTACAGCCAAAAGTAAAGATGAGCTACAAGCGGCTATACAAATGCTCAAGCAAGGAGATTATCCGGTCGCTTTACAATTTACTAACTATCGATAGCAGCAGGATATTGCTACACAGGATTAAGTCCCCAAGCTGGATTTTACGGGATCTATTTAGCTACACCCAGTGTTAGCTCTACAGGGCATTAAGTTGTAGAGGATTAAGCTTGCATTAGAGCAGATAGATCCGCTAAGCCTTTCTTGACACGGCGACTAATGGTCATAGAGCTAACACCAATATTTAGAGCTATTTGCTTGCGTGTTATATTCTTCAAATAGACATCTTCAAGGATTTGACGGGTTTGGCTTTCTAACTTAGATAGTGCCTGATCCAGTTGACTCCATTCCAGATCGATAGTTTGGCGAACTTGAGCTTGTTCATCATAAAGGGTGTCATTTAAGGTCATAAGCTGATCATCTGAACTCATCGGGTATAGCGTGGCATCTAAACTGAGGGGCATGTAGTTGAGTTTGGACTGTTGTGCTACTCGCCATTCAGCTAGAGTCACACCAAGGGCTACAGCTATTTCAGCATCTGTTGGCGTTCGTTCGAGCTGAGTGGTCAGTTTACATTGCACAACTTGACCTCGACGAATCAGAGTTTGCCAGCGTCTAGGGATTCGTACTATACGGCTATGATCTCGTTGAAAATGCAACATTTCACCTCGAATATAGGGCATAGCAAAAGAACTAAAGGCACAGCCCTGGTTAGGATCAAACCGTTCAACAGCTCGAATCAAACCGAGAGATCCCAATTGTTCCAGGTCTTCATAGGGAATAGCGGATTGACTACTCAATCGATGGGCTACCTGTCTGACTAAACCCATATTGAGCTCAACGATGCGATTTCGGAGTTGAATGGAGGGTTGATCCCGATATTGCTGAAGTAATACTACTGTTTGTTTACGAATTAACTTCGAAGATGTGCCTGCTTTTGAAGCCAGGGTAGACATTATTGTAACCTAAGAAACCTTACTTCAATATTGTGATTGTCTCAATAACGAAATACAACAGTTGTTTTACGGTCATCAACTGATCTAGACTTTTCACCCTACCCTTATCCATCCGGCAATTTCACGGAATAGACTCTGTGGGATCACTCAGATCAAGGCGTCACTACATGGACCGATTTGGCCATAAAAGTTCCCCTCAACTGCCCACACGCAGCATCTTGATCCAGCCCTCTAGTTTGTCTAACACTGGCAGCAATGTAGTATTCACGCAATTTTTGGAGAAAATAATTAACTCGATCGACTGTAGGCCGTTGATAATCAGCTTCCGAAATAGGGTTATAGGGAATTAAATTGACATGAGCCTGGAGACCAGAAACCTTAGCTTGAAGAATTAAAGTGGATAACTCACGGGCGTGCACAGCTTGATCGTTAACACCTCCAAGAAGCGTATACTCAAAACTGATGCGACGACCTGTTGTTTGCATATACAGCCGACAATCCTGAATGAGCTGATCAAGAGGGTAGTGCTTAGCAGAGGGAATGAGTTGCTCGCGGAGTCTTTGATTGGGTGCATGCAGACTGATGGCTAGTGTGACTTGGAGGTGATGGTGAGCCAGTTGTTCAATTTGTTTAGGTACCCCTACAGTTGATAGTGTCATATGACGTTGAGAAATCCCCACATCTTGATTGAGACACTGGATTGCTGCCACTACAGCAGCTTGATTTAGGAGAGGTTCTCCCATCCCCATAAACACTAAATGACTCACTCGTCGTTGAAATTCAGTTTGAATGGTTAAGACCTGATCAATTATTTCATGTGTCTTCAGATTGCGAGTAAAGCCACCCTTACCCGTAGCACAAAAATCACAAGCCATGGGACACCCCACTTGCGAAGAAATACAAACTGTCAACCGTTTGTCAGTGGGGATACCAACTGCTTCAATAAGATGACCATCATCTAGCTGTAACAGCACTTTACGAGTATCATCCTGGGCAACTGATCGATGAATGATCTTAGATCGACCAATCGGATAGTTCTCAAGTTGAGAGCGCCATACTTTGGGCAATACGGTAATTTCACTTAATGAGTAGATGCCTTTTTGGTAAATCCAATTGTGAATCTGCTGGCCTCGATAAGCAGGTTGATCTTGAGTGACCGCCCATGCTTTCAAAGCTTGTAGTGATTGACCTAACAAAGGCAGGCTTGGTTTAGACATACGTTGTAGTAACCTCAGGTGATGATTCAGTGGGATCCCCGGCCTTGAAGCCATCTACTTGAAATTTGAGGTGTTTGGGAGGAGCCAGCGTGAGTCCTCGTCGTACTGGCCTAATCGGTAAGTGGGAAGCAACACTTAGGTTGATCCGGCTTAAAAGAGTTGCAATTACAACTTTCATTTCAAAGAGAGCAAAAGCTTGTCCGATGCAGCGACGAACACCGCCACCAAAAGGTAGAAATTCATAGGGCGTAAACTGATGTTGCAAAAAACGCTCTGGTTTGAACTGTTTTGGATCAGGATAAACGGAGGGTCGATGATGGGCTAAATAAATTGAAGGAATCAACACCGTTCCTTCGGGATAGAGATACTGACCAATCTGGATCGGCTGTTTAACTGTACGCGGAAATCCCATGATCGCAATCGGATAGAGCCGTAATGTCTCTTGACAAACTGCCTGTAAATAAGGGAGTTGAGTGACTTCAAATAAGTTATTGGCCAGATCAACAGATCTCAGTTCAGCCCAGAGACGTTGATAAACATCGGGTCGAGAGGCAATCCAGTAGAAAGCCCACGTCATCGCAGAGGCTGTAGTTTCATGACCAGCTACTAATAAAGTGACCAATTCATCTCTCAGTTCTCTATCGCTTAAACCCACCCCCGTCTCGTCTGTAGCCGCAATCAGCATCGATAAAATGTCAGGAGAAGTACTTGAAGATTGAGCTAAGTGATCTCTACGTTCAGCGATTTCAGCATACAGCAGTTGATCCATTTCAGCGCGTAGACGGAGAAAATGTCCCCATGGAGACCAAGCTCCTAAATCTTGTTGCAAAAATCGGAAAAACAGAAACAAAACAGTAGCTTCAGAATCAAATGCGTTTAAGATCGAGCTTAAGACTTGAATCAGCTGCTGAGATCTACGCCCAGAAGATACCCCAAATACTGCTTCTAAAATCACCTTTAAAGAAATATCCTGAAAAGCAGGCCGAGCCTGAAAAGATTGCCCCTCCGACCAGGTCGATAGCGTTTGATGGGTAATCGCTTGGATTAAGTGGCCGTAGGATCGCATGTGTTCCCCATGAAAGTGGGGCATCAGTAGCTTTCGTTGTTGAGCATGAGGCTCCCCATCCAACAACACAACAGAGTAGTCGCCTAGTAGGGGCTGCATCAGGTTATTCATTCGAGCACTATTGAGGGACTGTGCATCCGCATTAAACAATGCTTGGAGAGACTCTGGATCACTTATATAGACTACAGATCCACTAAATTGACTTTTAAAACCAAAGGTATCTCCATAGGTACGGGCATACTGATCTAAGACAGACAATGGGCTGAAAATCCAACGTAGTGCCCGCCACAAAGGTGGAGATTTAGGTCCATCCGGAAATGACATGGTGTTTAGCTCAACAGCATGATCTCTACTCTAATGGATCTAGCCTGAGGTGAACAGATCCGCCCAACTGTTATGAGGAATACATTCCAATCTCGCCAAGTCTGATAATTCTAAATCATCTTCTCTATCATATTCTTCTGACGTACTTGCATTTTAGTCATAATTTGTTACATTAAAGATATCAAAGTTAGCAACACTCGCATGGCATAGTTCTTACTGATCTGAGGTGCCGTAAATGGATAATCTGGATGTCAACTCAATGCTTACGCTGGAACAGCAATTCCGACAAAAAGCTTTTGAGAATATGGTTGGTCATATGAGTTTGGAGCAGTCCCGCGAATTTTTGGTGAAGCTTCATCAGCAGATGCTGCTGCAAGAATCTACCTACCGGAATTTACTACGCAACTCACTAGCTGAGGGGTTTTGAGAGGTTCCCCTGGACATAAGCACGGTGGCTAATAAAGAGTGTCAGGTTATTGGCCACTGGGATAACGAATGCTAACAGCATTGCCAATTTCAGAATTAGGGGATCGAAGTTGTTTTAGAGTTAAGATCTCATGCCTTTGCTGGTTTACATTCAAGCCTATTGAAATTCAATCCTGTTAAAGGAAGTTTTCTGCTGTTAGCCTTCTTGAGGGTACTGACTTGGTTTGTGATGGACTGCGGCCATAATTTTGAAGAAGCCTAGAGGCCCTTGGATTAAACCCGCCGTTTTAACGCCCCCCATCATAGCTCCCATGATGCCTAGTGAAAAAGCGTCCGCCCCAGTCAAGTAAAGGTTCTTCACGGGAGTCCTAGATCCTATCCAAGGTTGATCTAGTCGTTCAGGAATACAGGGAATACCATAGATGGCACCTTGATGACTTGAGTTAAAATGCTCAACTGTCAGAGGAGTTGAAAGTTCAGCAAACTCAATGATGTCTTGGAAACCTGGGTAGTGATGCTCTACCAGCTTGATCAAAGACTGGGTAATGGTTTCTTTTAAAGCAGCATAGTCATGATCCCTTCGTCGCCAAGATTGCTCTTGCCATTGCTGAAAATAACTGAAATCGACATGAGCAATAATCTCAGCAGTATGACTCTTGGCTAGTGGATCTTTAAGGGAGGGGAAGGAAAGGTAACCAAATTTAGGTAACCCCTCTGCCGGAAGCGGGGGGTCGCTAGCAATGGCATTGTGGTCGTAAGTGGTGTAGATCCAGTGATTTTCACCGTTAAATCCCAAATGTCGAGGATCGGCTTTTAAACCTAAGTAAACCGTCATCATACTGGTTCCTTTGGGGAACGCTTTAATCGCTTCTCGTATTTCTAGAGGATAGTCTGCGGGAATCAACTTTAAGTAGGTATTAAACGCACCCGCATCTGAAATGACAACAGGGGCATAAAACCTCTGAGTATCAGAAGCTTGACGAGCTGTACGTTCAGTCTTAACCCCTTTTGCTACACCTGACTCAATCAATAGCTCAGTCACTCGCTGCTGAGTCAGGACCCTGCCACCTTCCTGCTCAATTACCGGCACAATCGCTTGCGCAATCGCTTGAGATCCGCCTACTGGATACCAACCCCCTTGAGCAAAATGAGTCACGATCAAGGCATGAATGCCAAAACAACTCTGAGCTGGTGGCAAGCCATAATCCCCCCACTGAGAGGTCAGTAATGCTTTGAGTTGATGATCTTGAAAATGCTTGTCCAGATAAGTTTGAGTCGTTTGACGAGCAATCTGTCCCCAAAACCCGATCAAAGGTCTTAATCCTTGCTCTAACCCTTGAGGAAATAACTCCAACATAGAATAGGCTCCAAACCAAAAAGCAGCTCGTTGGACATCTTTGAAGTAGGTTTGAATAGGGGCTTGTTCATGAGGAAATTGCTGAATGAGTGCAGCCTGATACTGACTTAAGGTAGTAGGCACCTCAAAGGTAAAGTCAGGATAAACAAACTTTTCAAACGGATCTGGCATAGGGTGCCATTTTAGAGATCCATTCGTGATGTAGTCAAAGACAGCCCGGCCTGTACTACCCTGGCCCATATCTCCAACATAGTGCAAGCCAACATCCCAATGAAATTTACCCTTACGTTCAAAGGAATGGGTAAACCCACCAACTGTGAAGTGCTGCTCCAGGACTAGGACCTTCTGGTGGTACAACTTCGATAATAAAGCTGCTGTCGTTAACCCACCTATACCTGAACCAATCACAATAGCATCAAAGGATTGGGGTTGATCTATCATCCTTATGACCTCTCCAAAACACTCAATGTTGTCACCGTCAACATCACTGTAGCTCTCAATGTTGTCACCGTCAACATCATGGGTTAAACTTCTTAAAGTTAGATTTGAAGTGAGGTTACATGCCATCGTCGCCACGACCAAAATCTAAGCGGGCAGGTGAGAGTTATCATCATGGCGATCTGCGCCAGAGTTTAATACAAGAGGCCATAGCCTTAATTGATGAAGCTGGGATCGCTCGATTATCTCTGCGGGAAGTGGCTCGACGGCTGGGGGTTTCACACAATGCTCCCTATCGTCATTTTGCCGACAAAGAGGGTTTGCTTGCTGCTGTGGCTGTAGATGGGTTTCAAGCATTAACCTCTGTTATGCTGGCGGCCAAACAGTCTCAGCCTGCCGATACCACCCAACCCCTAGAAGCCATTGGTAAAGCTTATATTCATTTTGCTCTCACCCATCCATCCCACTATCAAATTATGTTTCTAGGTGGATCCTGGGACGATCCCGATAAGTATCCTGATTTAGGTATGGCCGGTCAGCAGGCTTTTGAAGTGTTAGTTGGCACCATTGAAGCGGGTCAGGCTATCGGGCTATATCGAGGCTTTGATGCTCTGGATATGGCTAGAGTTGCCTGGTCCTTGGTCCATGGTCAATCTTTATTGTTACTAGACCAGTCGCTCCGGATCAAACCTCAAGATCTAGATGCCTTTTTGCAACTGTCTGCAACTCTCTTGATCCAAGGGTTAGCTCAGTCTGATCGCCAACATTGAATGGTTCTTATGACAATTGTTTGAGGGATTAGAATAAATGTTCAGGTTTGATAGGATTGGCAACTGAAATAGTCTGACTACCGATACCATAAACAAAAGAGGGCACTATGGGAGACGTGCTATGACAAAATTTTCAGTATCTGCTACCCTTACATCTCCGAAACCAGAGCCTTCGAAACCGGAGCTGGCAAACCCTGAGTCGGAGCAGGTTATTCGCAGAGCCACTTTGAAAGATGTTCAGTCTATCTATGAGTTGTCCAAGAAAGTGACTCATCAAGATCAAGATAGCCTGACTCAGACAGAAGATGAGGTCACATTTGACTACGTGCATGATAGGTTAAGCCAGAGCTGTCACCGGGGCTTGTGTCTACTCTTAACTGTTCAGGGATCTGTAATTGGCTACATTCAAGCTTACACACCTCCCTTTTGCTGCCAAGCTCACGTCCTTTCTGAAGCAACACTACTCATTGATCCAGATTGGCAACATCAAGGCTTTGGCAGTGTGCTATTGGAGTCTTATTTACAAGACATTCAATCGACTCTATTACATATCTTTCGGCTTGAATTTCAACTCCATCAAACCAATCATCGAGGCATCCAGTTTCTCAAGCATCATGGCTTTGTGCAGGAAAGCGAGGCTCAAGGAAGCATCAGAACCTCAAAAGGTGAATTTGAAGCTGAAGTGACTTTAGTATGGTTCAATTCTCATTTCTCCGAAGATAAACTCAAGCATTATCAAGCTTATCTAACCTGTCTCTGGTGCTAGTACTCATTGTTGTTTATGGCTTGAGAAAGGGGGATCTCCAGAGTGTTCAGAGGTTGCAGTTGCCATAGCTTTACAGAGATCGATAGCTTTGATCATATGCCTGGCTGAAGCAAAACGTCTTTGAGGGAGTTTATTCAAGGACTGAGTCAGCACTGAGCGTAATAAAAAAGGAATAGAGTCAGGTATTTTAACTCTCTGATTCATATGCGCAATCATTAACTCCCCAGGTGTCCCATTAAAGGGGCGACACCCCTCCAGTAATTCAAATAAGATAATGCCAACAGCGTAAAGATCGGCACGACTTGAAAACTCGCCATAATAACGCTCAGGAGCCATGTAAGCTGGAGATCCAGTGTAGGAGGGTGTTCCTGCCTTTGCGATCGAATGTCGTATCCGAGCAATGCCAAAATCACCAATTCGGGCGATATATCTATGTTGATGCACTTCAATCAAAATATTTTCAGGCTTGATATCACAATGGACAATACCTTGATCGTGAGCATACTCCAATCCTTTCAACACATCTTGGATTAAAGTGAGCTTTTGCTCGAGACTCAGAGTTGTGGTCGACATCAAGTGCCTTAGGTTACCAGCAGGACAATAGTCCATGACTAGATAGCGACCTGCATCATGATGCTCGAATCCATGACAGGTCAAAATATTAGGATGGCGCAGACTCAGTAAACAGTTTAATTCCCGCAAGAAGCGATGGGTTGGAAAGGTGTGATGATCTAAAAACTTAAGGGCAACATGCTTTTGGTTGAGAGTATGGATAGCATGATAAACCTGACCATGATGACCCTGACCAATACAGTCAAAGATCTCATAGTGGGATGGTGATGATAAAACTACCATTGCCGTGGACTTTAGCTAAAGAAGGCTGCAACAGTGGCTTGAACAGCGTTTTGGCTGACCTGATCGTCACCACGCAGATCATACATAGCCTGAAGTCTGTCTTTGGCCTCTTGATACTGGATCAGATCATCTTGAGAGAAATAAGCATTAGCCGCGGTCTTAAAATCAGCAGCAGCATCTTGGCGTTGGCCCCGAGCCGCTTTAATGGTGGCCCGTTCAAAATAGGCTGCAGCTAACGATGAGTCTAGTGACACCGCAGTATTGAAATCAGACAGCGCTGCCTCTAGCTGATTGAGTTGCCGATAAACTAGTCCACGCTTGTAATAAAGCTCAGCCTGCTGTAATTCGTTTTGAATCTGTTGCGTATAACTGAGAATATCCTGTAATTGCTTGTAAAGCTGAGTCAGTTCAACTTGATCCTTTTCTAGCCTTCCCAAAGTTGACTTAACTTGCTCTAGATCACCTGAGAGAGCTTGGTGGTGCTGCTCTAAAGTGGTATCACGAATACGTTGAGCTGCTTTTGAACGATTGTAGCTGACCAGGTGTAGGCCAAGAGTCAGAGAGAGAGGAATGGAGAGATAAGCAATTTGCTGGGTTGCAATACTGACCAAAGATCCAGCGATGGTACTTGCAACGCTTGCGGCTTCTAACCTTTGCATAGACTTAGATATAGTTGTAGTCATGATAACCTCAGAATCACTTCACAGAAGAGTATCAGCTTGATGAGTTACAATCACACAGTCAGCTTTGGGGCAGGAGCAACATAAGAGCACAAAGCTGGAATCGATCTTGTGGCGAGTTAAAAATTCCATAGCTTCAGGAGTTTGTTCGACATCGCCTTGAACTAATTGACCCACACAATCCAAACATTTTCCATTCAAGCATGTGTAAGGCAAGTTAACCTCTTGATCCAAAGCCACATCTAAAATAACTTCATCGCCATTAACCTGAATCACATGTTGAGACTTCAGATCTCTTGGAGTTGAGTCCAAAGCTTGATCGGAGTTAGGGTGAACTAATGCAATAGAGTAAGCAGACATTGTAGATAACCTCGAAAGCAGGGTAAGCGTTTACCAACGATTATGTTTAAGTCTTGAAACCTCAGCCTAGGATACTAGGGTTCAATTGCAAGGCAAATCCTGCAACTTTGCGAGCTTCAGGTTCAAGGTGCTGATCGACTACTTTATGGAGTAGTTTGTAAGTATGAGCGGTTTGAGACTGATACCCAAAGGCTGTAGTGATGGTTCGATACCAAACCAATACATTACTCCTGAAGCGATCTAAATCACCAAACAAGATCGCCGAGGCTGTGAGTTTTAGCATCATCCCTAAATCTCGCTGGCAGAAGTCAGTTGTGTCTCGACCTGCTGTTTGAAAGGCTTGGGGTTGATTTGCTCGTTTAGTTTGAATCACTTCATTAACAATTTTAGGGGCTTGATCTCGCAGAGTGGTGTAGACCTGTTTTCGTGTTGCGGCTGCTTCCAGATAAGTTTTTAAAAACTCTAGTTCAGCTGCAGTAGCAAACCGTCCATCAGCTGTCTGGGTTAGTTCTTGCAATTGGCTAAGCATTAGCTTTATCCTCCACAGTTTAATCTAGAGATCGTAGGTTTTGGCAAAATAATCATTGACTTGCACTTGAACATCTTGCAGTAATGAGATCATGGATCGAGTTACCAACTTTCCTTGCTCAACCAAGACTTTTCCGGTCAAAGGATGGAGTAAATCTTCTTCAGCGCGCCGGCCGATCAGATCTTCGATATTCGTGTTTGCATCGATGTACACCCCTGTCGGTAGTTCAACAACAACACCATCCCCTAAAACTCGAGCTTGGCAGGCCAAACGTGAATTGGTGCGACAACTAGTGATCACTTCTAAAGTCCGTTGTTCTCGCCGATTTAAGGGGGAAAGATGATCCATTCCATCCTTGATGAAGACATGACAAGTTGAACACATGCCACGGCCACCACACTCAGACAGAATATTCAAATTCTTTGACAACAGACCTGATAATAGGTTGTCATTCGTATTGACCGATGTTTCTTGATCAATGGGTTCCAACTTGATAGTTTTAGCCATATGTGGTTCCTCATACGTGTTGAGTAGAAATCGGGCAAAGACGAGTCAAGATAGTATTGTGATCTTGGTCTTCTGATATCCATGCTTTCACTGGCTTTAACCGATCTTTCAAACCAATAATGAAAGTGTTACTCTCCGCTCCTTCAGATACAGAAGCTGTTTGAATACAGTCTAGATCTTGTCCGGTTAATTGACTAAAAAAAGCACTCAGTAATCCAGCTTCTAGATAACAAGACCGGCCCTGGGAAGCAACATGAGCCAGAGTAGAATGCTTGATCTGAGCTATCAACACACCTTGCTGATGGTGGTTTAGATCTAGGTCAAAAACACCCCATCCATGGGTTTTCCAACACTGCTTCAAACATTGGAGAAAATGAATCATTTCAAGTTGAGCTAGAGGCTTTTGATAAAACTCACTTACCTCAGTTGTAAAGCGACGATAAAATTTCTTGCCCCAAC
Organism: uncultured bacterium; assembly: GCA_964434865.1. Taxonomy (GTDB): domain Bacteria; phylum Cyanobacteriota; class Cyanobacteriia; order Thermostichales; family Thermostichaceae; genus CAYSWV01. Next base: position 75,737 of record CAYSWV010000007.1, read on the forward strand.
GATATCCGCATTGAAACAGTACAAACTCCGCGGCCTGACCTGTTTCATGTTTCAAGCTAGCCAACAAGGCTTCTAAAAAAGGTTCCGGCAATGCCATTAATCGAGAACCTGAGCGGCTTTCAATCAACCCAAACTCAGTATCTCCTTTTAAATAAGCGTCGGGACAGTAGTAATTTCTCCAAGGAGTGCTACCTGAAGTTAATTCCGCGATATTCAACATAATTGTCCTCAATTGCATCAACACCAATTGTTCACATCAAAGGCTATCGTGCACTGGATAACTCAGTACTCGGCACCATTAAAAAATCAACAGCCAGTTGCAGATAAGGTTCTAGTTCACTGTATTGACTCCGGATCAAAGATTTTAATTCCTTCTGCATTAACTGGTAAAAGATGGCTGGATCGGGAGTACTTTGCGGTGTACGGTGAACTTGCATCACTGGACCTAGCCACTCCAACAAACGATACTTGAGAAAATCCGGATCACCAAGTAGCATAGCCATACTGGCATAGCGGTAGATTGAAATCCATTGCATAATGACAGGTCTAAGAGTATCCCCACTCTGATGAGGCGTTGCTTCAAATAAGTGCTGCACAATAGACTCGAACAAGGATGTTTCTAGCTCTCGCAGGGACTCATAGGTATCCAAACGCGTTGCTAAAGCGTCTATCTGATCTTGCCATTGTTGCAGTTCTGCATCTTCGAGAAAACGGTCTTCTGCCTGTAGCATTAAACGATTGAGTTCTGTATTCATAGTCAAACCTCAAAATAGATTAGAAACATCTGAAATAGGTAGCCGAGGCGTCATGGGATCGGAGAGAGTCTCTTCAGCAGGGAGCTGGGCAATTAGGGGAGCTGGGACCCACGACACAGACTGAAAGAATGTAGCTACATCAAGAGTCCAGGGATTACAGTCAGACAAGGGCTTGGGTGATGTGGTTTGTAGATCTCCATTCCAGATCATTAAAGAGAAGTACTCTTTTACACTCAATTGGAGTAGAGAAGCAGGTTGAATAGATCTAAGATCTGAAGTGTCATACCCTAACCAACTACATTGCTGAAAGAAGTCTTGAACTGTCAGGGTTAGATCAGATTGACTCATTGTAGATACTCTCCCTGAGTTAAACGTTTTTCAATGTCCCGAGCTGAAGCACCTTCGTTTTGCCAAAAGGTGGCGGCATCAACACGCTCTTGCTTCCCCAACAAAAACTTACAATAAGTTTCCCCCATGGCATAGCATTGGATTTCAATACAGCCTAGTGATTTGTGCACCGTTTGGCTGAAAAACCCGGCAAATAGCCCTGCATAGAGATGGCAAACGGGCTTACCGACTTCACCTAATGTACGGGCTACTACGGAGTCAAAAATGTTGATAAACAGAAAGCCATTCTTGCGCTCGTTGATATCAACCTCCCAATTGCCCCATCCCTGACTGGTAAACGGCCACCACCAAGCTTCCATCAAAAACGGGAAATGGACTTGGCTCAGATCTGTTTGAATTTCATATTCTTTTCCAAACCACTTTTTGAAGTAGGCGGCATCTCTGATCCCCCACTCATAGCCAATGTTGTACATCACAACTGAGGCTGCATTGCCTAATTCCTCCTCTAACCCTTGAATTAAGCCAATGACAAAATCTTCAGCTACAAAGATAGTACGAGCATCATTCCAATCCACTACTGTTCCCCGTTCGCGTTCAAAAGAAAAGAAGTCTCCAAAGGCATAATGATAGTGCTTTTTGGGATAGAGCTGTTTGAGAGGGTGCTGCAATGCAGGTTCAGTATAGATCTTGTCAGCTAGTTGAACATTTACCATGGAATCAGTCCTCCTAATGTGTACACAGTTGCCGACTAATAGTTCACTCGAATTTGTTGCCGTTTTACCAGTTGGGGAAAATCCAGAATGATGTGACTACAGCTGGAAATAAACGTCTTCATCCACTGAGAGTAGGCATTTAAATGGGATGATCCAAGATCTTGGGGTGGTGAACCTACAAACTGGACCTGAGAGTCAATAATTTGAAATTTCTCGGTCCAGTCAGACTGAGGCCTTGATTTTTCCAAGTATTTTGTGGCTAAGGCCTTCCCCAAATATAATTCACTCAGATCATAAATTTCGTTTAATGCCTGCAGCAGCTCATCCACATTGAGGTCTCTCTCTTTTTTTTCCTTGTTTGAGGCTTTGGCAGCCGCACAATGAGTTAGAAATGCTGCTCTACTTACATCAGATATCGGAACTAATTTAATAGCAGCCTTATCAATGTAAGGTTTGATCCCTTGAATAACTGAGAGAGAAGATTGGTTGATTGTTGCAGCTAAATCTCTAATGGTGGTTTGTCCATCTATGAAAGGGATCAGAGATCTGATTTCAGCTGAGAGTGTTGATAGTTGCAATGAGTTGGGTTCATCGATCACAGGGGCAAGATTGGGTGACAACTCTGCCAGACCAGCCTCGCACCATTGATCCCATTCTTGTTGAACCTTTTGCAAGACGTAGCAAACCCTTACCGGGATAATGGCTGAATGAATATCTGCGTCTTGGCTTTGAGTGGCTGAGTACAATAAAGGATAGGCAGTAGATTGAGCTAAAGTGGCTTCCAACTGAATGAGATCAAATAAGCACTCTTCTAAACTACCTTCAACCACTGCAATAGCTTGTTCACGATTAATGGTATTTTGCCTAATCCACTGACCTAACAACCGGAAATTCATCCAGTCTTGCTCTGCCGCATGAGCAGCTGCAACTTCTATTCTTGACAACTGGGGACAATACTTTAACATATGCCGTTGCCAGCGCCGGAAAGAATGAACGCCACCAGAATCAGCTACGATTCGACCGAGGAAGAAGAGAAGCTTCCATACCTCACCGCCTGACATTTGAACTGAAAGACAACCCGTAAACTGATCCTTACTACAAGCTTGAAGCTCATCAACTAAATTGAGAGTAGTAAGCTGATCACTAAACATTGAAGCATATCCTAAAACTACAGAAGGGATACAGCAAAAAGATGACGGGCTCGAAGCGATTTCATCAATGAACCCTTATAAGTAAGAATACGCTCTGCCACTTCAAGGTCAAACAGCAATAACGCTTAAACCTGTCGTAGACTTCTGGTAGGGAGTAAAGCTCATTTCATCTATTTCATAGTGCTTTGCGTAATAATCACAGCAAATTCAATTGTCAATTCAGTGGCTCACAAAAACCTTACAAGGATTTGATTAAATTAACGGTTTTAGGCTCAGTTCAACCACTGATATACTGAGTATCCAATCTAAGATGGACCTGGTGAATTTACGCAAAAACTCAAGCTGTGAGCTAAAACTTTTTGTTCTCATGTGTTTCTCATACTTTTAGATTAAGGATCGTTTAGTGACCCTGGGTGATATTTGCTACTAAAAAGCCAAAATCTTAGCGATATAACTCATGTTGATCAAGCAAAATGACTCATCTCATCAACCGTATTCAAGTTTGTCTATATTTAATGGGAAGCTGATCTGAGTACTGTTAGATATCTTAACAAAAATCATTGGGATCCAAAGTCTCAATTGCTCATTTTTGATGCCGTAGATATCAGTGTCGCAGCTCTCAATGAGGTTTGTCTCTACATTTTAACTATTCATAGATTTTAACTATTCATAGATTT